>NZ_JBPFDE010000001.1:0-687090 GCF_051025595.1 Pantoea phyllosphaerae
ATGGGTTCATGTGCAGCTCCATCAGCAAAAGGGGATGATAAGTTTATCACCACCGACTATTTGCAACAGTGCCTCCTTCTGGATGGAAGGGCCAGCTGCAGCCTATCAGACATGGGCACAGCTGGTTTTTAAATACCTTACGGCTGAACAGGATTATCAGAGAACGGGTAGCGAAGAAACGCTCAGGGCTGTCATCAACACAGACTTTGGCCGGCCTTATCTTCCCCGGACCGCCCTTGAACAGCGCAGAGGAGAACGCCTGGAAGAGCGGGCTGAGGACATCCCCGCGCGAACAGTTGCAGAGGGGGTAAATTTTCTGGTGGCCACGGTCGACGTTCAGGGCGGCCGTCATCGTCGTTTCGTGGTGCAAATTACCGGATACGGCAGCATGGGTGAAAGATGGATCGTTGACCGGTATAGCCTCCGCCATTCGCTGCGCTGCGACGACCAGGGCGAAAGCTGCCTTCTTGATCCTGCCAGCTATCCAGAGGACTGGGATCTGCTTCTCTCAGACGTGCTGTACAAAACCTGGGCGCTGGCCAGCGATCCGTCAAAACGAATGTCACTTATGGCGATGGCTGTGGATTCCGGAGGCGAGGACGGTGTGACCGACAACGCCTATCGCTTCTGGCGAAAATGCCGTCGTGAGGGAGAAGGAAAGCGCGTTTATCTTTTCAAGGGCGACAGCCATAAGCGTGACAAGCTGATCACCCGGACCTGGCCTGACAATACCGGACGCTCCACGCGCCGGGCAAATGCAGCAGGAGATGTTCCCCTTTATCTGCTCCAGACGGATGCGCTCAAGGACCGGATAAACAATGCGCTGTGGCGTGAAACTCCCGGGCCTAATTACATTCACTTTCCTGCCTGGATCGGGAGCTGGTTTTATGACGAGCTCACCTATGAAGAGCGTTCTCCGGAAGGCCGGTGGCGCAAACCGGGGCGGGGAGCCAATGAAGGGTTTGACCTGCTCGTCTATGCCGATGCGCTGGTGATGCTGCATGGCTATGAAAAAATCAAATGGCCGGATGCCCCTGCCTGGGCAAGGCGGGAAACCTGGATTGAAGAGAGTGAGACCGATAGCGCTCCGGAACGTAAGGTCTCCCCCCAGAATAACCGCGTCCACACATCTACATCAGGCACGACGACCGATATGACTAACAATCCCTGGATCACAAACGGAGGCTGGATATGAACCAGAGCGAGGTGGAAGCCATGATCCGCTATTACACCGAGGCAGAGATGGCCGTCCTGAGTGGCAAAACCATCATGCTGAACGGGCAGTCCATGACGATGGAGAACCTGACGGCCATTCGTGAAGGACGGCAGGAGTGGGAACACCGCCTGGCGGGATTGCTGAAAAAGCGCTGCGGTCAGGCCGATTATTGCCTGGCGAGGTTCTGATGTCGTTCCTGGATAATGCCATCGGTCTTTTTTCGCCATCGTGGAAGGCTGCCAGGCTGCGTGCCCGCATGCAGATCCGCGCCTACGAAGCCGCGCTTCCCACGCGCACACATAAGGCCAGACGCGAAACACGCTCAGCCAACCAGCTCAGTCAGGCCGGGGCCGTTTCCCTTCGTCAGCAGGCCAGGGCGCTGGATGCGAATCATGACCTGGTGATTGGCATACTGGACAAGCTGGAAGAGCGCGTTATCGGCGCAAAAGGCATCATCGTTGACCCGCATCCGCTTCTGAAAGACGGCCGTGTGGCCACCGAGCTGGTGAAAACCATACGCAAGAAATGGGGTGAATGGTCACTGCGGCCTGATGTCACCGGCGAGTTTTCCCGGCCAGTACTGGAGCGTCTGATGCTGCGCACCTGGCTCAGAGACGGAGAAGTTTTTGCTCAGCTGGTGAGCGGCCATGGTGCCGGGCTCAGGGCAGATGGCGGCGTACCTTTCTGGCTAGAGGCGCTTGAACCCGATTTTGTGACCATGAACTCCGATCCTGCCGCCGGGCTTATTCAGGGCGTCTGGCTGAACGAGTGGGGCAAGCCGCTTAAATATCAGGTTTATAAAAATCTTCCTGTCAGCGGGTTGCTGTCGGATACCAAGGAGGTGTCCTCTGACGCCATGCTGCATCTTAAATTTGCGCGGCGTCTGCATCAGGTCAGAGGTAACTCCATTCTGTCCGGTGTGATGATCCGCCTGAGCGCGCTGAAAGATTATGAAGAAAGCGAAATGGTGGCCGCGCGCATCGCCGCTGCGCTGGGGATGTACATCAAAAAAGGTGACGGGCAGGACTATTCAGAAAGCCTGAGTGGCAGCAGTGAGCGTGAACTGACTATTCAGCCGGGCATGTTGTATGACGATCTCCGGCAGGGTGAAGAGATTGGCATGATCAAGTCAGACCGACCCAACACCAACCTTGAATCATTCAGGAACGGGCAGCTACGTGCCGTGGCTGCCGGTACACGTCTGAGCTTTTCGAGCACCGCCCGCAATTACAACGGCACATACAGCGCGCAGCGGCAGGAGCTGGTGGAGTCTACGGACGGATATCTCATTCTGCAGGACTGTTTTATTGCTGCTGTCACCCGGCCGGTTTATCGCGCATGGCTGAAGCAGGCGCTTGCAGCGGGCGTGATTAAGCCACCCGCCGACATCGAGCTTTCCACACTGTATGACGCCATTTACTCAGGACCCGGTATGCCCTGGATCGACCCTGTGAAGGAGGCGACAGCCTGGAAAATTCAGATACGGGGTGGGGCGGCAACCGAATCCGACTGGGCGCGGGCGTGCGGGCGCAACCCTGATGAGGTTAAACGTCGCCGCAAAGCGGAAGTCGATGAAAACCAGAAAGAGGGGCTGGTGTTCGACACTGACCCGGCAAACGACAAAGGAGTCAGCAGTGACCGAGAAAATAAAGCAGATAAGCCAGCGTCAGGCGATACAGGCGAAGAAGACTGAATCCTGGTTCCGGATGGCCGCACGGGGCGAAGCTGAGGCAGAAATTTATATCTATGACGAAATCGGTTTTCAGGGCGTGACGGCAAAACAGTTTATCAGTGATCTCAAAGCACTCGGCGAGATCAAACACATCACTCTTCATATTAACTCGCCGGGCGGATGCATTTTTGACGGGATCGCCATATTCAACGCACTCAACTCTCACCCTGCTGCCATTACGGTTCATGTCGACGGCGTGGCGGCCTCGATGGCTTCCGTCATCGCCATGGCCGGTAATCTGGTCATCATGCCGGCCAACAGTTTCATGATGATCCATAAGCCTCATGCAGTTGCGAGGGGGGGCGCCGCGGCCATGCGTGATCTCGCTGAGCTGCTGGATAAGATCGAAGCTGTGCTCATCCCGGCTTATGCCGCCAAAACAGGACTGGCCCATGAGGTTATCGCCGGGATGCTGAAAGAAGAGACCTGGATGGACGGAACCCAGTGCGTCTCACTGGGCTTCGCTGACCAGCTTGTGCCAGCCGTTCAGGCAATGGCTCGCATTGATTCAAAACGTATCGAGGAGTACGAAAAAATGCCAGAAAACCTTCGCAATATGCTGACGCCGCCGCAGAACAGACTGACGCATGATCCTGCTACACCTCAGGTCGATTTGAACGAAGCGGGTTTGCGTGAACAGTTCATTGAAGAACAGCGTGTCCGCGCACGGGCGCTCACTGACCTGTTTGGGATGTTCGGTGATAAATACAGTGCCCTGCAGGCAGCCTGCATCGCGGATCCGACGTGCA
Source organism: Pantoea phyllosphaerae (assembly GCF_051025595.1). Lineage (NCBI taxonomy): Bacteria > Pseudomonadati > Pseudomonadota > Gammaproteobacteria > Enterobacterales > Erwiniaceae > Pantoea > Pantoea phyllosphaerae. Next base: position 3,698 of record NZ_JBPFDE010000001.1, read on the forward strand.
CGCTTGAACTGGCACGCGAGAAGTTGCTGACGCAGATGGGCAAAGACAGCACGCCATCTAACAAAACAGCCGCACCTCACATCTATGCCGGAAACGGGAATTTTACCGGTGACGGTATCCGGCAGGCCATCATGGCGCGGGTCGGTTATGAACCACTCCAGCCGGATAACCCTTATAACGGCATGACGCTTCGTGAACATGCGCGCCTGTCGCTGACCGAACGGGGCTTCGGTGTGGCCAGTTATAATCCGGTACAAATTGTCGGCCTGGCGTTTACGCACAGCACGTCCGATTATGGCAATATCATGCTGGATGTGACTGGCAAGTCTCTTCTTCAGGGCTGGGAAGAGGCGCCTGAAACGTTCGGGGAATGGACCAAAAAGGGGCAGCTGTCCGATTTCAAAATCGCGCACCGTGTGGGGCTGGGCGGTTTTCCTTCCCTGCGTCAGGTCCGCGAGGGGGCGGAATACAAATACGTCACGACGTCAGACAAGCAGGCCACGATTGCTCTGGCCACCTACGGTGAACTGTTCAGCATCACCCGTCAGGCCATTATCAACGATGACCTGAGCGTGCTGACCGATGTTCCCATGAAGCTCGGCCGCGCGGCAAAAGCCACCGTGGCGGATCTGGTTTATGCCATTCTGACCACCAACCCGAACCTTTCCACCGATAACGTGCCGTTGTTTGACAGCGCGCGTCATGCCAACGTGCTGAAAGCAGCGGCAATGGACGTGGCGTCTCTGGACAAAGCCCGCCAGATGATGCGCCGTCAGAAAGAAGGCGAACGCCATCTCAACATCCGTCCGGCTTTTGTGCTTGTACCGACGGCCATGGAGTCCACTGCCAGCCAGGTCATCCGCTCAACGTCTGTCAAAGGCGCTGACATCAACGCAGGCATCATCAACCCCGTGCAAAACTTTGCGACGGTCATTGCCGAACCCCGTCTGGATGACGCCAGCCAGAGCACGTTCTATCTGGCTGCCGCAAAAGGTTCGGACACGATTGAGGTGGCTTACCTCAACGGTGTGGATACGCCATTTATTGACCAGACGGAAGGCTTTACTGCTGATGGTATCACTACCAAAGTGCGCATTGATGCCGGCGTTGCGCCGATTGACTATCGTGGTCTGGTGCAGTGCGTTGCCTGATATGTCGTAAAAAACCTGAATGCCCGAAAGGGCTTTTTTTATGCCTGAAATCCGGTCATCAGGAACCGTGAAGGAGAAGAAACATGGCAAAAAATTATGTGCAGGATGGTAAGACGCTGACGTTCATTGCGGACGAGGACTATAAAAGCGGCGATATGGTGCATGTGGGGGATCGTATCGTGATTGCCGTAACCGATACCCCGAAAGGTTGCGCCGGAACTGGCCTGGCGGAAGGCGTCTTCACCTTGCCGAAAAAAAACGATGTCTCTGTGCAGATCGGCAAGCCTGTTTATGAGCAGGGCCATCAGGTGGTAGCCAGCAAGACCGAGGGGGCCGTGCCCCTAGGTATCGCCTGGGAAAATGCCGACAGTAAGGCGGCCGTAGTGGCCGTTAAGCTTTTTGGCTAGCCCGTTTTTGCGCCTGACAGACAGGATGGACGATGTCACCGCACAGCGGTTCGGTCAGGCCGTGGTCATTAATGGACGAACGATATGCGCAGCTGAACATGCCTTTACGGCTGACATGGGGCCCCTGTCCGGAGAGGGCGTGTCGTTAATTGTCTTCGACCGGGCTTATCAGCCTGAACGACATGATCGGGTTGAATGGCAGGAGAAACACTGGCGGGTGACCCGCTGGCAGTTTTATAACGGCAAGCCGCAAATCTGGCTTGAGGAGGATAAACATGCAGGGACTGAAACAGGCACTGAATAACCTGCATGAGCTCGATCGTCAGCTGGTGCCCCGCGCGCTGGCGCAGGCGGTGAACCGTGTAGCCCGTCGCGTCATTACGCACTGCACACGCGAGGTTGCAAAGGAAACCAGCGTTCCCCAGAAGCTGGTCAGGCAGCGTGTCCGGCTACGCCCGGCCACGCCGGGCCATGCTGATCCGATCGCGCGACTGGTCGTTAACCGCGGGGATTTGCCGGCTATCAGTCTGGGCACGGCCCGTCTGCAACTGTCCCGGCGAAAAACAGTCTGCGGCCGGCACGGCAGTGTGCTGAAAATCGGGCGGTTTACGTTCCGTAATGCATTTATACAGCAACTGGCTAACGGCCGCTGGCATGTCCTGCAGCGGACCGGCCGCAGTCGCTATCCGGTTCAGGTTGTAAAAATCCCGCTGTCCGGACCGCTGACGGAGAGTTATCAGAAACAAAGCCAGCAGCTGCTGCAAACGGATATGCAGGCCGAACTGGCTGCCGCGCTCAGGCAGCAACTGAGACTGTACGTGAGGAGGAGAGTATGAAAAAACATGCTGAAATCAGGCGCACCCTCACGGATGCGCTTAAGTCCCATATCAGCGGGGCAGCCTTTCATGATGGCCGCCCCGTTTTTATTGATGAAAAAGAACTGCCCGCCGTAGCCGTTTATCTGTCAGATGCCCGCTACAGCGGTAACTATCTGGATGCGGAAGCCTGGCAGGCCACGCTGCATATCGAGGTATTCCTCCGGGCAACCCAGCCGGATATGGCACTGGATGAGTGGGTTGAACGCCATATTCTTCCGGCGCTCGTTAATGTGCCGGCACTTTCATGCGTGATCGATACGCTCACGCCGCAGAGTTATGACTGGCAGCGGGACAGTGAAATGGCGAGCTGGGGGTCAGCCGATCTGACTTATCTCATTACCTATCAGATGTAAGGAGCCACTATGGCGACACCCAATCCTCTTGCATCCGTCAAAGGTGCAGGTACCACCTTACTGATTTTCACCGGCAGCGGCGATGCCACCGCTAAGCCACTGGACGATAACGGCTGGACACGGCTCGCCCAGATCCGGGAGCTGCAGCCCGGGGAAATCAGTGCGGAAAGTTACGACGACACTTGGCTGGACGACCCGGATGCCGACTGGAAAGCCACGGCGCAGGGCGAGAAATCGGCGGGAGAAGCCAGTATTACGCTTGCCTGGAAACCCGGCGAGCAGGGACAGAAAGATTTACTGAGCTGGTTTCACAGCGGGGAGGTTCGCTATTACAAAATCCGCTATCCGAACGGCACGGTCGATCTTTTCCGGGGCTGGGTCAGCAGCCTGGGGAAGACCATTCCGGCAAAAGAGGTCATCACGCGAACCATCAAAGTTACGAACAGCGGCCGTCCGGTTCTGGCTGAGGAAATTTCGCAGTCGCCTGCACCTGCACCTGTACCACATTCTGACAATAACCATGAGAAAGGAGGGCTCTGATGTTTCTGGAAAAAACCGTGTTTCATTACGGGCCCGAGCAAATGGAGTTATCTGAACTGACAGCACTGCAGCGCGCCGAGTTTTTTGATTTTGTTGCCAGTTCAGAAGTGGTTAAAGATAAGGCCCCCACTGACGCGGCCCGGAATGCAGTACTGGTCAGGCTCAATACTGAGTACAGTGCCTGGCTTGTCTCTCGCGCGCTCTGGAACTGTCATCGTGAGGCGGACGTTAACGATATTTATCAGGGGGTTCTGGCCGACTGGCCCGAAAAGGCGCTGTGTCTGGCTGCGGAAAAGGTGATGGTTCTCAGCGATCTCAACGGGGATGGAAAGTCGACCGAGCCCTTCGGCCCGAGGGAGGATGACGTGAAGGTAAAGCCGACGGACGGGAGCTGAAATTTATCATGTTTCTGGCCCATGAGTTTCGCCGCCCTGACTGGCGCCGGATGCTGAGCGAGATGACGTCTTCTGAACTCGCAGACTGGCAGCGTTATTTCGCCACTGTGCCGTTCAGCCATCGCCTGCTGGATGCTGAATTTGCGGCGCTCAGCAGCACAATGGTGGCGCTCGCCACTGGCGAATGCGGACTGACTGCAGAAGATTTCAGCCTGCTCAGTCGCTCAGGAACCGGTGACCTCATGACGGATGAGATGTTGATGGCCGTAGCAGAGTCCATGGGAGGAGAACGCCATGTCCCGGCAGATCGCTGATCTTGTCGTAAACCTTGGGGCTGAGACTGCCCGGTTTCACGAGCAAATGGGCCGGGTCGAACGTCAGCTTAAAAACGCGGGGCAGCAGGCCGGGCGCACTGCGCAGCAGGTTTCCTCCGCTTCGCGCGCTGACGTGCAGGCCACGCAGGCAAAAGCCCGCTTTCTCAGCCAGCTCAAGGCACAGCTGGCCACACAACGGCTTTCGCGTGAAGAGATGCTGAGAACGCGCGCGGCACAGCTGGGGCTGGGTGATGCGGCGGAAATCTATATCCGTAAGCTGGAGTCGGCCCGTCAGAAAGCACACTCTCTGGGACTGGAGAGCGCGGCGGCGCGGCGCGAGCTTGGCGTGTTGTTTGGCGAAATGGCGCGGGGCAATTTTGGCGCACTTCGTGGCTCCGGCATTACGCTTGCGAATAATGCCGGATGGATAGAAAAGCTGATGACCCTGCGCGGTCTGAGCATCGCCGGGATGGTGGGCGGTATTGCCGCTGCTGTCTGGGGACTGGGGAGGGCCTGGTATCAGGGCAGTCAGGAAGCAGAGACCTTTAACCGGAAGCTTATCCTCACCGGCCATTATGCTGCCCGGACAACCTCAGCGCTCCAGGCGATGAGCCGCTCTCTGGCGGGCAACGGTATTACGCAGCATGAAGCGGCTTCTGTGCTGGCGGAGGTCACCGGCTCGGGTTTATTTAACGGTCAGCACCTCCGGCAGGTCGCTGACGTCGCGGCCCGTCTCAAAACGGTAACCGGTCAGGCCACCGAAGAGACTATCCGGCAGTTTGCGCGGCTTCAGGATACGCCCGTCGCTGCCGTCCGGGCGCTGGATAAATCCCTGCACTTTCTGACGGCGACTGAACTGGAAAACATCACCCGCCTGGCTGAACAGGGGCGTGAAGCCGATGCGGCAGCTCTGGCTATGGATCGTTACGCGGAAACCCTGCGTCTTCGCAGCGATGAGGTGGCACAGCATCTGGGAACGCTGGAAAAAACCTGGAAATGGCTGGGGGAGACGGCGGCGGGGGCATGGGATGCCATGCTGGGCATCGGACGGGAACGGTCGCTGGAAGAGCAGATTGCTGCCCTGAGGGAGAAGTTAAACGCGGGTGGAAAGGCCATGGGCAAAGCCTGGATACCTGTCACGCAGCAGGACAGGGACAGGCTTTCCCGGCTGGAAGAGCAGAAGTTTCAGCATGACCTGAAGGCCGCCCGCGATAAAGCAGACCAGGATGCGGAAATCCGTAAAAAGCGCCGTTTCGATGCTGACCAGGCCCTGAAAAAACAGTACGAAACGGAAGAGGAAAAGCATCAGCGCGCGCTGTCAGTTATCCGCCATTCATGGGCATCCCGTGAGGTTAAAGAGGAGGCGATGCGCCGTGAAAAACAGCGCTATGACACGCTTGTCGCAGGCCGCCGAAAACGGCGGGACGCACATCAGCCGTCGGCGGCTGCCCTTGCAGGCGAAAAGGCGCAGGCTGACATGCTGGCGCTGCAGGCCCGGCTTCACGCTCTGAAGACGCATCAGGAAGCAGGTATTGTCAGCCAGCAGCGTAAAGAGCTCTGGGCCTCCCAGGCGAAATTTCATGTCCTTGAGGAAGCCGCACAAAAACGCCAGCTGACCCATGAGGAAAAATCCCTGCTTGCCGGTAAAGCCAGCGTCCTGCTTCAGCAGGAAAAACTGGCCATGCTGGGGGATGAAGTTGCGCTTCAGGAACGCATGAATCAGCTTCAGGTGCAGGCTGGAAAATTTACGGAGCAGCAGCGCACGCGGCAGGCGGAAATGGCGGCGCTTGAACACGGCCTGTCGGCACGGGAGGCGCAGCAGCATGCCAGCGTTACCCGACTCAGCGCCACTTATGCAGAGGCGCCAGATGTACTTGCTGCAGTGTTAAAAGCACAGCAAAAAACCTGGCAGGCGGAAGAAAAGCTGCGGGCCGACTGGCTGGCGGGAGCAAAAAGCGCATGGGCCGAGTACCGGGATGCGGCGCTTGATGCCAACAGCCAGATAAAACAGGCGTCATCCAGGGCGCTTGACGGGTTAAGCACACAGCTGAGTGCTCTGCTGACGAACGGTAAGGCAGGTTTTCGCGACTTTACCCGAAACGTTCTGAGCATGCTCACCCAGATCCTGGTGAAAATGACGCTGGTCAGGGGCGTGGATTTTTTCGCCGGACTGCTTAAGCAACATGCGTTGTCATTTCATGCACAGGGCGGTGTTTTTCATTCTCGGGACCTCCATGCCTTCAGCGGAAGCGTGATCAGGACGCCCACGCTGTTTGCGTTTGCCCATGGTGCCGGCGTCATGGGAGAAGCCGGGCCGGAAGGTATCTTTCCACTACGTCGCGGTGCCGACGGTAAGCTGGGTGTGGTGGCCCGGATGACAGGAGCCGGCCTGAAATACGCACCCGTCTTTAATGTCACCATTCACAATGACGGCCGTAACGGGCAGCTCGGGCCGGAGGCCGCCAGAATGATGTATGAGCTGGGGCGTCAGGGCGCGAAAGATTTCTTCCTTCAGCAGCAGCGTGACGGCGGCATGATGAGCGGAGGCCGGGTCTGATGGAATCATTTAACTGGAAGATCCGGCCGGGTATGCGCGCGGAGCGAGAGCCACGTGTGCAGACAATCCGGTTTGGCGACGGGTATGAGCAGCGGCGCGCAGATGGCCTGAATGTTCTTCAGAGCCGCTACGCCATTATGCTGTCCGGATCTCACGTCTCTATGCAGGCGGTGGAAGACTTCCTTACCCGGCACAGCGGTATCAGAGCCTTTCTGTGGCAACCGCCGGGCCAGCCCGATCCTGCCGCCTTTGTCTGCCGACGCTGGTCGGCGGTGCGTCTGGCGAGGCGTACGGAAATAACCGGCGAATTTGAACAGGTCCCCGCCTGAGGTAACAGCGATGAACACCATTCCTTCTCAAATGCTGAGTGAGCTGACCCGGACAGAGCCGTCTGCCCGTATTGACCTGTGGGAAGCGGATCTGACCGCAACAGGCGGTAAACGTTACTTCTTCTGCAATGAACAGAACGAACTCGGAAAAGCGGTTATCTGGCAGAAACGTCGCTACCGGCCTTATCCCGTCAGGATGGAAGAGTGTGGCATGAGCGGGCGAGGCCCGGCTGCGCGTCCGTCAGTTGTTGTCTCAAACCTGTATGGCATCGTGACCGGCCTGGCCGAGGCGCACCAGAGCCTGGTGGGTGCCGCTGTGATACGGCGAACGGTCTGCGCACGGTTTCTGGATGCAGAGAATTTCAGGCGAGGTAATCCGGACGCCGATCCGCAGCAGGAAGTGGTCAGCCGTTATGTTATTGAACAGCTGGCGGAACTGACGTCACTGACGGCGAGATTTATTCTGGCCGTGCCGACAGAAACCGAAGGGCTGCTGTGCCCGGGCCGCATCATGCTGTCCGACCTTTGCCCATGGGAATACCGCTCTGCAGACTGTGGGTACACCGGGCCGGTTATTGCGGACAGCAACGGGCGACCCGTGACGGATGCCGCTCAGGATCACTGTGGCAACTGTGCAGCAGGTTGCCGTCTTCGGCATAACATCGGGCGCTTTGGCGGGTTTCTCTCGCTGAATGCATATTCTGAAAGATGACGGACTCCTGTAACGCATCGACAGTCGGGCGTCTCTCCGAAGATATCTTCGCCCACGCCCGGGCCTGTTACCCGCAGGAGTGCTGCGGACTGGTCATCCTGACCCCGGACGACTGCCAGTATCGACCCTGCATTAACGCCTCACCTGAGCCACGACGGCATTTTCTGATCACCCCTGAAAATTATCTGAGCGCATCCGCCGCCGGCACGGTTATCGCGCTGGTTCACAGCCATCCTGATGGGCCACCTGAACTGAGTTCTGTGGACAAAGCCGCAATGAGGCACAGCGCCTGCAGCTGGTGGCTGGTCTGTGGTGACAGCATTTATTGCTTTGGAGATGAGAATGAGTTCACCTGAATATTCATCTGAAAGGGCCCGACCGGTTCGGGTGTGTCTGTACGGCAACCTCGCCAGGTCTGGCAGGCGTATTGATCTGCATGTGACGACTGCGGCAGAAGCGCTGCATGCGCTGGTGATGCAGTCGGGTGAGTTCAGGCGCCAGTTCAACAAAGGGCTTTATCAGGTGCGTATTGCCGGCAGCGATCTTGATACTGGCAACCTGCATGCCCGCCTGCATGAAAAGCTACCGTCCGGCGCAGTTGTCCATCTGGTTCCCCGGCTGCAGGGCGCTTCCCGGAGGGGCCTGCTTCAGCTGTTTGCCGGTGCCGCGCTTATCGCGGCGTCATTTATTCCGGGTCTGAATGCTTTTGTCTGGACGGTGGGCGCGACAACGCTTTCGCTGAGCGGGGCGGCTTTTTCGCTGGGGGCCAGCCTGATGCTGGGCGGGGCCGCTCAGCTGCTGGCTCCCCGACCTGCGGGCGCAGATGCCAGGGATAACAAAAGCACCTGGTTTTCAGGCACAGAAAACATGATGGCTCAGGGCGCGCCGGTACCGGTCCTGTATGGAGAAATGCGGGTGGGGTCTCGCGTAATTTCTCAGGAGATTTCTACCCGGGACATGAGCGGGGAAGGAAAAGTCATTGTTATTGGTCATTGAAGGGCGCGGTCGCGCCAGAACAAGAAAGCAAAAAGCCCACTCAGGTGGGCTTTTTGTTGGCTGAGAGTAATTCAATAATGTTATCAAGCTTGCTTTCGAGAGCAGAAAGCCTAGTTTGCAGGGCTTCGTAATCTGTTGGCTTAATGCTGTCAACCGGACGTGAATGTATACTTGCTTTCCAGCTTTTGCTGAATGATTGTTGCGCAGCGATTACCTTGCCAATAGGTGTCATCCCTGAAGATGTTGGAATCATGGGATATGTAGGGTTCAGTGGTTTTAAGTACCCTTGCCCTTGATCACGTATGTATTGTTTAAATGTAAACGAGTCATTGTCATCCAGTATGAACAGACCAAAATCACCGTTCTCTGGCATTTCCTCTGGATCGACAATGATAATCGTTCCATCAGGGAATGATATACCGCTCGGAGATTCCATGGAGTTTCCGTTAACTTGAATGGCGAAAGCATATTCCCCGGCTTCCGGCGGGGCAGGGATAAAGTCGCATACTGACGCACTTCTGATGAAATCATCAAAATCAAATCCTATACCCATTACCTGCACATGAGAAAGCAATGGAACTTGCCTGACGGTTATTGTCTTCTTGACATGGCTTGTATCAGGGCCGTCACCCTTACCAGATGTCAGCCAGTCTATTGTAGTGCCAAGCGCTGCTGCCAGATTAACCAATACATCTTTTCTGGGCTTTGATGTTCCTGCCTCATAAGCTGCAACCTGGCGTCGGCCTATCCCAGCATAATTAGCAAGTTGCTCCTGAGTAAGTCCCGAGGCGTTACGTGCGATTGCGACGCGCTTGTGAAATGACTCATCGAAATTCACATATGACATTTAAAATACCCTATTGACACAAAAAAAGATCTGAGGCAATAATCAACCCGCAATGTGTTGTTGTGACAATTAAAATTACATGAGGTGAATAGTGGAACAAGTAATACAAAAGGGCAAGCAGATCTCTTACCGCCCTCGCAAAGAAGTCCGTGACTTTTTAGAAGGTAATGCAGCAAAAACTTACCGCTCTGTGCAGGGGATGCTGGACTATCTGATGGATAGGGTGATCGAAATGGAGAGGAAAGGTGAGCTTAAAATCCAGTAAAAACGACGAAACCCCAACCGCGCCAACGGATGAGGTTTCAATTTTGTCAGCAACTTCCAAGGAACTAACAAAGATGAGTATATCAGCGCAGATCTCCACTATCAACGTGCCTTTTCATGGCGACAACCTTTATCTGGTAAGCCTCAACGGTGAGCCGTATACCCCGATGAAGCCAATAGTCGAAGGTATGGGTATGGCATGGCAAACGCAGCATCGCAAGCTGAGCGAGCGCTTTAAGAAAGGTATCACCGAAATGGTTATACCTTCCACGGGCGGTTCACAAGCAATGACTTGCCTTGCGTTACGCAAACTGAATGGCTGGCTTCAGACTATCAGCCCGAACAAGGTCAAACCTGAAATCCGCGACAAGGTAATCAAGTACCAGGAAGAGTGCGATGATGTTCTCTACGAATACTGGACGAAGGGGCAGGTAGCTAACCCGCGCAAAGCCAAAAAAGCGCTGACGGGCAAAATCACTGTTGAGCAGCAAGAAGCAATCAAGCAGCTGGTACTGAACCGTGGCAGGGCGCTACCGAAAGAAAAACAGGCGAAAGCGGTGATTACCATGTGGTCATCATTGAAATCTCACTTTGGTTGCAGCTACAAAGAAATCTCGGAGGAGCAGTTTACTGAGGCTCTCTCTCTCGCTGCGCGAGTTCCGTTGGAAGGCGAATACATCGGCAAAGAAACTCTGCCGATGGTAAATGCTCAGTTCACTGACGAAGAGCTTTGCAAACTGGTTTGGCTCTGGCATGTGGGCGAGCGTATGCGCGTCTTTTCTCGTGAACTACGTGAGCCTCTGCGCCAGATAAAATCCCAGTATGCAGGGCAGGCGCATGATTTCGGACATGAGTTCAATCATCTTTTCAATGATGCTCGCAATATTTTGAACAAGCACACTCAACACATTGAGAAGCAGAATGGAGAAGGGGTTTACGCACAGAATCTGAAATTGCCATTAACGTGGCTGAGGGCACCGGTGGATTATCACTAAGTGCAAAACGAAAAAAACGCCAGTTGGCGCTGGCGGTCTACATCAACTATCGATTGGAGTCTTACATGCAACAATCGTTATCAACTGGCTTTAATCTAGCAAAAAAAATCCGGCTGTCGATCCCCTCAGTTTTCCTGTCATTGAGTGGGCTGGCGTGCGAGTTGTTACCACTGAGTCGCTTGCTGTCGGCTATGGTTGCGAAGAAAAAAGCATCCGCATGAACCTCTCTCGTAACCTGGATCGCTTCGGGGAAGGAAAGCATTACTTCATGCTAAGTGGCATTGATGTGAAATCTTTGCGAGCCACTACCGGTGGCTCACAAATTTCAAGCAAAGTAAGGGCGCTGACGCTATGGACAGAGAAGGGCGCAACGCGAATGTCGAAGATCATCAGTCAGTCCCTGTTGGCAATGGTTAATGAAGCGCGCAAGCAGTGCGGTGAGCCAGAAGTTCGCAATAACAAGTTTATTGAAAAAGTCGAAGATGAGCTTGAAGGGGAGTTTTACACAAAAAGTGCAAAACCTTCTGGCACTAACAGTGGGCGGCCTTTTAACGTTATAGAGATGACCATCAAGCAGGCGCTTCGCGTGGCTGCCCGTGAATCAAAAGCGGTTCGTCGCTCACTGGTCGACAAACTGGAGGCAATGAGTCAGCCGAAGTTTGATCCCATGGCTGCGCTGAATGATGCAGCGTTTCTTCGTGGCACTTTGCTGTCGTACAGTGAAAAAGTTATCGCGCTTGAGCACAGGGTTGAAGAGATGAAGCCTAATGTTGAGGCGCTTGACCACATCGCAAAAGCCCACGGCAGCATGTGCATTACTGACGCTGCTAAGCACCTTCAAATTCCACCCAAATCGCTTTTCAAAATGTTGTCTGAAAACCACTGGATATACCGCTGCACAGGTGGAAAAGCATGGCTGGCGTATCAGGATCGCATCCAGGCTGGCGTGCTGGAGCACAAAGTTATCGTCATAGAACGTTCAGACGGCAGTGAAAAAGTCGTTGAGCAGGTTCTTGTTACCGCAAAAGGCCTGGCAAAGCTGTCTAAAATTCTCAGCATGAAAACTGTCGCGGCTTGAATAGCCCGGTTCATAGTCAGAAAACCAACCCGCTTCGGCGGGTTTTTTATTTGGGGGGCATAATGGGCTTCTTCCATCACCATGATAAAACGCCGCACGACAAACCAGACAACCTTCGCTCCTCTCAGGTACTGAGCGTAATAGATGTTATCAGCGAAGGCCCCGTTGCCGGGCTCGTTGACGGTTTAAAAAGCGTGCTGATTAATGGCACGCCTGTGCTGGGGCCAGACGGTCAGGTGAACGTGCAGGGCGTCAGTATGCGCTTTCACGCAGGAACGGCGGATCAGCCACCGCTAAAGGAATTTGAGGCATCAGCCCGGGAAAAGCTGATCAATGCTGACGTGACCGCGCAATATGCCGTCACGCGCACGGTGGATGGAAAGGAAACAGACCGGCTTCGCATGACGATGGGCGTTCGCCAGCTGTTCTCGGTCAACAAAAAAGGCGAAACGCAGGATGCGTCAGTCACCCTGCAAATTCATATCCGGCATCCTGCAGGCTGGAAAATGGAAAAAGACATTACCGTGAAGGGACGTACGCACGAGCCGTTTGCGTTTTCGGTGATCCTTGAAGACCTGCCGGCTGCGCCCTTTGACGTTCGCGTAACGCGCAGTACGCCTGACAGCACGAGTAACCGGCTGTTCAATAAGACCTTCTGGTCATCATATACAGAAATCACCGATGTCCGGCAATGCTATCCCCATACTGCCGTGACGGGCCTGAAAATTGATTCAGATAAGTCAGGTAATCAGCGCGCGGATCGCAATTACCTGATGCGGGGGCGCCTGGTAAAGGTGCCGGCAAACTATGACCCCGTGACGCGCAGTTATGCCGGAGATCGCTGGAATGGGGAGTTTAAAGAGGCCTGGACGGACAACCCGGCCTGGTGCCTGTATGACCTGCTCATGCACCCACGCTATGGTCTGGGTCAGAGAATGGGTATTGCAGATGCAGACAAGTGGGCACTCTATAACATTGCCCGTTACTGTGATGAAAAGGTCAGTGATGGCTATGGTGGGCTGGAGCCCCGCATCCGCTGCAACGCGTGGCTGACGCTGCAGCGGAAAGCGTTCGATGTCATTGGTGATTTCTGCAGCATGATGCGCTGCATGCCCGTATGGAACGGCCAGCGTCTGACGTTTATTCAGGATGCGCCTTCAGATGTTGTCTGGACCTACACTAATGCCAGCGTGGCCGGGGGCCAGTTCCATTACAGCTTCAGCGCGCTGAAGGACCGCCATAACGCGGTCGAGGTGCGTTTCATCGATCCACACAATAACTGGCAGCCTTCTGTAGAGCTGGTGGAAGACCGCGAGGCCATAAAGCGATACGCGCGTAACCTGCTGAAGGTCGATGCGTTTAGCTGTACCAGCCGCGGTCAGGCACACCGGACCGGCTTATGGATCATCCAGACCGAACTGCTGGAAACCCAGACCGTCGATTTTTGCGTGGGGGCAGAAGGACTGCGCCATATCCCCGGTGATATTTTCGAAATCTGCGACAACAATTATGCCGGGACAGTGACTGGTGGCCGCATCCTTGCCGCAGAGCCTGAGAAAAAACTGCTCAGGCTTGACCGGCCCGTCACCCTTCCTGATGAGGGCCGTGCCACCCTGAATCTGATGAGTGAGGCCGGGCAACCTTTCACCGTCAACGTGACCGGCCATCCCGAACCTGACTGTGTCGAAGTAGATAACCTGCCTGAAGGCATGGTGTCGCTCAGCGTCTGGGGACTGAAACTACCCGGTCTGCGACAGAGACTGTTTCGCTGTGTGGCCATTCGTGAAAGTGAAAACGGCGGCTATGCCGTAACCGCGCTGCAGCACTGCCCGCAGAAGCAGGCGCGGGTAGACGAAGGCAGGCGCTTTTCAGAACTACCGGCCAGCGGGCACGCCATGTTACCGCCCGCTGTCCGGCATCTTCATGTCAGCGTCAGCGCTTCATCCGGCCACATTCATGCCATCGCACGGTGGGAAGTTCTGAGGACATCAGGCAGCGCACACTTTGACGTACGGGTCACACGCGGACATGACTCCTCAGAACTCCTGGTCTTCAGCAACACAACGGATCGGCCTGAATGTGCGTTCATTCTGCCAGAAACGGGGTGCTATACGCTGAGCGTCTGCTCAGTCAGCGAGGCCGGCCTGAGAAGCGAACCGGCCTGTGCAGGTATTACGGTTGCTGCGCCTGAGTCCCCCGTATCTGTCGACGTCACACCTGGCTATTTTCAGGTCACGCTGGTGCCGCATCAGGCAGTGTATGACGCCACTGTACGTTACGAATTCTGGTATTCCAGCTCCCGGCTCGCTGACGCGCAACAGGCCGAATCTCAGGCGCAGTATCTGGGAGAAGGAAGCTGCTGGATAAAAGACGGCCTCATGCCGGGCAATGTTCACTACTTCTATATCCGCAGCGTAAACGCGCTGGGCAAATCGGTTTTCACCGAACAGGCCGCCAGCGCGAGCGAAAAAGCGGAAGACTATCTGGCGTTTTATAAAGGGAAAATCAGCGACACACATCTTGGTCAGAGCTTACTGACAAAAATGAAGCAGCTGTCAGAGGGCGCAGCAAAAATCGGGAAAATTGAAAAGAGCTGGAAAGACACGGAAGGACGGCTGAATTCGCAGTGGTCGGTCAGGCTTGAGCAGATGAAAAACGGTCAGTACTGCATGGCTGGCTTTGGCATGGGGATTGAGGAAAAACCGGAGGGGATGCAGAGTCAGATCCTGATGGCCGCCGATCGCGTGGCGTTTGTGAACCCGGAAAACGGAAACACTGTGCCCGCACTGGTTATTGAACACGACCAGATCTATTTCCGTGAGGCGCTCATCAGATACCTGCGTGCAGTCAGCATTACCAGCAACGGCAATCCGCCAGTTTTTGAACTCACGCCTGATGGCAAACTGACGGCAAGGAATGCTGATATCAGCGGCAAACTTCGTGCTACATCGGGTGAGCTTGAGAACGTCACGATTAAAGATAACTGCACCATCAGAGGGGTACTGGATGCAAAACAGATAACAGGTGACATCTATAATGTTCAGTCAGACGGGGTGACCCTGCCCGGGGGCGCTTTCAGCTGGTCCGACAAAAAGGGAGAACATGTTTTGTTCCGGATTGCTGGCGAGTCATTTGCCCGTATTTTTGATACCAATCTGACGCTGCTGGCTGAGTGCCATAAAAAACGCCAGCAGTTTACACTCCTTATCCGGCACGCTTACAAAACAGGCATCCATCAGGATTGCATGCTTTCTTATGCTGACACCGGTAATGAGGGTAAATCGCCTGGCATGAATTTTAAAATAAAGGGCATTCCCCTGCCGGCGATCGGCCGTTCGCAAGTGCACGAGCTGATCGTGCTGGTGGGTAACAACGGGCGGTCTGGACGTGTCTGGTGTTATGTCCCGCCCGACGAAGTACTGAAGTTTACTGCCTACCGTGCTGGCCGCTCATTTGTTACCAGCGGGGAGATATGACAGTTCGGGCTGAGCAGGCAGGCACGTAAACCGTGCGCAGGCAGCGAGTACCCGTCAGGCGGATCCATTTCTCCGGCTGAACCTGCAGGTTTTCTATCATTCAGCAGACGTCAGCCGGCCATCCAGCCAGTCCGCCCACCACTGCATCATTTCGCGCCGGGTATCAAGATACTGCGCATGATTATAAATACCGCGCGTTCCCTTCAGGCTGGAATGGGCCAGCTGGGCTTCTATCGCATCGCTGTTCCAGTGCATTTCATTCATGACTGTGCTGAACTGGTGCCGGAATCCATGTCCGGTTGTCTGGCCTTCGTAGCCGAGCCGGCGGATGAGACCCAGAATAGCGTTTTCACTGATGGGCTTTTTCGGATCACTTCTGCCCGGGAAGCACAGGGTATGGCGTTCAGTGAGCTTCTTCGTCAGTGACATCAGCACATACACCTGATCGGACATCGGTACGACATGAACACGCCGGTTTTTCATTATCTCCGCGTCAACGGTGATGAGGCGGTTGTCAAAATCAACGTTCTCCCACTTCAGGAAGCGGATCTCTTTCGTTCTCAGGGCCGTGTAATGCAGCAAAAGGGCCGCATTTTTTACAATGACGCTGCCCGCATAGCTGTCCAGGGAACGGTGAAACGCCTGTATGCGATCCATGGTGAGAAAGGGGAAATTCTTTTTGTGGTAACTCTGCTGCGCCCCGATAAGGTCAGGGGCTGGGTTATAACGGGCACGGCCGGTTACGATCGCATAGCGGAACACTTCACCGCACCGTCTTCTGGCTTTGCTGGCCCGCTCCAGAGCGCCTCTGTCTTCGTAGCGTCGTATCACTTTCAGAAGCAGCGTAGGCTCAATCTCATCCATCCGGAGGTGACCGATGAGCGGCAGGATGTCGGTTGTGAACATGCGGTACAGCTCGTCAGCATAACCCGCTGACCACACCTGGGATTTGTGGGCATACCACTCCCTGAAGATGCCCGCAAAAGTCAGGGTGTCCGGCATGGATACCTTTTGCTTTAGCGCCTGTTTTTGCCGGGCCGGATCAACGCCGGCCAGCAGTGTCATTTTCGCTTCCGCCTGTCGTGCACGGGCTTCCGTCAGGGATATGTGCGGCCACGGACCAATAACCAGCGTTTTCTCTTTGCCGTCAAACCGGTAGCGGAGCCGCCATACCTTCTTTCCGCTGGGCGGGATGAACAGAAACAGACCGCCTGCGTCGGACAGACGATAGGACTTCTCTCTGGGTTTAGCAGCGTCGATCTGCCTGACCGTCAGCATGTGGGCATAATTCCGGGTTATTTTTGATTGTGCCCACAATATGCCCGCAAAAAAACGGTGTAGTCAATGCAGTTCGGCTCATTTGGGTTCGGGCTGAAAACGGTTAACGTTATGTTTTTAGGGGGATTTGTTCGGGTGGGTTGAGGCGGGTTCGGGTCGCCATGGTGTCCCCTGCAGGAATCGAACCTGCAACTAGCCCTTAGGAGGGGCTCGTTATATCCATTTAACTAAGGGGACCGCGGCGCGCAGTATAGCGCAAACGCGCCGCAAGAATAACCCAAAGGCGGCGCGTTTGCTCATTTCCTCAACAGCTTAGCGCTGTTTTTCCTGCTGCTTCTCTTCGCGCTGTTTCGCTTTCGCTTCGGCTTTCGCCGCCTCGCTCATATCGTTACGGATCTGTGCATGGCTGATCAACGCAAAAATCAGCGTGCCGCCGGTGATATTTCCCAGCAGCGTCGGCAGCGCGAACGGCCAGATAAACGCATACCAGCTAAGCTGTCCGGTGAAGACCAGATAGAGGATCTCCACCGAACCCACCACGATATGCGCCAGATCGCCCAATCCCACCAGCCAGGTCATCATCACGATCACAATCAGCTTGGTGGCCCCCGCCTGCGGCATCATCCAGACCATCGTGGCGATAATCCAGCCGGAAATCACCGCATTGGCGAACATCTCGCCGGGCGTGTTTTCCATTACTTTCTGGCTGATGGCGCTAAAGGCCTGGCGCGTCGCGTCATCGAAAATGGGCATCTCCGCAAAGGCGAGGGAGGCGAGGGCGGTGCCGATCAGGTTGCCGAGCAGCACCAGCCCCCACAGCCGGAGCAGCAGGCCGACATTGCCCAGCGTCGGTTTGTGCATCACCGGCAGCACCGCCGTCACCGTATTCTCGGTAAAGAGCTGCTGGCGCGCCATAATGACAATAACAAAGCCGAAGGTGTAGCCCAGGTTTTCCAGCAAAAAGGCGCCGGGCAGGCCGTCAAGATGCACCTGAAAAATTCCCTTCGCCATCAGCGAGGCGCCCATCGACAGACCAGCCGCAATGGCTGACCAGAGCAGCGCCATCCCGTCGCGCTCCAGCTCCTTTTCGCCATCCTGACGAATCTCTTCATGTATCGCCGCCGCACGCGAGGGCAGGGCGTCCTCATCTACCTCAATCTCAGTGCCTTCTTCTTTCTCTTCGCTGTCGACATCGTTTTCATCCTGGTGAACAGATGGGGAAGGTTTCATGTTTGCTCCTTGTTATTATTGCTGCGCGTAATAAGCGTAGCCTGTTTTAGCAAGGGCGAAATGTAACTATCCTTCAGATGAAGCGTAACAAAATTTTAACGCTGAGCGTTTTTTATCCATATTCACCTCAGAAGAGGCATAACCATCATGCGAGGCGGGCCGCGCCGCACGCCATGGGCTTCGGCCCACCGCAACCTTGTGCTATCATCCTGGCCACTTTTTTTCTGGCGCGACTCTTCCGGCATGCTCGAAGTCATTAATCTCTCTTGCGTTCGCGATGAACGCACGCTGTTCCACGGCCTGTCGTTTGCCGTGGCGGCGGGCGATATCGTACAGATCGAAGGGCCAAACGGCGCCGGTAAAACCTCGCTGCTGCGCCTGCTGGCGGGACTGAGCCGTCCGGAAGAGGGCGAGGTGCGCTGGCAACGCGAGCCGATACGCCAACAGCGCGAACAGTGGCATCAAAGCCTGCTTTTTCTTGGCCATCAGCCTGGCGTAAAAGGGGTACTATCGCCGCTGGAAAATCTGCGCTTTTATCATCCGAACCGCGATGCGGCGCAGATATTTGACGCGCTGGAGTGCGTTGATCTGCTGGGCTATGAAGAGGTACCGGTGGCGCAGCTCTCGGCGGGACAGCAGCGGCGCGTGGCGCTGGCGCGGCTCTGGCTCAGCGACACCGCGCTGTGGATCCTGGATGAGCCGCTGACGGCGATAGATAAAGAGGGTGTGGAGAAATTAATGAAGCGCTTTACGCAACACGCCGAACAGGGCGGCTCGGTTGTTCTCACCACCCATCAGGATCTGCCAAAAAGCGCCGCGCGCGTGCGTAAAATACGGCTTACTGGCGCGGAGCGGCTCTGATGTCGCTGCGCGTGATTCAGCGCGAGCTGCGCATCGCCTTTCGCAGCGGCGCGGAGGTGATTAACCCGCTCTGGTTCTTTCTGATCGTGATTACGCTGTTCCCGCTCGGCATCGGGCCGGAACCGCAGCAGCTGGCGCGCATCGCGCCGGGCGTCGCCTGGGTCGCCGCCTTGCTCTCATCGCTGCTGGCGCTGGAGCGCCTGTTCCGCGACGATTTTATCGACGGATCGCTGGAGCAGCTGTTGCTGCTGCCGGCACCGCTGCCGGTTACCGTGCTCGGCAAGGTAATCGCCCACTGGCTGGTGACCGGCCTGCCGCTGATCCTGCTGTCGCCGCTGGCGGCGCTGCTGCTGTCGCTCGATTTCAACAGCTGGCTGGCGATGGCGCTGACGCTGCTGCTCGGCACGCCGACCTTCAGCTTTCTCGGCGCCATCGGCGTCGCGCTGACGGTTGGGCTGCGGCGCGGCGGCGTGCTGCTGAGCCTGCTGGTGCTGCCGCTGGCGGTGCCGGTGCTGATCTTCGCCAGCGCGGCGATTGACGCGGCGGGCCAGGGACTACCCATCGGCGGTTATCTGGCGATCCTTGGCGCGATGCTGGTAGCCAGCGCGACGCTGGCGCCGTTCGCCACCGCCGCCGCGCTGCGTATCGCGCTGCACTGATCCGCACATGCGTCAGACATGTCGGGAATGATTTTTTAACCTGTGAGCAATGCAACATGTGGAAATGGTTACATCAGCTGGGAAGGCCGGAGCGGCTCTATCAGCTCTGTGGGCGGTTAATACCCTGGTTTGCCGTAGCGGGCGCGGCGACGCTGCTGCTCGGCTGGGTTTGGGGCTTTGGTTTCGCGCCGGCCGACTATCAGCAGGGCGATAGTTTCCGCATTATGTATATCCACGTTCCGGCGGCGATGTGGTCGATGGGCGTCTACGCCGCGATGGCGGTTGCCGCGTTTACCGGCCTGGTGTGGCAGATGAAGATGGCGGATCTGGTCTCTACCGCGATGGCGCCGGTCGGCGCGGTCTTTACCTTTATCGCCCTGGTCACCGGCTCCGCCTGGGGCAAGCCGATGTGGGGCACCTGGTGGATTTGGGACGCGCGCCTGACCTCGGAGCTGGTGCTGCTCTTCCTCTATATGGGCGTAATCGCGCTCTATCAGTCGTTTGACGACCGCCGCACGGCGGGACGCGCGGCCGGCATTCTTATCCTGGTCGGCGTGGTCAATCTGCCGATCATCCACTTCTCGGTGCAGTGGTGGAACACGCTGCATCAGGGCTCGTCGGGCATTCTGCAGCAGGCGATTGCGCCGAGCATGCGCACGCCGCTGCGCTGGGCGATCCTCGGCTACCTGCTGCTGTTCGTCACGCTGACGCTGATGCGCCTGCGCAACCTGATCCTCTACACCGAGCGTCACCGCCCCTGGGTGGCAAACCTTGCTAACGGAGGCCGTAAAGCATGACGCCCGCGTTCTCTTCCCTCTCCGCCTTTTTTGCCATGGGCGGCTACGCCTTTTACGTCTGGCTGGCGGTGATCTGCACCCTGGTTCCGCTTGGCGGGCTGCTGCTGCATACGCTGCTGCAGCGCCGCCGTCTGCTGGCGGAGATCCGCCAGCGCCAGTCCAGGGAGCGCCGCATCCGTTCGGCGAAAATGAAACAAGCCGCCGGTGAAGCGGCAGGAGATCCAATGTGAATACCCGTCGTCGTCAGCGCCTGTACGTTGTTGTGGCGATCCTGGTGGGGCTGGGCCTCGCCACGTCGCTGGTTATGTATGCGCTGCGTTCCAATATCGACCTCTTCTACACGCCGAGCGAAATCCTCTACGGCAAAGGCGCGGATCATCAGAAGCCGGAAGCGGGGCAGCGCCTGCGCGTCGGTGGCATGGTAATGCCGGGCAGCGTCAAGCGCGACCCGAATACGCTGGCCGTCTCCTTTAAGCTGTACGACGCCAACGGCGTGGTCAGCGTCAGCTTCGAAGGCATTCTGCCGGACCTGTTCCGCGAAGGGCAGGGAGTCGTGGCGCAGGGCGTGCTGGAAGAGGGCAACCTGGTCAACGCCAAAGAGGTGCTGGCGAAGCATGACGAGAAGTACACGCCGCCGGAAATCGAGGATGCGATGAAGAAGAATCACAAGAGCCCGCAGGCGCTGGCGGAACAGGCGAGAACCCAGTCATGATGCCGGAAGTTGGAAGTTTTCTGCTCTGCCTGGCACTGGGCATCGCGCTGCTGTTGAGCGTCTATCCGCTGTGGGGCGCAGTGCGTCAGGACGCGCGCCTGATGGGACTGGCGCGCCCGCTGGCGAGTGGGCTTTTCCTCTGCATCGCCGGGGCGTTCCTCGTGCTGGTGCACGCCTTCGTGGTCAACGACTTTACCGTCGGCTACGTGGCCGCCAACTCCAATACGCTGCTGCCGGTCTATTACCGCATCGCTGCAACCTGGGGCGCGCACGAAGGTTCGCTGCTGCTCTGGGTACTGCTGCTCAGCAGCTGGACGCTGCTGGTGGCGATATTCAGCCGCGGCATGCCGCAGGATGCGCTGGCGCGCGTGCTGGCGGTGATGGGAATGATCAACCTCGGCTTTCTGCTGTTTATTATTCTCACCTCGAATCCTTTTACCCGTACGCTGCCGGACTTCCCCATCGACGGGCGCGATCTCAATCCGATGCTGCAGGATATCGGCCTGATCTTCCATCCACCGCTGCTCTACATGGGCTACGTTGGCTTCTCGGTGGCCTTCGCCTTCGCCATC
Source organism: Pantoea phyllosphaerae (assembly GCF_051025595.1). Classification (NCBI taxonomy): domain Bacteria; kingdom Pseudomonadati; phylum Pseudomonadota; class Gammaproteobacteria; order Enterobacterales; family Erwiniaceae; genus Pantoea; species Pantoea phyllosphaerae. Next base: position 25,099 of record NZ_JBPFDE010000001.1, read on the forward strand.
GCCTCCCTGATGGCGGGTCGGCTGGATACCGCCTGGGCGCGCTGGTCGCGGCCCTGGACCACGGCAGCCTGGGTGTTCCTGACCATCGGCATCGTGCTCGGCTCGGCGTGGGCCTATTATGAACTCGGCTGGGGCGGCTGGTGGTTCTGGGATCCGGTCGAGAACGCCTCCTTTATGCCGTGGCTGGCGGGCACCGCGCTGATGCACTCGCTGGCGGTGACGGAGAAGCGCGGCACCTTTAAAGCCTGGACGGTGCTGCTGGCGATCACCGCCTTCTCCCTCAGCCTGCTCGGCACCTTTCTGGTGCGCTCCGGCGTGCTGGTGTCGGTGCACTCCTTCGCCTCGGATCCGGCGCGCGGTATGTTTATCCTCGCCTTCCTGGTGATCGTGATCGGCAGCTCGCTGCTGCTCTACGCCATTAAGGGCGGCCAGGTGCGCAGCCGCGTGCAGAACGAAACCTGGTCGCGCGAATCTTTCCTGCTCGGCAACAGCGTGCTGCTGATCGCCGCGATGCTGGTGGTGCTGCTCGGCACGCTGCTGCCGCTGGTGCACAAGCAGCTCGGCCTGGGCAGCATCTCCGTGGGTGAGCCTTTCTTTAACACCATGTTCAGCTGGCTGATGGCGCCGTTCGCGCTGATGCTCGGCATCGGGCCGCTGGTGCGCTGGCGTCGCGACGAGCCGCAGAAGCTGTGGAAGCGCCTGGCGCTGGCGCTGGTGGTGACGCTCGCCAGCGCCATCCTGCTGCCCTGGCTGATGCAGGATCGCATCGAGGCGATGACGGTGGTAGGACTGCTGATGTCGGTCTGGATCCTGGTGCTGACGCTGATGGAGCTGCACGAGCGCGCCACGCACCGTCACGCTTTCTTCCGCGGCCTGCGCCATCTGTCGCGCAGCCACTGGGGCATGGTACTGGGCCATATCGGCGTCGGCGTCACGGTGATCGGCATCGCCTTCAGCACCCAGTACAGCGTCGAGCGCGACGTGCGCATGAAAGCGGGCGACAGCATTGATATTCACAGTTATCACTTCGTGTTCCGCGACGTGCATAACCTGCAGGGGCCGAACTACAGCGGCGGGGTCGGCATTATCGACGTCAGCCGCAACGGCAAGCCGGAAGCGGTGCTGCACGCGGAAAAACGGTTCTACACTGCGGCGCGCACCATGATGACCGAGGCGGCGATTGACGGCGGCTTCACGCGCGACCTGTACGCCGCGCTGGGCGAGGAGCTGGATAACGGCTCCTGGGCGGTGCGCATCTACTACAAACCCTTTGTGCGCTGGATCTGGTTCGGCGGCGTCTTTATGGCGGTCGGCGGCCTGCTTTGCCTGCTCGATCCGCGCTACCGCTCGCGGAAAAAAGCCGCGCGTGAGGAACGGGCATGAACAAAAAAATTCTCTTTATTCCGCTGATCCTGTTTTTGCTGCTGGCGGCGGCGCTGCTGTGGCAGCTGTCGCGCAACGCCGGCGGCGACGATCCGACCCGGCTGGAGTCGGCGCTAATCGGCAAGCCGGTGCCGCTGTTTAAGCTGGAAGCGCTCGATCGGCCTGGTAAAATCTACGACCAGAAGGTGCTCAACGACGGCAAACCAATCCTGCTGAACGTCTGGGCAACCTGGTGCCCGACCTGCCGCGCAGAGCATCAGTATCTCAACCAGCTGGCGGAGCAGGGTATTCGCGTCGTGGGTCTCAACTATAAAGACGATCGCACCAAAGCGGTGACCTGGCTTAATACGCTGGGCAACCCTTATGCGCTTAGCCTTTATGACGGCGACGGCATGCTGGGGCTGGATCTCGGCGTCTACGGCGCGCCGGAAACCTTCCTGATCGACGGCAACGGCATTATCCGCTATCGCCACGCGGGCGATCTCAACGCGCGCGTCTGGCAGCAGGAAGTGCTGCCGCTGTGGCAGAAGTACAGCAAGGAGGGCGTATGAAGCGCCTGATTATTATGCTCTGCGGAGTGCTGTTCAGCGCCAGCCTGTGGGCAGCAATCGACACTTACCAGTTCGACTCGGTGGCGCAAGAGGAGCAGTACCGCGATCTCACCGCCTCGCTGCGCTGCCCGAAATGCCAGAACAACAGCATCGCCGACTCGAATGCGATGATCGCGGCGGATATGCGCCTCAAGGTCTATGAGCTGATGAAGCAGGGCCAGAGCCGCCAGCAAATCATCGACTATATGGTGGCGCGCTACGGCAATTTCGTCACCTATGAGCCGCCGGTAACGCCGTCGACGCTGATCCTCTGGGTCGGCCCGGCGCTGTTCGCCCTGCTCGGCGGTCTGGTGATTGTTCTGCGCAGTCGCCAGCGTAAAACGCGCAGCGATCTGGACGATACCGATCAACAGCGCCTTGCGGCGATACTGAAACGCGACGGGAAGCTGAAATGAGCGCTTTGTGGATAAGCATTGTTATTCTGCTGGCGGCCGCCAGCGCCCTGTTTCTCGGCGCGGGCTGGCGTCAGCGCCAGGCGAGCGAGGCCGATCGCGATCGCCTGAATACCGACTTTTATCATCGGCGCCTGCGCGAGCTGGAAGAGGATGAGGCGCAGGGCGTTATCGGCGAGCGCGCCACTATGGTGAGCGAACTGCAGCAGACGCTGCTGACCGATATTCCGCCGCAGCACGCCGCGCCGTCGCGCGCCAGCGGCCGTCTGGTACTGCTGCCCGGCGTCGTAGCGCTGGTCGCGGTGTCGCTCGGCTTCTATCTCAAAAGCGGCGGACTGGCGCAGGTCGCTGGCTGGATGCAGGTGCAGCAGGATTATCCGGCGCTGCGCGCGCGGGTGATGGACCCGCAGGCGAAGCCGCTGACCATGGAGGAGCTGGCGCGCCTGCAGCTTGGGGTGCGCACCGCGCTGCAGTCAGAGCCTGATAACCTGAACGACTGGACCATGCTGGGCCGTCTCGGCATGGTGCTCAACAACGCCGCCAGCGCCAGCCAGGCGTTCGAGCATGCGCTGCAGCTTGCGCCCAACAACCTCTCCCTGAAGCAGGACTATGCTGAAGTCCTGACCCGCTCCAGCGATCCGCAGGATAACCGCCAGGCGGGCCTGATGCTGCGAGATATGCTGAAAGAGGAGGGCGGCAACCTGCGCACGCTCGGCCTGCTGGCGTTTAACGCCTATGAACAGCAGCAGTATGACCAGGCGATTAGCAGCTGGCAGGCTATGCTGAAACAGATCCCGGCAGACGATCGCCGCCGCGCGATGATCGAGCGCAGCATTGAACAAGCAAAAACCGACGCCGGTCAGCAGAATACGCAGCTGGCGCTGACGGTGACGCTGACGCCGGAGGCAGAAAAAATGTTACCGCCGGGCGGAGTCATGTATATTTCTGTTTCTGACGGTGTTTCACCGGTGCCCGTGGCCGTTAAGCGCTTGCCGCTGAGCCACTTTCCGTTATCGCTTACGCTGGATGACAGCAACGCCATGATGCCGGAGCGCCTGCTTTCGGCGCAGCATCAGGTGCAGGTTCGGGTGCGTATTTCCCGCGACGGCAGCGCCAGTCCGCAATCCGGCGACTGGTTTGGTCTGAGCGCGGTGACGCCCTGGGATGGTCATCAGCACATGGCTGTGGAGATTAATCAACAGCAGCCCTGAAGCGATACTTCATTAAACCGCACAGGGAGATAACAATGGCTTACCGCCTGACCAGCCTGGTTTTGGCCAGCGTCATTCTGGCTGGATGCGCCAGCTCAAAGCCGGACAGCGAGGCGCCTGCGCAGCGCAGCGATCCGCTTGAAGGCTTTAACCGCACGATGTTCAACTTTAACTACAACGTGCTGGATCCATACGTGCTGCGTCCTGTCGCGGTGGCGTGGCGCGACTACGTGCCGGTGCCGGCGCGTACGGGCTTAAGCAATTTCCTCGGCAACCTGGAAGAGCCGGCCAGCATGGTGAACTCGATTCTGGTCGGCGAGCCGCGCCAGGCAGGGATTCACTTCACCCGTTTCTTCCTGAACTCGATTCTGGGTCTGGGCGGCTTTATCGACGTGGCGGGCAAGGCGAACCCGGAGCTGGCGCGCGAAGTGCCGCACCGTTTCGGCAGCACGCTCGGCCACTACGGCGTCGGCTACGGTCCCTACGTTGAGCTGCCGGCCTACGGCAGTTTCACCATCCGCGAAGATGGCGGCGACTATGTCGATACGCTCTACCCGGTGCTGGGCTGGCTGACCTGGCCGATGTCCATCGCGAAGTGGACGCTGGAAGGGGTAGAGACGCGCGCGCAGCTGCTTGATTCTGATGCGCTGCTGAAGCAGCAGTCGGATCCCTACGCCTTTATTCGCAACGCCTATTTCCAGCGTCACGATTTCCTGGCGAACGGCGGCCGTCTGAAGCCGGAAGAGAACCCGAACGCCAGCGCGATTCAGGACGATCTTAAAGATATCGACGCGGAGTAACGGCGGAAAAAAAAGCAATGGCGACCCAGGGGGCGCCATTTTTTTTAATGCGTGCACTGAACGTGAAACGCGAGTGGCCTGGGCAGAGGAGCAAAGCGTCCCGCGCCATGGACGGCGCGGGCCGAGCTGGCAGGGATGCCGTTTTTGCGTCTTTGCGATCGGCCCAGGCCACTTGCGTCGGCTCCTTTCCTCAATAAAAATGGCGACCCAAAGGTCGCCATTTTTGCAGCCAATATCATCAGAACTTGTAGTTAAAGTTCGCGCCGTACAGCCAGGCTTTACCCACCGAGTTAAAGGTATAGGGACCTTCTTTTACCGTCACGTGCTGGCCGTGCATATAAGAGACGCCAACATCGACAGAGGCGTCGTCGTTAAAGGCGTACGAGGTGCCAGCGCTCAGCCAGAGACGATCCTGATCGGGGATTGAGATAGAGCGCTTGTCCGCCGGAACCGGACTGTCATCAAAGGCGATGCCGGTACGGAAAGTCCAGTTCTGATCGTAATAGTAGGTGGTGCCCAGCGCGATACGGTAGGCATCCTTGAAGCTCTCATCTTTATAGAACAGCGTCTGGCCGCTCGAGCCGGTCGCCTTAAGCTCCTGGAACTGGCTCCAGCTGGTGTAGGCCAGGCTATAGTGCACCGCCCACTGCGGCGCCACTTTATGCCAGCCGGAGACTTCCCACATCTCCGGCAGGTTTAGCGTCAGCGCGCCCGGAATGGTGGAGCCGCCGGTGGCGTAAGGAAGCCCTAAATTGGCCGCCTGGTTGATGCGGTTAATCGCTGTCGGCAGGCTGCTCTTATAGTCGCCGTCGAAATCGACTTTCACTTCCGAGCGATAGCTCAGACCAAAGCGGTTATTTTTATCCACCTCATAAAGTATGCCCGCGTTCCAGCCGTAGCCCCACTCGTCGCCTTTCAGATGGGCCACCTGGGTATCCGCCGGGATACGCAGCGCCGCCCCCGACTCGCCCGCGTAGCGCTCAATCTTGGCGCGCGCATAAACCGCATCGAAGCCGACGCCGAAGCTGAAGTGCTCGTTAAGACGATAGGCGGTGCTGAGGTTGAGGTTGGCGGTCATCAGATCGGTCTTGCCGCCGTAGCCGCCAGCGGTATAGCCGTCGTTGAATTCCGTCGCCAGACCGTAGTTTGAGGTGGCGGATGCGCCAATCCACCATTGATCGTTAATCGGCTGCACATAGTGAATATTTGGCACCCACTGCGTCGGCGCGATATTGCTGGCATCGAGGCTGCGGCCGGTCGGGCTATTGCCGGTAATATCGACATCGGGATCGATAAAGACCGCGCCGACAGAAAACATCGGACGATCCATCAGCGCCATGGTCGCCGGGTTGCGGCTGGCGGAGGCAGCAGTATCGCCCATCGCGCCCTCGCCGGAATAGGCGCGGCCCAGACCGGCAGAGGAGAATTCGTTAAGCTGAAATCCCGCTGCGTATACGTGTGAAGAAACAAGCGCCACTGCAGCCGCCACGGCTGACTTTGCAAACAGGTTTTTATGGCTCATGACCACAACCTCATCTGAATTATTATTAAACTGTAATTGTTACATCGCGTAACAAGGGACGGCGGATTGTAGGGACTGACCAGAAGCTGACAAATCAGACCAGTGCGGCAAGTATAGGTCTGACCTGTGTAGATGTTGCAATATTGTTTTTAAAATATTTCTGAATTGATCCGCAAAATTTCGATCCGCTTAACAAAACCGGCGGGGCAGAGCGTAGCATACCGACTCTAATTTGTTTTGGATCAAATTTTATTGTGATATTCGTCACTTAGCGCCTCTGACATAGCGCATTTCAAACCGGGGGCGTAAAATTTCGGGCGTCAATCCAGCTCGCCCACAGATTTATGTCCAGGAGAACGCAATGACCAATACCATGAATAAATGCAGCGCCAATGAAACCGCTGCCTGCTGCTGCGTGGATGTCGGCACCGTGATGGATAACAGCGACTGCACCGCCAGCTGGTCAGAATGGTTTGCGCAGCGCAGTGAGGCGGAGGCCAAACTGGCGAGCCTGACGGAAAAGGCGCGGCAGATTGAGTCGGATCCTTGTCAGATCGACGCCCGCTTTGACGAGCGCGACAACGGCGTGCAGCTGGATATCGATTTCACCTTCGCCTGCCAGGCCGAAACCCTGATTTTTCAGCTGGGCCTGCGCTAACCCTCTGAACGCCGTTGCTAAACGGCGTTTTCTATTTTCGTGTTTTCCCTCGCACTTTTTTTCTTTCCTGATTGGCGGCGCGCCCGCTTGTCGTTAACACTGTGGATCAGGTCAGACCTCTCAGGGCGATGGCGCCCGGTCAACATTCACAGGTGAAACAGATGAGCAAAGCGCAGCCGTTGCTGACGCGTGCGGGCGATCGCATCGCCATTACTCACGGACTCCGTACGCCGTTCCTGCGTCAGGCGACAGGTTTTCATGGCATTCCTGCCGTGGAACTGGGCCGGATGGTGATAAGCGAACTGATGGCGCGCAGCGAACTCCCGGTCGAGACGGTAGAGCAGCTGGTGTTCGGCCAGGTGATCCAGATGCCGGAAGCGCCCAATATCGCGCGGGAAATCGTGCTCAGCAGCGGGCTGAGCGTGCATACCGACGCCTACAGCGTCAGCCGCGCCTGCGCCACCAGCTTTCAGGCGGTCGCCAACGTGGCGGAAAGCCTGATGGCGGGCACCATCCGCGCGGGTATTGCGGGCGGCGCGGACTCCTCATCGGTATTGCCAATCGGCGTCAGCAAAACCCTGGCGCGCGCCTTGCTCGATCTCAGCAAAGCGCGCAGCCTGGGGCAGAAAGCGCAGATTCTGCGTCGCCTGCGGCCGCGCGATCTGCTGCCGGTGCCGCCCGCCGTCGCCGAGTACTCTACCGGCCTGCGCATGGGCGATACGGCGGAACAGATGGCAAAAACGCACGGCATAAGCCGCGCGGCGCAGGATGCGCTGGCGCTGCGGTCGCACCAGCACGCCGCTCGCGCCTGGCAATCCGGCGTGCTGCAGCAGGAGGTGATGCCCGCCTTCGCGCCGCCGTGGAAAGCGCCCATTGAGCAGGACAACAACGTGCGCATGGCGGCAAAAATCGAAGACTATGCGCGGCTGCGGCCGGCGTTTGACCGCCAGCACGGCAGCGTCACGGCGGCCAACAGCACGCCGCTTACCGACGGCGCGGCGGCGGTGGTGTTGATGAGCGAAGGGCGCGCGCGAGAGCTGGGCATTGCGCCGCTGGGCTATCTGCGCAGCTACGCCTTTACCGCCATCGATGTGCAGCAGGACATGCTGCTCGGTCCCGCCTACGCCTCGCCGCTGGCGCTGGATCGCGCAGGCGTCGCGCTGAGCGACCTGACGCTGATCGATATGCACGAAGCCTTCGCCGCCCAGACGCTCTGCAACCTGCAGCGCTTCGACGACGAACATTTCGCGCGGGAAAAACTGAATCGCCCGCAGGCGCTGGGCGAGGTCGACGAGGCGCGCTTCAACGTGCTCGGCGGCTCCATCGCCTACGGCCATCCTTTCGCCGCCACCGGCGCGCGCATGATTACTCAAACGCTGCATGAGCTGCGGCGTCGCGGCGGCGGGCTGGCGCTGGTCACCGCCTGCGCGGCAGGCGGCTTAGGCGCGGCCATGGTTCTGGAGGCGGAATAATGGAGCAGAACGCTTTCTCTTTACAGATGCGGCCGGATCACGTCGGCGTCATCGTCATTGACGTGCCGGGTGAAAAGATGAATACGCTGCGGGCCGCCTTTGCGCAGCAGCTGACGGCGGTGATCGACGAGGCGCGGCGCGATACGCAGCTGGCTGGCCTGGTGCTGATCTCCGGCAAGCCTGACAATTTTATCGCCGGTGCTGATATCAGCATGATCGCCGACTGCCGCAGCGCCGAGCAGGCGGAGTCGCTGGCGCGACAGGGTCAGGAAGCGATGGCGGCGATTGCGGCGCTGCCGTTTCCGGTTGTGGCGGCGATCCACGGCGCCTGCCTGGGCGGCGGGCTGGAGCTGGCGCTCGCCTGCGATGCGCGCATCTGTACCCTGGACGATAAAACCCGGCTCGGTCTGCCGGAGGTCCAGCTGGGGCTGCTGCCGGGATCGGGCGGCACTCAGCGCCTGCCGCGACTTATCGGGCTGCGACAGGCGCTGCCGCTGATCCTGACCGGCAAAACCCTGCGGGCGAAGCAGGCGCGCAGGATGGGGCTGGTGGATGACGCGGTGCCGCAGGCGATCCTGCTGGACACCGCGGTAGCGCGCGTGCTGAAGGGCAGACATGCCGCGCGCGCGCTGCCGCTGCGCGATCGCGTCGTGCAGGCGCCGCTGGCGCGCCACGCGCTCTTTGCGCTGGCGCAGCGCGAAACCGCGCGCAAAACGCACGGCAACTATCCGGCCGCGCAGCGCATTATCGATGTGGTGCGTATCGGCATTGAGCAGGGCAGCGAGGCGGGGCATCGGGCAGAGGCGCGCGCCTTTGGCGAACTGGCGATGACGCCGCAATCCGCCGCGCTGCGCAGCCTGTTCTTCGCCAGCACGGCGATGAAAAAAGAGACCGGCGCCGACGCTGAGCCGCGCACGCTGCGGCAGATCGGCATCCTGGGCGGCGGGCTGATGGGCGGCGGCATCGCCAGCGTCACGGCGATCAACGCCGGGCTGCCGGTGCGCATCAAGGATATCCACCTGCAGGGCGTTAACCATGCGCTGAAGGCGAGCTGGGAAGGTCTGAGCAAAAAGGTCAAACGACGCCATCTCAGCGCGGCGCAGCGCCAGCAGCAGATGGCGCGCATCACCGGCGGCACCGATTATCAGGGCTTTGCCCAACGCGACCTGGTGATTGAAGCCGTGTTCGAAGATCTGCCGCTCAAACAGCAGATGGTGCGCGAAGTGGAAAGCCACTGTGCGCCGCACACCATCTTCGCCTCCAATACCTCATCGTTACCGATCGCGGATATCGCCGCGCAGGCGCAGCGGCCGGACAACGTTATCGGCCTGCACTACTTCAGTCCGGTGGAAAAGATGCCGCTGGTAGAGGTGATCCCGCACGCGGGCACCTCACAGCAGACGCTGGCCACCACCGTGGCGCTGGCGAAAAAGCAGGGCAAAACGCCCATTGTTGTGGCGGACCGCGCCGGCTTCTATGTGAATCGCATTCTCGCGCCCTATATAAATGAGGCGATGCGCTGCCTGCTGGAGGGCGAACCGGTGGAGCATATCGATCGCGCGCTGGTTCGGGCGGGCTTTCCCGTCGGCCCACTGCAGCTGCTGGACGAGGTGGGCATCGACGTCGGCAGCAAGATCACCCCGGTGCTGCAGCAGGCATACGGCGATCGCTTCGCCGCGCCCGCCGCGTTTGAGGCGGTACTGAAGGACGATCGCAAAGGGCGTAAAAATGGCAAAGGCTTCTACCTTTATGGCGGCGGGCGACGCGGTGGCAAAAAGCCCGATCCGGCGATCTACCCGCTGCTCGGCGTGCAGCCTGCGGCAAAGCTGAGCGAAGCGCATATCGCCGAGCGCTGCATGATGATGATGCTGAACGAGGCGGCGCGCTGTCTTGACGAAGGGGTGATTCGCAGCGCGCGCGACGGCGATATCGGCGCGGTGTTTGGCATCGGTTTTCCGCCGTTTCTCGGCGGCCCGTTCCGCTATATGGACCAGCGCGGCGCGGCGGATATTGCGCAAACATTACGCGCCTTAATGCGCCAGTATGGCGAGCGTTTTGCCCCGTGCGAGGCGCTGCTGGCGGCGGAGCAGCAGGAGAAGAAATTTTACATTTCCTGACCGAATGGAATATCTGCACCGATTCAGCGGGTTAGAAATGCGCCGTCAGGGCAGGCGGCGCGGCACGATTCTGAGAAGCGCTTATTTAATAAACAACCGGTTGACTATACTCAAGGCATTGGGGTACAACACAGCGTTCATTCGCAGAATGAAGAGTCAGGCGCCTCCGCGCCGGGCGATATCGACAAACAACAGCGGTGCTTTATGCAAGTTTTTATCATGCGTCACGGCGATGCGGCTCTTGAAGCCGCCAGTGATTCGGTCCGACCTCTCACCCACTGTGGCTGTGACGAATCACGCCAGATGGCGAGCTGGCTCAACAGCCAGACGGTGGAGGTAGAACGTGTGCTGGTCAGTCCCTATCTTCGGGCCCAGCAGACGCTGGCGACGGTACGCGAAGCGTTAACCCTGCCGGAAGGGCAGGAGATTTTGCCGGAGCTGACGCCCGGAGGCGATCCTGGGCTGGTGGCCTGCTATCTGCAGGCGCTGGGAAATCAGGGCGTGAAGTCGGCGATGGTGATTTCGCATCTGCCGCTGGTCGGCTATCTGGTTTCTGAGCTCTGCCCGCAGGAAGCGCCGCCGATGTTCGCCACCTCCGCCATCGCCTGCGTCGATTTCGATCCCGCCAGCTGCGAAGGCAAGCTGTTGTGGCAGGTCAGCCCCTCTAAACTGGCGAAGGCCATATAACGCCCGCGGGCCGCGCAGACGGCCCATCCCTTCTCAAGGCAGCTCGGGCGGTTGCCACTCCTCCACCTCAATCAACACCAGCAGCGCCGCATCCCCGCCGAACATTTTCGGCGCCTGATGGAACGCCATCACATAGGGATGCTGCGCCAGCCAGAGCGGCGTCTGCTGCTTAAGAATATGCTTGCCGTGGCCGGTCATCACGCTGGCGCAGAACAGATGCTCGCGGCGACAGGCGGCGATCAGCGCGCCCAGCTCCTGTTTAGCCTGCTGCTGCGTCAGGCCGTGCAGGTCGAGGAAAATCTCCGGCGTATAGTCGCCGCGCCGCAGCTTTTTCAGCTCGTAGTGGCTGACGTCGGCGCGCACGTAGCGCGTCGCGCCCTCGGTCGCCAGCAGCGGCTGAAACTCGTCGGAAAAGTAGTGGCTGTTGTCCACCTGTTCGGAAATCAGCCGCTTCAGCGGCAGCTCGCGGCTTTTCACCGCAGGCTTATGCACCACGGTATCCTGCTTGATTTTGCGCGTGCCGCTCATCAGCTGGCGAAACAGCGCTTTGTCGTCGTCGTTAAGAGAAGTTTTTTTACTCATTGCAGGCGAATCTTGTCTGATAAGGCTGGAAAACAGCGAATGGCGTTACCTTACCGCCCGATCCGCTAATTGTCAGCTTTTTCACCTTGCTGCGCTGAATTCTCCCCGGCTTCATGGCACACTATCGGCCGATTTAGCAATTGGGCCTGCGGAGGGCTACGTGGACAAAATTTTCGTCGATGAGGCAGTCAACGAACTGCACACCATTCAGGATATGTTGCGCTGGGCGGTCAGTCGTTTTTCCGCCGCCGGGATCTGGTACGGTCACGGCACCGACAATCCCTGGGACGAAGCGGTGCAACTGGTCCTGCCCACGCTCTGGCTGCCGCTGGACATTCCGGAAGATATGCGCAGCGCGCGCCTTACCGCCAGCGAGCGTCACCGCATCGTTGAGCGCGTGATCCGCCGCGTCAACGAGCGCATTCCGGTCGCCTACCTCACCAACAAAGCCTGGTTCTGCGGCCACGAGTTCTACGTCGACGAACGCGTGCTGGTGCCGCGCTCGCCGATTGGCGAACTGATTGAAAACCGCTTCGCCGGCCTGGTTGCCGAGACGCCACGCCATATCCTCGATATGTGCACCGGCAGCGGCTGCATCGCGATCGCCTGCGCTTACGCCTTTCCGGAAGCGGAAGTGGATGCGGTGGATATCTCTTATGACGCGCTGGCGGTTGCCGAGCAGAATATCGAGGATCACGGTTTGATCCATCAGGTGACGCCGATCCGCGCCGATCTCTTCCGCGAGCTGCCGCCGGTAAAATACGATCTGATCGTCTCCAATCCGCCCTACGTGGACGCGGAAGATATGGAAGATCTGCCGAACGAATATCGCCATGAGCCGGAACTCGGTCTGGCGGCGGGCAGCGACGGCCTGAAGCTGGTGCGCCGCATTCTTGCCTGTGCGCCAAATTATCTGAGCGACAACGGCGTGCTGATCTGCGAAGTCGGCAACAGCATGGTGCATATGATCGATCACTATCCCGACGTGCCCTTTACCTGGCTGGAGTTCGACAACGGCGGCGATGGCGTCTTTATGCTGACGCGCCAGCAGATCGTCGACGCACAACATCACTTCTCTATTTATAAAGACTGAGCGAACGCTTCGTAACAAGGAATCCCCATGGCCGGAAACAGCATCGGACAATTCTTTCGCGTAACCACTTTTGGCGAGTCGCACGGCATCGCGCTGGGCTGCATCGTTGACGGCGTGCCGCCGGGCATTCCGCTGACCGAAGCGGATATTCAGCACGATCTCGACCGCCGCCGTCCCGGCACCTCGCGCTATACCACCCAGCGTCGCGAGCCGGATCAGGTGAAAATTTTGTCCGGCGTCTTCGAGGGGGTCACCACCGGCACCTCGATCGGCCTGCTGATTGAAAATACCGACCAGCGTTCGCAGGATTACGGCGCGATCAAAGATCTCTTCCGTCCCGGCCACGCCGATTACACCTACGAGCAGAAGTATGGCCTGCGCGACTACCGCGGCGGCGGCCGCTCGTCGGCGCGTGAAACCGCGATGCGCGTTGCCGCGGGCGCGATTGCCAAAAAATATCTGCAGATGAAGCACGGCGTCGTGGTGCGCGGCTATCTGGCGCAGATCGGCGACGTGGCGTGCGAGCTGAAGGACTGGAGCATCGTTGAAGAGAACCCGTTCTTCTGTCCAGATGCCAGCAAGCTGGAGGCGCTGGACGAGCTGATGCGCGCCCTGAAAAAAGAGGGTGACTCCATCGGGGCTAAAGTGACGGTCATGGCGGAGAACGTGCCGCCGGGCCTCGGCGAGCCGGTTTTCGATCGGCTTGATGCTGACCTCGCACATGCGCTGATGAGCATCAACGCGGTGAAAGGCGTGGAGATCGGCGACGGCTTTGCGGTGGTAAACCAGCGCGGCAGCCAGCATCGCGACGAGATCCGCGCCAGCGGCTTCCAGAGCAACCATGCCGGCGGCATTCTCGGCGGCATCAGCAGCGGCCAGACCATCAGCGCCAATCTGGCGATGAAGCCGACCTCCAGTATTACCGTGCCGGGCCAGACCATCACCCGCCGCGGCGAAGAGGTGGAGATGATCACCAAAGGGCGGCACGATCCCTGCGTGGGCATTCGCGCCGTGCCGATCGCCGAAGCGATGATGGCGATCGTGCTGATGGATCACCTGCTGCGCCAGCGCGCGCAGAACGGTGACGTCAACAGCACCGTGCCGCGCTGGTGACGCCATGAAATCACTGCTTATTCTCGTATCGACGCTGCTCTTCAGCGCCTCAGCCCTGGCCGCGACGCCGTGGCAGCGTATTCAGCAGCCGATCCCGGGCAGCGCGCAGTCTATCGGCTCTTTCGCCAACGGCTGCATCGTCGGCGCGCAGGCGCTGCCGCTCAACGCGCCCGGCTATCAGGTGATGCGCCAGGATCAGCGGCGCTATTTCGGCCATCCCGATCTCATCCTGTTTATTCAGCGCCTCAGCGCCCAGGTGCATAACCTGCAGCTGGGCAACGTGCTGATTGGTGATATGGGCATGGCGGCGGGCGGGCGCTTCAGCAGCGGACACGCCAGCCATCAGACCGGGCTCGACGTTGATATCTGGCTGCAGCTGCCGAAAACCCGCTGGAGCGCGCAGCAGCTGCTGAAGCCGCAGCCGCTCGATCTGGTGACGGCGGATGACAAAAGCGTGGTGGCGCGTCACTGGCGGCCGGAGATCGACAGCCTGATCAAGCTGGCGGCGAAAGACAACGATGTGACGCGTATCTTCGTCAATCCGGCGATTAAAAAGCAGCTATGCGCCGACGCAGGCGCAGACCGCGACTGGCTGCGTAAGGTGCGCCCGTGGTTCGCGCATCGCGCGCATATGCACGTGCGTCTGCGCTGCCCGGCCAACAGCATCGGCTGTGAAGATCAGCCTGCACCGCCGCCGGGCGACGGCTGCGGCGCCGAGCTGGAGAGCTGGTTCCTGCCGAAGAAACCGGGCAGCGGCGCGCCGGTGAAGCGTGAGCCGCCACCGCTGCCGCAGGCGTGTCAGGCGCTGCTGGATAAACATCTTTTATAAGGGATCGCCATGGAGTGGTTCGTCGTCAGCCCGATAGTGGTCGGGGTGCTGTTTCTGGTCGCCGTGCTGGCGGCGTTTATCGACTCTATCGCCGGCGGCGGCGGGCTGCTTACCGTGCCTGCGCTGCTGGCGGCCGGTTTATCGCCTGCGCAGGCGCTGGCTACCAATAAACTGCAGTCCGTCGGCGGCTCGTTCTCCGCCAGCCTCTATTTCATCCGCCGCGGCGCGGTCAACCTGCGCGAACAGCGGCTCAATATCGCCATGACCTTTATCGGCGCGGTGCTGGGCACCCTGCTGATCCAGCACCTGAACGCCGACGCGCTGCGTCAGGTGCTGCCGCTGCTGCTGATCGCCATTGGCCTGTGGTTTCTGCTGATGCCGCGCCTCGGCGAAGAGGATCGCGCGCGTCGCCTTTACGGGCTGCCATATGCGCTGGTGGGCGGCGGCTGCATCGGCTTCTACGACGGCTTCTTCGGCCCGGGCGCCGGTTCCTTCTATGCGCTCGCCTTTGTCACCCTCTGCGGCTTCAACCTTGCCAAAGCCACCGCGCATGCCAAAATTCTGAATTTCACCTCGAATTTCGCCAGCCTGCTGTTCTTTATGTTCGGTGGCAAAGTGATCTGGGGTATCGGTTTAATTATGCTGATCGGCGCCTTCTGCGGTGCACGGCTGGGGGCGCGGCTGGTGCTGAGCCGTGGACAGAAACTGATCCGCCCGATGGTGGTCATTGTTTCTGCGGTTATGAGCGCGAAGCTGCTGTGGGACGCTCACGGCAGCGCGCTGCTGGCGTGGATCGCCGCGCTGTAATACATTCATTCCCGGCGCCGCGATAATGACGCCGTTTTTACGATGACACCATGAACACGACGCACCATTACGAACAACTGATTACGATTTTCGATAGCTGCTTTCGCGACGAGTTTCAGACCCGTCTAATTAAAGGCGACGATGAGCCCATCTATCTTCCGGCAGACGAGCGTTCGCCGTGGCACCGCGTGGTGTTCGCCCACGGTTTTTACGCCAGCGCGCTGCACGAGATTTCTCACTGGTGCATCGCCGGCGAGGCGCGGCGCAAGCTGGTGGATTTTGGCTACTGGTACTGTCCGGACGGCCGCGACGCCCAGACGCAGAGTCAGTTCGAGTCTGTGGAGATTAAGCCTCAGGCACTGGAGTGGATGTTCTGCGTTGCAGCAGGCTTCCCGTTCAACGTCAGCTGTGACAATCTCGATGGAGATTGTGAGCCGGATCGCGTCGCGTTTCAGCGTAAGGTCCATGCGCAGGTCATCTCTTATCTGGAGAAGGGCATCCCTGCACGGCCCGCGCGTTTTATCGCCGCGTTAGCGGACTTTTATGGCACGCCTGCACTGACGTCAGCACAGTTTCCCTGGCCAGACGATCTGTGATGAGTGCAGACAATATTAAAGAGGAATTGAGATGATCGCAGAATTTGAAGCGCGTATTCTGGCCCTGATTGACGATATGGTCGATCACGCCAGCGATGACGAGCTGTTCGCCAGCGGCTATCTGCGCGGTCACCTGACCCTCGCGGTCGCGGAAATCGAACAGTCGGGCGACCATACGCCGGAAGCGTTGCAAACCCAGGTTGCCAACAGCCTGCAAAACGCCATTGCCGCTGGCGAACTCTCGCCGCGCGACCAGGTGCTGGTGGTGGGCATGTGGGACAATCTGTTTCAGCAGGCGCGTCAGACCGCCTGATTTCACGGGGCGGCGCCGTGCCGCCCCGATGCTATCTTCCCGCTTTTTTCCCTTTCAGCAGCTTTCTCACCCAGTAGCGGTTCGGGCTGAGCGCGGCCAGCGTCGCGCTATCCAGCGGCTGCGGTTCGCCGCTCATCTGCGCCGCCAGCGCTTCGGCGGCGAGCGGCGCGCTGCACAGCCCGCGCGAGCCGAGCGCCCCCAGCACAAACAGACCCGCGTAATGCGGCGCCTCGGCGATCGCTTCGCCGCGCGCACGCTGGTCGGCAAGATCCTGATAGCGCGCCAGCGTCGCCTCATAGTTGGGCAGCGCGCCCGCCATCGGCAGATGGTCGCGCGTGGCGCAGCGCACGCCGATGCGCGCCTCGCCTGCGCTGACATCCACCTTTTCCGCCCAGCGGCGGCCCGGCAGCGAGTGGAGCAGCCGCGTGCGGTTCTGCTGCTGATCCTCTTCGCGGTAAGCGGTGGCGGTCTCGCCGCGATGATAGCTGGCGCCGATGCAGTGCGTGGCGAACTGCGGGCTGACCGGCGTCAGGTAGCCGTCGTAGCAGAGCACGGTTTGCAGCGCGTCAAGGCCGGGCGTACTGGGCACGTGGCTCACCTGGCCGGCAACCGCATAGGTCGGCAGCGGCGCGCTTTGCGGCAGGGCGCTGAGCGCATGGCCGGTCGCCAGCGTCACGTTGTGATGCGTCGCCGCGTTGCCATCGGCGAAGCGCAGCGTCCAGCCCTGTTCCGTCGGGGCGAGCTGCGTCAGGCGATGGAGCCAGTGAATGCGCAGCCCCAGCGTTTCAGCGTGCGCCAGCAGGCTGGCGGTGAGTTCAGCGGGCGAAAGCCAGCCGCCGAGCAGATAGTAAATGCCGCCGACCCCCAGCTCGACCTGCGCCAGCGCCTCGGCCTCTTCAGGCGTGACGCCGCGCGCGATCGCCTCCGGCAGCGCCATCGCCAGCATCTGCGCGATTTTGTCGGCGCTTTTCTCATCCCAGCCGAGCTGCAGCACGCCGCTCCAGCAGTGCTCATAATTTACCGGCGCCGCGTCATAGAGACGGCGCGCAAAGCTAAAGGCGGCGGGGAAGAAGCGCGCCAGCGCCGGATCGTGCTGGTTCAGCAGCGGATAGAGCGCGCCCTGACGATTGCCCGACGCGCCCAGCGCGGCCGCTTCGTCGGCGCAGTAGAGCGTCACGCGCCAGCCGCGGCGCAGCAGGGCGAGCGCCAGCACCGCGCTCGCCACCCCGCCGCCGATAATCGCTGTTTCTCTTTCCCGTGCGGCGGGGCGCGCAAACCAGGGCTGCGTGACCGGCAGATCCGGCGCGTGCGTCAGGGTGCCGCACAGCATCTCACGCTTCGCGCCAAATCCTTTGCGGCGGCTGACCTCGAAACCCGCCTCCTGTAGTCCGCGGCGCACGAAACCGGCGGCGGTAAAGGTGGCGAAGGTACCGCCGGGTCGGGCCAGCTTCGCCATAGCGTTGAAGAGGCGCGGCGTCCACATATCGGGATTTTTCGCCGGAGCGAACCCGTCGAGGAACCAGGCGTCTACCTGGCGATGCAGGCTGTCATCAAATGTCTCTATAAGGGTATTAATATCGCCAAGCCAGAGATCGAGCGTCACGCGTCCGCCGTCGAACAGCAGACGCTGGCAGCCGGGCAGGGCGACCGGCCACTGCCGTTGCAGCTGCTCGGCCCAGGGCTGAAGCGCTGGCCAGCGCTGATGCGCCGCCGTTAAGTCGGCCTGCGTCAGGGGGAATTTTTCCACGCTGATAAAATGCAGCCGCCGCAGGGCGGCGTCGGGGTGCGCCTGCTGGAAGGCGTCAAACGCCTGCCACAGCATAAGAAAATTAAGGCCGGTGCCGAAGCCGCTCTCCGCGACGATAAAGAGATCGCGCGGATGACGCGCGAAGCGATCGGGCAGATCGTTGCCGCCGAGAAACACGTAGCGCGTCTCTTCCAGACCGTTGTCATTGGAAAAATAGACGTCGTCAAAGGCTCGGGAAACAGGTGTACCCTGTTCATTCCAGCTTAGCTGGGCATGTTCGACCGGGGATAATTTCACAGCGAAGGCTCATTTTTCAGGCAGTGGCGCGATTTTAGCGACCAGGGTCACATGACGCAAATTTACAAAAGGAAATGGCTGATCGGACTTGTTCGGCGTACAAGTGTAAGCTAGAGTGCACGTCAATCCAAAAAGAAGTGGAATGAGGACAACTGAATGAAACGTGCAGTGATTACTGGCCTGGGGATTGTTTCCAGCATTGGTAATAACCAGCAGGAAGTGCTCGCTTCTCTGCGTGAAGGCCGTTCCGGCATTACCTTCTCCCAGGAGATGAAGGATTCCGGCATGCGTAGTCACGTCTGGGGTAACGTCAAACTGGATACCACCGGCCTTATCGATCGCAAGATTGTGCGTTTTATGAGTGATGCGTCCATCTATGCCTACCTCTCCATGGAAGAAGCGATCAAAGATTCCGGTCTGACCGACGAACAGTATCAGAGCAACCCGCGCGTGGGTCTGATCGCCGGCTCCGGCGGCGGTTCACCGCGCTTCCAGGTGTTCGGCGCTGACGCAATGCGCAGCCCGCGCGGTCTGAAAGCGGTCGGCCCCTACGTGGTGACCAAAGCGATGGCGTCTGGCGTTTCTGCCTGCCTCGCTACGCCGTTTAAAATCCACGGCGTAAACTACTCTATCAGCTCCGCCTGTGCGACCTCCGCGCACTGTATCGGCAATGCGGTTGAGCAGATCCAGCTCGGCAAACAGGACATCGTCTTTGCCGGCGGCGGCGAAGAGCTCTGCTGGGAAATGGCCTGCGAGTTCGACGCCATGGGCGCGCTCTCCACGAAATATAACGACGCGCCGGAAAAAGCGTCTCGCACCTATGACAGCGAGCGCGACGGCTTTGTCATCGCTGGCGGCGGCGGCATGGTAGTAGTGGAAGAGCTGGAGCACGCGCTGGCGCGCGGTGCGCACATCTACGCTGAAATCGTCGGCTACGGCGCCACCTCTGACGGCGCGGATATGGTCGCGCCATCGGGCGAAGGCGCGGTGCGCTGCATGAAGATGGCGATGCACGGCGTGGATACGCCGATCGATTATCTTAACAGCCACGGCACCTCCACGCCGGTGGGCGACGTGAAAGAGCTGGGCGCTATCCGTGAAGTTTTCGGCGACAACACGCCGGCTATTTCCGCTACCAAAGCGATGACCGGCCACTCACTGGGCGCGGCGGGCGTACAGGAAGCGATCTACACCCTGCTGATGCTGGAGCACGGCTTTATCGCGCCGAGCATCAACATCGAAACGCCGGACCCGGCGGCGGAAGGCATGAACATCGTCACTAAACCGACGGAAAAAGCGCTGACCACCGTGATGTCCAACAGCTTCGGCTTCGGCGGCACCAACGCCACCCTGACGATGCGTAAGTTTCAGGCATAATTGCTAAAAATGTTTTATAAAGGGCCGGTCTGACCGGCCCTTTTTGTTTTTGTGGATCGGGTGCAGGCGCGTTTGACAACAGGGAGCTTCGTCCGTTATGACTACCACCGCAACTGAACCGCAGGCCGCATCTACCTTGCCGCTGGCCTGCTCCTCGCTGGCCGTCTTTATGACCTATCTCACCGCCGGGCTGGCGCTGCCGGTTATTCCGCTCTATGTGCATCAGGAACTGGGCATGAATAACGTGATGGTCGGCGTCGCGGTGGGCATACAGTTTTTCGCCACCCTGCTGACGCGCGGCTTTGCTGGTCGCCGCGCCGATCGGCACGGGGCGAAGCGCACTACCCAGCAGGGGATGCTGGCGATTATGCTGGTGGGTGTCGCCTACCTCGCCGCCGCGCTGCTGCCAGCCCCGGCGCTGGTTAAATTCGCGCTGCTGGCGCTGGGGCGTCTGCTGCTCGGCTTCGGCGAAAGCCTGCTGCTTACCGGCAACCTGACGTGGGGGCTGGGGCTGGTGGGCGCCAGGCGATCCGGCCTGGTGATGTCGTGGAACGGCATGGCGATCTACGGCGCGCTGGCGGCTGGCGCGCCGCTCGGCCTGATGCTGCATCAGCACGGCGGCTTTGCGCTGCTGAGCGCGGTAGCTACGGCGCTGCCGCTGGTGGCGCTGGCGCTCAACAGCGCTATCCGGCCGGTGCCGGTGGTGGGCGGCGAGCGGCCTTCGCTGTTCAGCGTGATCCGCACCATTTTTCAGCCGGGCCTCGCGCTGGCGCTGCAGGGCGTCGGCTTTGCGGTGATCGGCACCTTCACCTCGCTCTACTTCGCCGCGCAGCAGTGGGGCAACGCGGGCTTTACCCTGACGGCATTCGGCGTCGCCTTTGTGCTGGTGCGTCTGCTGTTCGGCGGCATGCCGGATCGGCACGGCGGTATTCGCGTCGCGCTGGTTTCGCTGCTGGTGGAGGCGGCAGGTCTGCTGCTGCTGGCGTGCGCCGCTGAAGGCGGGACAGCGCTTATCGGGGCGGCGCTGACCGGCTGCGGCTGTTCGCTGATTTTCCCGGCGCTGGGCGTGGAGGTGGTGAAACGCGTTTCGCCGCAGGTGCGCGGCACGGCGTTAGGCGGTTTCTCCGCCTTTCAGGATGTCGCCTACGGCGCCAGCGGGCCGATTGCCGGACTGCTGGCGACCGCGCTTGGCTACGGCTCGGTCTATGTGGCTGGCGCCTGCTGCGCACTGCTGGGCATCTTCATTACCTGGCGTTTTTCGCGCCGCGCCTGAAGTGCGCGGCGGCTCACTCAGATCACCAGCCAGAGCAGTAAGAGGACGACGATCAGCGCCGCGGCGATGCCCAGCATTGGGCGCTGCGCCAGCGGCTGGGGCAGCACGGCGATAAAAGGTGCCCAGATGGGCTGCGGGCGCAGCGCGCTGTCGGCCAGCGGCTGTTCCTGATGCCTTTCGGCGCGGCGCGCAAAAAGATGGTTGAGCAGATCCTGGGTCTGCGCCGGGGTCAGAATCGTCTGCGGCGTCGCCTGGAAGCGCTGCAGGCTGTAATCCTCCAGCTGCTGGCGTTCATTGCTATCAAGCGGCTGCTTCAGCGAGGCCTCGAGCACCTGCAGGGTAGGGGCGCTGTGCTGGCTCAGCGTCTGACGCACCTGCAAATATTGCGTCAAAAGCGGGAAGTGGCGCGACGGAATGGGGTCGCCGCTGGTGAGGTTGGCCAGCTTCAGCGCCGAAGCCCAGATCTTGCCGGTGGATTCGCCGGTGGCAGCGGCCAGCCGCGCGATCTGCTGGTTCAGCGTCTGGTGCTCGGCAGGCAGCAGCGTGCGGTCGGTGGTGCGCGACTGCTGGGGCTGCGGAATTGCCATCTGGCCGTTCTGCAGCATGGTCAGCACCTGACGCAGCTGATCCTGCGAAAGGGAACTCAGCACCGTCTGGCCGAACTGCTGACGAATAAAATCGCTGACCGCCTGACGATTATTGCCCTGCGGCAGCAGATCGGTGAGCTGAGTCAGCAGCTGACGCGTGGCGCGTCCGGTCTCCGCCTGCGTCAGACGGCTATTAAGGTACTGTTCCGCCGCCGGAAAATGGCGCGACTGCAGCTCCGCCTCGCTTTTTACCCCTACTTCGCGCTGCACGCCTGCCCAGAGTTCAGGCGCTTTTAAGGTGCTGAGAGAGATAATGCGCACGATCAGGCGTTCCAGCGTGGTGCGCTGGGCCGGTGAGAGTGGCTGGTCGCCAGGCGCCGCGCCGGGACGGGACGCGCCGTTTAACGGCGGAACAGCAGAACGATCGCCCATCGGCGCACCGGGGCCGCTAAGAGGTTGCATGGCGGAATCCTTGAAAACAAGACAGCGTGGGGTGCGCCGGAAAAAAGATGCGCCATGATAGCAAAAGCCCCCGAGAAATCCCACGGGGGTCTCTGTTTATTCAGCCGGGCGTCGGCTCCGCCTCAGGACGCCTGAGCGGCGTCTTCAGACGCTGAGCGAGGATGACGCCCACCAGCGTCATGGCGCCGCCGATCCAGTGATAAGCGCGCAGCTGTTCATGCAGAAACAGCACCGCGATGATGGCGGTAAAGGCGGGAACCAAATTCATAAAAATGCTGGTGGTGCTGGCGCCCAGACGCTGCACGCCGAGGATCCACAAGAAGGGCGCGATAATCGAGGCGAACAGCCCGGCAAACAGTACCAGCGGGATATTCTGCGCGTTGAGCGCGACGCTGGGCGCGTGCAGAAATCCCGGCAGCAGCAGCAGCACGCCAAAAAAGATTTGCACGTAGAGGCTTTGCCAGGTTGGCAGGGCGATTGCCCAGCGTTTAGTCAGCACGCCGTAGAGCGCGTAGGAGGTTGAGGCGGCCAGCATCATCAGCTCGCCGCTGCCGAGTCGCTGGTGCAGCAGCTGGGCGGGGTGGCCTGCGCTCACCAGCCACACCAGCCCCGCGAACGACAGCACGCCGCCGATGAGAATGCCGCGCGTCGGCGCCAGCCGCAGCAGCAGCAGGCTCAGCAGAATGGTGAGCAGCGGGATAGTGGCGCCAAGAATGCCCATCATCACCGCCGAAACGCTGTGCGCCGCGTAGTAGGCCAGGCTCTGGTAGAGCACCATGCCGAGCAGGCCGAGTATCAGCAGGCGTCCCAGGCTGGCGCGGATGGCACGGCGATGTCGCCACACGCCCGGCAGCGCAAAGGGCGTGAGCACCACCAGCGCCAGCAGCCAGCGGTAAAACGAGATGGCGGCGGGATCGATGCTGCCGGCGGAAAGCTTGCTGACGATGGTGTTCACCGACCAGATCAGCACCGCCAGCAGTGGAAAAAGTAAATTCATGCTCTTCTCCTGGAGAGGTAGGCGACCAGTTTACTTTTGACCGCTTTTAGGGAGATAGTTAAAAACAGACAAAAAACGTTGCTGACCGGACAGAATGAGTTTACAGGTTAAATACCAGCCGCCCGAAGATGCGCTGCGGCTTCGCTACTTTATGCGCTATGAACAAACCAATGCGAAAACCGAATATCTGCCGCACGCCCATGAATGGGGGCAGGTGATCTTTGTGACGCGTCACGTGCTGGAGATGAACGTCGAGGGCGAACGGCTGCTGACGCCCGCCAGTATCCCCATCTGGATCCCGCCGCGACAGCAGCACGCCAGCTACAACCATCAGCAGGCGCAGTTCCGCACCTTTAATCTCGCCGCCGCGCTGTGCGACGGCCTGCCGCAGCAGGCGTGCCTGCTGAACGTCGACGCCATCGTGCATGCGATTATGGACGAATTTGCGCGCCTCGGCCTTGAACAGCCTGAGAGCGCGGAGCAGTGGCGGCTGTGCGAGGTGCTGCGCGATCGGCTGCGGCTGGCGCCGGTGCAGGAGAGCTATTTGCCGGGTTCGCAGGATAAGTTTCTCGCGCCCGTGCTGCACGCGCTGGAGGCGCATCCCGGTGACAACACCACGCTGGCGGAGTGGGCGGCGCGGGTCTTTACCACGGAGCGCACCCTGGCGCGCCGCTGCCGTCAGGAGCTGCATATGTCCTTCGGCGAGTGGCGCCAGCGGCTGCGTTTTCTGCACGCCGTCGCGCAACTGGGGCAGGGCAAAAGCGTGCAGGCGATTGCGCACGATCTCGGCTATAGCTCGGCGTCGGCGCTGATCGTCATGTTCCAGCAGCAGGCGGGCACCACGCCGGATCGCTACCGCGCACGCCTGGGTTAACCGGCGCGTTTGTGCCATAATAACGCATCTCAATAACGCAACCAGCAGGAAAGCCGTGGTGAAGATTCTTGTCGATGAAAATATGCCCTATGCGCGCGAGCTATTCAGCCGTACCGGCAGGGTGCTGGCGGTGCCGGGTCGTCCGCTGCCGCAGCAGGAGCTGGATGATGCCGACGGCCTGATGGTGCGCTCGGTGACGCAGGTCAATGAAGCGCTGCTGGCGGGCAAGCCGGTGAAGTTCGTCGGCACCGCCACGGCGGGCACCGACCATATTGACGACGCCTGGCTGGAACAGGCGGGCATCGCCTTCTCCGCCGCGCCGGGCTGCAACGCTATCGCGGTGGTGGAGTATGTCTTCTCCGCGCTGCTGCTGCTGGCGGAGCGCGACGGCTTTGCGCTGCGCGACCGCACCGTCGGCATCGTCGGCGTCGGCAACGTCGGCGGTCGGCTGCAAAAACGGCTGGAAGCCTGGGGCGTAAAAACCCTGCTGTGCGATCCGCCGCGCGCCGATCGCGGCGACGCAGGCGACTTCCGTTCGCTCGACGCGCTGGTGGCGGAGGCGGATATCCTGACCTTCCATACGCCGCTGTTCAAAGAGGGGCCCTATAAAAGCTGGCATCTCGCCGATGCGGCGCTGCTGATGGCGCTGAAGCCCAACGCCATTCTGATCAACGCC
The DNA here is from genome assembly GCF_051025595.1 of Pantoea phyllosphaerae. NCBI lineage: Bacteria > Pseudomonadati > Pseudomonadota > Gammaproteobacteria > Enterobacterales > Erwiniaceae > Pantoea > Pantoea phyllosphaerae. The sequence continues at coordinate 49,575 of NZ_JBPFDE010000001.1, forward strand.
TGCCGCGGGCCGGTGGTGGATAACGCCGCGCTGCTGGAGGTGCTGAAGATGCGCGCCGACCTCAGCGTGGTGCTCGACGTCTGGGAGCCGGAACCGGCGCTGTCGCTCGACCTGCTGGATCGCGTAGATATCGGCACTGCCCATATCGCTGGCTATACGCTGGAGGGGAAAGCGCGCGGCACCACCCAGGTATTCGAAGCCTGGTGCGACTTCCTCGGCCAGCCGCAGCAGGTGCCGCTCAGCGAGCTGCTGCCAGCGCCGGAATTCAGCAGCATCACGCTTAACGGCCCGCTCGATCAGCCAACGCTGAAACGTCTGGCGCATCTGGTGTATGATGTGCGCCGCGACGACGCACCGCTGCGTAAAGTGGCGGCGAAACCCGGCGAATTCGACCGCCTGCGCAAAACCTATCAGGAGCGCCGCGAGTGGTCATCGCTGGAGGTGATCTGCAACGACGCAGAAACCGCCAGCCTGTTGAACGCCCTCGGTTTTTGCGCGCGTCTCAACAACAGCTAAATTAATCTTCTCGCCGCGCCGGACGCGGCGGGGGATAATTCCGAAACCTGGGCGGTGAATATCACCGCCTTCTGTTTTTATGTCATTGTCTGGAGTAAACCAACATGTCTGACGGCTGGAATATTGCGCTACTTGGCGCGACAGGCGCAGTAGGGAACGCTGTACTGGAACTGCTGGCGGAACGCCAGTTCCCGGTTGGTGAATTGTATCTGCTGGCGAGTGAAAACAGCGCCGGCGAAACGCTGCGTTTCGACGGGCGCTCGCTGCGCGTCGAAAACGCAGCCGGTTTTGACTGGTCGCAGGCGCAGCTCGCCTTTTTCGTCGCCGGACGCGACGCCTCGGCGCGCTATGCCGACGAGGCCGCCAGCGCCGGTTGCCTGGTGATCGACAGCAGCGACTGCTTTGCGCTGTCGCCGGACGTGCCGCTGGTGGTGCCGGACGTTAATCCGCAGGTGCTGGCGGACTACCGCAACCGCAACCTGGTGAGCGTCGCCGACAGCCTGACCAGTCAGCTGCTCAGCGCCATCAAGCCGCTGGTTGACGCGGCGGGCCTGGGCCGTTTGCAGGTCACTAACCTGCTCTCCGTCTCCAGCCACGGCAAAAGCGCGGTCGACGGCCTGGCGGGCGAGAGCGCGCGACTGCTTAACGGCGTGCCGGCGGAAGAGCACTTTTTTGGCCGTCAGCTGGCGTTTAACCTGCTGCCGCAGCAGGCCGACGCGGAGGGCAGCGTCGCCAGCGAACGTCGCCTGGTTGAGCAGGTGCGTAAGGTGCTGCAGGACGACGGGCTGCCGATAGCGGTCACCAGCGTGCAGGCGCCGGTGTTTTACGGCAACGCGCAGATCGTGCACCTGGAGAGCCTGCGTCCGCTGTCGGCGGACGAGGCGCGCGCCGAGCTGACGCAGGTGGCCGATATCAACCTGAGCGACGAGGAGAGCTATCCGACGCAGGTGGGCGACGCTTCTGGCAACGAACAGCTCAGCATCGGCTGCGTGCGTAACGACTACGGCATTCCCGAGCTGCTGCAGTTCTGGTCGGTGGCGGACAACATTCGCTTCGGCGGCGCGCTGATGGCGGTGAAAACGGCTGAGAAGCTGGTGCAGGAGTACCTCTGGTAATGTCGGAAGGTCAGACCTATAAGCTGGCGCTGGGCGTCGAGTATGACGGCAGCCGCTACTACGGCTGGCAGCGCCAGCAGGAAGTGCGCAGCGTGCAGGAGAAGCTGGAAAAGGCGCTGTCGAAGGTGGCGAACCATGAGGTAAGCGTGTTCTGCGCGGGCCGTACCGACGCTGGCGTGCACGGCACCGGTCAGGTGGTGCACTTTGAAACCACGTCATCGCGCGCCGACGGCGCCTGGACGCTGGGCGTTAACGCCAACCTGCCGGAAGATATCGCCGTGCGCTGGGTAAAAGCGGTGCCGGACGACTTCCACGCGCGCTTCAGCGCGACGGCGCGGCGCTACCGCTACCTGATCTACAACCAGCGGCTGCGTCCGGCGATCCTGGGACGCGGCGTCACCCATTTTTATCATCCGCTGGATGCTGAGAAGATGCACCGCGCCGGGCAGTGCCTGCTGGGCGAAAACGACTTTACCTCGTTCCGCGCCGTGCAGTGCCAGTCGCGCACGCCGTGGCGCAACCTGATGCACCTGAAGGTCACGCGCCAGGGGGCGTTCGTTATCGTCGATATCAAGGCCAACGCCTTTGTGCATCACATGGTGCGCAATATCGTCGGTAGCCTGATGGAGATCGGCTGCGGCAACCAGCCGGAGGAGTGGATGGCGACGCTGCTGGCGGCGAAAGATCGCACCCTGGCGGCGGCGACGGCGAGAGCGGAAGGACTCTATTTAGTGGCGGTGGATTATCCGTCGCATTTTGCGTTACCCGAACCGCCAATGGGGCCGTTGTTCCTGGTGGATTAATTAAGCAGGTCATTTCAGAGAGGCGTTATGGAGTTCGTCCATTTTTTGGTTGATTTTATTCTGCATATTGATGTGCATCTGGCCGAGCTGGTTGCGCAGTACGGCATCTGGATTTACGCCATTCTGTTCCTGATCCTGTTTTGCGAAACCGGGCTGGTGGTCACGCCTTTCCTGCCGGGCGACTCGCTGCTGTTTGTGGCGGGCGCGCTGGCGGCGCTGCCGGGCAACGATCTCAATGTCCACCTGATGGCGGCGCTGCTGGTGGTGGCCGCCGTGCTGGGCGACGCGGTGAACTACACCATCGGGCGTCTGTTCGGCGAGCGCCTGTTCAGCAACCCGAACTCGCGCATCTTCCGCCGCAGCTATCTCGATAAAACCCATGCGTTTTACGATCGCCACGGCGGCAAAACCATTATCCTGGCGCGTTTCGTGCCGATTGTGCGCACCTTTGCGCCTTTCGTCGCCGGCATGGGGCATATGTCCTATCGCCATTTCGCCCTGTTTAACGTCGCTGGGGCGCTGGCGTGGGTGCTGCTGTTCTCCTACGCAGGCTATCTGTTTGGCGACCTGCCGGTGGTGCAGGAGAACCTTAAGCTGCTGATCGTGGGGATCATTGTGGTGTCGGTGCTGCCCGGCGTGATCGAAGTGTGGCGTCACCGCCGCCAGGCAAAACAGAGCAAACAGCCATAACAGGTTCGGTCGCGCCGCGGTTAGACCAGATTTTTATCCACAGTCGGAATGGGTTGTGGTTTAATGAGCGACATTTCATGTCTGCTGAAGCGGTTTTCAGCGGCAAATAAGATGACTGGACCAGGTCAGTTTTAAACAAAAAGGTCTTCAATGAGCTGGATTGAACGCATTCTTAATAAAAGCAACGTTACGCCTGCACGCCGTGCCAGCATCCCGGAAGGGGTCTGGACCAAGTGCGACAGCTGCGGTCAGGTTCTGTACCGCGCCGAGCTGGAGCGTAATCTTGAGGTCTGCCCGAAGTGCGACCATCACATGCGCATGCACGCCCGCGAGCGCCTCAACAGCCTGCTCGACCAGGGCACGCAGACCGAGCTGGGCAGCGAGCTGGAGCCGAAGGATATCCTGAAATTCCGCGACTCCAAGAAGTATAAGGATCGCCTTGCCGCTGCGCAGAAAGAGACAGAAGAGAAAGACGCGCTGGTCGTCATGAAAGGTCAGCTGCACGGCATGCCGGTTGTGGCCGCCGCATTCGAGTTCGCCTTTATGGGCGGCTCAATGGGTTCGGTGGTCGGTGCGCGCTTCGTGCGTGCGGTCGAGCAGGCGCTGGAAGACAACTGTCCGCTGATCTGCTTCTCCGCCAGCGGCGGCGCACGTATGCAGGAAGCGCTGATGTCGCTGATGCAGATGGCGAAAACCAGCGCCGCGCTGGCCAAAATGCAGGAGCGCGGTCTGCCCTATATTTCGGTGCTGACCGACCCGACCATGGGCGGCGTTTCCGCCAGCTTCGCGATGCTGGGCGACCTTAACGTCGCTGAGCCGAAGGCGCTTATCGGCTTCGCCGGTCCGCGCGTTATCGAGCAGACCGTACGTGAAAAACTGCCGCCGGGCTTCCAGCGCAGCGAGTTCCTGATTGAGAAGGGCGCGATCGATATGATCATTCGCCGCCCGGAAATGCGTTATAAACTGGCGAGCCTGCTGGCGAAGATGATGAATCTTCCCGCGCCGCTGCACGATGGCGAACCGACCGCGCCTGCGGAAGCGCCGGAAAGCAACGAGGCCTGACAGGAGAGAGAGGCGCGCGCCGCGCCTTTCACCAATGCACCGTCGAACCGGCTGAACCGGGTCAAAATCTGTTAAACGGGACATATGGACACTCTTCACCTTCCTCAAGCCACGTCGCCTTTGGCCACGTGGCTTTACTATCTTGAGCATCTGCACACGCAGACCATCGAGCTGGGCCTGGATCGCATTCGCTGCGTCGCGCAGCGCCTCGACCTGTTAAAACCCGCACCCTTCGTCTTCACCGTCGCCGGCACCAACGGCAAAGGCACCACCTGCCGTACGCTGGAAACGCTGCTGATGGCGGCGGGCTACCGCGTCGGCGTCTACAGCTCGCCGCATCTGGTGCGCTATACCGAACGCGTGCGCGTGCAGGGCGAAGAGCTTGACGAAGCGCTGCATACCGCCAGCTTTGCCAAAATCGAAGCGGGACGCGGCGACGTTTCCCTGACCTATTTTGAATTCGGCACGCTCTCCGCGCTGAACCTGTTTCAACAGGCGCAGCTCGATGTGGCGATCCTTGAAGTCGGGCTGGGTGGCCGCCTGGACGCTACCAATATTGTCGACGCTGACGTGGCGGTGGTGACCAGCATCGCGCTGGATCATACCGACTGGCTCGGCCCCGACCGTGAGAGCATCGGCCGCGAGAAAGCGGGCGTGTTTCGCGGCGGCAAGCCTGCGGTGGTCGGTGAGCCAGATATGCCCGCCAGCATCGCCGCCGTCGCGGCGGAGAAGGGCGCATTGCTGTTGCGGCGCGACCACGACTGGCGCTACAGCCAGCAGCCGGAAAGCTGGGCCTACCGCGACGCGCAGGGCGAGCTGAACGATCTGCCGCTGCCGCAGGTGCCGCTGCCCAATGCGGCTACGGCGCTGGCGGCGCTGCGAGCCTCCGGCCTGAAGGTCAGCGAAGCGATTATCCGCCATACCCTGCCGCTGGCGATCCTGCCTGGCCGTTTTCAGACGGTAAGCGAATCGCCGCGCGTGATCCTCGACGTAGCGCATAATCCGCATGCGGCGAGCTATCTGGCGTCGCGCCTGGCGCAGCTGCCGAAACGCGGCCGGGTGCATGCGGTGGTAGGGATGCTGCATGACAAAGATATTGCCGGCACGCTGGCGGCGCTGGCGCCGCAGATCGATCGCTGGTACTGCGCGCCGCTTGACGGTCCGCGCGGTGCCACTGCCGATGAGCTGATGGCGCATCTGCCTCGCGACGCGGCCACCGCCTTTGCCGACGTGGAGAGCGCCTGGCAGGCGGCGCGCGGCCAGGCCGAGGCGCAGGAGATCGTGCTGGTATGTGGATCTTTCCATACCGTGGCGCAGGTCATGGAATCGACAGAGACGGAGAAAGGTCGTGGCAAGTAAGTTTCAGAACCGCCTGGTCGGCACCATTATTCTGGTGGCGGTCGGCGTGATTGTCCTGCCGGGCCTGCTGGACGGCAAAAAGAAGCACTACAAAGAGGAGTTCGCAGCGATCCCGCTGGTGCCGAAGCCGGACGATCAGCAGGATAGCGAGATGGTGCCACCGGTAACCCAGCCGCTACCGGCGCAGCCGCCGCAGGGCGCGGGCAGCGCGGTAAGCAGCGGCGGCAGCGCCGTCAACAACCCGGTTGCCGAGCAGGGCAACGCCACGCCGCAGCGCGAAAGCGAGCCCAGCGTAGTGACGCCGCCGCCGGTGCATCAAAGCGCGCCAGCGAAACCGCGTCAGGTTGAGCAGCCGAAAACCCGACCGGCGGAACAGCCGAAAGCAAAACCGGCCGAGCAGCCAAAAGCGCAGGCGAAACCGGTCGAGCAGCCGAAAACGGCTGAGTCGAAGCCGGTGGAAACGAAGCAGAGCGAACCCGCGAAGCCGGTGGAAACGCCGAAGGCCGCCGAGCAGAGCGCGCCTGCCGGTCAGGCTTACGTGGTGCAGCTCGGCGCGCTGAAAAATGCGGCGAAGGTCAGCGAAATTGTGGCGAAGCTGCGTCTGTCGGGCTACCGCGCCTTTACCGTGCCGTCGACGCCGGTGCAGGGCCAAATCACCCGTATCTATGTCGGTCCGGACGCCTCGAAAGCCAAACTGCAAGGCTCCCTTGCCGAGCTGCAAAGCGTCTCCGGCCTCGGCGGCGTGGTGAAGCCCTACAGCGCGCGCTGAGGCATCAATTGGCGCCGCCTATGGCATAAACAGGCGGCGCCGCACGCAGGGTTAAAGCCGCGCTGCGCATGATAATTAGTTTTGATTCAACGGCTTGAAGGGTTGAATCTTCAGAGGGCGAGGAAAGTTTTTTTCATCGCCCTTTTTATGGAAGGTGAAAAGGAAAAGCGCTACGCAAACGTTTTCTTTTTCTGTTAGAATGCGCCCCGAACTGGATGCAGGGGTGCAAACGCACTGGCGCTGGAAGAGTTCATGATCTGGATTGATTACGTCATTATTGCGGTAGTTGGTTTTTCGGCTCTGGTCAGCCTGATTCGAGGGTTTGTCCGCGAAGCCTTATCTCTCGTTACCTGGGGATGCGCGTTTTTTGTCGCCAGTCATTACTACGCCTACCTTGCAGTCTGGTTTACAGGTTTTGACGACGAACTGGTGCGTAACGGCATCGCCATCGCGGTGCTGTTCGTCGCGACGCTGATTGTCGGCGCGATAGTCAACTATGTGATCGGCTCGCTGGTTGAAAAGACCGGCCTGTCGGGAACCGACAGGGTGTTGGGGGTCTGTTTCGGGGCGTTACGCGGCGTGCTGATCGTTAGCGCGATCCTTTTCTTCCTCGACACATTCACCGGCTTTTCCAAAAGTCCGGACTGGCAGCAGTCCCAGCTCATTCCCCAGTTCAGTTATATAATCAGATGGTTTTTTGACTACCTGAAAAGCACGTCGAGTTTTTTGCCCCGGTGACGCCACCGGGAGTGCGGCTAATGAGGAAATGACAACATGTGCGGTATTGTTGGTATCACCGGGTTTATGCCGGTCAACCAGTCGATCTATGATGCGTTAACGGTGCTGCAGCACCGCGGGCAGGACGCCGCAGGCATTTGTACTATCGATGCGCTGAAGTGCTTCCGTCTGCGTAAGGCGAACGGCCTCGTCAGCGATGTCTTTGAAGCTCGCCACATGCAGCGTCTGCAGGGCAATATGGGGATCGGCCACGTTCGCTACCCAACCGCAGGCAGCTCCAGCGCCTCTGAAGCGCAGCCGTTCTACGTTAACTCTCCGTACGGTATTACGCTGGCCCATAACGGCAACCTGACTAACGCGCACGACCTGCGCAAGCACCTGTTTGAAAAGGGCCGCCGTCACGTCAACACCACGTCAGACTCTGAAATCCTGCTGAATATCTTCGCGCAGGAGCTGGACCGTTTTCAGAACGACCCGCTGGAGTCGGACAACATTTTCGCTGCGGTGGCGGCGGTGCATCAGCAGGTGCGCGGCGCTTACGCCGTTGTCGCCATGATCATCGGCCACGGCATGGTCGCCTTCCGCGATCCCAACGGCATTCGTCCGCTGGTGCTGGGCAAGCGCGTGCTGCCTGACAGCCGCGTCGAGTATATGGTGGCCTCCGAGAGCGTGGCGCTTGATACGCTGGGCTTTGAGTTCCTGCGCGACGTCGCGCCGGGCGAAGGCGTCTATATTACCGAGCAGGGCCAGCTCTTTACGCGCCAGTGCGCCGAAAACCCCAAAAGTAACCCGTGCCTGTTCGAGTACGTCTACTTTGCGCGTCCCGATTCGTTCCTCGACAAAATCTCCGTCTACAGCGCGCGCGTGCGCATGGGCACCAAGCTGGGCGAGAAAATCGCTCGCGAGTGGGAAGATCTCGATATCGACGTGGTGATCCCGATTCCGGAAACCTCTACCGATATCGCGCTGGAGATCGCGCGCATTCTCGACAAGCCCTACCGTCAGGGGTTTGTGAAAAACCGCTACGTCGGCCGCACCTTTATCATGCCGGGCCAGCAGCTGCGCCGCAGCGCCGTTCGCCGCAAGCTCAACGCCAACCGCGCTGAGTTCCGCGACAAGAACGTGCTGCTGGTGGATGACTCTATCGTGCGCGGCACCACCTCCGAGCAGATTATCGAGATGGCGCGCGAAGCGGGCGCGAAACGCGTTTACCTGGCGTCCGCCGCGCCGGAAATTCGCTTCCCGAACGTTTACGGCATCGATATGCCGAGCGCCACCGAGCTGATCGCGCACGGCCGTGAAGTCGATGAGATCTGTCAGCTGATCAAAGCTGACGCGCTGATCTTCCAGGATCTGGATGACCTGATCGAAGCGGTGCGCGAAGAGAACCCCGATATCGCCCAGTTTGAATGCTCGGTGTTCAACGGCGTCTACGTCACCAAAGATGTCGATCAGCAGTACCTGGAGTATCTCCAGTCGCTGCGCAACGACGACGCCAAAGCGCTGCAGCGCCAGAACGAAGTCGAGAACCTCGAGCTGCATAACGAAGGTTAAGCGCGTTCTCAGCGATAACAGGAAAAGCACGGGGCGGAGAAATCCGCCCCGTCTGTTTTCCTGTTCTGGCCCGCGCTATCATAGCGCCTCTCTGAACCCGCAAGGAATACGCATGAAACGACTCATCATTGGCATCTCTGGCGCAAGCGGCGCGATCTACGGCGTGCGGCTGCTGCAGGTGCTGCAACAGGTCAGCGAGGTGGAAACCCATCTGGTGATGAGTCCGGCGGCGCGGCAGACGCTGAGCCTGGAAACCGACTACACGCTGCGCGAAGTGCAGGCGCTGGCCGATGTGGTGCACGACGTGCGCGATATCGCCGCCAGCATCTCGTCGGGATCGTTTAAGACCCTGGGCATGGCAATCCTGCCCTGCTCGATGAAAACCCTCTCCGGCATCGTGCACAGCTACAGCGACAGCCTGCTGACGCGCGCCGCCGACGTGGTGCTAAAAGAGCAGCGCAAGCTGGTGCTGGGCGTGCGCGAAACCCCGCTGCATATTGGTCATCTGCGCATGATGACCACCGCCGCTGAGCTGGGCGCGGTGATTATGCCGCCGGTGCCAGCGTTTTATCATCGCCCGCAGTCGATTATGGAACTGGTGGATCAGACGGTTAATCGCGTCGTCGATCAGTTCGACATTTCGCTGCCGCAGGATCTTTTTACGCGCTGGAACGGTGCATAAGCGTCATATTTTGCACTTTTAAAGTGCAAATGCGCGCGGGCGATCACTCTTCGTGCATTTGGTGCACCAAAAGTTAACAAGGTCGCTTTTTCTCTCTGACATCACTGATATATTCCCCTCACAAACCCGGCGACGACGCCTTGCTGGCGCGCCGCCGGGTGCGCGAATGGCTTGCATTGCTGGCATGAAATATGCAAGAAATATGTGGCTTAACAAGCGCAAACACATCACGCACCCATAACAAAAAGCACTTCACTGAGGGTAATCTATGAAAAAGCGAGTTCTGGCTCTTTCTCTCATGCTGGGCCTGACCAGCGCCGCCAGCGTTTTCGCCGCGGTGCCGTCGTCGATTCGCATTGGGACTGACCCGACTTACCCGCCGTTTGAATCGAAAAACGCGCAAGGAGAGCTCGTTGGCTTCGATATCGATCTCGCCAACGAAATCTGTAAACGCATTAATACGAAGTGCACCTATGTCGAAAGCGATTTCGACGCGCTGATCCCGTCGCTGAAAGCGAAGAAGATCGACGCCATCATCTCCTCGCTCTCCATTACTGCCAAGCGTCAGGAAGAGATCGCCTTCTCCGACAAACTCTACGCGGCCAACGCTCGCCTGGTGGCGCCGAAAGGATCAAAGATCCAGCCGACCATTGAGTCGCTGAAGGGTAAGAACATCGGCCTGCTGCAGGGCACTACGCAGGAAACCTACGCTAACCAGAACTGGCGCCCCAAAGGTGTCAACGTGACGCCTTACGCAAACCAGGATCTGGTTTATCAGGATCTGAACGCGGGCCGTATCGACGCGGCGTTTCAGGATGAAGTGCAGGCGAGCGAAGGCTTCCTCAAGCAGCCGGTAGGCAAGAACTACGCCTTCGCCGGTCCGGCGGTGAAAGACGACAAGATTTTTGGCGTCGGCACCGGCATGGGACTGCGTAAAGACGATAGCGAGCTGAAGGCGGCCATCGACAAAGCGTTCGAGGCGATGCGCAAAGACGGCACTTACGACAAGATCGCGAAAAAGTATTTTGATTTTAATGTGTACGGTGACTAACCCTGTCGACCTTTACCTGATCCTTCTGCGTTGAGCCGCATGGCACAACGCGCAATCTGGTCAGGACTGCCCGCTGGTGCGCCCGCGGGCAGGACATTAATGTTTTCTCCACGACAGGATCGATTACATGTTGTACGGCTATTCCGAGGTTATTCTCAAAGGCACCCTGGTGACGCTGGAGCTGGCGCTCAGCTCGGTGGTGCTGGCTGTTGTGCTCGGCCTGATCGGCGCGGGCGCAAAACTCTCCCGCAGTCGCCCGCTGGCGATGCTGTTTGAAGGCTACACCACGCTGATCCGCGGCGTACCCGACCTGGTGCTGATGCTGCTGATTTTTTACGGCCTGCAGATCGCCCTTAACGCGCTGACCGACGCCATGGGCCTCGCCCAGTTCGATATCGACCCGATGGTGGCCGGTATCATTACGCTCGGCTTTATCTACGGCGCCTACTTCACCGAAACCTTTCGCGGCGCGTTTCTCGCCGTGCCGAAAGGGCAGATCGAAGCGGCTACCGCCTTCGGCTTTACCGGCTCGCAGGTTTTTCGCCGCATTCTCTTCCCCGGCATGATGCGCTACGCGCTGCCCGGCATCGGCAATAACTGGCAGGTGATCCTGAAAGCCACGGCGCTAGTGTCGCTGCTGGGGCTGGAAGATGTGGTGAAAGCGACGCAGCTGGCGGGTAAAAGCACCTGGCAGCCGTTCTACTTCGCTATCGTCGCCGGCGCGATCTATCTAATCTTTACCACGCTGTCGAACGGCGTGCTGTGGTGGCTGAATCGCCGCTACTCGGTCGGCGTAAAAAGGGCGGAGTTATGATCGATATTATTCAGGAGTACTGGAAATCCCTGCTCTGGACCGACGGCTATCGCTTTACCGGCGTCGCCATTACGCTGTGGCTGCTGATCCTGTCGGTGGTGATCGGCGGCTGCCTGGCGGTGCTGCTGGCCATTGCGCGCGTCTCGCCGAACCGTTTTATCAGCACGCCGGTCTGGCTCTTTACCTACGTGTTTCGCGGCACGCCGCTTTATGTGCAGCTGCTGGTGTTCTACTCCGGCATGTATACGCTGGAGGTGGTCAAAGGCTCGGAGCTGCTTAACGCCTTTTTCCGCAGCGGGCTGAACTGTACGCTGCTGGCCTTTACCCTTAATACCTGCGCCTATACCACGGAGATTTTCGCCGGGGCGATCCGCGCCGTGCCGCACGGCGAAATCGAGGCGGCGCGCGCCTACGGCTTCTCTACTTTTAAGCTCTACCGCTGCATTATCCTGCCGTCCGCGCTGCGTACCGCGCTGCCCGCCTACAGCAACGAGGTGATCCTGATGCTGCACTCGACGGCGCTCGCCTTTACCGCGACGGTGCCGGACCTGCTGAAGATCGCGCGCGATATTAACTCGGCGACCTATCAGCCCTTTACCGCCTTTGGTATCGCGGCGGTGCTCTACCTGATTATCTCTTATGTGCTGATTAGCCTGTTCCGTCTGGCGGAGCGTCGCTTCCTCGCACATATCAAACCTTCGTCATCGCATTGAGTAGAACTATGGCTGATAACAAATTAAGCGTGACCGAACTGCATAAGCGTTACGGTGACCATGAAGTATTAAAAGGGGTCTCTTTACAGGCCGATGCGGGCGATGTGATCAGCATCATAGGATCGTCAGGATCCGGCAAAAGTACCTTCCTGCGCTGCATTAACTTTCTGGAGAAGCCGAGCGAAGGCACCATTTCCGTGACCAACGAGCCGATCAGCCTGGTACGCGACACCGACGGTCAGCTCAAGGTGGCTAACAAGGAGCAGCTGCGTTCGCTGCGCACCCGCCTCACCATGGTGTTTCAGCACTTTAATCTGTGGAGCCACATGACGGTGCTGGAGAACGTGATGGAGGCGCCGATTCAGGTGCTGGGACTGAGTAAAGCGGACGCCCGCGCCCGCGCCGTCAACTATCTCAATAAGGTCGGCATCGACGAGCGCGCGCAGGCCAAATATCCGGTGCACCTGTCGGGCGGTCAGCAGCAGCGCGTCTCAATTGCGCGCGCGCTGGCGATGGAGCCGGAGGTGCTGCTGTTTGACGAACCGACCTCGGCGCTCGATCCCGAGCTGGTGGGCGAAGTGCTGCGCATCATGCAGAAGCTGGCGGAAGAGGGCAAAACCATGGTGGTGGTGACCCACGAGATGGAGTTCGCGCGCCACGTCTCCAGCCACGTGATCTTCCTGCATCAGGGCAAGATTGAAGAGGAGGGGCCGCCGGAGGTGCTGTTCGGCAATCCGAAAAGCCCGCGGCTGCAGCAGTTTTTGAAGGGATCGCTGAAATAAAGGCCGCCTTCTCCGTCGCATGGAGAAGGCGGTAAGCAGTCCGACGCTACGCCGCGCCTTTGCCTGCAGATTTCCCGACTACATCCTGCAGCGCCTCCTGCAGATCGTACCAGCGAAAGCCGAAGCCGGAGGCCTCGAGCCGCTTCGGCAGTACATGCTGACCGCCCAGCACCAGCACCGCCGATTCGCCCATTATCATTTTGATGGCGCTGGCGGGCGTGCGCATAAAGGCCGGGCGATGCATCACATGGCCGAGCGTGGCGGCGAACTGTTCGTTGCGCACCGCGTAGGGCGCCACCATATTAAACGGGCCGCTCAGGTCGTCGCGATCCAGCAGCCAGAGAATGGCGTTGACCATATCATCGATATGGATCCACGGCAGATACTGTTTGCCGCTGCCGACAGGGCCGCCGACGCCGAGCTTGAAGGGCAGCTTCATTTTGCCCAACGCGCCGCCTTCGCTGGCCAGCACCACGCCGGTGCGCAGCAGGCAGACGCGGGTGCGATCGCTCTGGGCGTTCAGCGCCAGCTGCTCCCAGCGTGCGCAGAGGCTGTGGGTGAACTCCTCCTGACCCTGGTCCTCCTCCGTCAGCACCAGCTCGCCGGTATCGCCATAGTAGCCGGTCGCCGACCCAGAGATCAGCACGCGCGGCGGTGTCTGGCTGGCATTGATCAGCGAGGCAATACGCTCGGTGATTTGCCAGCGGCTTTCGCACAGCCGCTGCTTCTGCTGTTCGGTCCAGCGCTTGTCGGCGATAGGCTCGCCAGCAAGATTAATCACCGCGTCCACTCCGTCGAGGTTTTGCTGCTGCGCCAGGCCTGACCAGAGCGCGACGCGCGCGTCGAGCTTCTCACGCGCGGCGGCGACATCGCGCGTGACCACGCTGACCTGGTGCCCCAGCGTCAGCAGGCGAGGAATAAGATGGCGGCCGATCAGCCCGGTTCCGCCGGTCATCAGTATGTGCATCTCGCGTCTCCTTATCATTTTTCTGATACGCACTGTTTCAGCATAGAAGAAGCGCGGCCGCGCGCTGCCGCAGTGCGTCGCGCTTTGAGAAGATCGGACCAGCCGGACATTGCTTTGCGGAAAGAAAGTCGGTAAATATCAGGCTACCCGGATAAGCCAGTTGAGGTAACAGATGAATTACCCGTCCATCACCCTGTGGTCTGATTCACTGTTTTTTAGTCCTTACGCCCTGTCGGTTTACGTCGCGCTAACGGAAAAGGGCATTCCCTTTTCGCTGAAACGCGTCGATCTTGCGCAAAGTCAGCAGTTCCATAGCGACTATCGCGCGCTGTCGCTCACCTGCCGCGTGCCCACGCTGCAGATTGCCGATTTCGTGCTGAGCGAATCCTCTGCTATCGCTGAATATCTGGAAGAGCGCTTTCCGGCGCCTGAGTTTGAGCGCCTCTATCCGCGCGATCGCGAGAAGCGCGCGCGGGCGCGCGAAGTGCAGGCGTGGCTGCGCAGCGATTTTTTGCCCCTTCGTCAGGAGCGGCCAACGGAAGTGTTATTCGCCGGCGAGCGTTTCCCGCCGTTGAGCGCGGCGGCGGCGCAGGCAGCGGAGAAACTGGTTGCGGCGAGTCTGCGCTTGCTGCCGGACAAGCAGCAGAATCTGTTCGGCGAGTGGTCCATTGCCGATACGGATTTAGCGGTGATGCTGAACCGTCTGGCGCTGCATGGCGACGCGCTGCCGGATAAGCTCAGGGAATATGCTGAATTTCAGTGGCAGCGCGCCTCGGTGCAGCTCTGGCTGGCGGAAAGCGGCAAACAACGATAGTTTGCGCCGCTTGCTCAGGCGAGCGGAAGTGATTACCTTACAGCACACTATAACAACGACGTGGCAATCAGGCGCGTGTCGCACGGCACGCCAGAACAGAAAAGGGTTACCGGATGGTGGATCAAACCGCGGGCGACGCTATCGAGTGGGTCGATATCGTTAATGAAGAGAATGAAGTGATTGCGCAGGCAACGCGTGCACAGATGCGCGCGCAGCGTATGCGCCATCGCGCCACCTATATTGTGGTGCATGACGGCGCAGGCAAGATTCTGGTGCAGCGCCGCACCGAGACCAAAGACTTCATGCCCGGCATGCTGGACGCCACCGCGGGCGGCGTGGTGCAGAGCGGCGAAGATCTGCTGGAGTCGGCGCGCCGCGAAGCCGAGGAGGAGCTGGGCATTGCCGATGTGCCTTTCGCCGAGCACGGCAAGTTCTACTTCGAAGATGAGCATGTCCGCGTCTGGGGCGGATTGTTCAGCTGCGTTTATCACGGCCCGTTCGCCATGCAGGAAGAGGAGGTGGATGAGGTGTTCTGGATGACCCCCGATGAGATTACCGCGCGCTGCGACGAGTTCACCGATGATTCGCTAAAGGCGCTGTCGCTGTGGCTGACGCGTAACGGCGACGCGTAAAAATATCTGGTTGAAAAAACGCCCGGCCGGGCGTTTTTTTGTTTTTGCGGCCGGTGATGCTTGTGCTGTTCAGACGGGGGCAACCGCCGGGTTACGTAAAGTCGGCGCGATCGCATCCGTGTGGCCTCGGCCGCCGCTTCCCTGCGGCGGACGCTCTACTTTCCCGACCGTTACCCGCGCGCAGGCTTAGCCTTCCGCCTGCTGCGACTGGATCGCGGTCAGGGCGATGGTATAGACAATATCGTCGACCAGTGCGCCGCGCGACAGGTCGTTAACCGGCTTGCGCATACCCTGCAGCATTGGACCGATAGAGATCAGATCCGCCGAGCGCTGCACCGCTTTGTAGGTGGTGTTGCCGGTGTTGAGATCCGGGAAGATAAACACCGTCGCGCGACCGGCGACTGCCGAGTTCGGCGCTTTGGATTTGGCCACATCTTCCATAATCGCCGCGTCATACTGCAGCGGGCCGTCGATCACCAGATCCGGACGTTTCTCCTGCGCGATACGCGTCGCTTCACGCACTTTTTCCACGTCGCTGCCGGCGCCGGAGGTGCCGGTTGAGTAGGAGATCATCGCCACACGCGGTTCGATGCCGAACGCATGGGCGGAGTCGGCAGACTGAATGGCGATTTCCGCCAGCTGTTCCGCGGTCGGGTCTGGGTTGATGGCGCAGTCGCCATAGACCAGCACCTGCTCCGGCAGCAGCATAAAGAACACCGAGGAGACCAGCGAGCTGTTTGGCGCGGTTTTGATCAGCTGCAGCGGCGGACGAATGGTATTGGCGGTGGTGTGCACGGCGCCTGACACCAGACCATCCACTTCGCCGCTCTCCAGCATCATGGTGCCCAGCACCACGTTGTCTTCCAGCTGCTCCTGCGCCACCACTTCGGTCATGCCTTTATTCTTACGCAGCTCGACCAGGCGCGGCACGTAGTTGTTGCGAACCACTTCGGGATCAACAATTTCGATGCCTTTGCCCAGTTCGACGCCCTGTGCGGCGGCGACGCGCTGGATCTCATCGGGGTTGCCCAGCAGCACGCAGGTCGCGATGCCGCGCTCGGCGCAGATGGCGGCGGCTTTGACGGTGCGCGGCTCATCGCCTTCCGGCAGCACGATGCGTTTGCCCGCTTTGCGCGCCAGCTCGGTGAGCTGATAGCGGAAGGCCGGCGGTGACAGGCGACGGCTGCGTTCAGAGGTCGCGGTCAGCGATTCGATCCAGTCGGCGTTGATATAGCTGGCGACATACTCCTGCACTTTCTCTACGCGCTGGGTATCGTCGCTCGGCACTTCCAGGTTGAAGCTCTGCAGGCTGAGCGAGGTTTGCCAGGTGTTGGTTTTCACCATAAAGACCGGCAGGCCAGTCTGGAAGGCGCGCTCGCACAGCTTCGCGATGCGGCTGTCGATCTCGTAGCCGCCGGTCAGCAGGATGGCGCCAATCTCTATGCCGTTCATCGCGGCGAGGCAGGCGGCTACCAGCACGTCGGGGCGGTCTGCCGAGGTCACCAGCAGCGAGCCGGGACGGAAATGCTCCAGCATATGCGGCAGGCTGCGCGCGCAGAAGGTCACCGACTTAACGCGGCGCGTGGCAATCTCGCCTTCGTTAATCACTTCAGCATGGAGGTGGCGGCACATATCGATGGCGCGCGTGGCGATCAGATCGAAGCTCCAGGGCACGCAGCCCAGTATCGGCAGCGGGCTGTCGGCGAACAGCTGTTTCGGGTCGATATTGGCGACGCTCGCCTTGGTGGAGTCGTCGAAAATTTCCGACAGATCCGGGCGCGTGCGGCCCTGCTCATCCACCGGCGCGTTCAGCTTGTTAATGATGACGCCGGTAATGTTTTTGTTCTTACTGCCGCCGAAGCTGCTTTGCGTCAGTTCGATGCGCTCTTTCAGCTGAGCGGGTGAATCGTTGCCCAGCGCCATAACAAACACGATCTCGGCGTTAAGCGTCCTGGCGATCTCATAGTTGAGCGCGTTGGCGAACTGATGCTTACGCGTCGGCACCAGGCCTTCAACCAGCACCACTTCCGCCTCTTTGGTATTTTCGTGGTAGCGCGCGATGATCTCTTCCATCAGCACGTCCTGCTGGTTAGCGCCCAGCAGCGACTCCACACGCGACATCTTGAGCGGATCGGCGGCGGGAATCGACGAGTTCTTCCGAATGATCATCGTGGTCTGGTCCGGCTTATCGCCGCCAGCGCGCGGCTGCGCGATAGGTTTGAAGACGCTGAGACGAACGCCTTTACGCTCCATGGCACGAATAACGCCGAGGCTGACGCTGGTCAGGCCGACGCTGGTGCCGGTAGGAATAAGCATGATTGTACGCGACACGTTTGAACCTCGCTTTAGGTAGTGTCAAAAACAACGCCGTCAGCCGAAGCTGACGGTGAAGGAAACATCAGGCGGTAAGTCGCGCCGCATCCTGGGCGATTACCAGCTCTTCATTCGTGGGGATAACAATCGCCGGGCGGGTGCCCTCTTTATTAATAAAGCCGGATTTGCCGAAGCGCGCCGCCAGGTTGCGCTCATGATCGACCTCAAAGCCGAGCAGGCCCAGCTTTTTCAGCGACAGCTCGCGGACCATCGCCGCATTTTCGCCGATGCCGCCGGTAAAGATCACCGCATCCAGGCGACCTTCCATCATAGCGCTGTAGCTGCCGATGTATTTTGCCAGACGATGACAGAAAACATCCATGGCGCGCTTCGCGTCCTCTTTGGTTTCATAGTTGTCTTCGACATAGCGGCAGTCGCTGGTCACGTCAGTCAGGCCCAGCAGGCCGGACTCTTTGGTCAGCAGCTTGTTGATGGCGTCGACGCTCATGCCCAGGGTGTCGTGCAGATAGAAAATAATGGCCGGATCGATATCGCCGCTGCGGGTGCCCATCACCAGACCTTCCAGTGGGGTCAGGCCCATTGAGGTATCGACGCACTTGCCGTTACGCACCGCCGCTACAGAGGCGCCGTTGCCGAGGTGGCAGGTAATGATATTGAGTTCGTCGACCGGTTTGTTCAGGATCTTTGCCGCTTCGTGCGTAACGTAGTAGTGGCTGGTGCCGTGCGCGCCGTAGCGACGAACGCCGTGCTCCTTATAGAGGCGATAGGGCAGGGCATAAAGATAGGACTCTTCCGGCATAGTCTGATGGAAAGCCGTGTCGAAAACCGCCACATTTTTGTCGGAGAGGTGCGGGAAGTTTTTCATCGCCTCTTCAATGCCGATCAGATGCGCCGGATTGTGCAGCGGCGCGAAGGAGGCGTTGTCTTTAATACCCTGGACGACTTCGTCGGTAATAAGCACCGATTCTGTCAGCTGCTCACCGCCATGCACGATGCGATGACCAATTGCAGCAATTTGTGCCGACAGCGCTGGTTTTTGTGCCAGAATAGTTTTAACGATGAAATTCAGGGCTTCGCTATGTGCGGCACCCGCGCCGAGAGGCGCTTCGTGCTTTTCGCCGTCCAGTTTCCACTTAATGCGCGCTTCCGGAAGGTGGAAGCATTCGGCCAGGCCGGAGAGGTATTCCTCTCCGCTGGCGGCATTAAGGATGGCGAACTTCAGTGAAGAGCTGCCGCAGTTCAGAACCAGTACTAACTTACTCGACATGGAAGTACCTATTTGTTAAAAGTGGCTAAAAAAAAGGCAATCAGACTATCAGCGTAGCCCATGAATGCGGGGAGCTTAATCATAACTCCGCTGCGGTAGTCAAAATGTTGCTTTCCCGCAAAAAAATTCGGTAATTTTACGCAATTTTTTGAAGTTTACTTAGCGAAAGCTGGCCGCTACGTTTGTGATTTACGTTTTTACCCGCTTCCGGTAGGTTATCAAGGCGGATCAGCATAGCGAGACTGCCCTTTAAAGACAAAAAATTTTGAAGGATGTCACGTAAAGTTGTGTAGTTATAAAATAATTTTATTTTTTGCAGTTTTAGTTGAGGTCCGCCATGGCGAATGATTCTGGCAATACTGGCTGGTTCCGTATTTTTCAAAACGGCCAGCACTATATGAAGACCTGGCCGAATGACAAACGCCTCGCGCCAATCTTTCCTGAAAATCGCGTCTCGAGCGTGACCCGTTTTGCCATCCGCTTTATGCCGCCGCTGGCGGTATTTACGCTGACCTGGCAGATCGCACTCGGCGGACAGCTGGGCCCGGCAGTCGCTACCGCGCTTTTTGCCTGTAGTCTGCCGATGCAGGGGCTATGGTGGCTGGGCAAACGCTCCGTAACGCCGCTGCCGCCTACGCTGCTGCACTGGTTCCACGAAGTGCGCGCCCGCCTGGAAGAAGCGGGTCAGGCGATTGCGCCGGTCGAGGGCAAGCCGACCTATCAGGCGCTGGCTGACCTGTTAAAGCGAGCATTCAAGCAGCTGGATCGCACCTTCCTTGACGATCTTTGATCGACCGTCTTTTTCCCGCCGAGAGAATTTGTCGCTCAACCGGGTCTAAATCAAAGAAAAGTGATGCGGTCATACCCGCATCACCCGCCTTATGCCACTATTTTCCGTCTACTACTTGAGCGGCCTGTCGGCCCAGGAGCCTACGATGGAAATGACCCATGCGCAGCGTCTGATTCTCTCTAACCAGTACAAAATGATGGCCATGCTGGAGCCGGACAACGCCGAGCGCTATCGCCGCTATCAGACCATTATTGAGCGGGGCTACGGGCTACAGATGCGCGAGCTGGATAAAGAGTTCGGTGAACTGACGGAAGAGACCTGCCGGACCATTATCGACATTATGGAAATGCATCATGCGCTGCACGTCTCCTGGTCGAACCTTGGCGATAAAGCCTCGCTGGACGAACGCCGCCTCGCTTTCCTTGGCTTTGATGCCGCCACTGAAGCGCGCTACCTCGGCTACGTGCGCTTTATGGTCAATACCGAGGGGCGCTATACCCACTTTGATTCCGGCACGCACGGCTTCAATGCGCAGACGCCGATGTGGGAAAGGTATCGACGTATGCTGGCGGTGTGGCACACTTGTCCGCGTCAATATCATCTGAGCGCGACAGAAATCGCGCAGATTATTAACGCCTGACGGGAGCCTCTTGTGACCTATAGCGGTTTTTTATTTGATCTGGATGGCACGCTGGTGGATTCGCTGCCAGCGGTAGAGCGTGCGTGGAGCAACTGGGGGGCGCGACACGGCATTGCGGCCGAGGAGATCCTGAGTTTTATTCACGGCAAGCAGGCGATCGCCTCGCTGCGCCATTTTATGGCGGGCCAGCCGGAAGCGGCGATTCAGGCGGAGTTTCGCGCGCTGGAGCAAAACGAAGCGCAGGATACCGACGGCGTGCGGGCGCTGCCGGGCGCGCACGCGCTGCTGACGCGCTTAAACGCGCTGCAAATTCCCTGGGCTATTGTGACCTCCGGCTCAGTGCCGGTAGCGCACGCGCGCCATCAGGCCGCCGGTCTGCCTCTGCCGTCGGTATTTATCACGGCAGAACAGGTTGAGAAGGGCAAGCCTGCGCCGGATCCCTATTTGCTTGGCGCGGAAAAATTGGGGCTGGCGGCGGAAAGGTGCGTGGTGGTCGAGGACGCGCCCGCCGGCATTCTCTCTGGGCTAGACGCTGGCTGCGCGGTGGTCGCGATTAACGCACCTGAGGATACGCCGCGCCTCGGCGAAACCCTGATGCAGCTCAATTCGCTGGCATCGTTGCGGGTCACTCCGCAGGCTGAAGGGGGCTTCGCGCTGCATTTGCCTGGCTAAGCGCAACCGGCGGCGCGAGACGCCGCCGCGTTACAGTGGGGAGTCCTGCGAAATCTCATCCAGCGAGAGGCTGAAGCTGGGAATAAACACCTCGACGAAATAGTCCATTTCCGGCGTGCGGCGCTGCTGTAGCGTTTTCTCCAGACGCGCCTTGGCCAGCAGGAACTCGTTATTGCCCGCTGAGAGCTCCTCAAGGCACTTCAGATAGGCGCAGAGCGCGTCCGCCTGCTTCACCACCGACTGCTCCTCTTCGCTATGCTGGTGCTCATCAAGCAGCGGACGGTAAACCTCCTGCAGCTCTTCGGGCAGCATCTCGATCAGCTTCTGCTGGGCAATCTTCTCGATCTTTTTATACTCATGGGCGATTTGCGCGTTGTAATACTTCACTGGCGTCGGTAGATCGCCGGTAAGCACTTCGCTGGCGTCATGATAAAGCGCCAGCATCGCGATGCGATCGGCGTTGAGCGCGCCGCTGAATTTTTTGTTTTTAATCACGGCGAGCGCATGCGCCACCATCGCGACCTGCAGGCTATGCTCCGACACATTTTCGGTGCGCACATTGCGCATCAGCGGCCAGCGGTTGATCAGTTTGAGGCGGGAGAGATGGGCGAAAAAGTGGCTTCGGGTCATGCGTTATCCTGTCAGCAACGGGGGAAGCGTCGCGCTTCCCCAAATGCTGTCAGTATACGCGGCGGGTTTTACTGGCGATAGCCTTGCAGGAAACGGTCAAACTTGCCGATCGCCATCTCCAGATCGTCGACGCGCGGCAGGGTAACAATACGCACATGGTCTGGCCATGGCCAGTTAAAGGCGGAGCCCTGCACCAGCAGCACCTTTTCCTGCAGCAAAAAGTCCAGCACCATCTTCTGGTCGTCGTGAATATTGAACTTCTTCGCATCAATGCGCGGGAACATATAGAGCGCGCCGTTCGGCTTCACGCAGCTGACGCCGGGAATATCGTTGATCAGCTCCCAGGCGCGCTGGCGCTGCTCGTAGAGTCGGCCGCCCGGCGCGATAAATTCGCTGATGCTTTGATAGCCGCCCAGCGCGGTCTGAATCGCATGCTGAGCCGGTACGTTAGCGCACAGGCGCATCGAGGCGAGCATTTCCAGCCCTTCGATATAGCCTTTCGCGTGTTTCTTCGGCCCGTTAAGCACCATCCAGCCCTGACGAAAACCCGCCACGCGGTAGGTTTTCGAGAGGCCGTTAAAGGTCACGGTCAGCAGATCGGGCGCCAGCGCGGCGATCGAATGGTGCTGCGACGCGTCGTAAAGGATCTTGTCGTAGATTTCGTCAGCGAAAATGATCAGGTTATGCTGACGTGCGATCTCGACGATCTCCAGCAGCAGCGCTTTGCTGTAGACCGCACCGGTGGGATTGTTCGGGTTAATAATGACGATGCCGCGGGTGCGCGGCGTAATTTTGCTGCGAATATCATCAAGATCGGGGAACCAGTCGGACGATTCGTCGCACAGATAGTGCACCGCTTTACCGCTGGAGAGCGAGACCGCCGCCGTCCAGAGTGGATAGTCGGGCGCGGGCACCAGCATCTCGTCGCCGCTGTTCAGCAACGCCTGCATCGCCTGTACGATCAGTTCGGAAACGCCGTTGCCGATATAGATATCTTCAACCGTGACGTCGCGGATATCGCGCGCCTGGTAGTGCTGCATAATCGCTTTGCGCGCCGAGTAGAGCCCTTTTGAATCGCAGTAGCCCTGCGCGCTCGGCAGGTTGCGAATGACATCGACCAGGATTTCATCCGGCGCTTCGAAACCGAAAGGCGCGGGGTTACCGATATTGAGCTTAAGAACTTTATTGCCTTCTTCTTCGAGACGTTTAGCCTCTTTAAGTACCGGCCCGCGAATGTCGTAACAGACGTTTTCCAGCTTGCCGGATTTATCAATTTGAAAAGTCATTTTTAGTCGCCTTTATGGGCAGAATCCTTTTACTGCCGCAGAAATCAAACCAGCACAATGTACTCTCCTCAATGCGACAAAAGAAGGGCAGCGGCCGGTTTTGGCGTCTTTGCCATCTTTTTACGTCAGCCATGGGGCAAAACGTAATTTCTTTGCAATTAGCTGGTTACAAAAACTGATTTTTGATTCCTTAGCAATATTTTTCTCTGGCTTACGCTATTTTGGCTGTAAACGATGCTATCCGTCGCGCAAAGAAGCAATGGCGAAGTTTCCGACTAAAATATGAGCGGAAAGGTAAGTAGATGAACAGGGAAATAGTTAAGCTATTTTACAGGAATGTTTAAAGATTAACCCGCGCCCGCCGCAGTATAAGCCAGCCGGGAGGTGCACGCACCCGGCGGGACCCCTTGTTGTCTCTAACTAGCCAGAAAAGTTCCCTGTGCGGGAGGGCCACTCCATACCTGATAAAAGGTATTCAAGGCGTATCTTCGCCCTTTATCTCGACTTTCAGAAATCAGATGGTTAAAAATTGCACAGCGGTGTGTCGGGATGGGCCTGAAATGCGATTTGGTCAAAAATTACGATGCTTTTCACAAAATCATTTCCATTTTGAAGTTAAAAATGATTAAGTATAATTTATTATTTGCCATATTTAGCCGCTATGCAATTCATCATCCCGTAGCTGGCTTTTTCCGTCCGCTTTAGGTACGGAACCCTAGACACCAACGCAGCTTACTGCAATTGCGCTCCCGCGCTGTCAGTCCAGAAGTTGTTCTGTCTACTCAACGCTGCTTTCCCGCTGTTTCGGGATGCGCGTTGGTCGGTATACGTCTGACACGAATTTCTTTGACGGTCTCACACAGGACCGGCAATGAGCATAATTACCGCTTATCTCTTTGATAAGTAGCGTAATAACACCAGGGTAGTAGTTTTTTAAAAATCTTATAAGTGAAGAAAACATGACTAATGCAAATCGTCCGATACTCAATCTCGACCTCGATCTGCTGAGAACGTTTGTTGCCGTTGCGGACCTGAACACGTTTGCGGCGGCCGCTGCCGCTGTGTGCCGAACCCAGTCGGCCGTCAGCCAGCAGATGCAGCGTCTGGAGCAATTGGTAGGTAAAGAGCTGTTTGCCAGACATGGACGTAATAAATTATTAACTGAGCACGGTATCCAGCTGTTAGGCTACGCCAGAAAAATCTTGCGTTTCAACGATGAGGCCTGCACATCCCTGATGTACAGCAACATCCAGGGCGTGCTGACTATCGGCGCCTCAGATGACACCTCTGACACCATCCTGCCGTTCCTGCTTAACCGCGTGACCTCGGTCTATCCAAAGCTGGCGATCGACGTCCGCGTAAAGCGCAATCCCTTTATGATGGAGATGCTGAACCAGGGCGAAGTCGATCTGGTTGTGACGACCTCAAGCCCCGGCAGCTTTACCCATCAGGTGCTGCGTACCTCGCCGACGCTGTGGTACTGCGCGGCGGATTATATCTTTCAGCGCGGCGAAGCGATTCCTCTGGTGCTGCTGGATGAACCCAGCCCGTACCGCGATATGGCGATCGATCACCTCAACGAAGCGGGCATTCCGTGGCGTATCTCCTACGTTGCCTCTACGCTGGCTGCGGTACGCGCCGCGGTGAAAGCGGGCCTGGGCGTGACGGCGCGTCCGGTGGAGATGATGAGTCCGGAACTGCGCGTCATGGGCGCGGCGGAAGGTCTGCCAGTGCTGCCGGACACGCAGTACCTGCTGTGCCGCAATCCCGACAGTGATAACGAACTGGCGCTGGCTATTTTCAACGCCATGCAGTCCACCAACGATCCCTACAACCTTAGCGCCAATCCAGATGGGACGCTGTTGCTGGATGATGAAGAGTAACCGGCAGAGACGACTGCCTGTTCCTCGCCGTTCCGCCCGCCAGTTGTTAAAACTGTAATAAAAAAGCCCTTCGTTATGCTTCTGCATCGAAGGGCTTTTTTTATCCGTATAAAGGGCCGTTTCCTGATCTGTTTCCTTCAACGCGCTTTTCCTGCCTTAACAAACTAAAACGTCATTTCGATCAGGGCAAAGATGAAATTATTTATCTAAAGATGTGAAAACTCTGTTCCGTATTTAGGCACTATTTGCTGAAAAAAAGGACAAAAAGGCCAGTTTTGTGTGCTGGATCAAAAAAATACCCCTGGCAAGGGGAAGGAAAAAGCGCGAAAGCCTGCCAGAATACGTTGGATAAATGCACGATCCATGCATTTGAATTCACGCTACATTCTAAATGACCATACAGACTGAAGCGATTTAGCTGGCAACGCGCGCATCATATGTTAAAATTTTGATGCGCGTGTAAAATAATGTTTGGATACTTTTGTCAAAGTTGACAAAAGGTTATAGAAAGGAGTAAAAGACCCCATAAAATTGCTGCCTAATTGATAATGACAGCATAATTTATAAGGTTTTTTTCCTTCCCTTGAATCGATGTGGTGCGTTTGCTGCAAGTGACCCGCGCAGGATGCCATCGCCACTTTTGATGAGTAAGCAAAGAGTATGTCAACAGCCACCGAAGTCGTCGCTCATCACTGGGCGTTTATCATATTTGTCATTATCGCTTTCGGCCTTTGCGCCTTTATGCTTACCGGAGGATGGCTCTTAGGCGGCCGCGCCCGCGCGCGTCATAAAGAGACGCCGTTCGAATCCGGTATCGAATCTGTGGGTGACACCCATATCCGCCTCTCGGCGAAGTTCTACCTCGTCGCCATGTTCTTCGTCATCTTTGACGTGGAGGCACTCTTTTTATACGCATGGGCGACCTCAATCCGCGAAAGCGGCTGGGTCGGCTTTGTCGAAGCCGCAATTTTCATTTTGGTGCTCCTGGCGGGGCTGGTCTATCTGGTGCGTATCGGCGCGCTGGACTGGGCGCCTGCACGTCGTCGCGTGGTGGTCAAATCCAGCCCGATCGGTCACACCAACCCTCATAAGCAGTAAAAGCGAGGCAATCTGATGGACTATACGCTCACCCGCATAGACCCCAACGGTGGTGAGAACGACCGTTATCCTCTGCAAAAACAGGAGATCGTTGCCGATCCCCTTGAGCAGCACGTTCATCGCAGCGTCTACATGGGCAAGCTCGAGCATGCCCTGCATGACATGGTGAACTGGGGCCGTAAGAACTCTCTGTGGCCCTATAACTTTGGTTTGTCCTGCTGCTATGTAGAGATGACCACCTCTTTTACCGCCGTGCACGACGTCGCGCGCTTCGGCGCGGAAGTGATGCGCGCCTCGCCGCGCCAGGCGGACTTTATGGTGATCGCCGGTACGCCCTTCACCAAAATGGCGCCGGTGATTCAGCGTCTCTATGACCAGATGCTGGAGCCGAAATGGGTGATCTCAATGGGCGCCTGCGCCAACTCTGGCGGCATGTACGATATCTACTCTGTGGTGCAGGGCGTGGACAAGTTCCTGCCGGTCGACGTCTATATTCCCGGCTGTCCGCCGCGTCCTGAAGCCTATATGCAGGCGCTGCTGCTGCTGCGCGAGTCAATTGGTAAAGAGCGTCGCCCGCTGTCGTGGGTCGTCGGCGATCAGGGCGTTTATCGCGCCAATATGCAGTCAGAACGTGAGAGAAAACGCGGCGAGCGCATCGCCGTCACCAATCTTCGCACGCCTGACGAAGTGTAAGAACACCGTACATGGATGGATTCCACGCCCGCAGCAAAACATCACAATTTAATGCGCGGCCCCATCCTGACGCCTTCTTTTGAGTGCCTGGCGACAGGCCGGAATGGTGAGTAACGTATGACAGATTTAACCACGCACGATCTCGCTCAGCCTGCATGGCAAACCCGGGATCACCTGGATGACCCGGTGATCGGCGAGCTGCGTAACCGTTTTGGGCCGGATGCCTTTACCGTTCAGCCAACCCGCACGGGCATTCCCGTGGTCTGGGTCAAGCGCGAGCAGCTGCTGGAGATCGTGACCTTCCTGCGCAAGCTGCCTAAGCCGTACATCATGCTCTATGACCTGCATGGCATGGATGAGCGTTTGCGTACCCACCGCGCCGGTCTGCCCGCCGCGGATTTTTCCGTTTTCTATCATTTTCTGTCGATCGAGCGTAACCGCGACATCATGCTCAAGGTGGCGCTGTCAGAGAACGATCTGCACCTGCCGACGCTGACGAAAATCTTCCCGAACGCCAACTGGTACGAGCGTGAAACCTGGGAGATGTTCGGTGTGACCTTCGACGGCCACCCGCACCTGACGCGCATCATGATGCCGCAGACCTGGGAAGGCCACCCGCTGCGTAAAGATTATCCGGCGCGCGCGACAGAGTTCGATCCCTTTACGCTGACAAAGCAGAAAGAGGATCTGGAGATGGAGGCGCTGACCTTCAAGCCCGAAGAGTGGGGCATGAAGCGCAGCACCACCAGCGAGGACTTTATGTTCCTCAACCTGGGGCCAAACCACCCGTCAGCGCACGGTGCTTTCCGTATTATCTTGCAGCTCGACGGCGAAGAGATTGTCGACTGCGTGCCCGATATCGGCTACCACCATCGCGGCGCGGAGAAGATGGGTGAGCGCCAGTCGTGGCACAGCTATATTCCTTATACCGATCGCATTGAGTATCTCGGTGGCTGCGTCAACGAAATGCCTTACGTGCTGGCAGTAGAAAAGCTGGCCGGCATTGTGGTGCCAGATCGCGTTAACGTCATCCGCGTGATGCTCTCTGAGCTCTTCCGCATCAACAGCCATCTGCTCTATATCTCGACCTTTATTCAGGACGTCGGCGCCATGACGCCGGTGTTCTTTGCCTTTACCGATCGCCAGAAAATTTATGACGTGGTCGAAGCCATTACCGGCTTCCGTATGCACCCGGCCTGGTTCCGCATCGGCGGCGTAGCGCATGACCTGCCGAAAGGCTGGGAGCGCCTGCTGCGCGACTTCCTTGACTGGATGCCGAAACGCCTGAAGGAGTATGACAAGGCGGCGCTGCGCAACAGCGTGCTGGTGGGCCGTTCCAAAGGCGTTGCCGCCTACAATATGGACGAGGCGCTGGCCTGGGGCACCACCGGCGCCGCGCTGCGCGCCACCGGCCTGGATTTCGACGTGCGTAAGTGGCGTCCCTATTCAGGTTATGAAAACTTTGACTTCGAGATCCCGGTCGGTGCGGGCATCAGCGACGCCTACACGCGCGTACAGCTGAAGATGGAAGAGATGTGGCAATCGCTGCGCATCCTTGAGCAGTGCCTGAACAATATGCCGGAAGGGCCGTTTAAGGCGGATCACCCGCTGACCACGCCGCCGCCGAAGGAGCGTACGCTGCAGCATATTGAAACGCTGATCACGCACTTCCTGCAGGTTTCATGGGGCCCGGTAATGCCGGCCAACGAATCCTTCCAGATGATCGAGGCGACCAAAGGAATCAACAGCTACTACCTGACCAGCGACGGCAGCACCATGAGCTACCGCACCCGCGTGCGCACGCCGAGCTTCCCGCATCTGCAGCAGATCCCGTCGGTGATCCGCGGCAGCCTGGTATCCGACCTGATCGTTTACCTCGGTAGTATCGATTTTGTTATGTCAGACGTGGACCGCTAATTATGCACGATCAAAAAATTGCCATTCAAACGATCGACCCCAATGAGGTCTTCGTGCTGAGCGCGGAAGAGCATCACGCCATCGAGCACGAGAAACACCACTATGAAGATGCGCGCGCGGCGTCGATTGAGGCGCTGAAGATCGTGCAGAAGCAGCGCGGCTGGGTGCCAGATGGCGCCATCAACGCTATCGCCGAGGTGCTGGGCATTCCGGCCAGCGACGTTGAAGGTGTTGCCACGTTCTACAGCCAGATTTTCCGCCAGCCGGTCGGCCGTCACGTTATCCGCTATTGCGACAGCGTAGTGTGTCACATCACTGGCTATCAGGGCATTCAGGCGGCGCTGGAGCAGAATCTGAACATCAAGCCCGGTCAGACGACGGCGGATGGCCGCTTTACGCTGCTGCCCACCTGCTGCCTGGGCAACTGCGACAAAGGCCCTACCATGATGGTGGATGAAGATACCCACGTTCATCTGACGCCGGAAGGCATCGCCTCGCTACTGGAGCAGTATCAATGACCATCAAACAGATCATTCGTACTGCGGAAACGCACCCGCTGACCTGGCGCATGCGCGATGACAAGCAGCCGGTCTGGTTCGAAGAATACCGCAGCAAAAACGGCTATGCCGGCGCGGAAAAAGCGTTGAACGGCATGGCGCCGGACGAGATTGTCGCGGCGGTGAAAGATTCTGGCCTGAAAGGGCGCGGCGGCGCAGGCTTCTCCACCGGTCTGAAGTGGAGCCTGATGCCGAAAGATGAATCCATGAACATCCGCTACCTGCTGTGCAACGCCGATGAGATGGAGCCGGGCACCTATAAAGACCGCCTGCTGATGGAGCAGATGCCGCACCAGCTGGTGGAAGGTATGCTGATCAGCGCCTTCGCTCTGAAAGCCTATCGCGGCTATATCTTCCTGCGCGGCGAATATATCGAGGCGGCGGTAAACCTGCGTCGCGCCATCGCGGAAGCAACCGAAGCGGGCTTTCTTGGCAAGAACATTCTCGGTACCGGTTTCGACTTCGAGCTGATCGTGCACACCGGCGCGGGCCGCTATATTTGCGGCGAAGAGACGGCGCTGATCAACTCACTGGAAGGGCGTCGCGCTAACCCGCGTTCCAAGCCGCCATTCCCGGCGAGCGCGGGCGCATGGGGCAAGCCGACCTGCGTCAACAACGTGGAAACCCTCTCTAACGTGCCGGCGATCCTCGCCAACGGCGTTGAGTGGTACAAAGGCCTCTCAAAAAGCGAAGATGCCGGCACCAAGATGATGGGCTTCTCCGGTCGGGTAAAAAACCCGGGCGTTTGGGAACTCCCGTTCGGCATTACCGCGCGTGAAATTCTGGAAGATTACGCCGGCGGCATGCGCGACGGCCTGCGCTTCAAAGCGTGGCAGCCAGGCGGCGCGGGCACCGACTTCCTCACTGAGCAGCACCTCGATCTCCCGATGGAGTTCGCCAGCATTGGTAAAGCGGGCAGCCGCCTTGGTACGGCGCTGGCGATGGCGGTCGACCACGAGATTAATATGGTGTCGCTGGTGCGCAACCTGGAAGAGTTTTTCGCGCGTGAATCCTGCGGCTGGTGTACGCCGTGCCGCGACGGCCTGCCGTGGAGCGTGAAGATCCTGCGCGCGCTGGAGCAGGGCAAAGGTCAGCCGGGCGATATCGAAACCCTGCTGCAGCTTTGTCGCCAGCTCGGCCCAGGTAAAACCTTTTGCGCCCACGCGCCTGGCGCGGTGGAGCCGCTGCAGAGCGCAATTAAATATTTCCGTGAAGAGTTTGAAGCTGGCATGGCGCCACAGGTCTTCGGCAATACGCGCGCGATTGGCGGTATTCAGCCTAACCTGCTGAAAGCACGCTGGTAATTCACCGCAGCACACGGAACCGGCTCTGCGCCGCAGCCCCATAACCGGGGCGAGAATATGATTAACGCTCGTCTCTGACGAGCCTTACGGAAGCATGTTCACTATGGCTACAATTCATGTAGACGGTAAAGAATATGATGTGAACGGGGCGGACAACCTGCTGCAGGCGTGTCTCTCTCTGGGCCTTGATATTCCTTATTTTTGCTGGCATCCGGCGCTGGGAAGCGTTGGGGCTTGCCGCCAGTGCGCGGTGAAGCAATTCCAGAACGCCGAGGATACCCGCGGCCGTCTCGTCATGTCCTGCATGACGCCGGCCTCCGACGGCACCTTTATCTCCATTGACGACGGCGAAGCGAAAGAGTTTCGCGAAAGCGTGGTGGAGTGGCTGATGACCAACCACCCGCACGACTGTCCGGTGTGCGAAGAGGGCGGCAACTGTCACCTGCAGGATATGACGGTGATGACCGGCCATAGCTTCCGCCGCTACCGCTTTACGAAACGCACCCACCAGAATCAGGATCTCGGCCCGTTCATTTCCCATGAGATGAACCGCTGTATCGCCTGCTACCGCTGCGTGCGCTACTACAAAGATTACGCCGACGGCAAAGATCTGGGCGTCTACGGCGCGCATGACAACGTCTACTTCGGCCGTCCGGAAGAGGGCACGCTGGAGAGCGAATTCTCCGGCAACCTGGTGGAGATCTGCCCGACCGGCGTCTTCACCGACAAAACCCATTCCGAACGCTATAACCGTAAATGGGATATGCAGTTCGCGCCGAGTATCTGCCAGCAGTGCAGCGTCGGCTGTAACACCAGCCCGGGCGAGCGCTACGGCGAGCTGCGCCGTATCGAAAACCGCTATAACGGCACGGTTAACCACTACTTCCTTTGCGACCGCGGCCGTTTCGGCTATGGCTACGTCAACCGCGCGGATCGTCCGCGTCACCCCGCGCTGCTGCGCGGCAACGACTGGGTCCAGCTGAATGCGGAACAGGCGGTCAACGCGGCGGCTGACGTCTTGCGTCAGGCGAAACGCGCGATCGGTATCGGCTCTCCGCGCGCCAGCGTTGAGAGCAACTTCGCGCTGCGCGAGCTGGTAGGTGCAGAAAACTTCTCGACCGGCATGCCAGCGGGCGAACAGGCACGCCTGGAGCTGATGCTGAAAGTGCTGCGCGAAAGCGGCATCTATACGCCGTCGCTGCGCGAAATGGAAAGCTACGACGCGGTGCTGGTGTTGGGCGAAGATCTTACCCAGGTCGGCGCGCGCGTGGCGCTCTCGGTACGTCAGGCGGTGAAAGGCAAAGCGCGCGACATGGCCGCGGCGCAGAAAGTCGCCGACTGGCAGATCGCCGCGATTATGAATATCGGTCAGCACGCGAAACATCCGCTGTTTGTTACCCACGTCGACGAAACCCGCCTCGACGACATCGCCGCGTGGAGCTATCGCGCGCCGGTAGAAGATCAGGCGCGTCTCGGCTTCGCCATCGCCAGCGCGCTGGATGAGAGCGCGCCTGCGGTAAGCGACTTCGACAGCAGCCTGAACGGCAAACTGGACGTTGTGGTGCAGGCGCTGGCTGGCGCGAGAAAACCGCTGATTATTTCCGGCACCCATTCGGGCAGCACGGCGATGATCGAAGCGGCGGCGAACGTCGCCAAAGCGCTGAAGGCGCGCGGCGCGGAGGTCGGTATTACGCTGCTGGCTGGCGCAGCGAACAGCATGGGTCTGGGCCTGATGGGCGGCAACACGCTCGACAGCGCGCTGGAGCAGCTGCGCAGCGGCGAAGCGGATACGGTAGTGGTGCTGGAGAACGATCTCTATCGTCACGCGCCGAAGGCGCAGGTGGATGCCGCGCTGGCTAACGCTACCAACGTCATTGTGGTTGACCACCAGCGCACCGCGACGCTGGAGAAAGCGGGCCTGGTGCTCTCTACCGCCAGCTTCGCCGAAAGCGATGGCACCTCGATCAACCATGAAGGCCGCGCGCAGCGCTTCTTCCAGGTTTACGATCCCGCCTACTACGACCACAGCATCGTGATGCTGGAGAGCTGGCGCTGGCTGCACTCGCTGCACACCACGCTGGAAAGCCGTCATATCGACTGGACGCAGCTCGATCACGTTATCGACGCTGTCGTGGCGAAGCTGCCGCAGCTGAAGGGCATTAAAGAGGCCGCGCCAGACGCCAGCTTCCGCATTCGCGGACAGAAACTGGCTCGCTCGCCGATTCGCTCCAGCGGACGTACCGCCGCGCGCGCCAATATCAGCGTGCACGAGCCGCGTCAGCCGCAGGATCGGGACACCATGTTCGCCTTCTCGATGGAAGGTAACAACCAGCCGAGTGCGCCGCGTTCGCAAATTCCGTTTGCCTGGGCACCAGGCTGGAACTCCCCGCAGGCGTGGAACAAATTCCAGGCCGAAGTGGGCGGCAAGCTGCGCAACGGCGATCCCGGCGTGCGTCTGTTTGAGGCGGGCGACGCGTCGCTGCCGTGGTTCACTGAGGTGCCGAATGCCTTCGTTGGCGGCGAACAGTGGCGCGTGGCGCCTTGCTACCAGCTGTTCGGCAGCGAAGAGATGTCTCAGCGTTCGCCGGTCTTCCAGAAACGGATGCCGCAGCCGATGCTGGTAATCAACCCGCAGGACGCGGCGAAGCTGGGCGTGAACGCTGGCGCGGCCGTGGAGTTCACCTGTTCCGGCGAAACCCTGCGTCTGCCGGTGCGCCTCTCCAGCGCGCTGCAGCCAGGGCAGATTGGCCTGCCGCTGGGTATGCCGGGCGTGCCGCCGTTCCTGGCGGGCGCGCACATTGACAAACTGCAGGAGGCGGCGCAATGAGCTGGTTAACACCGGACGTTATCGACATCATTCTGACCGTGGTCAAAGCGATCGTCATTCTGCTGGTCGTGGTGGCGTGCGGCGCCTTTATGAGCTTCGCCGAACGTCGCCTGCTCGGTCTGTGGCAGAACCGCTACGGGCCGAACCGCGTGGGCTGGGGCGGTTCGCTGCAGCTCGCCGCAGATATGATCAAAATGTTCTTTAAAGAGGACTGGGTTCCGCCCTTTACCGACCGCTTTATCTTTACCCTGGCGCCGGTAATCGCGTTTGTTTCCCTGTTGCTTGCGTTCGCCATCGTGCCGGTATCGCCGAGCTGGATGGTGACCGACCTCAACATCGGGCTGCTCTTCTTCCTGATGATGGCGGGGCTCGCGGTGTACGCGGTGCTGTTCGCCGGCTGGTCGAGCAACAACAAATACTCGCTGCTGGGTGCAATGCGCGCTTCTGCGCAGACGCTGAGCTACGAAGTGTTTCTCGGCCTCTCGCTGATGGGCGTGGTGGCGCAGGCGGGCTCATTCAATATGACCGCTATCGTCGAGAGCCAGGCGCATCTGTGGAACATCATCCCGCAGTTCTTCGGTTTCCTGACCTTCTGTATCGCAGGCGTGGCGGTGTGTCACCGTCATCCGTTCGATCAGCCGGAAGCGGAGCAGGAGCTGGCGGACGGCTATCACATCGAATATGCCGGTATGAAATTCGGCCTGTTCTTCGTCGGCGAGTATGTGGCTATCACCACCGTCTCGGCGCTGATTGTGACGCTGTTCTTCGGCGGCTGGTACGGCCCGTTCCTGCCGCCGTTCATCTGGTTCGCCCTGAAAACGGCGTTCTTTATGGTGATGTTTATCCTGATTCGTGCTGCGCTTCCGCGTCCACGCTATGACCAGGTGCTGTCGTTCGGCTGGAAAGTCTGTCTGCCGTTGACGCTGTTGAACCTGCTGGCGACCGCCGCAGTGATTCTGTACAACGCGCAGTAAGGGGTTTTTGAGATGACTTTAAAAGATATTGTCGTTGGCTTCGGCACGACAGTGCGCAGTATCTGGATGATAGGCATGCATGCCTTCGCCAAACGCGAAACGCAGATGTATCCCGAAGAGCCGGTTTATCTGCCGCCGCGCTACCGCGGCCGTATCGTGCTGACGCGCGATCCCGACGGCGAAGAGCGCTGCGTTGCCTGCAACCTCTGCGCGGTGGCCTGTCCGGTCAGCTGCATTTCGCTGCAGAAAGCAGAGACCAAAGATGGCCGCTGGTACCCGGAATTCTTCCGCATCAACTTCTCGCGCTGCATTTTTTGCGGGATGTGCGAAGAGGCGTGCCCGACCACCGCGATTCAGCTGACGCCCGATTTCGAGCTGGGCGAATTCAAACGTCAGGATCTGGTGTATGAAAAAGAGGATCTGCTGATCTCCGGTCCGGGCAAATATCCCGAGTACAACTTCTACCGCATGGCAGGTATGGCGATCGAAGGGAAAGAGAAGGGCGACGCCGAAAACGAAGCCAAACCCATCGACGTCAAAGGCTTGTTACCTTAAGGAGCCCGGCATGGAAATTGCGTTTTATCTTTGCGGACTGGTGGCGGTGCTGACGACGCTGCGCGTCATCACCCATACCAATCCGGTACATGCGCTGCTGTACCTGATCGTGTCGCTGCTCTCCGTTGCGGGCGTCTTCTTTTCGCTCGGTGCTTACTTCGCTGGCGCGCTGGAGATTATCGTTTATGCCGGCGCCATCATGGTGCTGTTCGTCTTCGTGGTAATGATGCTCAACCTGGGCAACGCCACGGTGAAACAGGAGCGCGACTGGCTGCAGCCCTCGCTGTGGATTGGCCCGGGCCTTGTCTCTCTGCTGCTGCTGGTGGTGATGGTGTATGCCATTCTGACCGCCAACGATCAGGGTATTGACGGTACGGTTATCGATGCCAAAGCGGTAGGCATCAGCCTGTTTGGCCCTTACGTTCTGGCAGTAGAACTCGCCTCGATGCTGCTGCTGGCGGGTCTGGTAGTGGCGTTCCATGTTGGACGCGAAGAGCGCCAGGGCGAAGTGCTGAGCAACCGCGACGCCAATAAGGAGGAGCACGCATGATCCCGTTACAACACGGCTTAATACTTGCCGCCGTGCTGTTTGTCCTTGGACTGACATCACTGGTGATACGCCGCAACCTGCTTTTTATGCTGATCGGCCTCGAGATTATGATCAACGCGGCCGCGCTGGCGCTGGTCGTCGCAGGCAGCTACTGGGGACAGGCGGATGGTCAGGTCATGTATATCCTGGCGATCAGCCTTGCGGCGGCGGAAGCCAGCATTGGCCTGGCGCTGCTGCTTCAGCTCTATCGTCGTCGTCAGACGCTGAACATTGATACTGTGAGCGAGATGCGCGGATGAATCTTCTCTACTTAACAATCCTGTTTCCGCTAATCGGCTTCCTGCTGTTGGCGTTTTCGCGTGGTCGCTGGTCGGAGAACCTGTCGGCCGCGATCGGTATGGGCTCGGTGGGCCTGGCGGCGCTGGTGACGCTCTATGTCGGTATCGACTTTTTCGCTAATGGCCAGCAGCCCTTTAACCAGGCGCTCTGGACCTGGATGCAGGTCGGCAATTTCGACATCAAGGTCAATCTGACGCTCGACGGTCTGTCGCTCACCATGCTGTCGGTGGTGACCGGCGTCGGTTTCCTGATCCACATGTTCGCCTCCTGGTATATGCGCGGCGAAGAGGGCTACTCCCGCTTCTTCGCCTACACCAACCTGTTCATCGCGAGCATGGTGGTGCTGGTGCTGGCTGACAACCTGATGCTGATGTATCTCGGCTGGGAAGGGGTGGGGCTCTGCTCCTATCTGCTGATCGGCTTCTACTACAGCAATCCGGAAAACGGCAAAGCGGCGATGAAGGCTTTTATCATCACCCGCGTCGGGGACGTCTTCCTCGCCTTTGCGCTCTTTATCCTCTACAACGAACTGGGCACGCTCAACTTCCGCGAGATGATGGAACTGGCGCCGCAGCACTTTGCGGCGGACAACCATATGCTGCAGTGGGCGACGCTGATGCTGCTGGGCGGCGCGGTGGGTAAATCGGCCCAGCTGCCGCTGCAAACCTGGCTGGCGGATGCCATGGCCGGTCCGACGCCGGTGTCGGCGCTGATCCACGCCGCGACCATGGTGACGGCGGGCGTCTACCTGATCGCCCGCAGCCACGGCCTGTTCCTGCTGACGCCGGACGTGCTGCATCTGGTCGGTATCGTCGGTGCCATTACGCTGGTGCTGGCGGGCTTCGCCGCGCTGGTGCAGACCGACATCAAACGCGTGCTGGCCTACTCGACCATGAGTCAGATCGGCTATATGTTCCTGGCGCTTGGCGTGCAGGCGTGGGACGCGGCGATTTTCCACCTGATGACGCACGCCTTCTTTAAAGCGCTGCTGTTCCTCTCGTCAGGTTCGGTGATCCTCGCCTGCCATCACGAGCAGAACATCTTTAAAATGGGCGGCCTGCGTAAAAGCATTCCGCTGGTGTACGCCTGCTTCCTGGTGGGCGGTGCCGCGCTGGCTGCGCTGCCGCTGATTACGGCAGGCTTCTACAGTAAAGATGAAATCCTGTTCGGCGCGCTGGCGAACGGCCACATCAATCTGATGGCGGCTGGCCTGGTGGGCGCCTTCCTGACCTCTATCTATACCTTCCGCATGATCTTCATCGTGTTCCACGGCGAAGAGAAGATCCACGCGCATGCGGGCAAAGGGATTACTCATCATCTGCCGCTGATCGTGCTGCTGGTGCTGTCGACCTTCGTTGGCGCGCTGATCACGCCGCCGCTGGCGGGCGTGCTGCCGCACAGCGAAGCTGGCGAAGCGGGCAAGGTCGGCCTGGAGATCGCCTCCGGCGTGGTCGCCGTGGTCGGTATCCTGATCGCCGCCGCGCTCTGGCTGGGCAAACGTCAGCTGGTCAGCCGCATCGCCAACAGCGCGCCGGGCCGCTTCTTCGGCACCTGGTGGTTTGCTGCCTGGGGCTTCGACTGGCTCTATGACAAAGTGTTCGTCAAACCCTATCTCGGTATCGCCTGGCTGCTGCAGCGCGACCCGCTGAATGCGGTGATGAACCTGCCTGCGCTGGTATCGCGTATTGCCAACAAAGGTCTGGTAGTCAGCGAAAACGGCTATCTGCGCTGGTATGTCGCCTCGATGAGCGTAGGCGCCGTGGTGGTGCTGGCGCTGATGCTGGTGGTGTAAGGTTGATGAGCGGGGCGGCTCGGCGAGTCGCCCCAGGTCAAGAATGTTAAAAATTGCCTTATATGAGGGCATTATCGGCGCAGTCAGTTTGGGGACCGCCAGCGCGCAGCAACCAGAGCGTACTGAAGTACGTGGGGATTGCGAGCACTGCCGGGAGCCAAAATGACAAGCAGGATAGCCCGAAAACAGGCAGAAAAAAGGGAAAGACTTCAGTGCTACTACCTTGGCTAATAATCATTCCATTCGTCGGCGGCTTGCTCTGCTGGCTGGCTGAGCGCCTCGGCGCGAAAACGCCGCGCTGGATAGCCCTGATCACCATGGGCCTGACGCTGGCAATTTCGCTGCAGCTCTGGCTGCAGGGCGGCTATTCACTGACGCAGGCCGCGGGCATGCCGCAGTGGCAGTCGGAGTTCTCCGCCTCCTGGATCCCGCGCTTTGGCATTAATTTCCATCTGGCGCTGGATGGCCTGTCGCTGCTGATGGTGGTGCTGACCGGCCTGCTCGGCCTGATGGCGGTGCTCTGCTCCTGGAACGAAATCGAGAAGTATCAGGGCTTTTTCCATCTCAACCTGATGTGGATTCTGGGTGGCGTCATCGGCGTCTTCCTGGCGATCGATATGTTCCTGTTCTTCTTCTTCTGGGAGATGATGCTGGTGCCGATGTACTTCCTCATCGCGCTCTGGGGGCACAAGGCATCTGACGGTAAAACGCGTATCACCGCCGCCACCAAGTTTTTCATCTATACCCAGTCTTCTGGTCTGGTGATGCTGATTGCGATTCTGGCGCTGGTGTTTGTGCACTACAACGCCACTGGCGTCTGGACGTTCAACTACGAGCAGCTGCTGAAAACGCCGATGTCGCATACGGTGGAATATCTGCTGATGCTGGGCTTCTTTATCGCCTTCGCGGTAAAAATGCCGGTGGTGCCGCTGCACGGCTGGCTGCCAGACGCCCACAGTCAGGCGCCGACTGCAGGTTCAGTGGACCTCGCAGGCATCCTGCTGAAAACCGCTGCTTACGGTCTGCTGCGCTTTAGCCTGCCGCTGTTCCCTAACGCCTCGGCGGAATTCGCGCCGATCGCCATGTGGCTGGGCATTATCGGTATCTTCTACGGTGCCTGGATGGCCTTCTCGCAGACCGATATCAAACGTTTAATCGCCTACACCTCGATTTCCCATATGGGCTTCGTGCTGATCGCCATCTACACCGGCAGCCAGCTCGCCTTCCAGGGCGCGGTGGTGCAGATGATTGCGCACGGCCTCTCCGCCGCCGCGCTCTTTATTCTGTGCGGTCAGCTCTACGAGCGTCTGCATACGCGCGATATGCGTCAGATGGGCGGTCTCTGGTCGCGCATTAAGTGGATTCCGGGTCTGTCGCTCTTTTTTGCGGTCGCGAACCTGGGGATGCCGGGCACCGGCAACTTCGCTGGCGAATTTATGATTCTGACGGGCAGCTTCCAGGTGGTGCCGGTGATTATCGTTATCGCCACCTTTGGTCTGGTGTTCGCCTCGGTCTACTCGCTGATCATGATGCAGCGCGCCTACTACGGCGAAGCGAAGTCGAAAGAGCCGCTGCCGGGCATGTCGCCGCGTGAATTTACCATGATTATGGTGCTGGTGGTCCTGCTGGTGCTGCTGGGCGTTTACCCGCAGCCGATTCTGGATACGTCCCATGCCGCCATGAGCAATATTCAGCAGTGGTTTACCGCTTCAATTTCAACTACAAGGCCGTAATTCGCCATGACAATAACTTTTCAACAATTGATCGCGTTGCTGCCGCTGTTGATCGTCGGATTGACGGTGGTGGTTGTGATGCTGTCCATTGCCTGGCGACGCAACCACTTTGTTAACGCCACGCTGACGGTCATCGGTCTCAACCTGGCGCTGGTTTCGCTCTGGTTTGTGGGGCAGGCGGGCGCAATGGACGTGACGCCGCTGCTGCGAGTCGATCCTTACGCCGTGTTCTACACCGCGCTGGTAATTCTGGCGAGTCTGGCCACCTGTACCTTTGCCTATCCCTGGCTGGCCGGTTTCCCGGACAATAAGGATGAGTTCTATCTGCTGGTGCTGATTGCGGCGCTGGGCGGCATCGTGCTGGCGAGCGCCAATCACCTGGCGTCGCTGTTTATCGGCGTCGAGCTGCTGTCGCTGCCGCTGTTTGGTATGATCGGCTACGCCTTTCGGCAGAAACGTTCGCTGGAAGCGGCGCTGAAATATACCATTCTGTCAGCGGCCGCCTCCTCTTTCCTGCTGTTCGGCATCGCGCTGATCTATGCCGATTCCGGCAGCCTGAGCTTCGTGAAGCTGGGAGAGAGCCTGAACGACACCATGATTCAGCAGCCGCTGCTGCTGGTGGGTCTCGGCATGATGATTATCGGCCTCGGCTTTAAGCTGTCGCTGGTGCCGTTCCACCTCTGGACCCCGGACGTCTATCAGGGCGCGCCTGCGCCGGTGTCGACCTTCCTTGCTACCGCCAGTAAAATCGCCATTTTCGGCGTGATCATGCGTCTGTTTATGTACGCGCCGCTGACCGACAGCGAGGCCGTGCGCACCGTGCTGGGCCTGATCGCCTTCGTGTCGATTCTGTTCGGCAACCTGATGGCGATTTCGCAGAGCAACATTAAACGTCTGCTGGGTTACTCCTCGATTGCCCATCTCGGCTACCTGCTGGTGGCGCTGATCGCGGTGAAAACTCATCAGCTGTCGCTGGAGACCGCAGGCGTTTATCTGGCGGGCTACCTGTTCAGCAGCCTGGGCGCGTTTGGCGTCGTCAGCCTGATGTCCAGCCCGTACCGCGGCCCGGACGCTGATTCGCTCTACTCTTACCGCGGTCTGTTCTGGCACCGTCCGGTGCTGTCGGCGGTGATGACGGTGATGATGCTGTCGCTGGCCGGCATTCCAATGACGCTCGGCTTTATCGGCAAATTCTACGTGATCGCTTCCGGCGTCAACGCGAAGCTGTGGTGGCTAACGGCGGCGGTGGTGGTCGGCAGCGCCATCGGCCTCTACTACTATCTGCGTGTGACCGTGAGCCTTTATCTCAGCCCGCCGGAGCTGCATACGCGCGATACCCCGGCCAACTGGGCGTTCACCGCCGGCGGCGTAGTGGTGCTGATCTCCGCGATTCTGGTACTGCTGCTCGGCGTCTATCCGCAGCCGCTGATTACGCTGGTACAGATGGCGCAGCCGCTGATGTAAACTGCGTTTACCCTTATGAAATCAGGCCCACGGGCCTGATTTTTTTTGTCTTCAGGAGAGCCTATGGATATCAGCTGGCAGGACAGGCATCACCGCGAACTGAGCGCGCAGCAGCTTTATGCGCTGCTGGCGCTGCGCTGTGAAGTCTTTATCGTGGAGCAGACCTGTCCCTATCTGGACGTCGACGGTCAGGATCTGGTGGCGGATAACCGCCATATTCTGGGGATGCGCGGTGACCAACTGGTGGCCTACGCGCGTATTCTGACGCCTGCGGACGAGGCGGCGCCGGTGGCGATTGGGCGCGTAATCGTCTCCGCCAGCGCGCGCGGTCTCAATCTCGGCAACCGGCTGATGGAGCAGGCGCTGCGCAGCTGTGAACGACACTGGCCAGGGCGCGAGGTTTATCTGTCGGCGCAGGCGCACCTGCAGGATTTCTATGGGCGCCTCGGTTTTAGGGCGGTCGGCGAGATCTATCTGGAAGACGGTATTCCGCATATTGATATGCGCAAATAAATACGGCGTGGGCTTGCTGTTACAGGCGGCTGCTCAGGTAGGGAAGCGGGTGACGTGGACCGAAGAGCAAAGCGTCCTGCGCCAGGGATGGCGCAGGCCGAGCTGGCAGGGATGCCGTTTTTTGCGTCTTTGCGATCGGGCCACGTCACCCGCGTCGGCTCAGTATCAGCCATATAAGAACGGCGAGCTTTTAGCTCGCCGTTCTTCTCTTTTAGCCTACCGTCATCTGGCGGTCATCAACATATTTGCGCTGATCTGGCGGCGGCGGGAAGTACTGGTAAAGCCAGGTCTCGCTCAGGGTTTCATCTTTGGTGCGCAGGAACAGACGCATCTCCACCGGCGTGGTGGCGTCGCTCTCTGGATACCAGTCGAACAGGATGCGATAGCCGTTCATCGGCTCGACGTAGAGGATCTCCACCTGCTTAAAGGTGCCGGATGACAGGGTAATCACCGGCTCAATGCCCTTCGGCGCGGCCGCTTTTAAATCTCCGCCGACGAAATCGATGGCGAAGCGACGGCACCACGTCTCAGGGAAGTGCTCGCCCGGCGCCCAGCCTTCCGGGAAGCCGCCGATGCCGGTGCGGGTGGCGTCGACGCGCGCCAGACCGCTGCGCACCGGCGGCAGGCCGCTCCAGTAAAGCTTGTAGGAGAAGCTGAATTCGCTGCCCGCCTTCACCGGCTCGGCTGGCTGCCAGAAGCAGACGATATTATCCAGCGTTTCGCCGGTGGTGGGGATCTCCATCAGATTGATGGCGCCTTTGCCCCATTTGCCGATCGGCTCCACCCACAGGCTGGGGCGTTTGTCATACCAGCCGATCACATCCTGATAATCTTTGAAATCGTGATTAAGCTGCAGCAGGCCAAAGCCGCGCGGGTTCTCATCCTGATAGGCGTTAAACTGCAGCTTCTGCGGATTATTCAGCGGGCGCGCGATCCATTCGCCGCTGCCGCTCCACATCGCCAGGCGATCGGAGTCGTGGATCTGCGGATGGTAGGTGTTGCACATGCGGCGCTCGTTGGTGCCGCAGCTGAACATACTGGTCATCGGCGCGATGCCGAGCTGGCGGATCGCCTTGCGCGCAAAGAGATGATTCTCCACCTCCATGACCACGCGGGTCGCCTCGCAGTGAATAGTGAACTTATAGGCGCCGGTCAGGCTGGCGCCGTCCAGCAGGGCGTAGACGACAAAGGTGGTATCGTCCGCTTTCGGCGTTTCAAACCAGAATGCGGTGAAGTCTGGAAACTCCTCGCCGCCGTTGCTGAAGGTGTTGACCGCCACGCCGCGTGCGGAGAGGCCGTACTGATAGGTGTCGTCCACGGCGCGGAAGTAGCTGGCACCAAGGAAAGAGACGATATCGCGCCGCGCCAGCTCTGGCTTTTTAAAGGCGCGGAAGCCGGCGAAGCCGAGATCGTTTTTGCCCACCAGCTGCTGCGTATCCACCTTCGCGTTGTTGTAGTTGAACAGTTCAGGGCGGAAGTGGATCTCGCGCGCTTCGCGGCTGTCGGCGTCGACCGAGAACATGCGGATGCGGCGCTTAAAGCCCATGCCGACGTGGAAAAACTGCACGTCAAGCTGACGATCGGGGATGTTGTTCCACAGCGAGTGACCGGCGTCGTACTGAATTTCGTTGTACGCCTGCGGCGTCAGGGTCGCCAGCGTCTCTGGCAGCGCGCCAGGCGCGCCGCCCCAGGGCTGCTTCGCCAGCGCGGCGGCTTTCTTTTTCAGTACATCGAAATCGAAGCGCACGGCGGCACCGTCTGCAATGCCATCTTCTGCCCAGGCGGATTGCGCAAACAGCGTGGACAGGCCGGTCATGCCGCTGACGGCGGAGAAGGCCATTGACGCTTTCATAAACATTCTTCGATTCATGCCAGAAATTATTCCTTAGCGTTCGAGTGTGTTGTGACTGTCCTGCTCTGCGCGCAGGTGATCTAAAAGCGCAGATAACAGCAGGGTACGACAGCCTGTCAGGTGAAAAATTCAGTCCGCCTTAAATTTATCAGATTAATCAAGAAGGCCGAGGAATTTCGTCTGAAATCGGGCTGAGGCAAACTCGGGGGAATCCTGGTGAGACTATCCTGCAAACGGCGATTTTGCCGCTATAGTTAAAAGACTGCTTTGTAAATGACACGGAGGAAATGATGGTAAAAGAGACAGAAGCTTTTGACACCAATCTGGATGATGATTTGGCGCTGTTGACCGAGACACTGGAAGAGGTGTTGAAGTCGTCAGGCGATCCGACCGATCAGAAATACATCGAACTCAAAACCAAAGCGGAGCAGGCGCTGGAAGATGTGAAGTCACGCGTAAGTCAGGCTTCCGACAGCTACTACTATCGCGCGAAAAACGTCGCCTACCGCGCCGACGACTACGTGCATGAGAAGCCCTGGCAGGGTATCGGCATCGGCGCAGCCGCCGGTCTGGTGCTCGGCCTGCTGCTGGCGCGTCGCTAAGGCGTGCTGCTCAAAACGGCGGGGCGACCCGCCGTTTGTTTCTTCCTTCCCCGCCTTTCTTGCCTGTTTGCCCCTTATCGCCCCCTGACGCGAAAGACGCACTATTGTGTTGAGTTTACTCAGCGCGCTTCCTACAGTAGATCGATGGACAAAAGGAGATGACAACGTGATAAGAGTCGAGATGCTGTCTACAGGGGATGAGGTGCTGCACGGCCAAATCGTCGATACCAACGCCGCCTGGCTGGCGGATGTGCTGTTTCAGAACGGGTTGCCGATGAGCAGCCGCAGCACGGTGGGCGATTCGCTGTCGTCGCTGGTGGAAACGCTCCAGGCGCGCAGCGAGGTGGCGGATGTGCTGATCGTCAACGGTGGGCTCGGCCCGACCAGCGACGATCTCAGCGCGCTGGCGGCGGCGAAAGCCTGCGGCGTCGAGCTGGTGCTGCATCAGGCGTGGCTGGATAACATGGAGGCGTGGTTCGCCAGCCGCGGCCGCGTAATGGCGGCGAGCAATCGCAAGCAGGCGGAGATCCCCGCCAATGCTGAAATGCTGGATAATCCGGTCGGCACCGCCTGCGGCTTTGCGCTGCGGCTGAATCGCTGCTGGATTTTCTTTACCCCCGGCGTGCCTTCTGAATTCAAGGTGATGGTGGAGCAGCAGATTCTGCCACGCCTCAAGCAGCAGTTCGACCTGCCTGACCCACCGCTCTGCCTGCGCCTCACCACCTTCGGCCGTGGCGAGAGCGATATTGCCGCCGAACTGGAGCCGCTGGCGCTGCCGGAAGGGGTGGTGATGGGCTATCGCTCTTCAATGCCGATTATCGAAATTAAACTGACCGGACCGGCCGCCCAGCGCGTGGCGATGGAGCAGGTCTGGCAGCAGGTGCGTCTGCTGCTGGCGGAGT
Source organism: Pantoea phyllosphaerae (assembly GCF_051025595.1). NCBI lineage: Bacteria > Pseudomonadati > Pseudomonadota > Gammaproteobacteria > Enterobacterales > Erwiniaceae > Pantoea > Pantoea phyllosphaerae. Next base: position 93,810 of record NZ_JBPFDE010000001.1, read on the forward strand.
GCACCATTTTCGAAGGCACGGAAGGTCTGCCAGCGCTGCTGGCGCGCGAGCTTAAGGATCGCGGCTTCCGTCTGGCGCTTAGCGAGCAGTACACCGCCGGACTGCTGCACTGGCAGCTGGCGGCGGCAGAGGTGCCGCTGAGCGCGGCGGAAATTCTGCCAGCGCATCAGGAGGGGCTGGAGGAGCAGGTGCAGCGTACGCGCGCGCTGGCGGCGCATCAGGGGACGGTGCTGGCGCTGTCGACCGGTGCGCTGGAAGAGGGGGAAGTGTCGCTGGCGCTGCATACGCCGGAAGCGAGCTGGGGACAGCGGGTGAAGTTCACTCACGGTCGGCACAATCTGGAGACGCGGCAGAAGGTGGTGGCGATGATGGCGATGAATATGCTGCGCCGCTGGCTGCACGGCAGCGAGGTCAGCACCGGCCACGGCTGGATTGATGTGCTGGAGTCGGTGAAGCTGTAAAACAGGGTAGCGGAGGCGTCTGTCGCTTCGTAAGCCCACGCGGAAGGCAGGAAGCGATCGCAAAGACGCAAAAAGCGGCATCCATGCCAGCTCGGCCCGCGCCATCCCTGGCGCGGGACGCTTTGCTCTTCGCTTCCTGCCTTCCGCGCTTTGACTATTGCGTGGTCTGTGAGAGCAAAGAAGCGAGCTACAGCTCGATTTCAATCTCGCCTTTCGCCAGACAGCAGCAGGGCAAAATCTCGCCCTGCTCCACAAACGCCAGCGGCGTTTCGGCATAGTGAACTTCGCCCTTCAGCAGGCGCGTGCGGCACGAACCGCAGTAGCCTTCGCGACACTGAAACTCCACGCACAGATTATGCGCTTCCAGCGTCGTCAGCAGGTTAGGGTGATGCTCTGCGCACTCCAGCCGCTGGCCAGAGCTGCGCAGGATAATAACGGCACGGCTCATACTTACAGCTGGAAATCGTTAAAGTCGTCTTCGCCCACTTCCGAGTCGATCTGACCCACCAGGTAGGAGCTCACTTCCACTTCCTGCGGCGCGACCTGCACGTTGTCCGACACCAGCCAGGAGTTAATCCACGGAATCGGGTTGGAGCGCGTCTGGAACGGCAGATCCAGGCCCACCGCCTGCATGCGGATATTGGTGATGTACTCGATGTACTGGCAGAGAATATCTTTGTTCAGGCCGATCATCGAACCGCCGCTAAACAGATATTCCGCCCACTCTTTCTCCTGCTCGGCCGCTTTCTTGAACAGATCAAAACATTCGTCACGGCATTCGGCGGCGATCTCTTTCATTTCGGGATCGTCTTCGCCGGTGCGCATCAGGTTCAGCATATGCTGGGTGCCGGTCAGGTGCAGCGCTTCGTCACGGGCAATCAGACGGATAATCTTGGCGTTGCCTTCCATCAGTTCGCGCTCGGCGAAAGCGAAAGAGCAGGCGAAGCTGACGTAGAAGCGGATCGCCTCCAGCGCGTTCACGCTCATCAGGCAGATATAGAGCTGCTTTTTCAGCGCGCGCAGATTCACGGTCACGCTTTTGCCGTTAACCTGATGCGTGCCTTCGCCCAGCAGATGCCAGTAGTTGGTCATCTCGATCAGATCGTCGTAGTACTTAGAGATATCCTGCGCGCGCGCGAGGATCTGCTCGTTGGTGACGATATCGTCGAATACCAGCGACGGGTCGTTAACGATGTTGCGGATGATATGGGTGTAAGAGCGCGAGTGGATGGTCTCGGAGAAAGCCCAGGTTTCGACCCAGGTTTCCAGCTCGGGAATAGAAATCAGCGGCAGCAGGGCGACGTTCGGGCTACGGCCCTGAATCGAATCGAGCAGGGTCTGGTATTTCAGGTTGCTGATAAAAATATGTTTCTCATGCTCCGGCAGCGCCTGATAGTCGATGCGGTCGCGCGAGACGTCGACCTCTTCCGGACGCCAGAAAAAGGAGAGCTGCTTTTCAATCAGCTTTTCAAAAATGTCATATTTCTGCTGGTCGAAGCGCGCCACGTTGACGGACTGACCAAAGAACATCGGCTCTTTCAGCTGATCGTTTTTATTCTGTGAGAACGTAGTGTAAGCCATACAAACTGTCCAAATGTAGACGGGGCGCAGCGCGGCCCCGTGAAATAACGCAGGCGGGAGACGCGCTCCCGCCCAACCTTAAATCTTACAAGCGCCGCTTTCGCAACCGTCATCCTGGATAGACGGCGCCAGATCGTCCTGCGCGTCTTCCGCGCCGTCGCGGGTGTTCTGGTAGTAGAGCGTTTTCACGCCGAACTTATACGCGGTCAGCAGATCTTTCAGCAGCTGCTTCATCGGCACCTTGCCGTTGGCAAAGCGCGACGGATCGTAGTTGGTGTTAGAAGAGATCGCCTGATCGATAAACTTCTGCATCACCCCGACCAGCTGCAGATAACCGTCGTTGGACGGCATTTCCCACAGCAGCTCGTACTGATCTTTCAGACGCTCATACTCCGGCACCACCTGACGCAGAATGCCATCTTTAGAGGCTTTGATGCTGATATGGCCGCGCGGCGGCTCGATACCGTTGGTGGCGTTAGAGATCTGCGACGACGTCTCGGACGGCATCAGCGCGGAGAGCGTGGAGTTGCGCAGGCCGTGCGTCTTGATTGACTCGCGCAGGCCGTCCCAGTCCAGGTGCAGCGGCTCGTTGCAGATGGTGTCGAGATCCTTTTTATAGGTATCGATCGGCATAATGCCCTGCGAGTAGGTGGTTTCGTTGAACCACGGGCAGGCGCCTTGCTCTTTCGCCAGCTCGTTCGAGGCTTTCAGCAGGTAGTACTGAATTGCTTCGAAGGTTTTGTGCGTCAGGTTGTTGGCGCTGCCGTCGGAGTAGCGCACGCCGTTCTTCGCCAGGTAATAAGCGAAGTTGATCACGCCGATACCCAGGGTGCGGCGGCCCATCGCGCCGCGCTTCGCGGCCGGAATCGGGTAGTCCTGATAGTCGAGCAGGGCGTCGAGGGCGCGTACCGCCAGGGTCGCCAGCTCTTCCAGATCGTCCAGGCTCTCGATCGCGCCGAGGTTAAACGCCGACAGGGTGCAGAGGGCGATTTCACCGTTCTCGTCGTTGACATCTTCCAGCGGTTTGGTCGGCAGCGCGATCTCCAGGCAGAGGTTAGACTGGCGCACCGGCGCAATGCTGGCGTCGAACGGGCTGTGGGTGTTGCAGTGGTCGACGTTCTGGATGTAGATGCGACCGGTGGAGGCGCGCTCCTGCATCATCAGCGAGAAGAGGTCGACCGCTTTCACGCGCTGTTTGCGGATGCTGTCGTCTTTCTCATATTTGGTGTAGAGGCGCTCAAACTCGTCCTGATCGGCAAAAAAGGCGTCATACAGGCCGGGCACGTCGGACGGGCTGAACAGGGTAATCTCTTCGCCCTTCAGCAGACGCTGATACATCAGCTTGTTGATCTGCACGCCATAGTCCATATGACGCACGCGGTTGCCTTCCACGCCGCGGTTGTTCTTCAGCACCAGCAGGCTCTCTACTTCCAGATGCCACATCGGGTAGAACAGCGTCGCCGCGCCGCCGCGCACGCCGCCCTGCGAGCAGGACTTCACCGCGGTCTGGAAGTGCTTGTAGAATGGAATACAGCCGGTATGGAAGGCTTCGCCGCCGCGGATCGGGCTGCCCAGCGCGCGAATGCGGCCGGCGTTGATGCCGATACCGGCGCGCTGCGACACATACTTCACGATAGCGCTGGAGGTGGCGTTGATGGAGTCAAGGCTGTCGCCGCACTCAATCAGCACGCAGGAGCTGAACTGGCGCGTTGGGGTGCGGACGCCGGACATGATCGGCGTCGGCAGCGAAATCTTAAAGGTAGAGATCGCGTCGTAGAAGCGCTTGATGTAGTCCATACGCGTGTCGCGCGGATAGCCGGAGAAGAGGCAGGCGGCGACCAGGATATAGAGGAACTGCGCGCTCTCGTAGATATCGCCGGTGACGCGGTTCTGCGCCAGATATTTGCCTTCCAGCTGCTTAACCGCCGCGTAGGAGAAGTTCATATCGCGCCAGTGGTCGATAAAGCCGTCCATCTGTTCGAACTCTTCAACCGTGTAGTCTTCCAGCAGATGAGGGTCATATTTACCCATCTCCACCATGCGCACCACCTGGTCGTACAGCTTCGGCGGCTCGAACTGGCCGTAGGCTTTTTTACGCAGGTGGAAAATCGCCAGACGGGCAGCAAGGTATTGATAGTCCGGCGCGTCGCGCGAGATCAGGTCTGCTGCGGCCTTGATGATGGTTTCATGAATATCAGAAGTTCTGATGCCATCGTAGAACTGGATATGGGAGCGCAGTTCAACCTGGGAGACAGAGACGTTATTCAGTCCTTCAGCGGCCCAGTCGAGTACCCGGTGAATCTTATCGAGATCAATGCGTTCCTGGCGGCCATCGCGTTTAGTAACGAGCAGACTTTGATTCATGTCGCGTTATACCATCCGTAAGTGAAAAAGAGTCCCCTGTTTATCCACAGGGTTATTCAATGTGAATAATTCTGTGGATAAACACTATATGTTGGGGGTTGGAAGAGATTGAGTAACAATATGGAGGTTATTCTAGTGACCTGCCGCCAGATAACAAGACAGAAAAATGATGGCGGTGGGGCTTGTATTTTGTGCGAAATTTCTTAACCCCGCGACTTATAAGGCCCGGCAGCCTGTCAACCGGCAGGGCAAAAAATTCGAGATTTTGATCGACCGCTGATTTTTCGCACATCGCTGTGTTTTTTCCCGACAACCGTCTAGCGGCAGAGCGACAGCGCGAGCAAAAGCGATAAGGGCAGGATAACGGGCGCGCAATTGCCTTGCGCGCCAGCGGCTTACTTTTTCACGTGGCGAGTATGCACCATGTAATTCACGTCGACGCCGCGACCGAGGCGAAATTTGTCGCTCAGCGGGTTGTAGTGCAGGCCGATGATATGCTGCTCGCGCAGCGCGGTTTCGTCGACCCAGCCCAGCAGTTCGGACGGGCGGATAAACTTCTTCACGTCATGGGTGCCGCGCGGCACCATGCGCAGCACATATTCCGCGCCGAACACCGCCATCAGCCAGGCTTTGGGGTTGCGGTTGATGGTCGAGAAGAACACTTCGCCACCCGGCTTCACCAGACGAGCGCAGGCGTGCACGACCGAACGCGGATCCGGCACGTGCTCCAGCATCTCCATACAGGTCACTACGTCATACTGGCCGGCGAACGCTTCGGCGTGATCTTCCACCGTCTGCTGCACGTAGTCGAGCGTCACTCCCTGTTCCAGCGCGTGCAGGCGCGCCACCTGCAGCGGTTCGGCGCCCATATCGAGGCCGGTCACCTCTGCGCCTTCGCGCGCCATGCTCTCCGCCAGGATGCCGCCGCCGCAGCCGACGTCCAGCACTTTTTTGCCGAACAGACCGTTGCTGTGCTGCGCGATAAAGCCCAGACGCAGCGGATTGATGCGGTGCAGAGGCTTGAATTCGCCTTCCAGATCCCACCAGCGCGAGGCGACCGCCTCAAACTTAGCGATTTCCTGCGCATCGACGTTGGGCTGCGTTTCCTGCGGTTGTGCATTCATTGAATCATTACTCCAGAAAAAATGTTGACTGAGTATAAACGCTTATTGCTTTCGGGGGCACCTTTCCGGCGCGATGAAAAGCGCGTGAAAACGGCGGTTAACGTTCACCAGCGGGCTGGTGTGTGATATACTTTCGCACCTTTAAAATCCGGGCATATGTAGAGGGAATGCGGCTCCATGAGCGACCTTGCAAGAGAAATTACACCGGTCAATATCGAAGAAGAGTTAAAGAGCTCCTACCTCGATTACGCCATGTCGGTCATTGTTGGCCGAGCCTTACCCGATGTTCGTGACGGCCTGAAGCCTGTCCACCGCCGCGTGCTCTACGCGATGAGCGAACTGGGTAACGACTGGAACAAACCCTATAAGAAATCCGCCCGTGTGGTCGGTGACGTCATCGGTAAATATCACCCGCACGGGGATTCCGCCGTTTACGACACCATCGTCCGCATGGCTCAGCCTTTCTCCCTGCGTTACATGCTGGTGGACGGACAGGGCAACTTCGGCTCCGTCGACGGCGACTCCGCCGCGGCGATGCGTTATACCGAAGTGCGCATGTCGCGTATCGCGCACGATCTGCTGGCAGACCTGGAAAAAGAGACCGTCGACTTCGTGCCGAACTATGACGGCACCGAGCAGATCCCTGAAGTTCTGCCGACCAAAATCCCTAACCTGCTGGTGAACGGCTCGTCCGGCATCGCGGTCGGGATGGCGACCAATATTCCGCCGCACAACCTGACGGAAGTGATCAACGGCTGTCTCGCCTATATCGACGACGAAGATATCAGCGTCGAAGGATTGATGGAGCATATTCCGGGGCCCGATTTCCCGACCGCCGCCATCATCAACGGCCGTCGCGGCATTGAAGAGGCGTATCGCACCGGGCGCGGCAAGATCTACATCCGCGCGCGCGGCGAAGTGGAAACCGACGCCAAAACCGGCCGCGAAACCATCGTGGTGCACCAGATCCCTTACCAGGTCAACAAAGCGCGCCTGATTGAGAAGATCGCCGAGCTGGTGAAAGAGAAGCGCGTCGAAGGCATCAGCGCGCTGCGCGACGAGTCGGATAAAGACGGCATGCGCATCGTGATCGAAGTGAAGCGCGATGCGGTCGGCGAAGTGGTGCTGAACAACCTCTACTCGCTGACGCAGCTGCAGGTCTCATTCGGCATCAACATGGTGGCGCTGCATCAGGGCCAGCCGAAGATCATGACGCTGAAGGAGATCCTCGAAGCCTTTGTGCGCCATCGTCGCGAAGTGGTCACGCGCCGCACCATTTTTGAACTGCGCAAAGCGCGCGACCGCGCGCATATCCTTGAAGGTCTGGCGATCGCGCTGGCTAACATCGACCCGATTATCGAGCTGATCCGCCGCGCGCCGAACCCGGCCGAAGCGAAAGCGGGCCTGATCGCGCAGGCGTGGGATCTGGGCAACGTCGCCGCCATGCTGGAACGCGCGGGCGACGACGCCGCCCGTCCGGAGTGGCTGGACGAGGAGTTCGGCATCCGCGACGGTCGCTACTATCTGACCGAACAGCAGGCGCAGGCGATCCTCGATTTACGTCTGCAGAAGCTCACCGGGCTTGAGCATGAAAAACTGCTCGACGAGTACAAAGCGCTGCTGGAGCAGATCGCCGAGCTGCTCAACATCCTGATGAACGCCGAACGCCTGATGGAAGTGATCCGCGAAGAGCTGATCGCCATGCGCGACCAGTTCGGCGACGAACGCCGCACCGAGATCACCGCCAACAGCGCCGACATCAACATCGAAGACCTGATCAATCAGGAAGATGTGGTGGTCACCCTGTCGCATCAGGGCTATGTGAAGTATCAGCCGCTTTCAGACTACGAAGCGCAGCGTCGCGGCGGCAAAGGCAAGTCGGCGGCCCGCATCAAGGAAGAGGATTTTATTGACCGTCTGCTGGTGGCCAACACCCACGACACTATCCTCTGCTTCTCCAGCCGCGGCCGTCTCTACTGGATGAAGGTTTACCAGCTGCCGGAAGCGAGCCGTGGGGCGCGCGGTCGTCCGATCGTCAACCTGCTGCCGCTGCAGCCTGACGAACGCATTACCGCCATCCTGCCGGTGCGCGAATATACCGAAGGCTTCAACATCTTTATGGCGACCGCCAGCGGTACCGTGAAGAAAACGGCGCTGCAGGAGTTCAGCCGTCCGCGCAGCGCGGGCATCATCGCGGTGAACCTGCGCGAAGATGACGAGCTGATCGGCGTGGCGCTGACCAACGGCAACGACGAGGCGATGCTCTTCTCTGCCGGCGGCAAAGTGGTGCGCTTCGCTGAGAACGCCGTTCGCGCCATGGGCCGTACCGCCTCGGGCGTGCGCGGCATCAAGCTGGCGGAAGGGGATCGCGTGGTGTCGCTGATCGTGCCGCGTGATGAGGGCGCCATTCTTACCGTGACGCAAAACGGCTACGGCAAGCGTACCGCCATTAGCGAGTACCCGACCCGTTCGCGCGCTACCCAGGGCGTGATCTCCATTAAAGTCACCGAACGTAACGGTCCGGTGATTGGCGCGGTGCAGGTGGTGGACAGCGATCAGATCATGATGATCACCGATGCCGGCACGCTGGTGCGCACCCGCGTCTCCGAAGTGAGCATCGTCGGCCGTAACACGCAGGGCGTGATCCTGATCCGTACCGCGGAAGATGAGAACGTGGTGGGTCTGCAGCGCGTGGCCGAACCGGTGGAAGAGGAAGAGCTCGACGCCATCGACGGCAGCGTAGCGGAAGGCGAGGAAGATATCGCGCCGGAAGCGGAAGCTGACGACGAGACGCCTGAAGCGGACGAAGAGGAGTAACGCTTCGCGCTTGCGCCGCCAGGGAAGGCGGCACGCAATTTTACGGCAGGAAAGGGCAACCCGACCTGCCGTTGTTTTTTGCGGCGCGGCCGTTAAGCGCAGATGCCGACTGGCTTTTCTCCCCTGATAAAGCTAGTGTAATGAGCATTCTGAAGCCAGCCCGTCATTAACCTTGCCGTAGTGAGTTTCCTTTGAAATATCTGGTCTCTTTCCGAACCACGCTGCGCATCTCGCGCTACCTGTTCCGTGCGCTGGCGCTGCTGCTCTGGACGCTGGGCGCGGTGCTGACCACTTTCTTTATCATCAGCGTGCTGCATGACAAAGAGAGCAGCGTGCGGCAAGAGTTCGCCAGCAACTATGGCCAGGCGGAATGGTATGTGCGCCACTCCGCCGACGTGATGCGCGAGCTGAAGTACATCACTGAAAATCGCCTTACCAGCGTCAGCAGCGGCCTGGACATGATTAATGGCGTGCTGCCGGGCAAAGCGACACTGCCGCAGTTTACGCCGCTCTTTTCCGACGGCGACTGCTCCTCGATGAGCAATACCTGGCGCAACTCGCTTGATTCACTCAGCTACTACATCAACTACTGGAAAAGTAACTTCGCTTCCAGTTATGAGCTGAACCGCGTCTTTTTTATCGGCGGTGAAAGCCAGTGCCTGGCGGATTTTACTATCGGCAGCGGCAATGTCGATCGCGAACGTAGCCTCAAGGCGCTGCGCGAACGCGTGCTGCGCTATCGCAATGGCAACGACGAAGAGCGACGCAATCCTGTCTACTGGATCAACGCCAGCGCACAGCCCGGGGTCGGCACCTTCTATATGATGGTGCCGGTTTACGTCGCCAATAAGCTACAGGCGCTGCTGGGCGTCGAGCAAAATATCCGCCTGGACGAGTTTATTCAGCCTGGCAGCCTGCCGGTGGTGGCCACCCTCGTCGATGAAAATTACCGCCCGCTGCTGACCTCGCGCCGTGGTGGCGTCGGCTTCTCACTTGACGACCTCCCGGACGACACCAGCTGGTTCGGTTATCTTGACGGCTATCGTCAGCTGGTGCTCAAAAAGCCGCTGCCGCCTTCCGATCTCAATATGGTGTGGTCGGTGTCGACCAGTGTGCTGGTGGATCAGCTCAAGCTCATGATCATCAATGCGCTGCTGCTTAATCTGCTCAGCGCGATAGTGCTTTTCACCCTGGCATGGCTGTTTGAGCGCCGGATGTTCCTGCCGGCCGAAGAGAATGCGCACCGGCTGGAGGAGCATGAGCAGTTCAACCGCAAAATCGTCGCCTCGGCGCCGGTGGGCATCTGCATTCTGCGCACCCGCGACGGCACCAATATTCTCAGCAACGAGCTGGCGCACAACTATCTGACGCTGCTGACGCAGGAAGATCGCCAGCGGCTCAATGAAATCATCGGCAGCCAGCAGGTCAACTTTGTCGACGTGCTGACCGGCAGCAACACCAACCTGCAAATCAGCTTTGTGCATTCGCGCTACCGCAACGAAAACGTGGCGATCTGCGTGCTGGTGGACGTCTCGGCGCGCGTGCGCATGGAGCAGTCGCTGCAGGAGATGGCGCAGGCGGCGGAACAGGCGAGCCAGTCGAAGTCGATGTTCCTCGCCACCGTCAGCCATGAGCTGCGCACGCCGCTTTACGGCATTATCGGCAACCTCGATCTGATGCAGACCAAACAGCTGCCAAAAGAGGTCGATTCACTGGTCACCGCGATGAACAACTCGTCGAGCCTGCTGCTGAAGATCATCAGCGATATTCTCGACTTCTCCAAGATTGAGTCGGAACAGCTGAAGATCGAGCCGCGCCCCTTCTCGCCGCGCGAAGTGCTCAGCCATATTGCCGGCAACTATCTCTCGCTGGTGATGAAAAAGCGGCTGACGCTTTACTGCTTTATCGAACATGACGTGCCGCTGGCGCTGGATGGCGATCCGCTGCGCCTGCAGCAGGTGATCTCCAACCTGCTGAACAACGCCATCAAGTTCACCCATACCGGCTGCATTATTCTCCATGCCTATGTGAAAGAGGGCTATCTGGCGTTTCGTATTCGCGATACCGGCGTGGGGATCCCAGGCAAAGAGATTACGCGGCTGTTTGATCCTTTCTTTCAGGTGGGCAACGGCGTACAGCGCAACTTCCAGGGCACCGGCCTGGGCCTCGCTATCTGTGAAAAGCTGACCAATATGATGGACGGCGATATTGAAGTGGACTCCGAGCCTGGCATGGGCAGCCAGTTTATCGTGCGCATTCCGGTCTATAATGGCCAGCATCCTGCGCCGCCGCTGCTCGACGGGCTGCACGACAAAACCCTGTGGATCGATATGCGCAACGACTATCTCGCCAGTTTTATCGCGCGCGATCTGCAGCTGCAGGGCATCGCTATCCTGCCGTATAACGGTAAAGGCGGCAGCGACGACGTGCTCATCACCGACTATGAGCCGGAAGGTGAGCAGACGCTGCGGGCAGTCATTATCTTCAGCGGCGCCCATATCGATATGCCGAGTGAAATCGCGCCGGGGCGCTGGCTGCACAGCACGGCAACGCCGCACGAGCTGCCGAGCCTGCTGGCGCGCATTTACCGCATTGCCATTCAGAGCGACACGGCGACCAACCTTGCGCTCTCTGCGCCGGCGGAAGAGGTGATCAGCAATGACGACATCAGGATTCTGATTGTCGACGACCATCCTATTAACCGCATGCTGCTGTCGGAGCAGCTCGGCACGCTGGGCTATCAGGTGAAAACCGCTCAGGATGGCGTCGATGCGCTTAACGTCATCAGCCGCAGCGAGATCGATATCGTGCTGAGCGACGTCAACATGCCGAATATGGACGGCTACCGGCTGACGCAGCGGCTGCGTCAGCTTGGTCACGTTTTCCCGGTGATCGGCGTTACCGCCAACGCGCTGGCGGAAGAGAAGCAGCGCTGTATGGAGGCCGGTATGGATAACTGCCTGTCGAAACCGGTGACGCTGGACGTGCTGAAGACAACGCTGGCGGTTTACGCGGAGCGGGTAAGAAAAGCGCGGGAAGGGTAGGCGGACGGGCCTGCTGACGCGGAAAATAAGACGGCGCCTGAGCGCCGTCTGAACAACGGGTTACTCTTTGTCGACCTGGGTGGCGCTGACAGAGGAGAGGTAGTTCAGCAGGGCGATATCGTTATCAACGCCCAGCTTCATCATCGCCGATTTTTTCTGGCTGCTGATAGTTTTGATACTGCGGTTTAGTTTCTTGGCAATCTCCGTCACCAGGAAGCCCTCGGCGAAGAGGCGCAACACTTCGCTCTCTTTCGGCGACAGACGCTTGTCGCCATAGCCGCCAGCGCTGATCTTCTCCAGCAGTTTCGCGACGCTTTCCGGCGTGTACTTCTTGCCTTTTTGCAGCGCAGCCAGCGCTTTCGGCAGATCGGTCGGCGCGCCCTGTTTCAGCACGATGCCTTCGATGTCCAGATCCAGCACGGCGCTCAGAATGGCCGGGTTGTTGTTCATGGTCAGAACAATAATCGCCAGGTCAGGATAGTGACGTTTGATATATTTGATCAGCGTGATGCCATCGCCATATTTCTCGCCAGGCATGGAGAGATCGGTGATCAGGACGTTGGCATCAAGTTTTGACAAGCTGTTAATCAGTGCTGTTGAGTCTTCAAACTCACCTACAACGTTGACCCATTCAATTTGTTCCAGAGATTTTCGGATACCGAAAAGAACAATTGGATGGTCATCGGCAATAATTACATTTAAGTTATTCATCTTATTGGTTACCTTGCTGCAGCAGTTCATTAACGTAAGCGTCAATGTCACTGGTGGTATTTGTAATGTTTGAATCGTCACATGCTTTGATGTGCAGTTCTAACTCTTCACAAAGCTGTTTGCCTGGCGTCAGGTTAAGCATGGCAAACACGCCTTTCAGGCGATGCGCTGTCTGAGCAAGCATGGCATAGTCCTTTTCTGCCGACTCAGTATACAGTCTCTTTACATCAGGCGGTACTGTCTCGGTAAACAGCTGGAAGTAGCCGCCGCTGAGCAGCGGGGTTAACTCCTCGTCTTCTGTACTCTCATCCATGGAATCATGGGCCAGCTGTTGTTCAATCAGGGCCAGCAGTGCATCCTGCAGCGCATTGCTGAGATTGAAGTTGACCCGGTATTGCCGATCGTTTAGCGCGTGGTGACCCAGCTCATCCTCCGCCAGCAGCAGCGCCCAGCCGCTCAGCTTGTTAGGGTCGTCGGTCACCAGCACGTCATGTTCCTGTCCTGACAGTCGCTCTTCGGGCGACAGGCAGCGCGCCCCCCAGTTTTCCAGATGGCGGCAGACAATTTTGTAGACATCTTCCACCTCGATCTCAATAAGCGCGGTCACGCCGTCCAGCAGCTTCTCCTCTTCCTCTTCCGGCCGTGGCTCTACCGCCAGCGGAAGCTGAATGCTGTAGCGCGTGCCGATATCCGGTTTGGCGATAATCTCCAGACTGCCGCCCATCTGTTTGCACAGCTGCTTGCAGAGGAAAAAAGCCATGCCGGAGGCCTGCCCGTAGCGATCCTGGCTGGTTTCGCCGAGGAACGGGAAATCGGCGTTCGCCAGCTCGTCGACGGTCAGTCCTGCGCCGGTATCCACCAGCTGAATCAGCAGGCGTTCCGGATGCGCTTCGTCGGCGTTCACCGTCAGCGAGATCTTGCCCCAGCGCGTGGTGGTCAGCGCATAGTGCATTAGCGTGGCGAGCACTTTACGCAGCGCACGGCGGTCCCCGAAACGCTGCTCGTCGTTGGGCTGCAGGTTATTCACCACCAGAGACAGCCCCTTGCGGCGCATCAGCGGCAGGCTTTCCAGCGCAACCTCGTCGAGCAGCTCCTGCAGGTTGAAAACGCTGGCGTCTGGCGACCAGTCGTGCGCCTCAAGGCGGTTAAGCAGGACGATGTCGTCTACCAGCCGCGCCAGGCCCTGACTCTCGTCGAGCAGATCGAGCACGGTTTCGTCTTCGTCGCGCTGGCTCAGCTGCACCAGCTGCGCCACCACCTTTTCCAGCGGACGATTCAGCGCGTGGCCGAGATTTTGCAGCAGCTGCTGGCGCATCTGATGGTTGCGATCCAGCACCTGCTGCGCCTTCTGCAGCTTTTTATTCACCAGCAGCTCGCGATCCTGATCGCGCATCAAAAACAGCTGGGTATGGGGCGACAGCACGCTACGCGCATGGCGGATCTCATACACTTCGTTGTTGATGGTCGCCTGCAGCACGCCCTGATGCTGGTCGGACATATTAATGATTTTTTGCAGATTGAGATGCGGCAAAAGATGTTCTGCGATCTTATTGCTGAGGATGGTGCGGTTGCTGGCGAAGTCATACACCAGCAGGCCGACCGGCAGGCTGGCGACGATCTCTTCATTGAGCACGCGCAGCGAGTCGAGTTCCGCGCTCTGATTTTCGCTCGGGCGCAGCGACTGCTGGCGCAGCAGCGTGATGCCGACAAAAGAGAGCAGGAACAGCAGCAGGTTCACCAGCAGCGGCCAGAGCAGATTATGCAGCGTATCCATCATCAGGCTGGTGAGCGGCACGCGATAAACCAGCTGCAGCGGCGTGCTGGGCAGGGTAGCGGCAATTTCCAGGTCAGGATTAACCATGGCGATCTGCGTGCTTTCGCTCTCTTCCTGAGCCCCAGCGGCGGGCAGCGCCGTGTCCTGACGCAGCTGAAAGTTTTCGATCGGCATGTTCTGCGGCGTCAGATCGTTGATCGGCAGGTCGAAGGCGACCACCGTTGCCAGATGGCCCGGCTGGTTAAAGGTGGTGCGCAGGGTAAAGTAGTGGTCGTTTTGAAACGAAAAGTGACGCAGCGGCGAAAAGCTTTCTCGCTCGTCCAGCGCGTTGGCCTGCTGCAGCATCTCGGCACGGCGGCCGTCCACCAGCGAACTGATGGCGCTCTCTTTATAGCGCGTCGCCATATCCTTCAGCGGCAGCGTAGAGATCATAATCAGGCTATTGTCCTGACCGTTGAGAAAATACATCGACCAGGAGGGGTTTTCCGCGCCCCACAGCGTATCGAGGTAGCTCGACATGCGCATGGTCATATCAAGCGTGCTGCTGTCGTGCGAGCCGAAGATCAGCGCTTCGGTTTTACGGCGGGTTTTTTCCAGATAGTAGACGTCCGGACGCAGCCGCGTCTCCTGCAGGCTGCTGTTCGGCACGCTGCCCGCCGCGCTGGTGGCGAGGTTCTCGTAAATCTGCCAGGTGGCGAAGCGATAGGCGTCGATGCGCTTTTGCGTCGCGCGCGCCAGATCGGCCATGGCATAGCGTTTCTCGGTCAGCCAGGCGTTGACCGAATTATGGACCATAAAGCCCAGCGCCAGCAGCAGCACCAGATTGAAAATCACAAAAAAGCGAGTGACATTGCCGGATGTCACTGGAAACTTAAAGGGCAACATAGCGTGTCAGACACCTGAAATCATCGCGCGACCAGTCGGGCACTGGCGGCCACAGCCAGCAGCAGCAGCGCGATGAGCAGAAAGGCGCCGCTGAGGCTCAGCCATTGAGAAATAAATCCGATTAAGGCCGGACCTGAGAGAATACCCGCATATCCCAGCGTTGTCATGGCGGAAATCCCGAGATTCGAGGGCATATCCTGCTGATTCCCGACAGCATTGAATAACATCGGCACCGTATTGGACAAACCAAAGCCCACCAGCAGAAAAGCGAGCAGCGCTATCTGCGGCCAGGGCAGAAAAACCGCCAGCGCCAGACCGGCCGATGCGGTCAGCGCGCCTGTCAGCATTACGGGAAAGCGGCCGAAACGGTGGATAATCCGGTCGCCGGTGAGACGGCCGATGGTCATAGCCACCGAGAAGACCGCATAGCCAAGCCCGGCATGCGCCGTCGACATCTCGGGACGCTGCAGCAGCAGCAGCGCGCCCCAGTCGAGCACGGCGCCTTCGGCAAGAAACAGAATAAAGCAAAGCAGGCCGAGAAAGGCGACGAAGCCGCGCGGGACGACCAGCCACGGCTGATCGGGCTGATGCAGGCGCTCGCTCATTAGCGTCGGCAGGCTGGCCGTCAGCAGCAGCGCTATCAGCAGCAGCACCAGCGCCACTGACGCCAGAGGCGACAGGCCGGCGCCCAGCAGCAGGCTGATCGCGCCCGCGCCCAGAATGCCGCCGAGGCTAAAGAAGCCGTGGAAGCCGGACATCATTGGCTTGCGGGCCGCTTTCTCCACCTCAACCGCCTGTACGTTCATCGCCACGTCCAGCATGCCCAGCCCGGCGCCGAATACCATCAGCGTCGCGGCCATCATCCACATGACTTCCAGCGTCGCCAGCAGCGGCAGCATTGCCAGAATCACCAGCGTCGAACCGAGCATAACCCGGCGGCAGCCGAAACGGCCTACCAGCGCGCCTGTGACCGGCATCGCCGCCAGCGAACCCACACCCAGACAGAGCAGCAGCGCGCCCAGCGACGCGCCGTTCAGCGCTAACCGCTCGCTGGCGAACGGCACCAGCGGCGCCCAGGAGGACATGCCGAGGCCGGCAATAAGAAAAACAAGGCGTGTGCCCAGACTGACTCGGCTGTGAAGTTTCCTGGGTGGGGCGGCGTCCAATGCGGTCATAGTGATATTCGTGAGTAGTAAAGCGACGAAGTGTAGCATCAATGCCGTAGCCGCATGCGCTGCCGGGAAAGGCAGAATAGCGATAAAGCGGCGTGTAAGTCGGCATTCTAGCGACTTTTATCTCCTCTCTAAACTTTTCCAGAACTTTCCTGGCATCTCTCCAGTCAGCTGATGGCCTTGCTTCACGTCATTATCCTGCGCGTTACGCTTTTAACCTTTCTGACGCGCGGCTGAGCTCGTCAGGCGCTGTCGATAGAACGCGACTATTCAGAACGCCTTACCGTCATATTTTGCGGCGAGCGCCTCTCGGCGTGCAAATAGCCCAATCTCACATAAGGGGAGGCGCTTTATTACGGTGATAAATTAACAAGGGAAATATGGAGGGAAATAATTAACCGGAAGTGCGATTATTGGCAACAAGTGCCTAAAGTGGGCCATGTTATTTTAGGATCATTAATTAACTTTACTTGCGGACAGGGTGGAAACGCCGAATGTTGGGCAAAAAAATGCCGGACACAGAGGTCCGGCGCGAAATTAGGGTAAACATCTCATTCGGGGTGAATGAAGGTAATAATGAAATAAATGATGATAGCGGGATCTATTGTATTATCAGATGACGTACAGGTTTTATCATTCAGTGCTCATATAGAGCTGCATGTAACATGATGAAAATAAAAGTTTAAAAATGGGTTTGATAATTTGTGCGATAATTTTTATCGATACGTGCTGGTTATTAGTTCCGCAAATTTTACATCCGGAAATAACTGTTTCGCATTATGAAACAGTTTTGGAAATTTCGTAGCATTTTCATGGTGGCTTATTGCCCTTTATAAAATAACAATGGCGTGCCGGCTGAATTTTTGAGCGTTCAGCTTGCAGTGGCAAAATAAGGCATATAACAGAGGGCAATAAAATGAAACGTCGCGTTCTCTCCCTGGTGATCCCTGCGCTGTTGGTTGCAGCGGGTTCTGCCAGCGCAGCGGAAATCTACAACAAAGACGGCAACAAATTAGACCTGTTCGGTAAAGTCGACGGTCTGCACTATTTCTCAGACAACGACGGTAATGACGGCGACCAGTCTTACCTGCGCTTCGGCTTCAAAGGCGAAACCCAGATTTCCGACCAGCTGACCGGTTACGGCCAGTGGGAATATCAGGCGGCGCTGAATACCTCAGAAGATGAAGGCACCGCTGACAGCTACACGCGCGTCGGCTTTGCCGGTATCAAGTTCGGCGATGCGGGCTCGTTCGACTACGGCCGCAACTACGGCGTAGCATATGATATCGGCGCATGGACCGACGTCTTGCCGGAGTTCGGCGGCGACACCTACGGCGCGGACAACTTTATGTTCCAGCGCGGCAACGGCATGGCGACCTACCGTAACGCCAACTTCTTTGGTCTGGTAGACGGCTGGAATTTCGCCGTTCAGTATCAGGGCAAAAACGACAACCCGAGCCGTGAAAGCTCTGGCCGCAATGTGCTGGGTGAGAATGGCGACGGCTGGGGCCTGAGCACCACCTACGATCTGGGATCTGGCCTGGGAATCGGCGCGGCCATGTTCTCGTCTGACCGTACCAACAATCAGAACGGCGGCGATCCGGCCATCCTGGGTCGCGGTGACAAGGCGGAAGTCTACACCGGCGGTCTGAAGTATGACGCTAACAATATCTACCTGGCGGCGATGTACAGCCGTTCCTATAACGCTACCCGCTTCGGCTCCACTGATGATGACATCCATGGTTTCGCTGATAAAGCGGATAACTGGGAGCTGGTGGCGCAGTATCAGTTCGATTTCGGCCTGCGTCCGTCTCTGGCGTTCGTGACTTCACGCGGCACCGACATTCAGAACTGGGGCAAACAGAATCTGAAAAAATATGTTGATGTGGGCGCGACCTACTACTTCAACAAAAATATGTCCACCTACGTTGATTACCAGATCAACCTGATGGACGACAATGCCTTCACCGACGCGGCCGGCATCAACACCGACGATACCGTGGCGCTGGGTCTGGTTTATCAGTTCTAAACCGCCAGGAGCGTAGCCTGCGGGCTACGCTCTCGTGTGCAGCGTTGCCGCCCGCGCGGCGGCTAAATCCTCTGTTACCCCCCCTCCGCTTCTTCTCTCCGCTGCGCTGCACGATGGCGCCAACCGTCAGCAATGTAAACTGCCCGGCTTTGCCCTGTTCGGCCCAGACGGCAGCCTGAGAACAATGGCGTCCATTCTCGCTTGTGTGTGTCAATGAATCAGCACGGCGTGGGAGGAGTGGGGAGAAGGGCACGTCCGTCCGATAGCGGCCAGCGAACGACGCTTTTACTGGCCGCCGGGACGACGCCCGGACGAGCGTCCGGGATTAAGTGCATCAGGGCTGTACTATGACTGCAGCGTCCGTCTGCGGCTGGCCGCAGGCGGCGTTTTTGGCTGTGGCGGGGCGCTGCCCTCAAATCCAACCCCTGCCAGGGTGAATGCGGAAAAACTCAGCCACTGCTGCCACTGACCGAACGTTGATGATAATTTACGCATGCTGCACCTCCCGGAGTTAAACCCGGTCTAAACAGTGCACGATTCATGCCAGCTCGATCGCTCTCACAGCCACGGATTTCCCGCCTGCTTTGCTACACTGCCGCAGCATTTTGGTGCATGCCTGCTCAACGCTGACGCGCCGCGCCCCAGTCAAGGCGCTTTTGACGACGCTGTTGCAGCAGCTTAGCAATGCTGAAAATAAATAGTCCGCCTGCAAACGCGAGAATCAGATAAATCATTGGGGCCTCCTGTTATCAGCCGGTTCCCTGCCAGAGAGTGGGTCAGGCAGTGCGGGTTTACAAGCCGCTTTTGACTACTTTACTAACGACTTATGCTTTGTTTCAGGCTGGAATATAGCGTTACAGATGAGGGAAGAATGCGATACTGGAATATTCTGCTAATGACAGCGGCAGTTTGCGCCCTGAGCGGCTGCGATAGCAAAGCACCATCGCAGGCGATGGTGCTGGAAGGTAAAACCATGGGCACGGTATGGCGCGTGTCGCTGGCGGGCGTTGACGCTGCGCGCAAAGCGACACTGCAGCAGGCGATCCAGCAGCAGCTTGATGCGGATGACCAGACGTTGTCGACCTGGAAACCCGATTCCGTGCTGTCGCGCTTCAACCGCTATCAGGGCGACGCACCGCAGCCGGTCAGCGCCGATATGGCGGATATCGTTACCGAGTCACTGCGTATCGGCGCAAAAACCGGCGGCGCGATGGATATTACCGTGGGGCCGCTGGTGAATCTCTGGGGCTTCGGCCCGGCGAAACAGCCTGCTCATATCCCGACAGAGGCGGAGATCGCCGCCGCGAAGGCGCAAACCGGGCTACAGCACCTGCGCGTTATTGAGACGGTGCAAGGGCAGTGGCTGCAAAAAGATTTGCCGGGGCTCTATGTCGATCTCTCAACGATGGGCGAAGGCTATGCCACCGATCACCTGGCGCGCCTGATGGAGCGCGAAGAGATCAACAACTATCTGGTTTCGGTCGGCGGGGCGGTATTGAGCCGCGGAGAGAACGCGCAGGGCCAGCGCTGGCGCGTGGCGATCCAGAAACCCACCGACAGCGAAAACGCCGTGCAGGCACGGGTTGATTTGCAGGGGCACGGCATCAGCACATCCGGCAGCTATCGCAACTATTATGAACTGGACGGCAAACGCATTTCGCACGTCATCGATCCCGCGACTGGCCGGCCCATTGAGCATAAGCTGGTTTCCGCCACGGTGATCGCCACCACGGCGCTGGAAGCTGACGGCTGGGATACCGGCCTGATGGTGCTGGGCAGCGAAAAGGCGAAGGCGCTGGCGCTGCAGCAGCAGCTGGCGGTCTACCTTATCAGTAAAGAGGGCGATAAATTCGTCAGCTGGATGTCGCCGCAGTTCAAAGCCTTTCTGATCGACGGCGAGTAGCGGCGCAAGGGGGAGTGATGCTTGATCTGTTTAGTGAAGAGGCGCCGTGGCAGGAGCCGCTGGCGGAGGGCGCGACCATTCTGCGACGCCGCGCGCGCGACGACGCGCCAGCGCTGATCGAGGCGCTGCTGGCGGTGGCGCAGCAGAATCCGTTCCACCATCGCATTACGCCGGGCGGTCACCGCATGTCGGTGGCGATGACTAACTGCGGCGATTTCGGCTGGTCGAGCGACGCGCGCGGCTATCAATACACCGAGCAGGATGCGGAGAACGGCCGCAAATGGCCGCCGATGCCGCTGCTGTTTCGCCAGCTGGCGCTCGACTGCGCGCGCGAGGCGGGGTTCCCGCTGTTCGCGCCTGACGCCTGCCTGATCAACCGCTACGCGCCTGGCGCAAAGCTGACGCTGCATCAGGATAAAGATGAGCGCGATCTGCGTCAGCCGATCGTTTCAGTATCGCTGGGGCTGCCGGCGGTGTTTCAGTTTGGCGGCTTCGCGCGCGGCGACGCCACGCAACGCGTGCTGCTGGAGCATGGCGACGTGGTGGTGTGGGGCGGACCGTCGCGCCTGCGCTACCACGGTATTTTGCCGCTTAAGCCTGGCGATCATCCGCTGACTGGCGCCTTCCGCTACAACCTGACCTTTCGCCGCGCCTTCTGAGCGCGGCGCGATTGCGAATAACTATTGCTATCATTCCGCATCGCTTTAAACTGCTGGCTGCTTTCCTGACTGCTGGACTTTTTTATGGCGTTGCTCAAGGTTGTTTTTCGCCAGTTTCGCTGGCCTTTTATCGGCGTGATCCTGCTGACGCTGCTCAGCGCCGTGCTCGGCATCGCTATGATCGCCTATATCAACAGCGAAATGATCTCGGCGATCAATACCTCTTTCTCCGTGCTGCCTGGCTTCTTACTACAGCTGGTGCTGCTGATGGCGGTCACGCTCGCCGCCCAGCTGGCGCTGACGCTGCTGGGGCATCAGTTTGTCTGGCGGCTGCGCGGCGAATTTATCAAACGCATTCTGGATACCCGCGTCGAGCGGCTGGAGCAGATCGGCAACGCGCCACTGCTGGCCGGGCTGACCAGCGATATCCGCGCCATCACCATCGCCTTCGTCCGCCTGCCGGAGCTGATTCAGGGCATTATCATCACGCTGGGATCGGCAATCTATCTCGCCTGGCTCTCGCCTAAAATGCTGATGGTCTCCAGCCTGTGGATGGCGGTGACGCTGGTGGGGGGCTGGCTGCTGGTGTCGCGCGTTTATCGCCATATGGCGAAACTGCGCGAGGTAGAAGATGACCTCTACCGCGATTTCCAGACGGTAACGGAAGGGCGCAAAGAGCTGCATCTGAACCGCGAGCGCGCTCAGCTGATCTACGAAACCGTTTATCAGGAAGATGCGAAAGCCTACCGTCACCATATCGTGCGCGCCGACACCTACCATCTCAGCGCGGTAAACTGGTCGAATATCATGACGCTCGGCGCCATAGGCATGGTTTTTTTTATGGCCAACAGCCTGGGCTGGGCGAACACCGCGGTGGCGGCGACCTTCTCGCTGACGCTGCTGTTCCTGCGCACGCCGCTGCTGTCGGCGGTCGGCGCGCTGCCGACGCTGCTCAGCGCCCAGGTGGCGTTTCGCAAGCTTAACGCCTTCGACCTTGCGCCCCATCAGGAGGGCTTTTATACGCTGCCGCCGCTGGCGGAGTGGCACACGCTGGAGCTGCGCGACGTCTGCTTCCACTACGGACAAAACGGTTTCGAGGTCGGCCCCATTAACCTGACGCTGCGACGCGGCGAGCTGCTGTTTTTGATTGGTGGCAACGGCAGCGGTAAGTCGACGCTGGCGATGCTGCTGACCGGCCTCTACCAGCCGCACAGCGGCACGCTGCTGCTGGACGGCAAACCGATTGGCACGCAAGATCTGGATCGCTGGCGCAAGCACTTCTCCGCCGTGTTTACCGACGTGCATCTCTTCGATCGGCTGATCGGGCGCGAGGGCGCCCCCGCGAATCCTGAGCTGGTGCAGGCCTGGCTTGAGCGCCTGAAAATGCAGGACAAGCTGAAAATCGAAGGCAATAAAATCCTCAACCTGCAGCTGTCGAAAGGGCAGAGCAAGCGGGTCGCGCTGCTGCTGGCGGCGGCGGAAGAGCGCGACGTGCTGCTGCTGGACGAGTGGGCGGCGGATCAGGATCCCCACTTCCGCCGCGTCTTTTATCGTGAGCTGCTGCCCTGGCTGCAGGCGTCGGGCAAAACCGTGTTCGCCATCAGCCATGACGACCACTATTTTATGCACGCCGACCGTCTGCTGGAGATGCGCGAAGGCAAACTCAGCGAGCTGACCGGACGCGAGCGTGACATGGCGACGCTGGATGCGGTGCAGCGCACCGACCTCACTTTTCAGCAGGAAGAAAAAGCTTAGCGCAATGGGGGGAGGGCCGGTGTTTTATTGCCTGCCGCAGGACAGGTCAGCAGCGTCAGCACCCGATTCGCCTCCAGCTGAAATTCCGCCTCGAGCCGCATACCGGCGGCAAACGCCGCGCTAAAGCTGTGGTTTAGCACGATCACCGCTTTGCCTGTGGTGATATCTGCCTCCAGCAGGCTGGCCTGAGGAAAATCCATCGGCTGATGCAGCTGCGGCCACAGCGCTTTATACAGACTCTCTTTCAGCGAAAACAGCAGCGTTGCGGCCTGCGAAAACGGCAGCGGCAGCGCGCGCAGCCGCGCCTCTTCCTGGCCGCTCATCAGCAGGGCGGCGGTTTCCTCTGCAGTGTGCAGGCTCATCACGCTTTCAATATCGACGCCGATGCAGAGCGGCTGACGGGTCATGGCCAGCGCCACCGCGCCGTCGGTGTGCGACAGCGACGCCTGCACGCCGGGCGGCCAGACGGGCGACCGGTCGCTATGGTTTTTCAGCAGAAAGTCGGGGATGCCAATCTCGCCTGTCACCTCACGCGCCAGCCAGCGGCTGGCCAGGTATTCGGCGCGACGCTTTTTTACCGCCTGCTGCACAGCAGATGGAAAGGGCAGATTCCAGCGCGCGCTGAAGCTGTCGTCATAAAGAGTCAGGTCAAAGCGCGCCTGCGCCAGCAGCACATCGCCACGGCGCAGATGCGCGGAGCGAATAAAGCCGCCTTCAGGAGGCGGCAGAGAAACGATCTGAGAATGCATAGGATTCCACGGCGGCGCGCAAAAGGGCATTAAAGCAGCCCGCCATGGTCGGGGCAACCGCTTAGTCGTTAGGCGGAATGGCAAAGCCCTTTACGGAAACCACGAAGTGATGGTGACCTTTAGTGATGCGCGCACCGCGATCGCACCAGCGCGAGGCCAGGCGAAAAAAATCGTCGCTGCCGATATTGTAAGCCAGTTCCACTTTACTCACGCCTGAATGAAGCAGTTCTTCCGCATCCTGCAGGCTCTTCGCTTTGATAACCATAATGATATCCATCCGAAATTCAGAGGCATTAAGATTAAGGAATATTTATGACAGTTTTGTTTCACTAAGATTAAAAAGCGCGGCGGCTTGCGGTTTTTGTGAGGAAGATCAGCGTTAATTGCCTGGCGTAAGCGGCTGAATGAAAGTGTAACGGCTTATCTGTTGAGGCAAAAGCTTATAGATCCTGAGCCGCTACAGGCAGCAAAAAGGCCGCGCGTGGCGACCTTTGTGGGTTACTGCTTTTGATCCGGTTCAGGACGTTTGTCGCCTGACTCGGGCGCGTTGTTTGGATCGTCTTTTTCAATAGAATGCATAAACTCTCCTCTTCATTACCCACACAGAAGTCAGTATAGACCATGTTGCTGCGCACAGCGTGCGGAAGCCGCAGGAGGCGGCGCCTGTGTGTCCGGGGCAAAGAGAGAAAAGGCTTACGGCAGGCATAAAAAAAGCAGCCTTAACAGGCTGCTTTAGTTGGGAATTTTGGTCGGCACGAGAGGATTTGAACCTCCGACCCCTGACACCCCATGACAGTGCGCTACCAGGCTGCGCTACGTGCCGAACAGTGGGGCCTAGTCTACTGTTTCTCTGGCGGAATGCAAGCAGCAGCCGTCTAACTGCCTCATAAATAATCAGTTAGCGATAAAACGCTTCTCTTCCGTCAGCACCTGCAGCAGCAACGCCAGCTGAGGCTTATGATCTTTCAGGGCGTTGCCCTTAGCATCGTAAGCGCGATAGCTGCCGTTATTGTTGAGCACCAGCGTCACCTGCGGCGTCGTCACCACCAGACGATTATCTTCGCTGCTGGCGACCCAGTCGTGGCGGCGCTGCGCGGCGAAGAGATCTTCCCCTTGCGAATAGTTCACCGGGTTGGTGCGCACGTGCAGCAGGCGCTGCATCAGCGTCGCCATGACATCCTGATGGTCGGTGAGGCGATCGATGGTCTGCGCAGGGGTGTCCGGCCAGTGGATCACCAGCGGAACCTGCAGGTTCGCACGATTGCCCACGCTGTCAAGGTTGCCGTCCAGCGCTACGCCCTGCTGCGCGGTAATCACCACCACGGTATTTTTCAGCAGATCGCGCTGCTCCAGCGTGGTGAGCACCGTATGAATTTGCTCATCGATGGCGGCAGTTTGACGCAGGTAGCTACGCTGACGCGATTTCGCCGGGGCGCTGCTTAGGTCGACGCCGTCCAGCGCCAGCCAGGAGAACCATGGATTGCCGTCGCCTTTCTGCCCGTTAAGCCAGTTCTGCCACTGGGTAACGGTGCTGGCGTTAGGCTGACTGTCGGTGGCGGGCAGGGTGTAGTCCGTCAGCAGCGCCTGGCGATAGAGCGGCTGATTGAAGCCTTCAGAGGAGAAAAGCCCGAACTGATAGCCCTGTGAACTTAATGCGCCGAGCAAGGCCGAGGGCATGCGCGCCGCTAGCACGCCGTCCATGTAGCTGGCGGAAATACCGTAGAACAGGCCAAACAGCCCTTTTTCCGGCAGGTCGCCCGCGCTGAAGTGCTGGGTAAAGCGCAGATTATTGCCGGCGAACTGATTGAGCTGCGGCAGCGCTTTCGCCATATCACCGGCGTTCAGCGATTTCACGGTGATCACCAGCAGGTTATTGCGCGTGCCGCCGTCGCGGAAGGTGATATCGCTGAGCGGATACTGTACCGACACCGCTTCCGGATCGCCCTGCTGAATCAGGCGCTGCTGGTAAGCCTGCGCGTCCAGCAGACCGTGGCGCTCAAGGAAGCGTCGCGCGGTCATCGGATAGGAGAGCGGCAGATTGGCGCGCTGCATGGTAATCGGGCGGTAGAAATTGGCGTCGGCCCAGATATAGAGCAGATGGCTGGCGAAAAAGGCGGTGATAAACAGTGCCGCCAGCGGCTTGCCGAACGAGCGCCGGTTCAGGCTGCGCAGCTTCTGCCAGCTCCAGGTGGCGAACAGCATCTCCACGAGGAAGATCAGCGGCACGCTGATAAACATCAGCTGCCAGTCGCGCGCCATCTCGCTCTGGTCAGGGTTGATCACCAGCTCCCACACCACCGGATTCAGGTGAAGATGGAAGCGGTTGAACACCGCGCTGTCGACCATAATCAGCGTCAGCCCGACGGTGGCGATAATCGCCGACAGGACGCGCAGCAGCCGCTGCGACATCACCAGGAAGGTGAGCGGGAATATCGCCAGCAGATAGACGGCGAACACGATAAAGCTGAAGTGGCCGATCCAGCTGCTGAAGGCGTAAATACGCCCCGCGAGCGACGCGGGCCAGTCGGCGACCACCAGATAGCGGCTGCCTAAAATCAACGCGAATAAAATATTAAACAGAGCAAACCAGTGCCCCCAGCTGATCATCTGGGAGACTTTTTCGCGGTAGCGCTGCCGGTTGGTTACCATATTATGCGATCAAATCAGCGATTAATGGGCGTTGTCGTCGCGTACGGAGGCCTGCAGAGCTTCCGCGAAAGAACGTGCCAGCGAACGGCGCTGCGCCGGCGCAACGTCGCTGTTGATTACGTTGGTCACCATATTTCCCAGCACCATCAGGGAAAGGTCGGTCGGCGCATTGTCTTTCTGCAGCACCTGGGCCAGTTGCGCGAGGAGTTTTTCCACGCGTTCGTCGCTGTAACGGGATGATTGTGGCATATCGTCGGCTAATCTCGTTTCAAAAGGCGGTATAGTACCGTAACGACAGGGTTTTTACCGCAATTTTATCGAAAGCGCATCGATCGGTTAAAGCATGGAGTTGAAAGCCGATGCGGGCGGTGTTTGAATACGCGCCTGAACTAAAAGGAGAGTCTACCATGAGTCTGGATATCGACCAGATTGCCCTGCATCAGCTGATCAAGCGCGACGAGAATCAGCTTGAGCTGGTACTGCGCGATACGCTGCTGCCCGCTAACGCCACCGTGGAAGCGATGGTAGAAGAGCTGCACCGCGTCTACAGCGCGAAAAACAAAGCCTATGGCCTGTTCAACCAGGAGAGCGAACTGGCGGAGGCGCTGCGCAACTGCCGCAAAGGCAATGACGACTTCCTGGCGTTCAGCCGCGCGGCGACCGGTCGTCTGCGCGACGAGCTGGCGAAATATCCTTTTGCCGAAGGCGGGGTAGTGCTGTTTGTGCACTATCGCTATCTGGCAGTGGAATATCTGCTGATCGCGGTGCTCAACAGCCAGCGCAGCATGCGCGTCAACGAGCAGCTCGACATCAGCAGCACGCACTATCTCGACATCAACCACGCCGACATCGTGGCGCGCATCGATCTGACCGAATGGGAGCTGACGCCAGAATCTACGCGCTATCTCACTTTTCTACGCGGGCGCGTAGGGCGCAAGGTCGCCGATTTCTTTATGGATTTCCTCGGCGCCAGCGTCGGTCTGGATACGAAAGCGCAAAACCGCGGGCTGCTGCAGGCGGTAGACGATTACTGCGCGGAGTCAGAGCTCGATAAAAGCGAGCGGCAGAACTATCGCCAGCAGGTTTACAGCTACTGCAACGAACAGCTGCAGGCGGGCGAAGAGATTGCGCTGGAGGATCTGTCGAAGGAGCTGCCGCCGCTCGGCGAGAAATCCTTTCAGGCTTTTACGCAGGAGCAGGGCTACGAGCTGGAGGAGCATTTCCCGGCGGATCGCAGCACGCTGCGTCAGCTGACCAAATTCGCCGGCAGCGGCGGCGGTCTGACGCTCAATTTTGACGCCGGCCTACTGGGCGAGCGCGTTTTCTGGGATCCGGCTACCGATACCTTAACGATCAAAGGGACGCCGCCGAACCTGCGCGATCAGCTGCAGCGCCGCACCAGCGGCAAGTAGGCCTTCAGCCAGGCCAAAAAAAACGCCGCATACGCGGCGTTTTTTATGTCGATTCGCAGGCGATTAGGCGCGTACGAAGTCGATGTGGTGCAGTTTAGGCTTGAACGGGTGACGCTGAACGGCCTGCACTTTAACGTTGGTTTCTTTACCGTCGACAACCAGGGTCAGCACGTCGGTGTAGAAGCCTGGCTTGGCCTGCATGTTCATCACGGCGTCGTGATCCAGTTCAATAGAAACAGCGGCTTCGCTGCCACCATAGATGATGGCCGGGAATTTGTTCGCTGTGCGCAGGCGGCGGCTCGCACCCTTACCCTGCTCTTTACGTACTTCTGCGTTGATGGTCAACATGGTTATGTCTCTTCAATAATGCCTGCTACAGGCGACCCAGCAGCAGGCAGGTTGTTCAAAGGCGATTGCGAATGCAAAAGCGGGCGGCAGTATAGCGGTAATGGGCGAGGCGGGCAAATGATTCCGCCGCTTAGCGCAGCTCATTGGCGCGGCGAAAGCGTCCCTGATAGTCGAAAACTTTCTCGCGCACCTGCCAGAACTGGCCTTTCGCGCGCGCCACCACGAAATCAGGATGGCGCAGCAGCGGCTGCAGCGCCACCACGTCGGCGGCGGTTTGCCAGCCGAGCGGCACGCCAGGCGCGCGCTGATGCGGCCGCATAAAGAGCTGCTCAAACGCCTTGCGCTGTGCGGACGTGCGCAGGCGAAAGCGTTCATCGACGCTGGTGCCGTCTTCGTCGAAATAGGTCGCCTTCAGCCACTCGCCCTTGTCATCACGGCCGTGCGTCAGCGTCATGCCGCCGCAGCGCAGTACCAGCGCGTCCTTGAGCTTTAGCGCCGCCTTCAGCATATCGTCGGGATCCACCAGTATTTTATCGCACTGGTGACAGCGCCGCGCCGCGATATCGTTTTCCGCGCCGCAGTCGGGGCAGCTTTTAAAGCGAAAGCGAAAATCGCACTGCTCGCGGTGGCCTTCGTCATCCTCCAGCACCCCCTGGCAGCGGCGGCCGAAGTGCTCGATAATCATGCCGTCCGCAGTGGTTTTGCCCCAGAAGGTATTGGCGAAACCGCAGGCGGGACAGAACACCTGCACAGGCTCATTGTCGCTGGCGCCTTTCGGCGCACCCACTTCCGGGGTAAAGAGATCGTGCGGGTTGCCTGCGTAGTCCAGAATCAGGCAGTCGGTCTTGCCGGGCGACAGGCGCAGCCCGCGTCCGACAATCTGCTGATAGAGGCTGACCGACTCGGTAGGGCGCAAAATGGCGATCAGATCGACGTGGGGCGCATCAAAGCCGGTGGTCAGCACCGCGACGTTGACCAGAAACTTCAGCTGCTGCGCCTTAAAGGCAGCGATGGTGGCGTCGCGCGCTTTCGCTGGCGTTTCTGCCGAAATCAGCGCGCTATTGGCGGGCAGCAGCGACAGGATCTCGCGTGCATGCTCTACCGTCGAGGCAAACACCATCACGCCGCGGCGCTCCTCGGCGAATTCCACGATCTGGCTGATGATATGCGGCGTCACGCGCTGCTGCTGTTTTAGCTCGCGATTGAGATCCGCCTCGCTGAACAGTCCGTTGGCCTGCGCCGTCAGACGGCTGAAATCATACTGCACTACCGGCATATCGAGCCGCTCCGGCGTCACCAGAAAGCCGTGCTTAATCATATAGCGCAGCGGCAGTTCATAGATGCAGTCGCGGAACAGCGCCTTCTCGTCGCCGCGCACCATGCCGTGATAGTGGAAGTGATAGATCCAGCCTTTGCCGAGTCGAAACGGCGTCGCGGTCAGGCCCAGCAGACGCAGCTGCGGATTATGCTGACGCAGATGGCTGAAGATCTGCTGATACTGACTGCTGTCGTCATCGCTAATTCGGTGGCACTCGTCGACGATCACCAGCGAAAAGGCGCTGTCGAACTGCGCCAGATTGCGCGCCACCGACTGCACGCTGCCGAACACCACCTTGCGCTGGCTCTCTTTGCGCTGCAGGCCAGCGGCGAAGATATCCGCTTCCAGCCCGTAAGCCTGATATTTGCCGTGGTTCTGCTCCACCAGCTCTTTGACGTGCGCCAGCACCAGCACGCGCCCGCGCGCCAGCCGCGCCAGCTCGGCGATCACCAGGCTTTTCCCTGCGCCGGTGGGCAGCACGATCACCGCCGGTTCGGCGTGACGACGAAAATGATTGAGGGTCGCGTTAACCGCGTCTTGCTGATAAGGACGTAGAGTAAAAGCCATGGCCGATCACTTTTGCGAAACTGAGCGAGATTATGCCATGAAAATGGATGAAACGCAGGAACGGCTCTGGGCGGCGGCGCTGGTTCAGGCTATACTTCCCGCACTTTTTCAACGGGTAAAACCCCGTTTCAGTTTCCCTCCGCAGTACAGGCAAAGCGAATTCATGCGACTCGATAAATTCATCTCTCAGCAACTGGAAGTCAGCCGGGCTATCGCCGGCCGTGAAATCCGGGCGCAAAAAGTTACCGTTAATGGCGAAGTGGTGCGCGACACCGCCTTTAAAATCCAGCCTGAGCATGAGGTGGAATATGACGGCAATCCGCTGCAGCTGCAGGTAGGGCCGCGCTACTTTATGCTGAACAAGCCGCAGGGCTATGTCTGTTCCACCGACGACCCCGATCACCCAACCATCCTCTACTTTATTGAAGAGCCGACCGCATGGAAGCTACACGCCGCGGGACGCCTCGATATCGACACTACCGGGCTGGTGCTGCTGACCGATGACGGCCAGTGGTCGCACCGCATTACCTCGCCGCGCCACCACTGCGAGAAAACCTACCGCGTGACGCTGGAACATCCTGTCGCTACGGATGTCGCGCAGCAGTTCGCCGAGGGCATCCAGCTGCACGGCGAAAAATCGCTGACCCAGCCAGCGCAAATGGAAGAAATTACGCCGACCGAGGTGCTGCTGACCCTCAGCGAAGGGCGCTATCATCAGGTGAAACGCATGTTTGCCGCGGTCGGCAACCGCGTAGTCGGGCTGCATCGCGAACGTATTGGCGGCATTGTGCTGGATGACGATCTTGAGCCGGGCGAATATCGTCCGCTGACGGAAGATGAAATTAACAGCGTCGGGCTGCCCGACGAGTTAAAACAGAAATAGCGGAGCGGCCGTGCGCAAGGATAAAAATTCAGCTGCGGGACTGGTGGTGATTCTGGGATTGCTGGCGATGCTGATGCCGCTCTCCATCGATATGTACCTGCCCGCGATGCCGCAGATCGCTCGCGAATTTGGCGTGTCGGCAGGCAGCGTACAGATGACGCTTAACCTCTATATCCTGGGGTTCGCCATCGGCCAGCTGGTTTACGGCCCGCTGGCGGACAGCTACGGTCGCAAGCCGGTGATCGTGCTCGGCACGCTGATCTTCGCCTGCGCGGCGGCCGCCTGTGCGCTGGCGCAGACCATCGACCAGCTGATTCTGATGCGCTTTCTGCACGGCCTTTCCGCGGCGGCGGCCAGCGTGGTGATCAACGCCCTGATGCGCGACAGCTACTCGAAAGAGGACTTCTCGCGCATGATGTCGTTTGTGATGCTGATCACCACCATCGCGCCGCTGCTGGCGCCGATCATCGGCGGCTGGCTGCTGCTGGCATGGAGCTGGCACGCCATTTTCTGGGCGTTATCGATCGCCGCGCTGATCACCACCGTGATGGTGATGACGCAGATCCGCGAGACGCTCAGGCCGGAGCAGCGCCAGCGTTTTCACCTGCGTACCATGCTGGGCAATTTCATTACGCTGTTTCGCCACAAGCGCGCCTTTAGCTATATGCTGGCGAGCGGCTTCTCGTTTGCCGGGCTGTTTACCTTTCTCAACGCGGGTCCCTTCGTCTATATCGAGGTCAACCACGTTTCACCGCAGAATTTTGGCTACTACTTCGCGCTGAACGTGGTGTTTCTGTTTGTGATGACGTTGATCAACAGCCGTGCGGTGCGCCGCTTTGGTCCGCTGGCGATGTTCCGCGCCGGGCTGGTGATCCAGTTTACGATGGGCATCTGGCTGGTGGCGGTGAGCGCGCTGCATATGGGATTTATGCCGCTGGTGCTGGGCGTCGCGATGTTTATCGGCTGCGTGTCGGTGGTCTCCTCCAACGCGATGGCGGTGATCCTCGACGAGTTTCCCCATATGGCGGGCACTGCCTCGTCGCTGGCGGGCACGCTGCGGTTTGGCGTCGGCGGGCTGGTGGGTGCACTGCTGTCAACGGCCAGTTTTAACAGCGCCTGGCCGATGGTGGGCACCATCGCGGCGTGCGCCACGCTCTCTGTGCTGTTTTTCCTCTACGCGTCGCGCCCGCGCGCCATCAGACGCTAACCCGATCGTTCTTTCAGACAGCTGACAAAGCCAGAAATCAGGGCGGCGTGGCCTGAAGCGCAAAGCGCCCCGCGCCATGGACAAAAGCGCCGGCAGTGCTTTTGAACAACGCGCAGCGTTGGCCGGGTAACGGGCGCACCTCAGGGATAAGGTGCGTATTTGCTATATTCAGTCCAGTATGTTTCTTAGTTGTGAATATTAATGATTAAGAAAGTAACCAGAATGCGTCTAAACTGATTGTTAACTGTCGATGAACGCGGTACTAATAGGCCAAAATGCGAGCCGACTCGCAAAGAATAATCTTTCCACACATCGTATGTTGGGAAACGAGAGAGCAAGCCTTGACGTCCGTTCCTGCCGTTCCTGCCGTTCAGCAGCAACAGCAAGCGCTGTTCATCGTGACTGAAGTTAATCGTTCTGGGGATACCAATTAACTATGCTGCAACTTTCCATCGTGCATCGCCTGCCGCAGCGCTACCGCTGGGCTAGCGAGCTTCACAGCGCCATCGTGGCGGAAGAGGGCGTCGCCGATGAGCAGGATCTCATTGCGCTGCGCCTGATCAGCCATGACGGGCACCCCGGCTGGGAGATTATGCATCAGCTGCAGGACGCGCTGGCGTCAATTCAGGTCGAGTGCAGAGTCGCGGAGTGTGAGGGCTCGCCCTGTCTCTTTATCCTGCGCAGCGACGAAAGCGCCACCAGCTGCTGCCTGAAAAACCAGGGCGTAGCGATTGCAGAGACCTTTAACGGTCACTGAGCTGCGCCGAGGCCAGCAGCTCGCGCGTATAATCTGCCGCGGGCGCGGCGAACAGCTTCTCGCAGTCGCCATGCTCGACCACTTCGCCCTGGCGCAGCACCATCACCTGATGACACAGCGAGCGCACCACCTGCAGATCGTGACTGATAAAAAGATAGGTCAGCTGGCGCTGCTGCTGCAGGCTGCGTAGCAGCGTGAGGATCTGTTTCTGCACCGAGCGATCCAGCGACGAGGTCGGTTCATCCAGCACCAGCAACTGCGGCTCCAGCACCAGCGCGCGGGCGATGGCAATTCGCTGCCGCTGACCGCCGGAAAACTCTGCCGCATAGCGGTGACGGCTCTCTGCTTCTAATCCCACTTCCTCCATCGCCGCGATAACGCGCGCCTGCTGCGCGGCAGCGCTGAGATCGGGCTGATGCACCGCCAGACCCTCGGCGATAATCTGCTGCACCGTCATACGCGGATTGAGCGACGAGTTTGGATCCTGAAACACCACCTGAATGCGGCGGCGCAGCGGCAGCAGCGCCTTGCGCGACAGCGCGTGCAGCGGCTGGCCGTCAAACCAGATTTCCCCCTGCGCGGCGATCAGCCTTAGCAGCGCCAGTCCGGTGGTGCTTTTGCCGGAGCCGGATTCGCCCACCAGCCCCAGGCTCTCGCCGCGCCGAAGGGTAAAGCTGAGGTTGCTGACGGCGACGTTTTCCGCCACCTGCCGCCTGAAAAGGCCGCGCCGTACCGGAAAGCCGACGCGCAGGTTACTCACCTGCAGCAGCGGCGGCGCGTCGTCGCGCAGCGGCACGGCGCGTCCTTCCGGCTCCGCCGCCAGCAGCTGTTGCGTATAGGGATGCTGCGGCTGGCTGAAGAGCTGCGCGCTGCCGCCGTGCTCGACGATTCTGCCCTGGCGCATCACGCTGACCCTGTCCGCCAGCTGGCGCACGATGCCCAAATCATGGGTAATAAACAGCATGGCCATATTACGTTCGCGCTGCAGATCGCGCAGCAGCCGCAGGATTTGCGCCTGAACGGTCACGTCGAGCGCGGTGGTCGGCTCATCGGCAATCAGCAGCGCTGGCTCGGTCAGCAGCGCCATGGCGATCATCACGCGCTGGCGCTCGCCGCCGGAAAGTTGATGAGGAAAATCATTCAGGCGTGCGGCGGCGTTGCGGATGCCGACTCGATCAAGCGCGCTAAGGATCTCCCCGCGCGCCGCCTCGCGCCGCATGCCGCGATGCAAAGAGAGCACTTCGTAAAGCTGCTTCTCAATGGTGTGCAGTGGGTTAAGAGAAACCATCGGCTCCTGAAAGATCATCGCTATCTGGTTGCCGCGCAGCGCGCGCAGCCGCCGCTCGCCAGCGCGCAGCAGATCTTCGCCGTTAAAGAGAATCTCGCCGGCGGGGTAGCTCGCTGGCGGCGCGGGCAGCAGCTGCATCGCCGCTAGCGCCGTCACGCTCTTGCCCGAGCCCGACTCGCCGACCAGCGCCAGGGTTTCGCCCGCCTCGACGTTAAGGGAAACGTCCTCTACCACGTTGCGCGTCACGCCGCCGCGGGAAAAGGCGACGGAAAGATGATGAATGGCAAGCAGCGACATCGTCAGACTCCTCTGGCCGGATCGAAGGCGTCGCGTACCGCCTCGCCAATAAAGATCAGCAGCGACAGCAGTATCGCCAGCGTGAAGAAGCCCGCCAGGCCCAGCCAAGGCGCCTGCAGGTTATTTTTGCCCTGCAACAGAAGCTCGCCAAGCGACGGCGAGCCCACCGGCAGACCGAAGCCGAGAAAATCAAGCGAGGTCAGGGTGGCGATCGATCCGCACAGGATAAAAGGCAGAAAGGTCAGGGTGGCGACCATCGCATTGGGCAGCATATGCCGCAGCATAATGCGCCCGTCGCTGACGCCCAGCGCCCGCGCGGCGCGGATATAGTCGAAATTGCGCGTGCGCAGAAACTCGGCGCGCACCACGCTGACCAGCCCCATCCAGCCGAAAATTACCGTGACCAGCAGCAGCCACCAGAAGTTGGGCTGAATCACGCTGGAGAGCAGGATCAGTAAAAACAGCGCGGGCATGCCGGACCAGACCTCAATCACGCGCTGGCCGATCAGATCGACGCGGCCGCCGAAATAGCCCTGAACGGCGCCGACGATAATGCCGATAACGCTGGAAAACAGCGTCAGCAGGAGGCCGAACAGCAGCGAAATGCGCGTGCCGTAGAGCAGGCGCGCCAGTACGTCGCCGCCGCTGGCGTCGGTGCCCAGCCAGTTCTGCGCTGAGGGGGGCGAAGGGAAGGGGACCGACGTGGCAAAGTTGATGGTGCTGTCGCTAAAGCGGATCGGCGCCCACAGCGCCCAGCCCTGCTGCTCCAGCCGTTTTTGCAGCCAGGGATCCTGGTAATCGGCGGCGGTGGGCAGCGCGCCGCCGAAGTCGCTTTCGCTGTAGCTCACCAGCAGCGGCACGAACCAGCGCTGCTGGTAGCGCACCAGCAGCGGCTTCTCGTTGGCCAGCAGATCGGCGCCGAGCGACAGGGCGAAAATCACCAGAAAAATCCACAGCGACCAGTAGCCGCGTCGGTTGTGGCGGAAGCGCAGCCAGCGCTGCTGATTAACAGGAGACAAGCGCATCAGCGGCCCTCGAAATCGATACGGGGATCGACCAGCGTATAGGTCAGGTCGCTGAGGATATTCATCAGCAGGCCGATCAGGGTGAAAATATAGAGCGTGCCGAACATCACCGGATAGTCGCGCTGAATAGTGGCGTCGTAGCCCAGCAGGCCCAGACCGTTCAGCGAGAACATCACCTCGATCAGCACCGAGCTGGTAAAAAACATGCCGATAAAGGTGGCGGGAAAGCTGGCGATCACCAGCAGCATGGCGTTGCGAAAAACGTGACGATAGAGAATGCGCCGCTCGCTAACCCCTTTGGCGCGCGCCGTCACCACATACTGCTTGCGGATCTCATCCAGAAAGCTGTTTTTAGTCAGCATGGTCAGGGTGGCGAAGCCGCCAATCACCGTCGCCAGCACCGGCAGGCTGATGTGCCACAGGTAGTCGCCCACTTTGCCGTACCAGGAGAGCGAGTCAAACTGCGGTGAGGTGAGGCCGCGCAGCGGAAACCAGTCAAAATAGCTGCCGCCGGCGAACAGCACGATCAGCATGATGCCGAACAGAAAGGCGGGCACTGAGTAGCCGATGATAATAAAGGTGCTGCTCCAGACGTCGAAGGCGCTGCCGTTGCGCACCGCTTTTTTAATACCCAGCGGGATCGACACCATATAGATAATCAGCGTGCTCCATAGCCCCAGGCTAATAGAAACCGGCAGGCTCTCTTTGATCAGCTGCAGCACCGATGCGCTGCGGAACAGGCTGTCGCCGAAGTCGAAGCGCAGATAGTTCCACAGCATCTCGACGTAGCGCTGCCACATCGGCTTGTCGAAGCCGTAACGCTTTTTGATTTCCGCGATCACCTCCGGATCGAGCCCGCGCGCGCCGCGGTACTCGCTGTCGCCGGGACTGACGCGGTTGAGGGCGCCGCGCGCGCCGCTTTCGCCGCCGCCCGGCAGGCCGGTGGTCTGGCCGAACTGAATGTTAGCCAGCGCCTGATCGACCGGACCGCCGGGCGCGATCTGCACGATAAAGAAGTTCAGCGTGATAATCGCCCACAGCGTGGGGATAATTAACAGCACTCTGCGCAAGAAATAGGCGGCCAACTCAGGCTCCTCAGCGTCGTTCGGCCGGCAAACGCGCGGCTTTGTTCACGTCATACCACCAGCTTTCCAGCCCGCTCGCGAAGGCGGGCTTGACGGCGGGATGGGAGAATTTATTCCAGTAAGCTGTGCGATCTTCCGCGTTGTACCACATCGGGATCATATACGCATTCCATAACAGGATACGATCCAGCGCCTGGCCGAGCGGCAGCAGCGCCGCTTTGTCGCCCTGATGCGCCACGATCGCTTTGACAAAGTGATCGACCAGCGGATCTTTCAGCCGCGCGCTGTTCCAGGAGGAGTCGATATAGTCGGACTGCCAGCTAACCTGCAAATCGGAGCTGGGGATGGGCATCGCCAGATAGACCCTGGCGGTCATATCGTAATCGCCTTCGCGCAGCCGGCGAAGATACTGGGAAGCGTCCACCACGCGCAGCGTCAGGCTGATGCCGAGGCGCGACAGGCTGTGCTGGAGCGGCAGCGCCCAGTCATTGCTGGCGCCGCTGCGCAGCAGCAGCTCGATGCGCAGCGGCTGACCGGTCTGCGCGTTCACCAGCTGCTGGTTTTTTACCTGCCAGCCCGCCTGTCGCAGCAGATCCAGCGCTTTCAGCAGATTCGCGCGATCGTAGCCGCTGCCGTCGGTGTGCGGCGGCGCGTAGGGCGTGGTGAAGATCTCCGGCGGCAGCCGATCTTTAAACGGCGTCAGCAGCGCCCGCTGCGCGGCGTCCGGCAGGCCGCGCGCGGCGTATTCGGTATTCTGAAAATAGCTGTTGACCCGCTGATAGGCGCCGTAGAACAGCGCCTTATTCATCCACTCGAAGTCGAAGGCCAGCGTGAGCGCCTGGCGCACCCGGCGGTCGCGGAACGGCGCCTTTTCATTGTTGATGGCCAGCCAGGTGGTATTGGTCGACGCCTGGTTGGGCGTGATCTCTTTAACGATATGCTGATTGTCAAAATTGCGGCCGCGATACTGGGTCGCCCACTTTTTGGCGG
Organism: Pantoea phyllosphaerae; assembly: GCF_051025595.1. Lineage (NCBI taxonomy): Bacteria > Pseudomonadati > Pseudomonadota > Gammaproteobacteria > Enterobacterales > Erwiniaceae > Pantoea > Pantoea phyllosphaerae. The sequence goes on from NZ_JBPFDE010000001.1 coordinate 130,664, forward strand.
AGCCTTCCGGACGCAGATCGAACGCGCCCGCCTTAAAGGCTTCGAAGGCGACGTTATCGTCAAGATAGTAGTCGTAGCGCAGCGTATCGAAATTGAACCGCCCGCGGTTTACCGGCAGATCCGCCGCCCAGTAGTCTTTTACCCGGCTGTACTCGATATACTGACCCAGCTTATAGCGGCTGATGCGGTAGGGGCCGCTGGAGAGCGGCGGAGCGCTCAGCGGCTCGTTGAATTTTTTATCCTGCCAGAAGCGCTGCGACAGCACCGGCAGCGTCAGCAGCCCCAGCATTAAATCCCGATCCGGCTTCGGCAGGTCGATGCGCACGCGCTGGCCGTCCAGCGCTTTTACCGTTACGCCGCGATAAATAACGCGAAACTGCGGCACGCCTTCGCGCATAAATTTATCGAAGGTAAAGGCGACGTCCGGCGCGGTGATGGGCGTGTTGTCGTGAAAGCGCGCGCGTGGATTGAGGCGAATCTCCATCCAGCGGAAGTCATCGGCATAGCGCGCCGACTCGGCGACAAGCGGATAGTAGCTGCCCGGCTCGTCGTCGGAAGAGGTAAACAGGCGATCGTAAAGCGTCTCGGTGCCCGCGCCGGGATTGCCGCGCGAGGCGTAACGGTTAAAGTTATCGTAAGTGCCTACTACCGCCTGAGTCAGCTGGCCGCCTTTTGGCGCAGCGGGGTCCGCATAGTCGAAGTGGCTGAAGCCGGGCGCATATTTTGGTTCGCCCAGCGTGGCGAAGGCGCGACTTTCGCGCACGACTTCCGCGCGCAGCGGCGCGCTAAGGGCGATTAACAGCAGCAGCGATATCAGGCGAAACAGCATAGGATCCAGATTCTCCCGTGATTATGCGCAGGCTAGCGTAGCAGCATCCGAGGCGGGGCGGCCAGCTATCCCGTCAGCGTCGCCAGGCTGCGGCTGCGGTAATAGTCAATAAGCCGCTCCGGCTTCAGCGGCCGGCTAAAAAGATAGCCCTGCATATGGCTAACGCCGTGCTTCACCAGCCATGCCGCCTGCTCGCCGGTTTCCACGCCTTCGGCGACGGTTTTCAGGTTCAGCTTCTTCGCCAGATGGAGCACCGCGTCCAGCACCGGCGAGTTAAGGGTTTGCGTGCCGATGCTCTGCACGAAGCCGCGATCGATCTTGATATAGTCGAAGGGATATTTTTCCAGATAGATCAGCGCGCTGTGGCCGGTACCGAAATCGTCTATCGCAATCTGAATATCGTTCTGATGCAGCCAGGCGAAAACTTCTCCGGCGTTTTTATCGCGCACCATGGTGCGTTCGGTCACTTCAAACACGTAGTTGAAATGGTCGTCCGGCATGGCGGCGATCCAGCGCTTAACGTCCTGTTGAAAACTCTCCGACGCCAGGTGCAGCGGCGACAGGTTCAGGCTCATATGGGTGCCGGCGGGAACGTAGGGGTTGAGCCGGTGCGCGTCGCGCGCCACCAGCTCGAACAGATGCCGCGTCAGCGGAATAATCAGGTTGAGCGACTCGGCGTAGCTGATAAACATATCCGGCGGAATAAGGCCTTCGCTGGGGTGATTCCAGCGCAGCAGCGCTTCCAGTCCGTAGGCGCGACCGCTAAGGGTGCTGATCAGCGGCTGGTACTCAACGTGAAACTCGCCGCGTTTGATGCCGAGCAGGATCTCTTTGCCGGGGCGCTGGTTCATCGACAGCAGCAGCCAGCAGCCGCCGCCTACCAGCAGCGACAGCAAAACGCCGCTCAACAGGATCATCTGAATATCGCGCATCGATACCGTATCACCATAAAGAACAAACTGCAGCGGATAGCCGTCAAACGCCAGCTGCATCAGCGGCTGCGGCGGCAGGTCGCTCTTCGCGATGGTGACAGGCTGCCAGCTGGTCAGCGCGCTGTTCTGCACCACCAGCGCCATACCAGAAATTTCCGGATGGTAAGAGGCGAGCAGCTGATAGGGCGTCAGGTCCAGGTTGATGGTAGCGAGCACGCCAGACTGCACGCTTTGCGGATTGCGCAGCCAGAGAGCAAAAACCGGCTTGCCGGGCTGTAACGGCGTGCCGCTCAGCAGGCGAAGATCGCGATCGCGGCTGAGATCGGTCTGGTCAGAAATAGCGTTGAGCGGCAGATGAAAGGCGCCGGTCGCCGAGGAGCAAAAAGCGTAGCCCTCGCGCACCAGTAAAATCGCCCGCAGATCGCCAGCGAAGGCGGCGCGAGTGGTCAGCTCCTGGCTGATGGCGTGACAGTCGAAACGGCTAAAAGAGAGAAGGGGATTCAGGGTATGGGTGACGAGTCTGTCCAGCGACTGCTGTAGCGTATCGCGGCTGTCGTGCAGCAGCTGTTGATGCTGCTGCTGTCGCTTATGCCAGGTAAATGTCAGTAAAATCAGGATAAACAGAATAAAGAACAGGCTACCGAAAATCGCGCTGCTCCAGGCGATGCGGCGAGGATAGGTGGCCTGGCGCATCAGCGCCCTGGACAATGGCATGAAGTGCTTTCCCCTTGTCTTAGCTTTTATTATTGACTCTGCACGACTGCTCTCTGGTGAAGGCCCTGAGAATATAACGAGGAGGCAGGAAATGTCTCGTTATTATTCTGATAAACAATCACTTTTACGTGATTATTATGCACTTATCCGGTGGCAGGGCGAAAAAAAACGCTGCCGAAGCAGCGTTCTGTTTTCTCTGGCTGAGAAACGATCGAAGGTCAGGGATCAGCTGGGATTACGGCTTAATACCCGACGCCCTTCGCGGTAGCGTTTTTTCCAGTAGCTGTCGTTCAGACTGGAAATCATGACGCCACTGCTGGTGGAGGCGTGGACAAAGTTATCGTTGCCGAGGTAAATCCCCACGTGACGACCGGTTGAGCCAGCGCGGAACAGGACCAGATCGCCAGGACGCAGTTTGCCGCGTGAAATTTCTCTGCCGGTATCCTGCTGTTCAGAGGTTGAACGCGGCAGGTCTAAACCGAACTGGTCGCGAAAAGTGCGCTGAACGAAAGCTGAACAGTCGATACCGCGTTTGGTGTCGCCGCCGAGGCGGTAACGTACACCTTTCCAGTCGGCGTACTGTTCCATGATGCGGGACTTAACATCCACGCTCCGCACCATCTCTTCAAACTCATCCTGAGACGCCTGAAGTAAAAAACCATTCTGGTTGTTAACTTCATGATTCTCGTTTTTTACGTGTTGACCGGTACTGCTGCATGCCGAGAGGAGTGTTGCCAGTGCTACTGCAGGCACAATCCGCCAGATATATCTCAGTATTGGTTGAGACTTGACCATTGTTCGTATATTCCTTCGATGTCCTTACGACAGAATGTCGCCAGCCAGATGACAAAACGGATTGAGATTAATAAGCGTTGCTCTCTAAGACAATTCCTTAATTACTAAAATGTGTTAACGAACACGTTTTCGTATAAAAAGGAGCCGCATTTTCTGCTGCCGTACCCTCAACGCATTGGAGGTTAACCGATTCCAGACGCCGTGGCGAGTGGTTTTACGCAATTTCTAATAGCTTTTTTTGATGTGAAATCAGTCTTTAACACACTGGTTACTTTATCGGCAATTTTAGGAAATTATCCTTAAAATAAGGACATCAAATGGGGTCAATTCATCGGGTAGGCGGGTTTTTAGGAGCTTTAGCGCTGGACAGCGCGGGAGAAAGCGCCTTTATCAGCAGAAAACATCATATTATTTTCTATATATCGCAACATGGTTAGCTTGCTAATAATCATTGCGAGATTTTAATAAGCGCGGAGAGATAAGAATAGGGCTATTCTTCACTCCGCGCTTATCAATAGAGTTGAGCGTTATTTACCTGCGGCTATTCAGGCTTATATTTGCCGGGCAGTTTGCGGTAAAAGAAGCTGACAATCGCGTCACTCAGCGGCGTCAACAGCACCCAGCTCAGTCCCACCAGCAGCACCGAAAGCGAGCCGACGGCAATATCGGTAAACCAGTGCGCGCCCGCCATCACGCGCGGCAGGGCGAAAATCACCACGATAGCCGCGCCGGTAAGAAAGGCGCGGAAGCCGAAATAGCGCCACATAAAACAGGCGAAAATCATCAGCATCATGCCGTGATCGCCCGGGAAGCTGTTAGCCGAGGCATCCTTGGCCGGAATACCGGTCAGCTCGCTGACGCGATGGGCATTGTCAAAAAACAGCGTCGGACTTTTATGCTGCACCGGCAGCTGGTGGCCGAGCTGGTTGAGAATAACCGCGCTGAGCAGCATGGTGACGCCAATTGCCAGCATGCGGCGGCGGCCCGGCGGCGTTTCGCGACGCCAGTAGAAAAGATAGAGCGCGCCCATCGCCAGCAGCGACACCAGATCGAAGCCGCGGAAGTTGGTGATCGCCACCAGCAGGGCAAAACCAGGATGATCGACCATCTGGTTATTGAAGCTGAAGAAGATCCCCTTATCGACGCCCGCCCAGAAACCGTGATCGGGCGGCAGATACCAGGAGAGAAAAAGAACAACGCCAAGCGCGTTGAGCAGCATGATTGTGACAAAACGAGTTGCGCGCATCGTATTCACTCAAATAAAAATTAACGGCAGAAACTAACCTGGCTAGTTTAAACGAAGCCTCAACAGCTGAGACTGCAAAAGATTCCAGTCCACAGGCTGCGAGTGGATCAGTTCAATACGGCTGTCGGGCGCGTCGGCATTGAGGATGTCGACCTGCACATCGCCACCCTGACCATTGAGGCGCAGCGTGCCGTCCGGCGTGCGCAGCACCCCTTTAAGGCGCTCGACCGGGGCGAGGCGCGCCCATGCCAGCAGTGCGGCACCGTCGAATTGCGTCGCGCCGTCAAAGATCCAGCCGCAGGCAACGTAGCCCTGGCCTTCATTTAGCGCCCGGCGCCAGCGCGTCCCGCCATCGAGACGCAGCGCGGCGAGGCCGCTATCGCGTTGAAGAGGGGCATGATGATGCGCAGGCTGCGGCAGCGTTTGACGGTTTGTGCGCGGCAGATCGAGCAGCGCCGCGTCGACAGCGCCGAAGCGCGTTTCGATAAAAGCGCGGCCGTTAAGCATCGCCTCCCGCCACTGCTGCAGCCGCTGGCGATCGTTGTCGTCCCAGCGATCGCTTTTATTGCCGATAATCGCGTCCGCCGCTGCCAGCTGATCGCGAAAATTTTCATTGGCCGTCACCCGCGCATCAGCGAGCTGGCGGGCGTCGAGCAGCGTCAGCGTGGCGTTCAGCTGCAGAAGCGGCTGATAAACCGGCGCGCTCAGCATCTCCAGCAGCTGGCGCGGGTGGCCGAGACCGGTGGGTTCGATCAGCAGGCGATCCGGGCGGTTCTGCTTCAGCAGCATATTCAGCCCCACCTGCATCGGCAGGCCGTTGACGCAGCACATGCAGCCGCCGGGGATCTCTTTTAGCGCCGCGCCGCTGTCGCGCAGCAGCGCGCCGTCGATGCCGATTTCACCAAACTCATTCACCAGAATCGCCCAGTTTTCCTGCGCTGGCTTATGGGCCAGCAGATGGCGCAGCAGGGTGGTTTTGCCGCTGCCGAGAAAGCCGGTAATAAGATTAACGCGCGTCATGTGCCTGCCTCCTTAAACGAGAATGGCCGCGAAAGCGGCCATAATGTTACTTTATAACACAATCAGCGTCGGTTAGTCAGCGCGGCCCATATAGCGGCGCTCGGCGATATGAATGCGGATGCGGTCGCCGTTGCTCAGGTATTCCGGCACCTGAATGCTCAGACCGGTGCTCATGCCGGCCGGTTTGGTGCGCGCGCTGGCGGAAGCGCCTTTGATGCCCGGCGCGGTATCGACAATTTCCATATCCACGGTCTGGGGCAGTTCGAGCGCCAGCACCTGGCCGTCCATCGTCAGCACCTGAATGCCCGGCATGCCGCCTTCAGGGATAAACAGCAGCTCTTCTTCAATCTGATCTTTTTTGAACGAGTAGGGCGTGTAGTCCTCGTCATCCATAAAAACGTATTCGTCGCCGTCAATATAAGAGAAGGTGACGCTGCGGCGGCTGAGCTGAATGACGTCGAGAATATCGTCGCCTTTAAAGCGCTCTTCCACCTTCAGCCCGGTACGGATATCGGTGAAGCGCATCTTATACAGCGTCACGGCGCCGCGCGCGCTCGGACTCTGAATATCGATATCTTTAACCATCAGCAGCTTGCCGTTCCAGCTTACCGCCATTCCTTTTTTGATCTCATTCGCTCTTGGCATTGCAACTCTCGCTTAAAGAAGGATTCCGATGCGCGCCACGTTACTCGCGCCGGGGTAAACAGGCAATATGGCGTCGGAAAAAATGCGCGCGATAACACAGCCATGGCTTTCGCGCGCGCGGGCTGCTATTGTCGCCGCTCAACTCTCGCTGGAGCGCATCATGCAATGCCGTAGTCAGTGCGGCGCCTGCTGCACCGCGCCTTCCATCTCTTCACCCATTCCCGGTATGCCTCAGGGCAAACCCGCCAATACCCCTTGCGTTCAGCTTGACGCCGATCTGCGCTGCAAACTGTTCGGTTCGCCGCTGCGGCCCGCCGTTTGCGCCGGTTTGCAGCCGTCGCGCGATATGTGCGGCACCACGCGCCATGACGCCATGGTCTATCTGCTGCAGCTGGAAGCGGACACCGCGCCCTGACCGGGCTGACGTTGCTGACGCGTGCGCCGAAGCGCGCAGAGCGTTACAGCGCGCGTTCAGCCTCCTGAGGTTATTCTTACTTGCTGCATTATGAAGTGTGCGTAACGTCAAAAATCTGCTACGCATTTTACGCATTTTCTTGCATGGCATGATGGGCTGTACCAGACTCCTTGAAACGTTTCAGCGCGGCAGAGACGCGCTTTACGTGACGCCGCCGCGCTTTAAACGGCCGTCAGGCTGAAACGATTCAATTTCAGTAAGCGAGGAGAAATATGTTCCAGCTCGAATTGCAGGCCATCCACACCGGAGCCAGCGCACAAAATAAAGAAGAGGCGATCCGTCAGGTCGCGGCGGCGCTGACCGCTGCGGGCAACGTAGCGGAAGGCTATGTCAACGGCATGCTGGCGCGCGAGCAGCAGACCTCCACTTTTCTGGGCAACGGCATCGCCATTCCGCACGGCACCACCGATACGCGCGACCTGGTGCAGAAAACCGGCGTGCAGGTGTTTCAGTTTCCGCAGGGCGTCGCCTGGGGCGAAGATCAGACCGCCTATGTGGCGATCGGCATCGCGGCGAAATCTGACGAACACCTGGCGCTGCTGCGTCAGCTGACGCACGTGCTGAGCGATGACAGCGTCGCCGAACAGCTCAAAACCGCTTCGGCGGACGATCTGCGCGCGCTGCTGATGGGCGAAAAACAGGCGGCCGAATTCAGCTTTGACACCTCGCTGATTACCTTAGACGTCGCCGCCAGCGACCTGATTACGCTGCAGGCGTTGAATGCCGGTCGCCTGCAGGCCGCAGGCGCGGTAGACGCCAGCTTTGTTGCCGACGTCATGGCCGCGACGCCGCTGAGTCTGGGGCAGGGCATCTGGCTCAGCGACAGCAGCCGCGGCAACTTGCGCAGCGCGGTCGCGGTCAGCCGCGCCGCCGCACCGGGCGAACATCAGGGCGAGAGCGTGGCGCTGCTGGTTACGGTATCCGCCGTCGATGAGCGACCGCTGGAGGTGCTGGGCTATCTCAGCACGCTGCTGCAGAACGGCAAGGCGGATCGCCTGCTAAAAGCGGACGCGGCGGGCGTCTACGCCCTGCTGACCAGCGAAGTCGACGAGCAGGCTGAAGTGCTGAGCGCAGAGTTCACCATTCGCAACGAGCACGGGCTGCACGCGCGTCCCGGCACAGCGCTGGTCAGCGTCATCAAACAGTTCAACAGCGAGATTACCGTCACCAACCTCGACGGCAGCGGCAAACCGGCTAACGGCCGCAGCCTGATGAAAGTGGTGGCGCTGGGCGTGAAGAAAGGCCATCGCCTGCGCTTTACCGCCAGCGGCGAAGATGCGCAGCAGGCGCTGAACGCCATTGAAGAGGCGATCAACTCCGGCCTGGGCGAGGGGGCAGCATGAGCAGACGCGTCGCAACCATTACGCTGAATCCCGCTTACGATCTGGTGGGCTTTGTCCCGGAGATTGAGCGAGGCGAGGTCAACCTGGTGAAAACCACCGGCCTGCACGCGGCCGGCAAAGGCATTAACGTGGCGAAGGTGCTGAAAGATCTCGGCATCGACGTCACGGTAGGCGGCTTCCTCGGCAAAGAGAATCAGGACGGCTTTCAGCAGCTCTTCAGCGAGCTGGGCATCGCCAACCGTTTTCAGGTGGTGCCGGGCCGCACGCGCATCAACGTCAAGCTCACCGAGCAGAACAACGACGTGACCGATCTTAACTTCTCCGGCTTTGACGTCAGCCCGCAGGACTGGGAGCGCTTTACCAGCGATTCACTGACCTGGCTTGGCCAGTTCGATATGGTGTGCGTCAGCGGCAGCCTGCCGTCTGGCGTGCAGCCGGAAGCCTTTACCCGCTGGATGAGCGATCTGCGCACCCACTGCCCGTGCATTATTTTCGACAGCAGCCGCGAAGCGCTGGTAGCGGGCCTGAAAGCCGCGCCCTGGCTGGTGAAGCCTAACCGCCGCGAGCTGGAAATCTGGGCCGGACGCAAGCTGCCGACGCTGCAGGATGTGATTGGCGCGGCGCATGAGCTGCGCGAGCAGGGCATCGCCCATGTGGTGATTTCGCTGGGCGCGGAAGGCGCGCTCTGGGTCAACGCCTCAGGCGAATGGATCGCCAAACCGCCGGTGTGCGAAGTGGTCAGCACCGTGGGCGCGGGCGACTCAATGGTCGGCGGCCTGATTTACGGCCTGCTGATGCGCGAATCCAGCGAACATACGCTGCGTCTTGCGACGGCGGTGGCGGCCATGGCCGTCAGCCAGAGCAACGTCGGCGTGACCGATCGTACCCAGTTGGCCGCGATGATGGCGCGCGTCGACTTACAACCCGTTAACTGACAGCAGGAGAGCGATAATGAAAACGCTGCTGATAAAAGATCCTTCTATTGGCCAGGCTTCGGCCTGGATGGCGCAACAGCGTCTGACCGCCGCCGCCGCGCAGGCGGGGTTCACCTTCACGGATAACCCGGCGGAAGCGGAACTGGCGATCGTCCTCGGACGCGAGCTGCCGAATGACGCTGCGCTAAACGGCAAATCCGTCTGGCTGGGCGATGCGCAGCAGGCGGTGCGCGCGCCAGAGCAGTTCCTTGCCCAGGCGAAGGCAGAAGCCAAACCCTGGCAGCCAGCTGCGGCCGTCGCGGCGCCTGCTGCTGCTCCCGCGCAGGCTGGCGCGCAGAAACGCATTGTTGCGGTTACCGCCTGTCCGACCGGCGTGGCGCATACCTTTATGGCTGCCGAAGCGATCCAGGCAGAAGCGACTAAACGCGGCTGGTGGGTGAAAGTGGAAACCCGCGGCTCTGTTGGCGCAGGCAATGCGATTACGCCGGAAGAGGTGGCGGCAGCCGACCTGGTGATCGTGGCGGCGGATATCGAAGTCGACCTGGCGAAGTTCGCCGGTAAGCCGATGTACCGCACCTCAACCGGCCTGGCGCTGAAGAAGACCGCGCAGGAGCTGGATAAGGCGGTGGCCGAGGCCAGACCTTACAAAGCGGCTGGCGCGCAGAGCGGCGAGCCACAGGAAGAGAAAAAAGAGAAAGCGGGCGCTTACCGCCATCTGCTGACAGGCGTCTCCTATATGCTGCCGATGGTGGTAGCGGGCGGCCTGAGCATTGCGCTCTCTTTCGCCTTCGGCATTACCGCCTTTAAAGAGCCGGGCACGCTGGCGGCGGCGCTGATGCAGATCGGCGGCGGCAGCGCCTTTGCGCTGATGGTGCCGGTGCTGGCGGGCTTTATCGCCTTCTCTATCGCCGATCGCCCAGGTCTGACGCCGGGCCTGATTGGCGGCATGATCGCCACCAGCATTAACGCTGGCTTCCTCGGCGGCATTATTGCCGGTTTCATCGCTGGCTATGCGGCGAAGCTGATCAGCGGCAAGCTCAGGCTGCCGCAGAGCATGGAAGCGCTGAAGCCTATTCTGATCATTCCGCTGGTGGCCAGCCTGATTACCGGCCTGCTGATGATCTACGTGGTGGGCAAACCGGTTGCGGCGATCATGACCGGCCTGACCGCCTGGCTGGCGAACATGGGCACGGCGAACGCGGTGCTGCTGGGCGCGATCCTGGGCGGCATGATGTGTACCGATATGGGCGGGCCGGTGAATAAAGTGGCCTATGCCTTCGGCGTCGGCCTGCTGAGTTCGCAGACCTACGCGCCGATGGCGGCGATTATGGCGGCGGGCATGGTGCCACCGCTGGCGATGGGCGTTGCGACGCTGGTGGCGCGCCGTAAGTTTAATAAGGGGCAGCAGGAGGGCGGTAAAGCGGCGCTGGTGCTGGGGCTCTGCTTTATCTCCGAGGGCGCGATTCCGTTTGCGGCACGCGATCCGATGCGCGTCCTGCCGTGCTGTATCGTCGGCGGCGCACTGACCGGCGCTATCTCGATGTATATCGGCGCGAAGCTGATGGCGCCGCACGGCGGCCTGTTCGTGCTGCTGATTCCTGGCGCGATTACGCCGGTGCTGGGCTATCTGGTATCGATTCTTGTCGGCACGGCGGTGGCGGGACTGGGCTACGCTATCCTGAAACGCCCGGAAGAGGAGCTGGCGAAAGCCTGATCCTTGTCTGACTCCCCCTGATACAGGTTGACCTTTATCAGCCTTCAAAACGCCTGATGCACCGCATCAGGCGTTTTGTATTTCAGCGACAGAGGCGGGCGCTGACCGTTATAGATCCTTCACCCTCTTTACCGCCTGCTCAGGCTCTGCCAGATGAGTGAGCGGCAGTCCATTTTTAGGTATGCCGTTGACCCTCTTCATCCGCGCTCTCTGGTAACAGTCTCAGGGAGATATTCCCGATCGCTGCCACGCCATCTGATTTAAGAAACCGCCTGAAAAACGGGCTGCTCGCTTGTTTTTTTCTCTTCCCGCTGGATAATTCGCCATAAATTTACATGTAGTTACATTTGGTGAAATGGATTTTTCATGACAGGGATGCTGTTTTTACACAGGCAGAGGTCGGCGATATGCCGGCGATCTATGATCGTCGGGCTTTTACTCATCAGCACCTGCCCGCTGCTGGCGGCCACGGCGGGCAGCGATCTACGCGAGGTGGGTCAAGTGATCGATACCCGCGAGCAACTACGCCAGCAGGCACGCGAACGCGAGCTGCAGCAGCAGAATGCGCCGCAGGCAAGTGAGTGGCTGCCGCGCCCCGACAGGCTCCTGCCTGATTATCCAGCTAGCGAGCGCCCCTGCTTTACCATCAACCGGCTCGTTCTGACCGGCGAGTCCGCCAGCCAGTTTCAATGGGCGCTTGACGCTGCTGCCGATGCGATGGGCCGCTGTCTGGGCGGTCAGGGCATCGTACTGGCGATAAACAAGGTGCAGAACGTTATTCTCGCCAGAGGGTATGTCACCACCCGCGTGATGGCGCAGGAACAGGACCTGACCACCGGCGTCTTGACCCTGACCCTGCAGCCGGGGCGCATCGATCGAATCGCTTTCCGTGAGCCGGTCTCCTGGCGCGGCCGGCTGTGGAATGCCATTCCCGCCTCATCAGGCGACATTCTCAACCTGCGGGATATTGAGCAGGGGCTGGAGAACATCAAGCGGGTGCCGAGCGCCAGCGCCGACATCAGCATCGTACCGGGCCAGCAGGAGGCCACCAGCGATCTGCTGGTCAGCTGGCACGCAGGTCGGCCGGTGCGGCTCAGTATGGGGCTGGATGACAGCGGATCTAAAAGCACCGGACGCTACCTCGGTTCAGCCACGCTGGCCGTGGACGCGCCTTTTGCCCAGAACGATCTGTTTTACGCCAGCATCGGCAAAAATCTGTTTGAGCAGGGTCCGTTCGGCAACCGTTCCCATACCCTGAATTACTTTTTCCCCATCGGTTACTGGGCTGTTTCCGCCAACTACAACGACTATACCTATCACCAGAACATCCCTAATGCCAACGAGGTGCTGCGCTACAGCGGCAAGAGCGACAACGTTCAGCTGACGGTCTCCCGCTTGCTCTACCGCGACCAGTCGATCAAAACCACGCTTAATCTGCGAGGCTACCGCAAACACTCGACCAACGCCGTCAACGATATCGATATTGAGCAGCAAAAGCGGCGCACCGCGGGCTGGGAGCTGGGCCTGAATCAGCACAGTTATTTCGGCAGCAGTACGCTGGACGCAAATATCGCCTGGCGGCGCGGTACCGGTGCGTTCAATGCATTACCTGCACCGGAAGAGTCGCGTCATCAGGGCAGCGCGCGTACCGGCATACTGCTGGGCGATCTCGGCATCATCCATCCTTTGGCAGTGGGCGAGCAGCCCTGGCGGATTTACAGCAGCCTGCGGGGACAATGGAGTCCGAATGCCCTGACGCCGCAGGAGCGCATGGCGATTGCCGGGCGTTATACGGTGCGCGGCTTCGACGGTGAGCAGATGCTGTCGGGGGAAAAAGGCCTGCTTTGGCGCAACGAAATTGGCTGGAATCTTTTCTCGCGCGGACATGAGCTCTATCTGGCCGCCGATTATGGTCGGGTAGCCGGGCCGGGCACGCGCTATCTGGTCGGGCATCAGCTGGCAGGCAGTGCACTAGGCGTGCGTGGCTCACTCCTGGGCCGGTTCAGCTACGACCTGTTTGCGGGTGTACCGCTCTATAAACCCGCTGGTTTTCATACTTCAGGCGCGACGGCGGGTTTCAGCATTAACCTGGACATCTGACCATCAAAGCGGGAAATCCAGCTTTCTGAACCACTGACTTTCACACGGATGTGAACCATGAATAAACATTGCTATCGCATTATCTTCAGCCGCACCCATGGAGAACGCCGTGTGGTGTCGGAACTGGCTCGCAGTTGCAGCGCTGAACCGGGCCAGAGCCGTGGCAACAGCGCGCCGCGTCTCTGGGTCACTTTACGTCGCGCAACGTGGCTGCTGGCAGTGGCCCTGTTTGCCGGGCCGGCAATGGCTAACGGCATCGTGGCCGATCATAACGCGACGCCAGGTCAGCGGCCGGAGGTCATCGCTACCCAGAATGGGCTGCCGCAGGTCAATATTACCGCGCCCAATCAGGCGGGCATCTCGCATAACCAGTATCAGCAGTTCGACGTGGCGCAGAACGGCGCCATCCTGAACAACTCCGCGGTAATGACCTCCACGCAGCTGGCCGGAATGATTCAGGGCAACCCTAACCTCAAGCCGAACGCCCCAGCGGCGCGGGTAATCCTTAATGAGGTAAACAGCAACAACCCCAGCCAGCTGCGTGGTTATATGGAAGTGGCAGGCGGACGGGCGCAGGTGATCGTGGCCAACCCGGCCGGAATTGTCTGCAACGGCTGCGGCACCATCAACGCCGGGCGCATGACGCTCACCACCGGCAAACCACAGCTTAACGCTGACGGCAGCCTGGCGGGTTATCAGGTCGAACGCGGCGTAGTGCGCATTGAAGGCGGCGGTCTCAACGGCGATGTCCGTCATGATACGGAGTACGTCGACGTGCTGGCCCGTGCGGTAGAAATTAACGCGGGCGTCTGGGCTAAAAAAGAGCTGGCGGTGGTGGCCGGTCGTAACCGCGTAAGTGCTGACACGCAGAGGGTCACATCGCTGGCTGATGATGGCAGCGCCAGACCTGAACTGGCGATCGACATGGGTGAGATGGGCGGCATGTACAGCGGCCAGATCCGTATGATCGGCACCGAAGCGGGCGTTGGCGTGCGTAATCAGAACGCCCAGGTGCAGGCGGGTAAATCGCTGGTGGTGAGCAGCGAAGGCAAGCTCGTCTGGCAATCGGCGGTACAGGATGGCGTCACCCTGGCTGGAGGCGACATCAGCCTGGCGGCCAGAGACAGCATTGACTATCAGGGCAAACTCCACAGTGGCGGTCAGCTGACGGTTCAGAGCCGTAAAGGTGGGATTACCCAGTCCGGCACCCTGGCGGCGGCAGCGGATGTACGGCTGACGGCAGCCGGCAGCATTCAAAGCAGGGGGCACCTGCTGGCGGGCAGCGACGCCAGCAGCCAGATTGTGCAGGAAGCCAGTCTGCAGCTGGAGAGCCAGGATGCCATTCGCGCCAGCGGCAGCCTGCTGAGTAAAAAAGAGGTCAGTGCAAGCGGACGCCGGTTGGATCTCAGTGGCGCTCAGGTCGCCGCCAGCCGTGCAACCCTTACAGCTCAGGAAGGCGGTGTTGCCGTACGTCAGGCGATGATTGATGGCACGGAGCTGGTGATTAACACCTCAGGTGATATTGACGCGCAGCAGGCACAAATTAGCGTCGGACGCTGGCAGATTGATGGACGCAGCCTGTTCAGCCAGCAGGCTGGCTGGTCGCAGACCGGCAGTGGCGAAAGCCGCTTTACGTTGTCTGGCGGGCTGGATAACAGTGACGGCACGATTGAGAGCCAGCAGCTCAGTTTGCAGGCCGTCTCGCTGAACAACCAGCGTGGCCGGATGGTTGCACTCGATAACGCGGCGCAGCACTGGCGGGTTGATGGACTGCTCGACAACACCACGGGTGAACTGGGTAGCAACGGCGATCTGACGCTTGAGGCAGGCAGTCTGAATAACCAGGGCGGCACCGTCAAAACCCAGTCCGCACTGGCTATCACTGCCCGCGACGCGGTTAATAACAGGCAGGGTAATCTGCTGGCCGGTAATGCGCTGACGCTTAGCGCGGGCGGCGATCTGGATAATCACGTGGGCACCCTGAACGGCGGTCGGCTGTCGTTGACCGCGCAGCATCTGAACAATGCGCAGGGCGAGATTATCAGCCAACGCGACGACCTGAGCCTGACGGCAAGCGGGCTGGATAACACAGAGGGCAAAGTGATTGCGCTGCAGGATCTGAGCCTGACGACGACACAGGACCTGAACAATAGCGGCGGCTGGATCGAAGCGGGTCATCATCTTTCGCTCAACAGCGGCGGATTCTGGCAGAACAGCGGTGGGACGGCGCAGGGTGGGGAGCGGGTCACGGCGACGGCAGATCAACTTAATAACGCCAGCGGCCGGTTACAATCTGGTGGTGATCTGGCTCTGACCAGCCGTGGCGATATCCTTAACCAGGGTGGCAAACTCACGGCGCAAAACGCCCTCGCGATCAATGGCACCTCCGCGACGCTGTTTGACAACGATGGCGGGTCGCTGCAAAGCGGCGGCGATCTGCTCCTGCAGGGTGGCGCGCTAAACAATCGTCAGTCAGGACAGATTCTTAGCCAGCAGTCGCTGACGCTCAGTCTGGCAGGCGACTGGGACAATCAGGGCGGCACCCTGACCGGCAACGCCAGAACGCAGGCCAGCGCTGCAAATCTGTTTAATACCCAGGGGGCGATCAATGCGCTGGACACGCTGGATATGCAGTTCACGGGCCGTCTGGATAACAGTAATGGCCGCATCTTCAGTCGGCTAAGCCAGACGCTCCAGTCGCAGGAAATTGGCAACGCCCAGGGCTGGATGGGTAGTCAGGGGCGCTGGGCTGCCACGACTGCCGGTTTCGATAACACGGCGGGCAGCGTGCAAAGTCAGCAGCAGGCTGAGCTCTCGGCAACCTGGCTCAGTAACGCCAGCGGCGTGTTGCAGTCAGCCGCCGGGCTGGTGTTGCGGGTTGCACAGGATATCAATAACCTGGCCGGTAAAGCCTCTGCTCAGCAGCTGCTGACCGTTCAGGGTCAGACCAGAGGCAGCCGCACCGGTAACATTAACAATGCGGGCGGCCAGTGGCTGGCTGGTGAGGGGCTGACCATCACCGCTGCCCATCTCGACAACACCCAGGGCGGTCTGCTCTACAGCCAGCGGCAGTTAAGGCTGAACCTGGCCGGGGATCTGGATAACCGGGCCGGTAAAGTGCAGAGCGGCGACGCGCTCCAGCTGGATGCGAAGACGCTGAACAACGCAGGCGGCAACATCGACAGCCAGCAACAGCTCACGCTAAACCTGCCAGGTTCGTTAGATAACAGCGGCGGTGCGGTGCGCAGCAACGGTGGACAGCAGGTTAATGCCTCGACGATCGATAACCGTCAGGGCGTGTTCAGCAGCCGTGAGGCGATTAATCTGACAACAGGGCAACTGGAGAATGCCAGCGGCACGCTGATCAGCCAGGGGGCGGGTCTCTACACCATCAATCTGCTTAACAACCAGCAGGGCAAAGTCCACAGCGGCGCGGCGCTGACGCTGGTGGCCGCGCAGCTGAATAACCAGGGCGGACAGCTGGTTGCGACCCAGAATCTCATGCTGAAGGCCACGGCGCTCGATAACAGCACACAGGGGGTGCTCAGCAGCCAGGCGGGACTCTCTCTGCAAACTGATCGTCTGAGTAACCGCGACGGCGGCCTGTTACTCGGCACGACTTTTACCGACATAGCTGCCCGTGACATCGATAACAGCAGCGGACGGCTGCAGAGCGCCGGAATGCTCCTGCTTCGGGGTGTTGCACAGCTGGATAACCGGCAGGGACGGATGTTGGCGAATGGCGATCTCACCCTCAACGCCGATCTCTCACCGACTGATTCACCGCTGGTGCTGCTCAATCAGAGCGGACGGCTGGAGAGTGCAGATGCATTGACCGTGCATGCACAGTCCTTCGACAATCAGGGCGGCACGCTGCTGGGCCTGCAGGCTCTGACGCTGACTGCGCAACAGGATTACATCCGCCAGACGGGTGAAACCATCAGCAGCAACGGCACGGTGACGTTCTCTCTTGGCGGGGCGTTTACTAATCTGGCCGACTGGCTGCTGCCGGGGAATCTGGTGCTGAATGCTACGGCTATTAACAACCCGGCGATACTGGTGGGTAAAACCGTTCAGCTCATGACCGGTGCACTGCTGAACAGCGGGCGGCTTGAAGCCGACAACCTGACGCTGAATGTCGACTCGCTGGATAACAGCGCGACCGTGATGGGCGATGAGATCAGCGTGCTGGGTCGGTTTATCGACAACCACGGACAGCCTGCGGTCATCGCGGCCACCCAAAGCCTGACGCTGCAGGTCCGCGAGCGGCTGAGCAACAAAGATGGCGCATTGCTTTACAGCGGCGATCGTCTGTCCCTGCACAGCGATGACCTGATCGAGAACCGGGCGAGCTTTATTGAAGCAGACGGTGATATGACGCTGGAGGCGAGGCAGCTCGACAACCTGCGTGAAGGGCTGGTGATTGAGCGAGAGGCGGAGAGCAGCGACTACAGCTGGCATCGTTATAACTACTACTGGCGCTCGTTTGGTACGACGATAATGCCCGATAAGAGCAGTATGGCTCCGACCACTCAGCAACTGACTTTTCAGGATGAGACTGCGGCACAGAGTAATCCTTACGGCACGCTGCTGGCGATTGACGCGGCGGGCAAACGTGCCCAGGTACGTGTCATGAATAATCAGGGCGTGCTGACCGATCTGTGGGTCAATTATCTGGCGCTTCAACCTAATTCCGATGGCAGCTATGCCATGACGTTCTATGAAACGCGCGGATTTAAGCAGAAAAATGTGCCGACACCCTATCAGAATACCGTGTGGCGTGAGCATGATCGTGGTCGTCTGGAACAATGGAACCCCGAGCAGCATATCGATATCGACAGTGCTCCTTTTATCAGTGACTACAGTGCATTACGTGAACGCAGTGCTACCGGCACAGTCACACGTGACAGGCTTGTCAGTGAAGGTATTGGTGCGCGTATTCTGGCGGGCGGTGACATGGTGGTGCGCATCACTGGCGCGTTAATTAACGATGCGAGCGTGATCACGACTAATGGCAATCTGACCGTGGACGGCGGGGGCAGCGTTGATAACCGAGGCTATTCGGTCAACGAAAGACGTCAGGAGGTTATCGTTGATCATTACGACAGAAGTACGCGCCACTGGTATCCGTCCTTCAGTCTCGACGAAACCGCCGCCCTGGCCACCATTGACGGCATCATAACTGGCAATGGTAACGTCAGTATCAGCGGAGCGAGCATCAATAACACCACCGTTAATCAGGCGCAGATAAGCCAGCTTGAGGCAGCGCTGCAGGCGGTGGACGCCGAGCGCGCGGAGTATGTACGCAACCCGCTGGCCTTTGCTGTGGACAGCGTTGCTCACCATGACGGCGACACAGAGCTTGCGGCGGGTGACGACGTTCGCCCGCTGTTACCGGCTGAGCTGGCGCTGACGGCGCTGCAACAGCTGGAGAAAGTCGCCACGATGATCCCCAATAATGGCCTGTTCAGTCAGCATACTGCGGCAGGCAGTCCGTTCCTGGTCGTGACTGACGAGCGCTTTACCAGTCGTAATAAATTTATCAGCAGTGACTATCTGCTCGAACGGGTTGGCTATGACCCTTCACAGGTGCATAAGCGCCTGGGCGACGGTTTTTATGAGCAGCGCCTGGTGCGCGAACAGGTTCTGAAACTGACCGGCAGGCCTTCCGTTAACGGCTGGGATGCAATGGAGCAGTATCAGGCGCTGATGAACAATGGCTCAAAAGTGGCGCAGGATTTCCATCTGATGCCGGGTGTGGCGCTGACGCCGCAACAGATTGCGGCGCTGCAGCAGGATATCGTCTGGCTGGTCGGCGAAACCGTTGATACGGCAGCGGGCCCGCAGACCGTCTGGGTGCCGAAAGTCTATCTGGCGCAGACTACGCTGCGCCTGACCGGCGCGGGCGCGGTGATTGGCGGCGGTAATCTGCAGCTCTCAGCCGACAGCGTGACCAATGCCGGAAATCTGTTTGCGGACAAGGCACTGTCGTTCGACAGCAATCAGTTCCTGCACCTGGGCGGCGACATCAAAGCGGGCAGTATAGACGTGCGGGCGGAGACGCTGACGATCAGCACCGATCTGCAGAACGCCCTGCGCCAGGCAACCATGAGCGCTGACGATATCAGCCTCAGCGGCACCGATATCCGGCTGCAGGGCGCGAAGCTTAATGCCACCGATAACCTTAGCCTGAGCGCACGCAACAACCTTGATATTGGTGCGGCGAAAAGCAGCCACAGCGGCAGCCTGGACGTGATCGCCGGTGCGATGGGCAACCGTACCAGCGACGGCATGGAAGAGGCGGGCAAGCGCATGGCGCAGGTCAGCGGCGAGTGGCAGCAGGCGCAGGGCAGTGAGCTTAAAGCCGGTGGCAACCTCCGGCTTTTGGCCGGACGTGACCTGACGCTGACCGGCAGCCAGGCAAGCGCCTCCGGCTCTGCGCGGGTTGAGGCCGGGGGAGACATTCGCATCGGCGCTGAAACCACCACCAACACCACCCATCTTGAGGCCAACAGCCGGACTTCATCGGTCAGCAACAGCCGTCAGGAGGATCGTCTGCTGCTCAGCACCCTGAGCGGCGATCAGGGCGTGACGCTGCTAGCGGGCAATAATCTGCTGGCCGAAGGCGCGCAGGTTGACAGTTCACAGGGCCAAACTGGCGTCAGCGCGAAGAACGTTACCATCAGGGATGCACGCGCCAGCGTGCTTGATCAGGACAGCGAGAACAAGCGCGAGGGCAAGACCCGCAGCCACCGCGAAGAGGAAAGCTCACGCGAGAGCAGCACCGGCAGTACCTTCAGCGGACAGCAGGGCGTAACGGTAATCGGGCGCGAGGGCGACGTCACGGTGACCGGCAGCACGCTGCACAGCGAACAGGGCGCGGTCGGGCTGCAGGCGAAGCAGGACGTCGTGCTGAATACAGGCACCGAACGGGAGTCGTTCTACAGCGAGGAGCGCTCAGAGAATAAAGGTCTGCTGAAAAAAAGCAGCGGCCACAGCGTAACGCAGGACGTTACCACGCGTGAGAACGGCAGCCTGCTGAGCGGCGAAAGCGTCACGGTCATCGCCGGACGTGACCTGACGGTGACCGGCTCGGCGGTGGCGGCCGACCGGGACGTAAATCTGCGGGCCGGGCGGGACGTGGAGATCGGCGCGGCGACCGAGACCGACAGCCACTATCAGCTGGAGGAGAAGAAAAAGAGCGGGCTGATGAGCAGCGGCGGCATCGGCTTTACGGTCGGGAAGCAGTCAACCCGCCATGAAATCGATGAGAAGGGCACCACGCAGAGCCAGAGCGTCAGCACCGTCGGCAGCAGCCAGGGTAATGTGAGCGTTACGGCGGGCAACCGGCTGCACGTCGGTGGCGCGGACCTGGTGGCGGGTCAGGATATGAACCTGACGGGCGACAGCGTCAGCATCGACCCGGGCTATGACCAGCGGACGCGCACCGAGAAAACCGAGACGAAGCAGAGCGGTCTGAGCATCGCCCTGTCAGGCACGGCGGGCAGTGCGCTCAACACGGCGGTGAGCACCGCGCAGCAGGCCAGGAAGTCGGGCGACAGTCGGGTCAACACGCTGCAGAACACCCAAGCGGCGCTGAACGGGGTGCAGGCGGCGCAGGCGGTTCAGATGGACGGGCTGAACACGGCCGCGGCGGATGCGCGCAATGCCGCCGCAGGCCGGAGTCCTGGCGATAAAGACTATGAGACGGGCGCGACCAGCACCGTCGGCGTCAGCGCCTCGTTTGGCAGCCAGTCGTCGAAAAGCGAAACGCGTACTGAGAGCAGTCAGTCGCAGGGCAGCACGCTGACGGCGGGCCGGAACCTTAACGTTACGGCGACCGGCAAAAACGGCACGGCGCAGAGCGGCGACATCAGCATCACCGGCAGCCAGCTGAAGGCGGGCGGCGACCTGAGCCTGGATGCGTCACGGGACATCCTGCTGCGGTCGGCGCAGAACACCCAGAGCACCGACAGCAACAACAGCAGCAGGGGCCGCAGCGCCGGGGTCGGCATCGGCGTGGGTTCAGGCGGCTACGGCATCAGCGTGTCGGCGAGCGTCAATGCGGCGAAGGGCAGCGAAAAGGGCAACGGGCTGACGCACAACGAAACCACGCTGGACGCGGGCAACCGGCTCAGCCTGACCGGCGGGCGCGACACCACGCTCACGGGCGCGCAGGCAAACGGCAGCAGCGTGAAGGTGGACGCGGGCCGCAACCTGACGCTGACGTCGGAGCAGGACAGCGACCGCTATGACTCGAAGCAGCAGAGCGCCAGCGCGGGCGGCAGCTTCACGTTCGGCTTGATGACCGGGTCGGGGAACGTGAACGTGAGCCGGGATAAGATGCACAGCACCTGGCAAAGCGTGGCCGAGCAGACCGGGATTTTTGCGGGCAAGGGCGGCTTTAACGTGACGGTTGGTGAGCACACGCAGCTGAACGGCGCGGTCATTGCGAGTACAGCAGATGCCAGCTTGAATACGCTCGACACCGGCACGCTGGGCTTCGGCGACATCCACAATCACGCGGAATATGAGGTGGAGCATCAGAGCGCGGGTATCAGCACCGGCGGCGGCCTCGCCGGACAGTTCGCCGGGAACATGGCGAACGGGATGCTGGCGGGGCTGAACGGCAGCGGCAGCGCGGACAGCACCACGAAGTCGGCGGTGAGCGAAGGCACTATCGTTATCCGCGATACCTCGAAGCAGAAGCAGGATGTGACGGACCTCAGCCGGGACGTGGCGAACGCGAACCCGGGGCTGGACGTCATCTTTGACAAGGAGAAGGAGCAGAACCGGCTGAAGGCGGCGCAGCTCATTGGCGAAATCGGCGCGCAGGCGGGGGATATTGCGCGGACGCAGGGCCAGATCATCGCGACGAAGGCCGCAAACGATAAGATGTCCGGCGCCACGCAGGCCGACCGCGACAGGGCGCTGGCGGAGCTGAAAGCGAAAGATCCGACGAAGCAGTACAGCAAAAGTGACGTTAATAACCAGGTTTACATCAACCTTTATAAGCAGGCGTTTGCGGAGACCGGGTTCGGAACGGGCGGTAAGGTGCAGCAGGCCATCAGCGCGGTAACGGCGGCGGTGCAGGGGCTGTCGGGCGGGAACGTTGCGCAGGCGGTAAGCGGGGCGGCGGCACCGTACCTGGCGGAGCAGATACACAAGCTGACCACGGACGCGAACGGTAAGGTGAATACCGAGGCGAACCTGATGGCGCACGCGGTACTGGGTGCGGTAACCTCATATGCGGCGGGCAACTCGGCGCTGGCCGGCGCATCGGGCGCGGTGATGGGTGAGTACATCGCGCAGCAGCTGTATCCGGGCGTTAAGCGTAGTGACCTGTCTGAGGAGCAGCGTCAGACGATAAGCGCGCTGGGGACGTTAGCGGCGGGTCTGGCGAGCGACGTTGTGGGTGACAGCACGGCGGATGCTGTTGCGGGCGCGCAGGCGGGTAAAAATGCGGTTGAGAATAACAACCTGGCAGCCATGGTGCGTCTTGGAGCCACAGCATGCGCGGAGGTCACCTCGTGCCGTAATATGGTAGTGGAGAAAGGATTAGGCGCACTGCTGGGTATCCGTGTGACAATAACGGTTATGGACAATCTCTCCGAGACCGATCGTACTGTGATACTGGCAGCGGCAATAACTGGGAAAGCCGACGAAATAGAGCGACTGACCCCGGCACAACAGGCAGTATATAAGGAAATGGTCGAGATTCAGAAAGGCACTCTGCTTCCATTACCGGTGCTTGACCGGCCTTTAGTTGACAATACACTGACTAACCCCATCCTGGGGCAGAACAAAGCCACAACGCTAACCTCACCAAATCAACGTGATCAGAACGGCAGTAGCCATACCGGGAATACTAGTGGTGCAACGGATACGGACAGCAATACCACGGTTACACCAATTCCAGATGGGCCGAGTAAGGATGATTTAGCTTATCTTGCATTAAAAGGGAAAGAAGCGCAGAAGGCTGCAAGTGATTTGGGATTCGGTACAAAAATCCCAGCACCTAAAGTGCCATTTAATTCACATGGTCAACCAGCATTTTATAATGGTAAAGTTTACATCACACCTGATATCGATAGCCATAATGTCACTAACGGTTGGAAAATGTTTGACCGTAAAGGTAACCGATTGGGAACTTATGATAGCAGTTTAAACAGGATTAAGGATTGAAAATGTTCGGTATTTTTCCCGAAGGTAAACCAATTAAAGCGAATGGAGAGTTAGTTATTCCTTCTTCAATAATTATAGGTGACTTTACTGAGCGGTTGCATATCCCAATATCTTATTGGTCACTTAAGGATTATAAAATGAGCTGGATCTCTTCTCTTACTCAAGGTATTAATAACAAAAAACACTCCGCCTTGGCAGTGACAATGTATGAGCCTGATTTCACTAATTTTATATTTGTTTGGGTGGTGTATTACCATGGCGATATGGCCTATATTCAGAATAAAATTATTTTTTTGGATGAATGCCAAAATTTCAGTCCTGAAACCATAAATGACTTTATTGGTGAGCGTGAAACTCACAATGACGATGGTGTGATGGTTTCAGAGTGGACTACTGATTTAAATAGTGTTATTACGTTTTTGGTAAGTCTTCAATAAAATAAATTCCAGAGAATGAGGCTGAGAATAATCATCTGCATGTATCGGAGAAGACCGAGCTGGAGCTGGCGAAGCAGAAACTTCAGAACAGCAAAGATCCGACAGAGCGCGAACAGGCGCAGCAGAAGATAAATGAGCTGAACGAGCTGGATATCAGCCGCGATGTGAAAGTCGTGAACGCGTGTGGTAACGGCAATGCAGGAAGCGCTGCCTGTGCGAGTGCAAGGCTGGAAGTCATTGCAGTAAAAGGCGAGTACGAAACCGGCTCCTACAACTCGAAAATCAGCCAGCAGTATGCAGACGCTTACGGT
Organism: Pantoea phyllosphaerae; assembly: GCF_051025595.1. Classification (NCBI taxonomy): domain Bacteria; kingdom Pseudomonadati; phylum Pseudomonadota; class Gammaproteobacteria; order Enterobacterales; family Erwiniaceae; genus Pantoea; species Pantoea phyllosphaerae. The sequence goes on from NZ_JBPFDE010000001.1 coordinate 154,345, forward strand.
AAAATCTTAAATCTGCTGAATATCACCAGCGTTGATGCGCAAAATCAGCAGCAGGTGAAAGATGCGATGGTGAACTATGCCATGGTTCAGCTTGGGGTCGATAAGGCGACGGCAGAGCAGTACGTATCAACGTATAATGGAATGAAGATCGTTGCTGCTTCAGTAACCCCTATATTAGGTAATGCAGCAGCAGATAAATTAGGCTCTTTAGCGAATAAACTCGTTTCTGCTGAAACCGGTCAATCCTCGCAGATTATTAATTCTTATGGCCCACATGAATCAGGGCCATTAGGAAATCCCAGCGATTCACGAGCACCGGCTTCAACGTTTAGGAGTGGAACATATACAGAGGAAGTTGCAGAAACTGATATATATCTTTATAGGGATTACGGAGGAAAAGCAAAAGCTGATGGTCGCTTCTGGACACCTGAACCATCTAAAGGTCCACTACAGTCACAAATGGATAGTGCTGTGTTGCCTGAGTGGGGAAATACTTTTCAGAGTCAGGCTATTATAAAAATACCTAAAGGAACCAAATATTATGAAGGTCCTGCGGCAGCACAAACTGGTACAGAAGGAACTCAGTCAACATTACTGGTTGGTGGGACACAAATATTTTTACCAAACCCAAATAATGAATGGATCATAAAAAATGAAGCCTTTAGAAGAAGTTAAGGAATGGGTATCAAAAAGAAATTCATTTTACTTGTTCTTGCCTGATGGACCTTATGGAAGTCCATTCGATAATCAGTACTTGGTTAAGACCGTTAATCTAACTGATCGAGGATTGGAAATTAAGTTCAGCGATGGGTTGTCCTTGTTTTATACAGGTGAGCCTGATGTAGTTGATGAAGGGTGTAACCTTATGATAAGTAATTATAATTTATGTAAATTTAGAGTTCATAATCAGCTATTAAAATCTTTTGATTATGGTGAAGTTGTATTAAATGGTTTTTAAATATCATATCCCGGCCTCATCGCCGGGATTGCTTTACCAGCCCCCACGCAAAATGCCCGTTATCACGCTTAAACTTCGGCGTATCGCTGGTGCTGTGCATCGCGCCGGGAAAATTCGTCAGCCACTGTGCCACCTTTTTCCGGTTGATGGGCACTACGCTTAAGCTGTCGGCGCAGAACACCCAGAGCACCGACAGCAACAACAGCAGCAGGGGCCGCAGCGCCGGGGTCGGCATCGGCGTGGGTTCAGGCGGCTACGGCATCAGCGTATCGGCCAGCGTCAACGGCGCGAAGGGCAGCGAAAAGGGCAACGGGCTGACGCACAACGAAACCACGCTGGATGCGGGCAGTCAGCTCAGCCTGACCAGCGGGCGCGACACCACGCTGCAGGGCGCGCAGGCGAGCGGCAGCAGCGTGAAGGTGGACGCGGGCCGCAACCTGACGCTGACCTCGGAGCAGGACAGCGACCGCTACGACAGTAAACAGCAGAGCGCCGGCGCGGGCGGCAGCTTCACCTTCGGCTCGATGACCGGGTCGGCGAACGTGAACGTGAGCCGGGATAAGATGCACAGCACCTGGCAGAGCGTGGCGGAGCAGACCGGGATTTTTGCGGGCAAGGGCGGCTTTGACGTGACGGTTGGTGAGCACACGCAGCTGAACGGCACGGTCATCAGCTCCACCGCCACCGCCGGTAAGAACCGGCTCGACACCGGCACGCTGGGGTTCGGGGACACAGAGAACCACGCGGACTATAAGGTGGAGCATCAGAGCGCGGGGATAAGCACCGGCGGCAGCGTGGGCGGTCAGTTCGCCGGGAACATGGCGAACGGGATGCTGGCGGGGCTGAACGGCGGCGACAGCGCCTCTTCGGTGACGAAGTCGGCGGTGAGCGAAGGCACTATCGTTATCCGCGATAAGGAAAAGCAGGCGCAGGACGTTGCAGATTTAAGCCGCGACGTGGCGAACGCCAATCCGGCTCTGGACGTCATCTTCGACAAGGAGAAAGAGCAGAACCGGCTGAAGGCGGCGCAGCTGATAGCGGAGATAGGCAGTCAGGTGGGGGATATCGCGCGGACGCAGGGTGAGATAGCGGGCATGAAGGTGCAGCAGGACCCTTCGGCGCTGGCGGCGGCGAGGGAAGAGCTGGCCGGAAAAGGGAATCTGAACCCGACGCCAGATGAGATAGCGAAGAAGGCTTACGACACGGCGATGAAGCCGTTCGGCACGGGTTCGGCACTTCAGCAAGGCATCAGCGCGGTAACGGCGGCGGTGCAGGGGCTGTCAGGGGGGAATATCGGCCAAGCGCTGAGCGGCGCGGCCAGTCCGTATTTGGCGGAGCAGATACATAAGCTGACGGAAGGCAATCCGGAGGCTCAGGCGATGGCGCATGCGGTTGTTGGTGCGGTAGCGTCTTACGCATCCGGTAACTCAGCGCTGGCGGGCGCAGCGGGTGCGGTCAGCGGTGAGGTAATGGCGAAGCTGGTTATGAACCAGCTGTATCCGGGTAAAGCAGTTGGTGACCTGTCGGAAACCGAGAAGCAGACGATAGGTGCGCTGGGGACGCTGGCGGCGGGCCTTGCGGGCGGCGTAGTGGGTGACAGTACAGCTGATGCTGTGTCGGGTGCGCAGGCGAGCCAGAACGCAGTTAATCACAACTTGTTTGGCGGAACGGAAGAGGGTCAGGCTGCATGGATACGTCAGCATGGGGTGGATATGGCTAGTTGCTCTGATAACCCCGGAGGAGACGCATGCCAGAAGGCAATAAATGAGCGTGATGCTGTCGGGCTTGCACTTGCAACAGGGAGTGTAGCGCTATTACCGGGTGGTGCTCAGGCTATGTGGGGACTCGGAGCCGGTGCGAATGCAGGTATCAGTTATATGGCGGATGGCACGATAGACCCGGCGAATTCTGCAATTGCTGGCTGGGTAAACGTTATCACCATGGGCAATGGGCTGGTTGGTACGGTCGGCTGGAATGCCGCAGGTGGTGCGCTTGGTAACTGGATAGATGATAAAAACCCACTAACTGGAGCAATAACAAATGGTATCGGTGCAGGCATTGGTTACAGTATAGGAAAAGGAATTTCTTGGGGTACTAGTGCAGGAGCAAACTGGTGGAAAAATGGCTGGGATCCGCAGTTTAATTCTGTTTTGCAAAAGTATACAGAGATTAAAGGTGATTTTGGTATCTCAAAAGAAGTAATGCCAAGTAACATTCCTGGTAGTTTTGGCGACATAGGAGGATCTTTCTCTTCCGAGTATGGTGGAAAAAAACTTGAGCCAATCATTGAGGATAAATTGAAATGAAACCCTTAAATGAGAAGCTATTAAATCTTCTGATTCTATTTCTAGCCTGTATGTTAGGGATTGTTGTTAGTTTCCTATGTATAGTTTTGTCTATAGACATTTTAGTTTGGGTGCTAACAGGAACTTTCGATTTGACGAAAACCAATGTACTTAAAACTGTTAAAATTGGTTGTGTGATTGGCATTTTCGCTGGTGTGGTTTTTGTTATTGCCAGGCTATTTAAACTTAAAGGTTTTTAGATCGAAGAAAGGATAAAACTTCACCCATAGAGTTGGGATTGGTCTGATAGGTGAGATAGGGACACAGGCAGGGGATATAGCCAGGACGCAGGGTCAGATAATCGCGACGAAAACCGCAAACGAGAAGATGTCCGGCGCCACGCAGGCCGACCGCGACAGGGCGCTGGCGGAGCTGAAAGCAAAGGATCCGACGAAGCAGTACAGCGAAAGTGACGTCAGTAAGCAGGTTTACAGCAACTTTTACAATCAGGCGTTCGTTGACAGCGGGTTGGGCACGGGCGGTAAGGTGCAGCGGGCCATCAGCGCGGTGACGGCGGCGGTGCAGGGCCTGTCGGGCGGCAACGTGGCGCAGGCGATAAGCGGCGCGGCCGCGCCGTATGTGGCGGAAAAGATACATGAGCTGACGACGGACGCGAACGGTAAGGTTAATACCGAAGCGAACCTGATGGCGCACGCGGTGCTGGGTGCGGTAACCTCGTATGCGGCGGGCAATTCAGCACTGGCGGGCGCATCGGGCGCGGTGATGGGCGAGTACATCGCGCAGCAGCTGTATTCGGGCGTCAAGCGTGACGACCTGAGCGAAGAGCAGCGGCAGACGATCAGCGCGCTGGGGACGCTTGCGGCGGGTCTGGCTGGCGGCGTGGTGGGAGAAAGCACGGCGGATGCTGTGGCGGGCGCACGGGCAGGTAAGAACGCTCTGGAAAACAACAACCTTTTACTGCCGAGGCCCATGCCAGTGCCTTTTCCGGGACTGCCGATGAGTCCGGGTGATAAAGTTGTTCAGGGTGCGAATAACAACATTGCCTCGGAGCTGGATAAGGCTCTGAAAGGGTCAGGAACTGAGGAGGATACTCCGCAGATTACTGACGGCCCTTCAATTGTTGAAGCACGCGACCAAGCTGCAAATTCACGCGATCCGAATGTGGTCAAAGATCTGACGGATGCGGAGAAAGCGGAACTGGGGGGAGCTGGATCGGGAACACCGGGCGGATGGGAACCGCAGGATGAAGAAAATGCGCGGAATAATGAACAAAAGACGACTGTTGATGACCTGATGTCTTCATCATCAAAAGGTCAGGAAACAACAGGTCGATTAAAAATTTTTGAAAGAACAAGTGGGAGTGAAGCTGCTAACAAAGAGTTCGATCTGCTAAAACTTACTGAAATTAAAGATATTCCTGGTGGCCGAGTTGGTAAAATTTCTAATGGAAGAACTGTAGTTGTCAGAGAGCGTAGCACAGATGGTAGGTCCACTTTAGAAATACAGTCTGGTAAGAATAGAGTTAAATTTAGATATGATGAGTGATGCCATATGACTGAGAAAATTTTAAGTCTTGATATCGGTTTTAATTCCTTTAAAAATAGTCAGTTAAAGGATGTTAAATATTTTTCTGGAACACTTGAGCTAACTTTCAACTTATCTGATGGGTATGTTAAAAGTAATGTTCTGGTTACTTTTGAATGGATACACTCCTTTCGTGTAACAGATGAAGGTGACTTGCTAAAAATGCAAGATGATTTGAATGGTCAGATGATTACAGGAATTTATACAGTAGAAGGATCTCATTATTTATCATGGTTTAATGAGCAAAGCGCCAACATACATGATGGGGGTTATATAAATCATTACTTAATAGTTACAGGAGATGATGTTATTGAAGTACTGTCTTCTGTTAGTCCAACAATAACATCTTGTTAATAGAACGCCCAGTTTTCACGGCTGGGGTTTTACTTTATAACCAGCCAGTTACCTGATAATGGACGCTACTCAATAAATCTTATCATCACCGTCACCGTCACCGACAGCAAAAACGGCAGCAAGGGCTTTTGATCGTAGGATTCCACCCCAAAAGGCACCGTTTGATTCACATGGTCAACCTGTGTTTTACAATGGAAAAAATTACATCACTCCTGATGTTGATAGTCATAATGTTTCTAATGGTTGGAAATTATTCAACAGCAAAGGTAAACGAATTGGCACTTACGATAGTGAGCTAAACAAAATTAAGGACTGATATATGTTTGGTATCTTCCCTGAGGATAAGCAGATTGACATTGAGGGTGCGCTTTTTGCGCCCGCGTCAATCGTTATTGGCGACTTTACAGAATCTATGAATATCCCCTTAACTTACTGGAATATTAATGATTATAAAAAAAGTTGGTTGAAGTCACTTGACGAGGGATTAACAAAGAAAAACCATGCAGCTCTTGCTGTCTCAATGTATGAGCCTGAGCTAGCAAATTTTGTTTTTGTTTGGGCCTTATACTTTAAGGCGGGAATAGTTCATGTGCAAAATAGTATTATCTTTCTTGAGGAGCACAAAAATTTTTCTCCGGAGAAGATAAACGAATTTATTGATGAGCGAACTACTCATGATGAAGATGGTATGAAAATATCTGAATGGAGTACGGATCTAGATAGTGTTTTAGATTTTTATAAGAGCCTGAAAAGTTAATTGACAAATCCCGGCCACCGCCGCCGGGATTTTTTCGCCTATTGTCTGCCGCGCGGTTGCCACGGCCGCGCACGGTTTTACCGCTCAACTGCGGGACAGGGTGTGCGTGTCTCTGACTTATGATGCGTGTCAGCCATGATCAACTCCTCGTTAGTTGCTTATGGTCAGCGGGCTGTTAGTGTTGCATCACCCTCAGCCCGCGCTAAAAAATCTCTCGTTACGTTCTCCCTGTCCTTTTTCCTCATGTTCAAATATACACCCTATGCTGTGTAAACCCGCTGAAAGCTAAGTAATAAACTGCGAAGCATCTCTGAAAATTGATTGTTTTTTCGGTTAATACTTCGTGTCTTTTTCTTCTTTTATGCCCTCTGCAAACACGCAGGTTTTTCATACTGCGAATCCATATCAGTCAGTTTTTACTCTGGCAGCAAAATCACTATCACATCTCTACCGCAACCGGTAATAACAGGATTTTCAGTGCTGATAAAATGCTCAGCCTGCACGCTCAGGACAGCGAGAGCAGCACCGGCAGCACGCTGCAGAACACTCAGGCGGCGCAGGCGGTGCAGATGGAGGGGCTGAACACGGCCTCAGCGGATGCGCGCAATGCCGCCGCAGGCCGGAGTCCTGGCGATAAAGACTATGAGACGGGCGCGACCAGCACCGTCGGCGTCAGCGCCACGTACGGCAGCCAGTCGTCGAAAAGCGAAACGCGCACCGAGAGCAGCCGGTCGCAGGGCAGCACGCTGACGGCGGGCCGGAACCTTAACGTTACGGCGACCGGCAAAAACGGCACGGACGGAAGTGGCGACATCAGCATCACCGGCAGCCAGCTGAAGGCGGGCGGCGACCTGAGTCTGGACGCGGCGCGGGACATTAACCTGCAGTCGGCGCAGAACACGCAGCGCACCGACAGCACCAGCAGCAGTAAGGGCGGCAGCGCCGGGGGGGGCATCGGCGCAGGGTCGGGCGGCTACGGCATCAGCGTGTCGGCGGGCGTCAACGCGGCGAAGGGCAGTGAAAAAGGCAACGGGCTGACGCACAGCGAAACCAGGCTGGACGCGGGCAGCCAGCTCAGCCTGACCAGCGGGCGTGATACGACGCTCACGGGCGTGCAGGCCAGCGGTGAGAAGGTCACCGTCGACGCGGGCCGCAACCTGCTGCTGACCTCAGAGCAGGACAGCGACCGCTACGACAGTAAACAGCAGAGCGCCGGCGCGGGCGGCAGCTTCACCTTCGGCTCAGCGCCCGGCTCGGCGAACGTGAACGTGAGCCGGGATAAGATGCACAGCACCTGGCAGAGCGTGGCGGAGCAGACCGGGATTTTTGCGGGCAAGGGCGGCTTTGACGTGACGGTGGGTGAGCACACGCAGCTGAACGGCGCGGTCATTGCGAGTACAGCAGATGCCAGCCTGAATACGCTCGACACCGGCACGCTGGGCTTCGGCGACATCCACAATCACGCGGAATATGAGGTGGAGCATCAGAGCGCGGGTATCAGCACCGGCGGCGGCCTCGCCGGACAGTTCGCCGGAAACATGGCGAACGGGATGCTGGCGGGGCTGAACGGCTCGGACAGCGCGGACTCCACCACGACGTCGGCGGTGAGTGAAGGCACTATCGTTATCCGCGACCCGTCAAAATTTCCCTCTCTTGAATATTCAACCCCAGCCGAAGCTGACTGGGATTTAAGTTTATAATCAGCTTGTTACCTTAAAGCGATAGCTACTCCACAATTCCTTCTGCGGCCTCCCCGGCGTTTTGCCCATAGCGCGGGACGCTCTGCTCTTTGGCCCATGCCACCCGCTTGTTAACTTTTGTGCGGTGTGCAGGCAGCAAGGCGGTGTTAATTCTTCTGCTCTGCCTTCAGCCAGGCGATCTCATCTTTCCAGATATCCGGATTAATGGTCTCCAGAATCAGCGGAATGCCATCGAAGCGCGCATCTTTCATCAGCCAGCTAAACGGCGTTTTGCCGATATTGCCTTCGCCCAGGCTGTGATGGCGGTCAACGCGGCTGCCGAAGGCGCTCTTGGCGTCGTTAAGGTGCATGCCGCGCAAATACTGGAAGCCGACGATACGCTCGAACTCGGCAAAGGTCTCTTCGCACGCCGCTTCGGTACGCAGATCGTAGCCGCCCGCGAAGGCGTGACAGGTATCAATGCAGACGCCGACGCGCGATTTATCCTCGACGTGCTCAATAATGGTCGCCAGATGTTCAAAGCGAAAGCCGAGGTTGCTGCCCTGACCGGCGGTATTCTCGATGACCGCCACCACCTGCGAGGTCTTATCCAGCGCGATATTCACCGACTCGGCGATGCGCTTCAGGCACGCCTCTTCGTCGATCTTGTTAAGATGGCTGCCGGGATGGAAGTTAAGCAGCGTCAGACCCAGCTGCTCGGCGCGTTGCATCTCGTCGATAAAAGCGGCGCGCGACTTCTCCAGCGGCTCTGCTTCCGGATGGCCAAGGTTAATCAGGAAGCTGTCATGCGGCAGGATCTGCTGCGGGCCGAAATAGTATTTTTCGCAGGCGGCCTTAAAGGCGTCGATGGTCTCCGCCGAAAGCGGGGCCGCCTTCCACTGCCGCTGATTCTTAGTAAACAGGGCAAACGCGGTGGCTTCCAGTTCATGGGCACGAATCACTGCCTGCTCTACGCCGCCAGACGCGCTGACGTGTGCGCCGATATATTTCATGCCGCTTCTCCTGAAAAGGCTGACTAAAAGAAGCCCGCATCATACCCGATGCGTCTACTGCAAGAAATGCTGCGCCAGCAGATTGATGGCGCCGCCGCCGACGATCAGCCAGACGAATACCATCAGCCCCAGCAGCAGCGGTTTCACGCCTGCCTGACGCAGCGCGCCGAAGCGCGTGGTGAGGCCGAGCGCCGCCATCGCCATCGCCAGCATCAGGTTAGCGACCTGATTAATATTGGCGACCCACGCGGTCGGCAGCAGATGCAGAGAATTAAACAGCGCCACGCCGACAAAACCGAGCGCGAACCAGGGAAACGCGATGCCCTGGCGCTGCGTTGGCTGCGGCGCGCGGCGCAGCCAGCCGCTCAGGCAGAGCAGAAACGGTGCCAGCATCATGACGCGCAGCATTTTAGCGATCACCGCGCTGTTCTCCGCCTCCGGGCCGACCGCATGACCGGCCGCCACCACCTGCGCCACCTCGTGGATGGTCGAACCGGTAAAGATGCCGAACTGCGCGATGCTCAGCTGCGGGAAATGGTGTTGCGCCAGCAGCCAGAGCGGGGGATAGATCAAGATAGCCAGGGTGCCGAACAGCACCACGGTCGCTACGGCCACCGCCACTTTCGTCGGTGACGCTCTCACCACGGGTTCGGTGGCGAGCACCGCCGCCGCGCCGCAGATGCTGCTGCCCGCGCCGATCAGCCAGACCGTTTCGCGGTCGAGCTTCAGCAGCCGGATGCCCAGCAGACAGGTAATAAAGAAGGTTGAGCTCAGCGTCAGCACGTCTATCAGCACGCCGCTCGCGCCGACGTCAGCGATCTGCTGCAGCGTAATGCGGAAACCGAACAGAATAACGCCGAGGCGCAACAGCTTCTGCTTCGCCATCAGCACGCCCGCATCGCAGTGCGGGGCGAGGGAAGGGTAAAGCGTGTTGCCGACCAGAATGCCGAGCATAATCGCCAGCGTCAGCGCGCCGAGGCCCAGGCCAGCGATCGCCGGGCGCTGCGCCAGCCAGGCCGCGCCGCCGGCAATGGCGACGGTCAGCAGCAGGCCGGGAAAACGGTGTTGCATAAAAAAGGGAAGTCGGGGAAAAGTCAGCTCTGTCATAATCTGCTCCTTGTGTCGGGCAAAGCATGCGCCGCGCTGGCTTAAAAGTGAAATTGATAATATATTTATAATTAACCAGATAAACCGATAAGGCCGAAACATGTTATTTGGACGTTTACGCCGCTGGGCCGCCCTGATTAAAAAAGATGTGCTGACGCTGTGGTTCGCCTGTCGCGACCCGCGCACGCCCTGGTGGTTCAAGCTGCTGGCCTTCGGGCTGGTGGCCTATGCGCTTAGCCCCATCGATCTGATCCCCGATTTCATCCCGATCGTCGGCCTGCTCGACGATGCGATTATTATTCCGCTCGGCGTGCTGATCCTGCTGCGTCTGCTGCCGCGCGACGTTCGTATCAGCAGCGCGGAGCGCGCCGAAGTGCAGCGCGCGCGCGGCAAAAAAGTGGTCAGCGGCTTCGGCCTGTTTTTGATGGTGCTGATCTGGCTGTCGGTGCTGTACTACCTTGTGCAGCGCTACGCGATGTAAGGAGATGCCATGCATATCACGCTGCGGCAGATAGAAGTCTTTACCGAAGTGCTGAAAAGCGGTTCAACCACGCAGGCGTCGCAGGTGCTGGCGCTCTCGCAGTCGGCGGTAAGCGCGGCGCTGGCGGATCTGGAGGGCCAGCTTGGGGTTCAGCTGTTCGATCGGGTCGGCAAGCGGCTGGTGCTCAACGAACATGGCCGCTTGCTCTATCCGCGCGCCATTGGCCTGCTGGAGCAGGCGAGCGAAATCGAACAGCTGTTTAAAGAGGACAATGGCGCGATCCGCATCTACGCCAGCAGCACTATCGGCAATTACCTGCTGCCGGGCATGATAGCCGCCTATCGCCGCGACTTTCCCGGCCTGCCGCTGGAGCTGAGCGTCGGCAACAGCCAGGATGTGATCAACGCGGTGGCCGATTTTCGCGTCGACGTCGGCCTGATCGAAGGGCCGTGCCATATGACCGAGCTGGTGAGCGATGCCTGGCTGGAGGATGAGCTGGTGGTCTTTGCCGCGCCTGATGCGGAAATCCTGCGCCAGCCGGTGACGCTGGAGAGTCTCGGCAACGCCCCCTGGATCCTGCGCGAGCACGGCTCCGGCACGCGCGAAATCGTCGACTATCTGCTGCTCTCGCACCTGCCCGCCTTTCAGCTGGGCATGGAGCTGGGCAACTCTGAGGCGATCAAGCATGCGGTGCGGCACAATATGGGCATCAGCTGCCTGTCGCGGCGCGTGATCGCCGATCTGCTGGAGGCGGGCACCTTAGTGGAGCTGACCATTCCGCTGCCGCGCCTGACGCGCACGCTGTACCGCATCCATCATCGTCAGAAGCACCTTTCCAGAGCGCTTGACCGCTTTCTCTCCTACTGCCGCGAGTAGCCACAAAAGGTTTTTGCTTATAATTCAGCGGCGATCATGAAGGTAACTAATAACACGGCGTCAATGCTATACAGAGCAGGGTGAATTGCTACAATCGCGCCTCATTTTTAGCGAGCCTAGTGTTTACACATGCATAACGACACAAATACAACACAACAACCTGCGTTACGACGTGAGTTAAAGGCGCGTCACCTGACGATGATCGCCATCGGCGGATCGATCGGCACCGGCCTGTTCGTGGCCTCCGGCGCCACCATCTCCCAGGCGGGGCCGGGCGGCGCGCTGCTCTCCTACGCGCTGATTGGCCTGATGGTCTACTTTCTGATGACCAGCCTCGGCGAGCTGGCGGCCTTTATGCCGGTTTCCGGCTCCTTCGCCACCTACGGCGCAAAATATGTGGAAGAGGGCTTTGGTTTCGCTCTCGGCTGGAACTACTGGTACAACTGGGCGGTCACCATCGCCGTGGATCTGGTCGCATCGCAGCTGGTGATGACTTACTGGTTTCCCGATACGCCGGGCTGGATCTGGAGTGCGCTGTTCCTGGGTCTGATGTTCCTGCTTAACGTTATCTCGGTAAAAGGTTTCGGCGAAGCCGAGTACTGGTTCTCATTAATTAAAGTCGCCACCGTGATTATTTTTATCCTGGTCGGCGTACTGATGATCGTGGGTATTCTGCGCGGCGGCGAGCACGCTGGCTGGCATAACTGGCAGGTCGGCGACGCGCCGTTTGCGGGCGGATTCGCCGCCATGATCGGCGTGGCGATGATTGTCGGCTTCTCTTTTCAGGGGACTGAACTGATCGGCATCGCGGCGGGCGAATCAGAAGATCCGGCGAAAAACATTCCGCGCGCGGTGCGCCAGGTCTTCTGGCGTATTCTGCTGTTTTATATCTTCGCGATTCTGATTATCAGCCTGATCCTGCCTTACACCGATCCGCAACTGCTGCACAACGACGTGACCGATATCAGCGTCAGCCCCTTTACCCTGGTGTTCCAGAACGCGGGACTGCTCTCTGCGGCGGCGGTGATGAACGCGGTGATCCTGACGTCGGTGCTGTCGGCGGGCAACTCCGGCATGTACGCCTCGACGCGCATGCTCTATAACCTGGCGAGCGAAGGCAAAGCGCCGCGCATTTTCGCGCAGCTGTCGAAAGGCGGCGTGCCGCGTAACGCGCTGCTGGCGACCACCGTCGTGGCGGGCCTCTGCTTCCTGACCTCGAAGTTCGGCAATCAGGAAGTTTATCTCTGGCTGCTCAATACCTCGGGCATGACCGGCTTTATCGCCTGGCTGGGCATCGCCATTAGCCACTATCGCTTCCGCCGCGGCTATATCAGGCAGGGCCGCAGCCTGGACGACCTGCCGTACCGCTCGGGCTTTTTCCCGCTCGGTCCGATTTTCGCCTTTGTGCTCTGTCTAATCATCACGCTGGGTCAGAACTATCAGGCGTTCCTCAACGACAGCATCGACTGGTACGGCGTCGCCGCCACCTATATTGGCCTGCCGCTGTTTCTGCTGATCTGGATGGGCTATAAGCTGACGCGCGGCACGCGCTTCGTGAAGTACAGCGAGATGGAATTCCCGACCCATAAAGCGTGACGTTAACCTTCACTATCACAGTAAGCGCGGCCTGGCCGCGCTTTTTTTCGTTAAGGTGCCGTTTTGTTTAGGTCGAAGAATTGATAATTATTATCATCTGCTCTATTGTGGCAGCGTTTTCGACCGAACCTTTAAAACAGGCTTTTTATGACGGACTCAACTCTGCCCGCGCAGGGCGCTATGGGCCGCTATCATCAGGTACTGCGCCGCCGCATGCTGATGATTGCCGTGCTGGTGCTGGCGATTGTCGCCTCGCTGGTGCTGGACTTTACCCTTGGCCCGGCCGGCCTCTCACTGCCGACGCTCTGGCAATCGCTGCTCCATCCCGCCACGGTTGACGCCGGTACGCGCGTCATCGTCTGGGATATTCGTTTGCCCTACGCGCTGATGGCGGTGGTGGTCGGCTTCTGTCTCGGACTGGCGGGCGCCGAGATGCAAACCATCCTCAATAATCCGCTGGCCAGCCCCTTTACCCTCGGCGTCTCCTCGGCGGCGGCGTTCGGCGCGGCGCTGGCGATTATTCTCGGCATCGGCATTCCCGGCGTGCCGGATCAGTGGCTGATCTCCGCTAACGCCTTTGTGTTCGCGCTGTTCGCCGCGCTGATGCTCGACGGCGTTACGCGCTGGACGCGGGTCTCCACCTCGGGCGTGGTGCTGTTCGGCATCGCGCTGGTGTTCACCTTTAACGCGCTGGTGTCGATGATGCAGTTTATCGCCAGCGAAGATACCCTGCAGGGGCTGGTGTTCTGGACCATGGGCAGCCTGGCGCGCGCCTCCTGGGAGAAGCTCGGCGTGCTGAGCGCCGCCTTCGCGCTGCTGCTGCCGTTCTCGCTGCTCAGCAGCTGGAAGCTGACCGCGCTGCGCCTCGGCGAAGATCGCGCCGTCAGCTTCGGCATCGACGTGCGCCGCCTGCGCCTGGCGACGCTGCTGCGCATCAGTATTCTCTCCGCGCTGGCGGTCGCCTTTGTCGGCCCGATCGGTTTTATCGGGCTGGTGGCGCCGCATATCGCCCGTATGATCTTCGGCGAAGATCATCGTTACTATCTCCCCGCCAGCGCCCTGACCGGCGCGCTGGTGCTCTCGATGGCGTCGGTCGCCTCCAGGAACCTGATTCCCGGCGTGATTATTCCGGTTGGCATCGTCACCTCGCTGGTGGGCGTGCCGTTCTTCCTGAGCATTATTCTGCGCCACCGGGGGAATGTATGACCCAGGGGCTAACGTTAAAACACTTCACCGCAGGCTATCCCAAACGCAAAGTGATTGAGGACCTCAGCGTGGCGCTGCTGCCGCGCGGCAAGATTACCGTGCTGCTGGGGCCGAACGGCTGCGGCAAGTCGACGCTGCTGCGCGCGCTGGCCGGGCTGAACAAAGGGCAGGGCGAGCTGTGGCTGAACGGCGAAGAGCTGATGCAGCAGCCGTTCGCGCGCCGCGCCCAGCGCGTGGTCTATCTGCCGCAGACGCTGCCGGCGGGCGTGCATCTGCACGTGCTGGAGTCGATTATCGTGGCGCAGCGCGCCTCGGGCGGTTTGCATAACGCCGCCAGCGAAGCGGAAGTGATGTATCTGCTGGAGCAGCTTGGCATTTCGCATCTGGCGATGCGCTATCTCGATCAGCTCTCAGGCGGGCAGAAACAGCTGGTCGGCCTGGCGCAGTCGCTGATCCGTCGCCCGGAGTTGCTGCTGCTGGATGAGCCGCTGAGCGCGCTGGACCTGAACTATCAGTTCCACGTGATGGACCTGGTGCGGCGCGAAACCGCCCAGCGCAATATCGTCACCGTGGTGGTGGTGCACGATATCAATATTGCCTTACGCCATGCGCACCATGCGCTGATGCTGAAAGAGGGCGCGCTGATAGCGGACGGCGTGCCGGAGCAGGTGATTACGCCGGAGACGCTGGCGCAGGTATACGGCGTGAAAGGACGTATCGAACACTGCTCGCAGGGAATGCCGCAGGTGATGATTGACGGGCTGGTCGGCGCGGAACTGGTTTAAACCGCGCGCAGCGGAGTTGAGAAGGTGGTTGGCATGGCCCGAAGAGCAAAGCGTCCCGCGACAGGGACAAAAACGCCGGGAGCGTTTTTGCACAACGCAGCGCGTTAGCCCGGTGACGGGCGCACCTCAGGGATGAGGTGCGTATGTCGCGGGACGAGCTGGCAGGGATGCCGTTTTTTGCGTCTTTGCGATCGGGCCATGCCAACCGCGTGTGCGCAATGCCTGTCGGCTGCACACCTTGCCAAACGTTCAGGGCCGCATCGCGGCCCTGAACGACCTACACCAGCAGGTGCTGCGCATGGAAGCGCAGATGATCCTCGACGAAGGTCGCAATAAAGTAGTAGCTGTGGTCATAGCCCGGCTGCACGCGCAGCGTCAGCGGAAACCCAACCTCTTTCGCCACCACATCCAGCCGCTCCGGCTGCAGCTGATCCGCCAGGAACTGATCGCTGTCGCCCTGATCGATCAGGAGCGGCAAGCGCGACTGCACCTCGCGCATCAGCGCGCAGCTGTCATATTCACGCCAGGCCGCGCGATCCTCGCCCAGATAGGCGCTGAACGCTTTCTGCCCCCAGGGCACCTCGCTTGGATTGACGATAGGCGCAAAGGCGGACGCCGATGCAAAGCGGTTGCCGAGACGCAGCGCCAGCATCAGCGCGCCGTGGCCGCCCATCGAATGCCCCATAATCGACTGCCGCTCGCTGATGTTGAAGTTGCTGGCGATTAGCGCTGGCAACTCCTGACTCAGGTAGTCGAACATGCGAAAGTGGGCCGACCAGGGCGCCTGGGTGGCGTTAAGGTAAAACCCTGCGCCCTGGCCGAGATCGTAAGCCTCGTCGTTGGCGACCGCCTCGCCGCGCGGGCTGGTGTCCGGCATAATCAGCACCAGACCCAGCTCCGCCGCGACGCGCTGCGCGCCGGATTTGGTGCTGAAGTTCTCATCCGTGCAGGTCAGGCCTGCCAGAAACCACACCGCGGGCGGCGGCGTGTCGCCTTTCGGATTGGGCAAAAATATGCTGAAGGTCATCGGGCAGTTAAGCGCGGCTGACTGATGTCGCCAGCGTTGCTGCCAGCCGCCGAACATCCGGTGTTCTTCCAGCAGTTCCAGCGTGGATGCCATATCGCCTCCCGATTACTTGTTAAAGTGCACCACTGAACGGATCGATTTCCCTTCATGCATCAGATCGAAGGCGTCGTTGATCTCTTCCAGCGGCATGGTGTGGGTAATAAAGTCGTTCAGCGCGAACTTGCCGTCGAGGTAATCCTGCACGATGCCCGGCAGCTGTGAGCGGCCCTTCACGCCACCGAAGGCGGAACCGCGCCAGACGCGGCCGGTCACCAGCTGGAACGGACGGGTTGAGATCTCTTCGCCCGCGCCAGCCACGCCGATAATCACCGATTCGCCCCAGCCCTTATGGCAGCACTCGAGCGCGGAACGCATTACGTTGACGTTGCCAATGCACTCAAAAGAGAAATCGACGCCGCCGTCGGTCATCTCGACGATCACTTCCTGAATCGGCTTCTCATGATCTTTCGGGTTTACCAGGTCAGTCGCGCCCAGTTTGCGCGCCAGGTCGAATTTACTGGTGTTGATGTCGATAGCGATGATGCGGCCCGCTTTCGCCATCTTCGCGCCGATAATCGCCGACAGGCCGATGCCGCCGAGGCCGAAAATCGCCACGGTATCGCCTTCTTTCACTTTCGCCGTGTTCATCACCGCGCCCATGCCGGTGGTCACGCCGCAGCCCAAAAGGCATACCTCTTCCAGCGGCGCCTCTTTGCTGATTTTCGCCAGCGAAATTTCCGGTACCACGGTGTACTCGGAGAAGGTCGAGGTGCCCATATAGTGGAAAATTGGCTTGCCGTCTTTGAAGAAGCGCGTGGTGCCGTCCGGCATCAGGCCTTTGCCCTGAGTGGCGCGGATCGCCTGGCAGAGGTTGGTTTTACCCGACAGGCAGAATTTGCACTTGCCGCACTCCGGGGTGTAAAGCGGGATCACGTGATCGCCGACTGCGACGCTGGTGACGCCTTCGCCGACCGCTTCTACTACGCCGCCGCCTTCATGGCCGAGGATGGCCGGGAATACACCTTCCGGATCTTTGCCGGACAGGGTATAGGCATCGGTATGGCACACGCCGGTAGCAACGATGCGCACCAGCACTTCGCCTTTCTGCGGCGGCATCAAATCCACTTCTTCGATTTTCAGTGGTTCGCCAGCGGCCCAGGCAACGGCGGCGCGAGTTTTAATCATGTTCATGCAATCCCTCTTGCGGTCAGATGGGGACGCGCCGGTCTGGTCGCGTCCATGGTCGTCATATCAATAAAAATAGCGCGTAATCAGCCACTACTCTGCCATCTGTAGTGGATGCAGCAGCTGGTCGTCCTGCGGACGGTCGTCGAACATATCAATAATCAAATACTTCAGTGCTTCGACGTTGGGAGTAAAGGCGTCGCGGCGCCACATCAGCCAGGTGGCGGTGTCGCGGTAAGCCGCCGGCAGCTGATGCGCCTGCACGCGGGCGCGCTCAGGCATCTGCTTCAGCACCGAGTCGGGGATCATCGCCACGCCCGCACCGCCCGCCACGCAGGCCATCATCGCGTGGTAGGACTGGATCTCCATCACGCTGCCGGGGGCGACACCGCTGTCCCGGTACCAGGATTCCAGCTTCACGCGGTAGGAGCAGCTGTTGCGAAACGCGAACAGGGTGTCATTTTGCGCGTCGCGCGCGCTCTCGACCGGCGCATGATCCAGGCTGGTGATCAGCGTCAGGGTTTCGCGAAAGGCGATGCAGCCGTTGAGATCGTCATAAGGCGCGGGACCGTCTACCAGCGCGGCGGCCAGCGTGCCTTCGCGCACCTTGTCAATAATCTCGCCGGAGGTGCCGGTGATTAGCGACAGCGACACCTTCGGGAAGCGCTGATGATAGGCCGCCAGCAGGCCTGGCAGGCGCGTTGCGGCGGTGCTCTCCATCGAGCCGAGCGCAAAGTTGCCGGCCGGTTCACCCGCGCGCGCCATGCTCAGTGCCTCGTCGCTCAGTGCCAGGATGCGCTGCGCGTAGTTAAGGAAATTATGGCCCATCGGCGACAGGCGAATGCGCTGTTTCTCGCGTATAAACAGATCGACGCCCATCTCTTCTTCCAGCTGGCGCAGCCGCGTGGTGAGGTTGGAGGGGACGCGATGGAGCTGTTCCGCAGCGCGCGCCAGCGAACCAGTTTCGGCCACGGAACAGAACATGCGTAGCTGGACAAGATCCATATATTCTCTTCTCGTAAACAACTTGCTATGAATTATTCAGTTTTCGTGAGTTTAATAAGCTGGCATCTTATAAGCAAGCATAAAAATACCCGGGAGCAGGAATATGGCTTTTCGCGTGGCGCTCAGCGCCTTTCTGGCGCTGGTGGTGGTGATGGGCATCGGACGGTTCGCCTTTACGCCGCAGGTGCCGCTGATGATACACGACGGCCAGCTGACGCTGACCAGCGCCAGTCTGGTGGCGGCGCTCAACTATCTCGGCTACCTGTGCGGCTCTTTTGACGCAATGCGCGCGCGGCGCCGCGTCGAGCTGCGCCTGCAGCTGGGCGTATGGGGCGCAGTCATCCTGACGCTGCTTTCCGCCTGCGTCAGCGGCCCCTGGCTGCACGGGGTGGTGCGCTTTTTGATTGGCTGGGCGAGCGGCGTGGCACTGGTGCTGGTCGCCGCCTGGAGCAGCGAGCAGCTGCATCATTACGGGCGTCCCAGCCTGTCGGCGGCGGTGTTCGCCGGGCCGGGCGCGGGCATCTTTATCAGCGGCCTGCTGGCGGTGCAGCTGCATGCGTCGCAGGCGTCCGCCTCGCTGGCGTGGGCTGCCTACGGCCTGCTGGCGCTGCTAATTGTCGCCGCTATCGCGCGCAATTTGCCGCGCCGCGTCGGCGAGCTGCATCGTCCCGAGCAGGCGCCGGACCCACTGGTGCTGACCCCTGACCTGCGGCGGCTGGTGCTGAGCTACGGCCTGGCGGGCTTCGGCTATATCCTGCCCGCCACCTTTCTGTCGCAGATGGCGGCGGCGCGCTTTCCCGACGGCGCTTTCGCCCAGTTCGTCTGGCCGATCTTCGGCGGCGCGGCGATAGTCGGCATCGCGCTGGGGATCCTGACGCGCGGCCTTGCCAGCAGCAACCGACGGCTGGCCTTTGTGCTCTGGGCGCAGGCGCTGGGCGTCGCGGCGGCGGCGGCGCTGCCCGGCTTTAGCGGCCTGCTGCTCGGCGCGCTGCTGGTGGGCGGCGGCTTCCTCTGCGTAGTGCAGCTGGCGCTGGCTTATGCGCGCGAGCTGGCGCCGCAGCACACGCGCTATATGGCCGGGCTGCTGACCACCGGCTACGCCGTCGGGCAGCTGGTGGGGCCGGTGCTGTCGTCGCTCTCCACCGCGCTGCTGCATCGCCTCGAGCCGGCGCTCTGGATCGCCGGGCTGGCACTGGCTGCGGCCGGACTGCTGGTGTGGCGACGGTCGTCGTGAAACGCTTTCATCGCCGATTGGATTGATTACTGGATTACCCCAGCGGAAAGCTTCACAATACGCGCTCAGAATTGAATCCGCCGGTCTCCCCGGCGGGCGTTACACCTGCGGAGATGAGTACGATGAGCACCCTTAGTCAGGAAGCAATCCTGGTTCACGAAGCGCTGCTGGCGCGAGGTCTGGAAACGCCGTTACGCGCGCCGACGCGTGAAATGGATGATGAAACCCGGAAGCGTCTGATCGCCGGCCACATGACTGAGGTTATGCAGCTGCTGAATCTGGATCTTGAGGATGACAGCCTGATGGAGACGCCACATCGCATCGCCAAAATGTATGTGGATGAGATTTTCTCCGGTCTGGATTACGCAAACTTCCCCAAAATCACCGTCATCGAAAACAAGATGAAAGTGGATGAGATGGTGACGGTGCGCGATATCACCCTGACCAGCACCTGCGAGCATCACTTCGTGATTATCGACGGCAAAGCGACCGTGGCCTATATTCCGAAAGAGAAGGTGATCGGCCTGTCGAAGATCAACCGCATCGTGCAGTTCTTCGCCCAGCGCCCGCAGGTGCAGGAGCGTCTGACTCAGCAGGTGCTGGTGGCGCTGCAGACGCTGCTCGGCACCAACAACGTTGCGGTCTCTATCGATGCGGTGCACTACTGCGTGAAAGCGCGCGGGGTGAAAGACGCCACCAGCGCCACCACCACCACCTCGCTGGGCGGCCTGTTTAAGTCGAGCCAGAATACCCGTCAGGAGTTCCTGCGCGCGGTGCGTCATATTTAACGGACACCGGCAGCCTTAGCCGCCGTCTGCTCTCAGGCGGCGGTGCTTCACGCTAACAGGGATCGCTATGCAACGTTATCATGTGCTGGATTTCATTCGCGGCTGCGCCATCCTCGGCATTTTGTTGCTCAACATTGTTGGCTTCGCCTTACCTTCTGCCGCCTATCTTAATCCCGCCTGGCGCGGCGATCCCGCCACCGATGAGATCTGGACCTGGGCGGTGCTTGACCTGTTGGCACAGCTGAAATTCCTGACCTTATTCGCGCTGCTGTTTGGCGCGGGCCTGCAGCTTCAGCTGCCGCGCGGCGGCCGCTGGCTCTCGGCGCGCCTGACGCTGCTGGCGCTTATCGGCCTGTTTCACGCCGTGGCGATGTGGGAAGGGGATATCCTGCTCGATTACGCCATTATCGGTCTTATCGTCTGGCGTATGCTGCGCGACGTCCCCTCGACGCGCAGCCTGTTTCATACCGGCGCGCTGCTCTACCTGGTGGGCTGCGGCGTGCTGCTGATCTTCGGCTCCATCTCCGATCCCGAACCGAGCCGCTCGTGGCTGCCCGGCGCGGCTGACCTGGAGTATGAACGCTTCTGGAAGCTGGCTGGCGGCTGGGAAGCGGTGCAGAACCGCCTCGACCATCTCTCCTCCAGCCTGATGGCGCTGGCGGCGCAGTATGGCTGGCAGCTGGCCGGGCTGATGATGATGGGCGCTGCGCTGCTGCGCTGCGGCTGGCTGACCGGGGAGTTTAGCCTGCGCCACTACCGCCGCTGCGCCGCGCTTCTGCTGGCCGTCGGCTATGCCATCGCCCTGGTGGGAGTTGCGTCGCAGTGGATGCTGCACTGGTCGTTTCGCTGGAGCGGCTTCTACCTGCAGGTGCCGCGCGATCTCGCCAGCCCTTTTATCAGTCTTGGCTACGCCGCGCTGATCCTCGGCTACTGGCCGCAGCTGGCGCGCTGGCGCCTCACGTCGGCGATTCAGTGCGTCGGGCGCATGGCGCTCAGCAACTATCTGCTGCAAACGCTGATCTGCACCACGCTCTTCTACCGCTTCGATCTCTTTATGCGTTTCGATCGCCTGCAGCTGCTGGCGTTTGTGCCGGCTGTCTGGCTGGTCAATATTCTCTTCTCAACGATATGGCTGCGCTTTTTTCCTCAGGGCCCGCTTGAATGGCTATGGCGTCGCCTGACGCAGCTGGCGGCGGGCAAAACGCCGCATCGCTCCTCATTCAGATAATGATGTTCATCACAAAGGTTACATAATTGTATGTAACCGTTTTCATGAGTGTGACGTGATTCACGCTGCTGCCTCGCCGCGCCTGCCAGAATAGCGCCGGATGACTTCCTGGCGTAATGCCTTTTTCCTCTGTGGAACAGCTGCATGATAACGATTCGTGATGTTGCCCGTCTGGCTGGCGTGTCGGTGGCGACCGTCTCGCGCGTGCTGAATAACAGCAGCGCCGTTACCGCGGAGACGCGCGACGCGGTGCTGCAGGCGGTGGATTCACTGGGCTACCGGCCCAACGCCAACGCGCAGGCGCTGGCAACGCAGATCAGCGACACCATCGGCGTCGTGGTGATGGACGTCTCCGATCCCTTCTTTGGCGCGCTGGTGAAAGCGGTAGATACCGTGGCACAGCGCCTGCACAAACATGTGCTGATCAGTAACTCCTGGCATCAGGAAGATAAAGAGCGCCATGCGATTGAGGTGCTGATCCGTCAGCGCTGCAATGCGCTGGTGGTACACGCGAAAACGCTTTCAGACGAGGAGCTCGCCTCGTTTATGCAGCAGGTGCCAGGCATGGTGATGGTCAACCGCATCGTGCCTGGTTTTGCTCATCGCTGCGTCAGCCTGGATAACGTGGCAGGCGCGCTGATGGCGACCCGCATGCTGCAGCAGCAGGGACACGGCCGCATCGGCTACCTCTGCTCCAGCCACGACATTGAAGATGTGCAGCAGCGGCGCGAGGGCTGGGAGCAGGCGCTGGCGGAGCAGGGGATTCGGCCGCAGGAGAGCTGGATCGCCAGCGCCGAGCCCGATATGCAGGGCGGCGAGGCGGCGATGGTGGAGCTGCTGGGGCGCAACGTGCACCTCAGCGCGATTTTCGCCTATAACGACGGCATGGCGGCTGGCGCACTTACCGCGCTGAAAGATAACGGTATTCAGGTGCCACAGCACTTCTCTGTCATCGGCTTCGATGATATCCCGATGTCGCGTTACACCGATCCGCAACTGACTACGGTGCGCTATCCCATTGTTTCTATGGCCAAACTTGCTACCGAGCTGGCGCTGAGCGGCGCGGCAGGCCAGCTGGACGTCAGCGCGCAGCACGTCTTTATGCCGACGCTGGTGCGTCGTCACTCTGTGGCACAGCGGCAAAATGTGGAGTCGGTCACTAATTCAGGCGATAGCGCCATGTAACCGTTTTCAATCTGTGATTGTATTCACAGTTAATTAACATGCCGCTCACTATGATGGCAGCGTCTTACCGGACTGAAACATTATGTAACGCCGCACTAACCGCAGCAGGCGTGGTTTCAGCAACCCGTTGAAAAGGTTCATCACATCTTGAGGATGCGTTGTCGCACATGGAAGTCAGGTTTCTGGACGGCGATTCAGCGGGGCAGCGCGATTTCACTCGCCTCTTTGCCACTCGCCGAATCTTATTTTACCGAAAGCTCCTGCGCGCCTGACGCGTCTGAGCCAGTACTACCCTGCAAAAAACCGGAGATACCATGAATAAGAAGGTTTTCACGCTCACAGCTTTGGTTGCCAGCATGATGTTCGGCGCAACGGCACACGCAGCGGACACGCGTATCGGCGTGACCATCTATAAGTATGACGACAACTTTATGTCGATGGTTCGTAAGGACATCGAGAAAGAGGCTAAAAACCTTGGCGGCGTACAGCTGCTGATGAATGACTCGCAGAACGACCAGTCCAAACAGAACGACCAGATCGACGTGCTGATGGCAAAAGGCGTGAAGGCGCTGGCGATTAACCTGGTGGATCCGGCCGCGGCGGCCGTGGTGATTGACAAGGCGCGCAGTAATGACGTGCCGGTGGTGTTCTTCAACAAAGAGCCGAACGCGAAAGTGCTGGCCAGCTATGACAAAGCCTACTATGTCGGCACCGACTCCAAAGAGTCCGGCATTATTCAGGGCAAACTGATTGAGAAGCACTGGAAAGCCTCGCCGAACTGGGACCTGAACAAAGATGGTCAGATTCAGTTCGTGCTGCTGAAAGGCGAGCCGGGCCATCCGGATGCTGAAGCGCGCACCAAATACGTTATCGATACCCTGAATCAGGACGGCATCAAGACCCAGCAGCTGGCGATGGATACGGCGATGTGGGATACCGCTCAGGCGAAAGACAAAATGGATGCGTGGCTCTCCGGTCCGAACGCCAATAAAATCGAAGTGGTGATCGCCAACAACGACGCCATGGCGATGGGCGCGGTCGAAGCGCTGAAAGCGCATAACAAGACCTCGATTCCGGTGTTCGGCGTCGATGCGCTGCCGGAAGCGCTGGCGCTGGTGAAGTCGGGCGCGATGGCGGGTACCGTGCTGAACGATGCGGAGAACCAGGCGAAAGCGACGCTGGATATGGCGAAAAACCTGGCGGACGGCAAGGCCGCGACCGAAGGCACCAGCTATAAGATCGCCGATAAAATCGTCCGCGTGCCTTACGTGGCGGTGGACAAAGAGAACCTGTCTCAGTTCCAGAAGTAATCCTGTCCGGGCGCGGCTAAGCCGCGCCCTGTTTTCACGTGACCAACGCTTTTTTTAGCCAGGTAAATTATGGCCAGTGATAATCCGACCGCGCAGCGTGAATATCTGCTGGAAATGACGAACGTCTCTAAATCATTTCCAGGGGTTAAAGCCTTAGATAATGTGAATTTAAAAGTGCGGCCTCACTCCGTTCATGCATTGATGGGTGAAAACGGCGCCGGTAAATCGACATTATTGAAATGCCTGTTTGGTATTTATAAAAAAGATACGGGGAGCATCCTGTTTCAGGGTGAGGAAATTGATTTTAAAAGTTCAAAAGAGGCGCTGGAAAATGGCGTTTCAATGGTGCATCAGGAACTGAACCTGGTTTTACAGCGCACCGTTATGGACAATATGTGGCTGGGTCGCTATCCGCAAAAAGGGCCGTTTGTCGATCAGGACAAAATGTATCGCGATACCAAAGCGATCTTCGACGAGCTGGATATCGATATCGATCCGCGCGACAAAGTGGCGACGCTCTCTGTTTCACAGATGCAGATGATCGAAATCGCTAAGGCGTTCTCCTATGACGCCAAAATCGTCATCATGGACGAGCCAACCTCTTCGCTGACCGAAAAAGAGGTGAACCATCTGTTCACCATTATTCGCAAGCTGAAAGATCGCGGCTGCGGCATTGTTTATATCTCGCACAAGATGGAGGAGATTTTCCAGCTGTGCGACGAGATCACTATTCTGCGCGACGGTCAGTGGATCGCCACCCAGCCGCTGGAAGGGCTGGATATGGATAAGATCATCTCCATGATGGTCGGCCGCTCCCTGAACCAGCGCTTTCCTGACAAAACCAACGTGCCGGGCGAAACCATTCTTGAGGTGCGCCACTTAACGTCGCTGCGTCAGCCGTCGATCCGCGACGTTTCGTTCGATTTGCGCAAAGGGGAGATTCTGGGCATCGCCGGGCTGGTGGGCGCCAAGCGTACCGATATCGTCGAAACCCTGTTCGGGATTCGCGAGAAGGTGAGCGGTACCATTAAACTGCACGGCAAGGCGATTAATAACCACAGCGCCAACGAAGCCATTAACCACGGTTTCGCCCTGGTGACGGAAGAGCGCCGCTCGACCGGTATTTATGCCTTTCTCGATATCGGGTTTAACTCGCTAATCTCCAATATCAAGAAGTATAAAAACAATATCGGGCTGCTCGATAATAAGCGGATGAAAAGCGATACCCAGTGGGTGATCGACGCCATGCGCGTAAAAACGCCGGGCCACCATACGCAAATTGGATCGCTTTCGGGCGGCAACCAGCAGAAGGTGATTATCGGCCGCTGGCTACTGACCCAGCCTGAAATATTGATGCTTGACGAACCGACGCGCGGCATTGACGTCGGCGCGAAGTTCGAAATTTACCAGCTGATTGCCGAGCTGGCGAAGAAAGAGAAGGGCATCATTATTATCTCTTCCGAAATGCCGGAGCTGTTGGGCATTACCGATCGTATTCTGGTGATGAGCAACGGTCAGGTAGCGGGCATTGTAGATACCAAGACAACCACGCAGAACGAAATATTGCGTTTAGCGTCATTACACCTTTAATGAAGCAAGGGCTGTTAACATGAAAGCGACTACTAAAAAGAATGCGCTAACCTGGCTGAAAGAGGGCGGCATTTATGTCGTTCTGCTGGTTCTGCTGGCGATTATTATTTTCCAGGATCCGACCTTTTTAAGCCTGATGAACCTGAGTAATATTCTGACCCAGTCCTCGGTGCGTATTATTATCGCGCTCGGCGTGGCGGGACTAATCGTTACGCAGGGCACCGACCTGTCGGCCGGTCGTCAGGTGGGGCTGGCGGCGGTGGTGGCGGCGACGCTGCTGCAGTCGATGGATAACGCCAACAAGGTGTTTCCGACGCTGGATACCGTGCCGATTCCGGTAGTGATTCTGGTGGTGTGCGTGATCGGCGGCGTTATTGGTCTGGTGAATGGCCTGATCATCGCCTACCTCAAGGTGACGCCGTTTATTACCACGCTCGGCACCATGATTATCGTCTACGGCATCAACTCGCTCTATTACGATTTTGTTGGCGCGTCGCCGATTGCGGGCTTTGACAGCGGCTTCTCGAAGTTTGCTCAGGGCTTCCTGCGCTTTGGCGACTTCAAGCTCTCTTACATTACCTTCTACGCAATTGCCGCCATCATTTTCATCTGGATCCTCTGGAACAAGACCCGCTTCGGCAAGAATATTTTTGCTATCGGCGGCAACCCGGAAGCGGCGAAGGTCTCTGGCGTGAACGTCAACCTTAACCTGATTCTGATCTATGCGCTGTCCGGCGTGTTTTACGCCTTCGGCGGCATGCTGGAAGCGGGCCGTATCGGCAGCGCCACCAACAACCTCGGCTTTATGTATGAGCTGGACGCCATCGCGGCGTGCGTGGTGGGCGGCGTTTCCTTTGCTGGCGGCGTGGGTACGGTAGCAGGCGTAGTGACCGGCGTGCTGATCTTTACCGTGATCAACTACGGTCTGACCTATATCGGCGTTAACCCTTACTGGCAGTACATTATCAAGGGCGGCATTATTATCTTCGCCGTGGCGCTGGATTCGCTGAAGTATTCGCGCAAGAAGTAAGTCAAAGAGATCGCTCAGGCTTGTTGCAGACAGCCTGGGCGTCAAAACGTGGGTGGCAGGGTTCGAAGAGCAAAGCGTCCCGCGACAGGGATGTCGCGGGTCGAGCGAGCAGGGATGCCTTGAGCGACTTTGCGATCGAACCCTGCCATCCGCGTGAGCACATTATCTGTTTTTAAGAGCGGCCTGCGAGCCGCTCTTTCTATTTTCTATTTCCGCGCTTTCTGCTCGCTTTCCAGCAGCTGCTCCGGCGTTACCGCCGGATAGCTCTGCGCATCTTCCGGCACCTCATGCACCGCCGGGATCGGCACCAGCGGGCCGAGGAAGCGCGGCTCGCGCTTCATCACGTAAAGATCGGCCAGCGCGCCGAGGCGCGCGCCCACCTCGCGGAAGCGGACGCTGAGCATATTCTTCGGTGACGGCACCGCGTAGCACTGCGCCTGAATGCCCATATGCAGGGCGATAAACAGGGCGCGCTCGCAGTGGAAGCGCTGGGTGATAATAATAAAGTCGTTGGTGTCGAACACCTTGCGCGTGCGCACGATAGAGTCGAGCGTGCGGAAACCGGCGTAGTCCAGCACGATATCCTGCGGATCGACGCCAGCTTTGATCAGATCGCGACGCATGGTCATAGGCTCGTTATAGCTGCTCATGGCGTTGTCGCCGCTCAGCAGCAGATAGTTAACCTTGCCGCTGTTATAGGCGTTCAGCGCGCCCTGAATGCGATAGAGGTAATACTGGTTATAGACGCCGGTGCGGTAATACTTGGCGGTGCCCAGCACCACGCCAACCTGACGGTGCGGCAGCGAGGCGACATCTTCATAAATATAGGGCGCAGTTTTCCAGCTGATCCAGCGATCCAGGCCGAGCGCGGTCGCCACCATCAGTAAGATGATGAATAAGAGACCAATAAAAACGCGTTTCAACATACGCGCGAGCGCTCGAGATCGGGAAAAATGGGTGCATCAAGGCTACTTGAGGAGCGGTTACGAAGCAAGGCAACGCCGGTTGGCTGATGGATTTTTGCGCGGCAGCCGGGCCTGAAACGGCCCGGCGACCGGTTGTCAGATTGAGGTACGACGATAGTGACGATACTGCGGCAGCCAGAAATTGTTGGCGACCGCCTGCGACAGCACATCTTCCGACGTCACCACCGCGACGCCCGCCAGCTGCGCCGCTTTGCCCACTTCCATGGCGATGAGTTTCGACACGCCCTGAATATCTTTGATCTCCGGCAGCACCGGACCTTCGCCCTCATTCACCAGCGGCGAACAGTCGGCCAGCGCGCGGCTTGCCGTCATCAGCATCGAGTCGGTGACGCGCGTCGCGCCAGAGGCGATGACGCCCAGCCCAATGCCCGGGAAAATATAGGAGTTGTTGCACTGGGCGATTGGAT
Source organism: Pantoea phyllosphaerae (assembly GCF_051025595.1). Taxonomy (NCBI): domain Bacteria; kingdom Pseudomonadati; phylum Pseudomonadota; class Gammaproteobacteria; order Enterobacterales; family Erwiniaceae; genus Pantoea; species Pantoea phyllosphaerae. The sequence goes on from NZ_JBPFDE010000001.1 coordinate 182,061, forward strand.
AGGTTTTGCCTTTCCAGCTTACCGGCGAGAAGGGGCTGCCGGTCGCGACCAGCGCCGCGCCGTCGGTCCAGGCGATAATATCCGCTGGCGTCGCCTCGACGCGCGATGTCGGGTTCGACAGCGGCATTACGATAGGACGCGCGCAGTGCTTATGCATCTCGCGGATAATCTCTTCGGTAAACAGGCCCGGCTGGCCGGAGACGCCGATCAGAATATCGGGACGGGCGTTGCGCACCACGTCCAGCAGCGAGATAGAATCGCTGGCGGTGTCCCAGGCTTTCAGGTTCTCGCTCTTCTGCACCAGCTTGCTCTGGAAATCGAGCAGGTTCGGCAGCTTGTCGGTCAGCAGGCCGAAACGATCGACCATTAGCACGCGGCCGCGCGCCTCTTCGTCGCTCAGGCCTTCCGATTTCATCTGCGCGATAATTTGCTCGGCGATGCCGCATCCGGCGGAGCCTGCACCGAGGAACACCACTTTCTGCTCGCACAGGCGGCTGCCTGCGGCGCGGCTGGCGGCGATCAGCGTGCCGACGGTCACGGCGGCGGTGCCCTGAATATCGTCGTTGAAGCAGCAGATCTCGTCGCGATAGCGCTGCAGCAGCGGCATGGCGTTTTTCTGCGCAAAGTCTTCAAACTGCAGCAGCACGTTCGGCCAGCGGCGTTTAACCGCCTGGATAAAGTCGTTAACAAAGGCGTCGTACTCTTCGCCGGTGATGCGCGGATGACGCCAGCCCATATAGAGCGGATCGTTAAGCAGCTGCTGATTGTTGGTGCCGGCGTCCAGCACGACCGGCAGCGTATAGGCTGGCGAAATGCCGCCGCAGGCGGTATAGAGCGACAGCTTGCCGATAGGAATGCCCATGCCGCCGATGCCCAAATCGCCGAGGCCGAGAATACGCTCGCCGTCGGTGACCACAATCACCTTTACGTTCTGCTTGGTCGCGTTCTGCAGCATGTCTTCGATGCGATCGCGATTCGGATAGGAGATAAAAACGCCGCGCGCGCGGCGGTAGATCTCGGAGAAGTGTTCGCAGGCCGCGCCGACGGTTGGGGTATAGATAATCGGCATCATCTCTTCGAGATGGTTGTCGAGCAGGCGATAGAAGAGGGTTTCGTTGGTGTCCTGAATGTTGCGCAGGTAGACGTGCTTATCGTTATTGTTTTTGAAGTCCTGAAACTGACGCCAGGCGCGCTCTGCCTGCTCTTCAATGCTCTCAACCGCTTCAGGCAGCAGGCCGTTGAGGTTAAATTCGTTGCGCTCTTCCAGTGAGAAGGCGCTGCCTTTATTCAGCAGGGGAAATTCCAGCAGGATCGGGCCAGCGTAGGGGATGTACAGCGGACGCTTACTTTCGTACTCATGTTCCATGAAGGGATGCTCCGGTTGCGGTGTTGTCTGGCAAAGCTCAGACGCCAGTCGTTCTTTTTGTGTGTTGCTGGCGCACGATCCTATGAAATTTCTCGCCGATGTACAGCTTTTGTAAATAAAAGATAGCGCCAGTGTTGGAAAGCGTGTGCTGTGCCTCAGCCTCGGTGCAGCGTGACGCAGCTCAGCTGTTTGCATCCCAGCGCGGCCAGGGTCGCCTGCGTCGCGGCGAACTGATTCAGCGTGGCGTTTTCCACTTCGGCCAGCGTGGCGGCCTCGATATTTTCGCAGGCTTCACCCTGCATATTCAGCAGGATCAGCGCCGCCTGGAGCGGCGGCAGGCTCGGGTTGAAGGCGGCGTTCTCGGCGTAGCGCCCGGTAACCGTCGCGCCGCTCGCGGTGCGCAGCGCAATGCCGCTGTGCGAGCCGCTGTATGGCGCATGGCTCTGGCTGGCGGCGGCGATGGCCGCCTGCGCGAGCGCATCGCCTTCCGCCTGATAGCCGTGATCGACCTTATCCAGCAGTAGGGTAGTGATGTTCAAATCGCGCGGGCCGAAGGCGTCCGGCAGGTAGTTCGCCAGGGTGCTGACGCCGCGACCGGGCAGGCTAATGCGCAGATCGGTGCCGCTGTTGAGTTCGTTCATAAACTGGCGACAGTGGCCGCACGGCGTGTAGTTAACCGTGACCGCCTCCAGGCGAGGCTCGCCGCGTAGCCAGGCGTGCGCAATCGCGCTCTGTTCGGCGTGGACCGTTTGCTGCATCGCCACGCCTGCAAACTCCATATTCGCGCCGAAGTACCAGCAACCGCTGACGCCGCGCGCTACGGCGCCGACGTTGAAGCGTGAGACCGGCGCTACCGCGCAAGCTGCCGCCAGCGGCAGCAGCGCCAGAGCAAGGGCGTCGGCATCCAGCCGGGTCTGCTGCATCAGCGATGCGACCTGCTCCGGCGTCAGCGCCGCCTGAAACTGCGCGTCGTCAAGAATCGGGCGCAGCGCGCTTTGCAGATCGGCGGGCAGCGCGTCGAAGGCGGAGGTGAAACGTGGATGCATGATAGCCTCGTTTATATCAGGCGGCCCATTGCCGCCAGAGGGGTTATATGTGATCTGTATCGCTCTGACAATGCAACAGATTTGCATCGTTTCAACTTTGCGAGATCTATCGCAAAGTTTTACCCAAACGCGTGCAGCAGCAGCGGAAAAATAAAGGGCGCCAGCAGCGAGGTGATGATGCCGCACAGCACCAGCGCCAGCGAGCTGAACGCGCCTTCCTGGTAATCCACCTCCGCCGCGCGCGCCGTGCCGAGCGCGTGCGAGGCATTGCCGATTGCCAGTCCGCGCGCCGCGCGAGTTTTTATCCCCAGCAGGTTCAGCACCATATGGCCGAAGACTGCGCCGAGCACGCCGGCGATCAGCACGCAAATAGCACTGATCGCGGGGATGCCGTGCAGCGAGGCGGAGACCGCCATTGCAATGGGCGTAGTGACCGATTTAGGCAGAATGGTCGCGGCAATTTCCGGCGTCGCGCCCATCCACAGCGCGATAGCGGTGCCGGAGACCATCGCGGTCAGGCTGCCGATAAAGCAGACGCCGATCAGCGATTTCCAGCGCGCACGGATTTGATGCATCTGCTCGTAGAGCGGCAGCGCCAGCGCGACCACTGCGGGCTGCAGCAGCTGATTGAGGATCTGGCTGCCGGCGAAATAGCGCGCGTAGGGGATCTGCAGCACCAGCAGCAGCGGGATAATGATCGCCATCGCGACCAGCAGCGGATTGAGCAGCGAGATTTTCAGCTTCGCCGCCAGGCGACGCGCCAGCATAAAAACCCCGACGCTGAGCGGCAGCGACCACCAGATGTCATTCACTGGGCTTCTCCTGCACGCTGCGCGTATGAATTTTATGGGCGCTCCAGCCGACTATCGTCAACACCAGAAAAGTGCTGACCACGATAGAGACCACGACTGGACCGAACTGCGCGCTGAGAACGTCGGTGTAGTTCATCACCCCAACGCTGATGGGCACAAACAGCAGCGCCATATAGCGGATCAGCAGGTGGCAGCCGGGTTTTACCCACTCCACCGGAAGGATTTGCGTCGCCAGCAGGGCAAACAGCGTCAGCATGCCGAGGATACTGCCGGGAATGGTGACAGGCAGCAGCAAGGAGAGGGCGTTGCCCGCATAGAGGCAGAGATAGATGATGACGAAGGCGCGCACGTAGCGCCAGCACAGAGACAGCACGGTGGGCATAGCAGGCTCCTGTTTTTACTGCACAACATCATACGCGACATGGGATAAAAAAGGGCGACATTGCTGTCGCCCTGGGGCTTTAACTACGTGCCCGTCGCGGGTGGCCTGGCCCGATCGCAAAGACGCAAAAGGCGGCATCCCTGCCAGCTCGGCCCGCGACATCCTTGTCGCGGGACGCTTTGCTCTTCGGTCCAGGCCACCCGCTCTGAGGCATTGAGCGTGGCTGCCAAATCGACAGCCAGTCCCCTTACTTAACCGGCATGCCCGGCTGCGCGCCGCTGTCGACGGAGAGCACAAACAGATCTTTGCCGCCCGGACCCGCTGACAGCACCATGCCTTCCGACACGCCGAAACGCATCTTACGCGGCGCGAGGTTGGCGACAATAATCGTCATTTTGCCGATTAGCACCGACGGATCCGGATAGGCCGCGCGGATGCCGGAGAAGATCTGGCGCTTCTCGCCGCCCAGATCGAGCTGCAGACGCAGCAGCTTATCAGAACCTTCCACCAGCTCGGCGTGTTCGATCAGCGCTACGCGCATATCGACTTTGGCGAAATCGTCAATGGTAATGGTATCGCCAATCGGCGCATCCGCCAGCGGGCCGGTTGCCGGCTGGCTGGCCGCGGCGGCATCTTCTTTCGACGCTTCAATCAGCGCGTTAACTTTCGTCATTTCGATACGTCCATAGAGCGCTTTGAATGGCGCCACCTGGTGATTAAGCAGCGGCTGCGCAATGGCATCCCAGCGCAGTTCGCTGTTAAGGAACGCTTCGGCGCGCTCGCTCAGGCTCGGCAGCACCGGTTTCAGCCAGGTCATCAGCACGCGGAACAGGTTGATGCCCATTGAGCAGATCGCCTGCAGATCGGCGTCGCGCCCCTCTTCCTTCGCCACCACCCACGGCGCCTGCTCGTCTACATAGCGGTTAGCCAGATCGGCCAGCGCCATGATTTCGCGAATGGCGCGGCTGTACTCACGGCTCGCCCAGGCTTCGCCAATCTTCTCAGAGGCGTCGACAAAGGTCTGGTAGAGCGCCGGATCCGCCAGTTCGGCTGAAAGCTGACCGTTAAAGCGCTTGGTCAGGAAGCCAGCGTTACGCGACGCCAGATTCACCACCTTGTTGACGATATCGGCGTTCACGCGCTGCACGAAGTCTTCCAGATTCAGGTCGATGTCATCGATGCGTGAAGAGAGCTTGGCGGCGTAGTAGTAGCGCAGGCTGTCCGCGTCCAGATGTTGCAGCCAGGTGCTCGCCTTAATAAAGGTGCCGCGCGACTTAGACATTTTGGCGCCGTTTACCGTCACATAGCCGTGCACGAACAGATTGTTAGGCTTGCGGAACTGGCTACCTTCCAGCATCGCCGGCCAGAACAGGCTGTGGAAGTAGACGATATCCTTGCCGATAAAGTGATAGAGCTCGGTGGTGGAATCTTTCTTCCAGAACTCGTCAAAATCGATATCGCCGCGCTTGTCGCACAGGTTCTTGAACGCGCCCATATAGCCGATCGGCGCGTCCAGCCAGACGTAAAAATATTTGCCCGGCGCATCAGGGATCTCAAAGCCGAAGTAGGGCGCATCGCGGGAGATATCCCACTGCTGCAGCCCGGATTCGAACCACTCCTGCATCTTGTTGGCTACCTGCTCCTGCAGCGCGCCGGAGCGCGTCCAGGCCTGCAGCATGGCGCTAAACGACGGCAGATCGAAGAAGAAGTGCTCGGAGTCGCGCATCTCTGGCGTTGCGCCGGAAACCACCGACTTCGGCTCGATCAGCTCGGTGGGGCTGTAGGTCGCGCCGCACACTTCGCAGTTGTCGCCGTACTGATCCGGCGATTTGCATTTCGGGCAGGTGCCCTTCACAAAACGATCCGGCAGGAACATCCCTTTTTCCGGATCGTAGAGCTGAGAGATGGTGCGGTTCTTAATAAAACCGTTCTCTTTCAGGCGGGTATAGATCAGCTCCGACAGCACGCGGTTTTCGTCGCTGTGCGTCGAGTGGTAGTTGTCGTAGCTGATGTTGAAGCCGGCGAAATCGACCTGATGTTCCTGACTCATTTCGGCAATCATCTGCTCCGGCGAGATGCCCAACTGCTGTGCTTTCAGCATGATCGGCGTACCGTGCGCATCGTCGGCGCAGATGAAATAGACCTGATTGCCACGCATTCGCTGGTAACGCACCCAAATATCTGCCTGGATATGCTCGAGCATGTGGCCGAGATGGATCGATCCGTTCGCGTACGGCAGGGCGCACGTTACCATTATTTTTTTAGCGACTTGAGTCATAGTTTGCGTAGCTTTCTGTTGATTGAAAAAACGGGCTTAGATGGTAACTCATGCCCTGGCGGGCGTAAACACAAGGGCGGTCTGGCGTTGACCGCCTCGACATCTGATATCATTGTTGTGTTACCGCTGAACCCAGCGTCAGAAAAAATAACAAGGAGTGGGGATGACAGCACAATCCCGGACATCACATTCACCTGAAGCCTTACGCGCCATGGTTATGGGCGTGTTAAGCGGCTTCCGGCATCCGACCCTCGATCGCAACCTCACCGCACTGAAAGCGCTGCATCATGTGGCGCTGCTGGACGGCAAGCTGCATATCGAACTCTGCATGCCCTTCGCCTGGGCGAGCGCGTTTGAAGAGCTGAAGGCGCAGGCCAGCGCCGAGCTGCTGCGCCTGACCGGCGCCCAGGCGATCGACTGGCGGCTGCGCCACGATATCGCCACCCTGAAGCGCGTCAAAGGCCAGCCCGGCGTAAACGGCGTGAAAAACATTATTGCCGTCAGCTCCGGCAAGGGCGGCGTCGGCAAGTCGAGCACCGCCGTCAATATGGCGCTGGCGCTGGCGGCGGAAGGGGCGCGCGTCGGCATTCTCGACGCGGATATTTACGGTCCGTCGGTGCCCAATATGCTGGGTACCGAGCATGAGCGTCCCACCTCGCCGGACGGCACTCATATGGCGCCGATTATGGCGCACGGCCTCGCCACCAACTCCATCGGCTATCTGGTGACCGATGATAATGCGATGGTGTGGCGCGGACCGATGGCGAGCAAGGCGCTGATGCAGCTGCTTAATGAGACGCTGTGGCCGGATCTCGACTATCTGGTGCTCGATATGCCGCCCGGCACCGGCGACATCCAGCTGACGCTGGCGCAGAGCGTGCCGGTAACCGGCGCGATTGTCGTCACCACGCCGCAGGATATTGCCTTGATCGACGCGCGCAAAGGCATGGTGATGTTCGAGAAGGTCAACGTGCCGGTGCTCGGCGTGGTGGAGAATATGAGCCTGCATATCTGCAGCCATTGCGGTTTCCACGAGCCGATCTTCGGCACCGGCGGCGCGGAAAAGCTGGTGGCCGACTATCAGACGCAGCTGCTGGCGCAGCTGCCGCTGCATATCAACCTGCGCGAAGATCTGGATGATGGCGAACCGACGGTGATCCGCCGACCCGACAGTGAATTTACCGCGCTCTACCGCCAGCTGGCGGGCCGCGTCGCCTCGCGTCTCTACTGGCAGGGCGAAGTGATCCCCGGCGACATCGCTTTCCGCGCGCTTTAACCGCGCGCCGCTGGCGTCTACTCAGGACGCCAGCGGAAAGTGCATCAGCAGATATTTTCCCTGCTCGCTCTCACCCTGCGCGATGATCTTCCAGCCGTGCTTTAAATAGAACGCCTGCGCAGCGTTGTTCATCAACAAACATTTCAGCGCGCCGGTGCTGGTAAAATTCGCCTGCACTCTCTCCAGCAGCGCGGCACCGACGCCGCGGCCCTGATAAGCGGGATCGACGTAGAGGCTGTGAAGGAAGTTGTCATTTTCCAGCACGCCGGCAAAACCGACGCGATGTCCTTCAAGCTCGGCCACCCAGACGGTTTCGCCCAGAATCACGCTGTCGAAATCTTCCAGCTGCCAGTGGCTGTCGTCGAGCCAGCGCCAGTTATGGCGACGCGCGGCAAGAAACAGCGTGCGCAGGAACGGACGATCGGCTTCGGTATAAGAACGTATCTGCACGGTAAACTTCCTTAACGGCAATCAGAGTGCTGGCCTGTCCGCAAGCGGGAGAGAGGGCGCTGGCTCGTCATTAATAAGCGTCTCTACAAAATTAGCAGTTCTGCGAAGAAAAGATAAACCGCGTTAAATCAAGGTGCTTTGCGTGTAGAATGCCGGTGCGGCGTCAATAGCGGTGCGGCTTGCCGCGTTTGATAGCTTTCGTTTATCTGATTGATAACGACTGCGTATTAGAAGTTGGCCCGAAAATTTTGTAACGTACATCACATCTTTTAGCGGAGGACTTCAGATGTCTATCATTAATACCAAAATCAAACCGTTCAAAAACGCTGCGTTTAAAAACGGTGAATTCATTGACGTAACTGAGAAAGACGTTGAAGGTAAATGGAGTGTGTTCTTCTTTTATCCGGCTGACTTCACCTTCGTTTGCCCGACCGAACTGGGTGACGTGGCTGACCACTACGAAGAATTCCAGAAACTGGGCGTAGATATCTACTCTGTTTCTACCGACACCCACTTTACCCACAAAGCCTGGCACGGTTCTTCTGACACCATCGCGAAAATCCAGTACGCCATGATCGGCGACCCGACTGGCGCGCTGACCCGCAACTTCGAAATCATGCGCGAAGCCGAAGGTCTGGCTGACCGCGGTACCTTTATCGTTGACCCGGAAGGCATCATCCAGGCGATCGAAATCACTGCTGAAGGTATTGGTCGCGACGCGTCTGACCTGCTGCGTAAAGTGAAAGCTGCTCAGTATGTCGCTTCCCACCCAGGCGAAGTTTGCCCGGCTAAGTGGAAAGAAGGCGACGCAACCCTGGCTCCGTCTCTGGACCTGGTTGGCAAAATCTAATTTCCACACCGGCTTTTCGATCTTCTCTATCGGGTGCTGCGGCACCCGATTTCTTCTGACAGGAACTCACTATGCTCGACACAAATTTAAAAACCCAGCTCAAGGCCTACCTTGAGAAATTAACCAAGCCTGTTGAGTTGATCGCCACCCTGGACGATGGTGCCAAATCAGCGGAAATTCGCGATTTGCTGGCGGATATCGCAAGCCTGTCTGAAAAAGTCAGCTTCCGCGAAGAGAACGATCGTCCGGTGCGTAAACCCTCTTTTCTGATCGCTAACCCTGGCTCGCACAGCGGCCCGCGCTTTGCCGGTTCGCCGATGGGTCACGAATTTACCTCTCTGGTGCTGGCGCTGCTGCAGACCGGCGGTCATCCGTCGAAAGAGGCGCAGAGCCTGCTTGACCAGGTGGCGTCGCTGGATAGCGACCTGCATTTCGAAACTTACTACTCGCTGTCATGCCACAACTGCCCTGACGTGGTGCAGGCGCTGAACCTGATGGCGATTATCAACCCGCGCGTCTCGCACACGGCGATTGACGGCGGCATGTTCCAGAATGAAATCACCGAGCGCAACGTGATGGGCGTGCCGGCCGTCTACCTGAACGGTAAAGCGTTCGGTCAGGGCCGCATGAGCCTCGCTGAGATCGTCGGCAAAGTTGACACCAACGCTGAGAAGCGCGCGGCGGAAGAGCTGAACAAGCGCGACGCCTATGAAGTGCTGATCGTCGGCAGCGGCCCGGCAGGCGCGGCGGCGGCGATCTACTCGGCGCGTAAAGGCATCCGCACCGGCCTGATGGGCGAGCGTTTCGGCGGCCAGGTGCTCGACACCGTAGACATTGAAAACTATATCTCCGTGCAGAAAACCGAAGGCGCGAAGCTGGCTGGCTCGCTGCGCGCCCACGTTGACGACTACGACGTTGACGTGATCGATACCCAGAGCGCCATCAAGCTGATTCCGGCGGCGAAAGCGGGCGGTCTGCACGCCATTGAAACCGCTTCCGGCGCCGTGCTGAAATCACGCAGTATCATCATCGCCACCGGCGCACGCTGGCGCAACATGGGCGTGCCGGGTGAAGAGCAGTATCGCACCAAAGGCGTCACCTACTGCCCGCACTGCGACGGTCCGCTGTTCAAAGGCAAGCGCGTTGCGGTCATCGGCGGCGGTAACTCCGGCGTTGAGGCGGCTATCGATCTGGCGGGCATCGTCGAGCACGTGACCCTGCTGGAGTTCGCGGGCGAAATGCGCGCCGACCAGGTGCTGCAGAACAAGCTGCGCAGCCTGAAAAACGTCGATGTGATCCTGAACGCGCAGACGACAGAAGTGAAAGGCGACGGCAGCAAAGTGACCGGCCTGGCCTATATCGATCGCAACAATCAGACGGCGCACGACATCGCGCTGAGCGGTATCTTTGTGCAGATCGGTTTGCTGCCGAACACCAGCTGGCTGGAAGGCGCGGTAGAGCGCAACAAAATGGGCGAGATCCTGATTGATGCGAAATGCGAAACCAGCCTGAAAGGCGTATTCGCGGCGGGCGACTGCACCACGGTGCCGTACAAGCAGATCATCATTGCCAGCGGCGAAGGTGCAAAAGCCTCACTGAGCGCCTTTGACTATCTGATCCGCACCAAACCGGCTGAATAACCTTTTGCGATAGCCACGCAACCGCCCCGTGACCTCTGTCTCGGGGCTTTTTTTTAATAGCCTGCCCACGACATCAGCATCATCCATACCGGCGTCGTCACCGCCGCGAATAGCGTAGAAAAGAGCATGCTTGCCGCCGCCGGGCCGGTCAGCACGTTGAACTTCTGCGACATCAGGTAGACGTTGACGCCAACCGCCATCGAACCGAGCAGCACCACAACCCGACTCTCCAGCGGCGGCAGATGCACCAGCCAGGCGATCGCCCAGATGGTCATCGGCTGCAAAATCAGCTTAAGCAAACAGATGGTATAGCTTTCACGCAGCCCGTCGCGCACGCGATAGTGCGCCAGGCTCATGCCGAGCGTTACCAGCGAGAGCGGCGCGGCGATAGCGCCGAGCATGCGCAGCGGCTCGGCGGCAATGGCCGGCAGCGGCTGCTTTAAAAAGCTCCAGGCGGTGCCGCTGAGGATGCCGATAATCAGCGGATTCTTCGCCACGATGAGCAGGGTATGGCCGATGCCCTTCAGCGAGAAGCTGCCCTGTTTCGCCCACTCCACCGAGAGCGTCAGCAGTGTCCAGAGGATCAGGCTGTTGAACACCAGCACCAGCGCCACCGACGGCAGCGCCTGCGGGCCGAGCAGCACCGTTGCCACCGGAATGCCGAGCATCACATTGTTGGAGAAGATGCCGCCGAGCGCGAAAACCGTGCCCGCGACGCCGTCGAGCTTGAACAGCCGCGCCCCCAGCAGGCGGCCAAGGATAAAAATTAGCAAGCAGCTGCCGAAAAAGGCCAGCAGCAGCCGCACATCCACCGGCGGGCTTTTGTAGAAGTCGCTCATTACGCGGAACAGCATGCAGGGCAGGGCGACGTTAAAGACAAAGCGGTTCATGCCTTCGCTGATAGTGAGCGGCCATTTGCCAATGCGCGTCAGGGCATAGCCAAGAAAAATCAAAATAAACAGCGGAGCGGAAAGGTAAATCTGATGGGTAAGGGTATCAAGCAAGCCAGGCATAGCGCGTCTGTTATCGGCATCAGGTAACATCAGCCTAACATGTTGTTGCGAAAAGCGTCACCCAGCAGCGCATTCTCTAGCCCAGCCAGCGTCGCGCCTGCGCGTCGCTGATATCGCGGTAGTAGACGCGATGCAGCGTCTGGTCGCAGCTTCTGCAACGGGCAGTAATATGAGTCGAAAAATAGCTTCTGCCATTCGGGGCAACAGCATTAGCACGAATAATTACAACATCCTGCCAGTGGTGCCAGTGCGGGATAAGCGAGAGCAGTTTCATCAGGTTCCTCTGAAACGGATAGCCAGGATTAAACAGCATGGTTTGCGGGCCCGGAGCATTAGGCTTGTTTTTCGGCGGTGGCTGGTTGATCGAGATCATGTAGAACCGTGCTAACTGGTAATACCTCTTAAGAGGTAGTCATATTGCTTTCACTCGCCGCCTCTCTTATGCTGCTGGCGTAACATTCGACTCGGGATGTGCTTCTGCGTGAAGGCTAAGAAACCTGATTTGAATAATGCCAGCGTAGGGGCCAGGATTTCGCCTGCTTACATCTCCTGATTGCCGAAGGAAAACTGGATAAATAGAAAATGCTACGCAGAAGCCATTCTTATGCATCTCAAAATCTACATTTCGTGATCTAAAGGCGAGTAATCTAATCGCTTTCGGATATACGTACAAGGAAAGCCGCATAAGCGGCTTTATAAACAATGCTTAGATAGAGAGGAGAGAAGTTATGATAGTAAAAAGAAATAAAACAACCATTAATAAAAACAAAGTAAACTTAATTTTTAGCCATGATACCTTTTCATTGGGTAAACCTTTGATGAAATCATAATGATCAGAATCCATATTTCTGACCGGAAAAGTTCCCTTTTTAAATACGAATGGGAAGATGAAATAAAAATCTTTCTGGAAGGTTAAGAATATCCCACCTGCTTGTGCAAGAATTATTCCTGCTGGTACATAACCGAATCGTTCTTTAAAAATATCGCACAACAAAAGATGTTGTTTGTTTTTTAGAACAGAATACCCGATTGCGATAAATCCGAAGACTATACACAATAGTGTTGATGTCGCAGATAGGATGCCCACTATTCACCTACCGTTTTATAAATAAGTTCACCGAGATTTTCACCTTGATCCGATAGGAATTCACCGCCTACATAACCTCCACCAGTACCAAGAATTACACCACAAGCTAATGCACCAGCCCCAGCGGCTTCTATTGTCAAAGCACCTAATACTACAGTGCATATACCTGTGCCTATTGCTCCGCCTCCGATGCTTCCAATTATGCCACCAGAAAAGCTACCAACTTCGGTGTATTTCTTTTTGGTACATTCATCTTCACGACCAACAGAACAAGCCTCATTAATTTCATTGATTGAATGCAGAGCACTAAATCCAATTCCTAAATAACCAACATATCGCATAGCTGTTACATATTTTGCAGCTCGTTCTAAATGGGTAGCATAACCATCAATATCACTTATTCCTGTCTCATTCCATTTATGAGTTATCGATTTAGTTGATAGACCAAGTGCACTTTTTAAGTTGCTGTACTCACCGAGTTTCATACCTTTATTAAGGAAACCGACTTTAAGTACACGATCAAGTTCATTGAATAGTTGAGCACGTTTTACATGGAACTGTTCGCCAATTAAAGCCCCTCTGGTCATGTAAGTATTTTTGTATGTTTCTTGAATTTCTTTCAGGATCTTCTCTATATTTTCGAAATACTTCCCGACAGGTTCGGCAGCAAGGCCAATTCCTTTATCGGCGATGTTGCTAAAGTTAGCTATTGTTGCATAGTGGTTATGTAAGAAATTGGCTTCTTTATGTGTAAGCGGTTCTAATGCTGTATCAATACGTTGTTTTGCAGCCTGCATATGTGCGATTTGATCACTGTCCTGTTTTTCAGGATCAACAACCAGCAGAATAGAACCTGCTTTGTATTCCTTACCTGCCCCGTTAAGAGAGCGATAAAGCTCGCGTGTTCCTGCTGGCGGTTCACTTTCGAACAGATATCTTTCATAGGCTCCAGTATCAGCACCGTAAGGAAGTACACAGAAGCCAGGATCTACTGGTTCGCGTTTTGCTTCTACCTTCTTTTTAGCGGCTTGTGCATGTTGTTCAGGCTCTGCAATTTTTGCAGGTTCAGGAGCAGCTAAAGGGGCAGCAGTAACTACAGGGACAGCCTTAACTGCTTTCTTTTCCTCGACCCAATAGGAAGCATTTGGGAATGACGAAATGAAACTTGCGTTACAGGGGCATGTACTGCGGCTATGCAAAGTACCTGCTGCGGCAACTCCATGAATCGAGTAAGTGGGTATACCACCTGCGATATGGTATACCTTGCCATCTTTACCACAAGAGACAGAATCGCCATTTCTCGCGGTCGCAATCCCTCCAAAGCTGTGATTTGGGGAACCTGAAAGAATACTACCGCCGCACGTTGTTTTGTCGCCAATCCTCAGAAAATGACCAGTAGCCATAGAATCATCCTTAATGAAGGTACAAGGTGAGGTACAGCGTAAAATGTAATATTCATAAGTTCAATCTTGTATCAGCACGAGACCTGGCGTAACCTACTAATTGATAAAGAAATGTAATCAACACGACTCGGGGTGCCCTTCTTTGTGAAGGCTGAGAAAGACCCGTATTACCTGATCTGGATAATGCCAGCGTAGGGAAGTCAGATGCCTGACCGCATTCGCCTTCTTGTTCGCCGGTTGGGAGTTATGATGATCCGCCAACCTCAACGCTTTTCCGACGCGCACTTCGCGCCCGTTCTCGCCCGTTTCGTTCAGCGCCAGCCGCTGGTGCACTGCATGACCAACGACGTGGTGCAGAATATGACCGCTAACGTCCTGCTGGCGCTCAACGCTTCGCCCGCCATGGTGATCGATCCCGATGAGGCCGCGCAGTTTGCCGCCATGGCCGACGCCTTACTGATCAATGTCGGCACGCTGACGCGCGATCGCCGCGACGCCATGCTGGCAGCGGTACAGGCCGCCAACGCAGCGCAGACGCCCTGGGTACTCGATCCAGTGGCGGTCGGCGCGCTGCGGTTGCGCACTGAGTTCTGCCAGCAGCTTCTGACGCTGCGGCCTGCCGCCATACGCGGCAACGCCTCTGAAATCCTCGCGCTGGCGCAGCAGGGCGCAGGCGGACGCGGCGTGGATACGCAGCACCAGTCGGAGGCGGCGCTTGAGGCGGCGCGCGCGCTGGCGCGGCAACATCAGACGCTGGTGGCGATCAGTGGCGAGGTCGATTACATCACTGACGGCACCGAGACGCTAAGCGTGCCTGGCGGCAGCGCGCTGATGACGCGCGTGGTCGGCACCGGCTGCGCGCTCTCCGCCGTGGTGGCGGCCTTTTGCAGCCTGCCCGGCGACCGACTGAACAACGTCGCCAGCGCCTGCCGCGTCATGGCGCTGGCGGGGGAGCGCGCCGCCGCGCAGATCGCCGCGCCCGGCAGCTGCGCCACGCTGTTTATCGACGCCCTGTGGCAGCTGGCACAGGAGGCGCGCGCATGAAGCGTATTAACGCTCTGACCATTGCCGGCACCGATCCCAGCGGCGGCGCCGGCATCCAGGCCGATCTCAAGGCTTTTTCGGCGCTCGGCGCCTACGGTACCAGCGTCATTACCGCGCTGGTGGCGCAAAACACCCGCGGCGTGCAGTCGGTCTATCGCATAGAACCTGAGTTTGTTGGCGCACAGCTAGATTCAGTTTTAAGCGACGTGCGCATCGACACGGCGAAAATCGGCATGCTTTCGGAAACCGCGATTGTGCAGATCGTGGCGGAAAAGCTGAAGCGAGCCGCTATCCCTTATGTGGTGCTGGATACGGTGATGGTGGCGAAAAGCGGCGATCCCTTGCTCTCGCCCGATGCCATCGCCAGCGTGCGCGAACTGCTGCTGCCGCAGGTATCGCTGATTACGCCCAATCTGCCGGAGGCGGCGGCGCTGCTGGAGTGCGCGCCAGCACACAGCGAAGAGGCGATGCTGGAGCAGGGGGAAGCGCTGCTGGCGCTTGGCTGTCAGGCGGTGCTGATGAAGGGTGGCCATCTCAGCGACAGCGAGAGCCCGGACTGGCTCATCACTCGTGACGGCGCGGAGCGCTTTACCGCGCCGCGTGTCAATACGCGCCATACTCACGGCACGGGTTGTTCACTCTCCGCCGCGCTGGCGGCGCTGCGTCCGCGCCATAGCAGCTGGGCAAACACGCTGCGCGAGGCAAAGGCCTGGCTGCAGCAGGCGCTGATGCAGGCCGATACGCTGGAAGTGGGCGAGGGAATTGGGCCGGTGCACCATTTTCATCGCTGGTGGTAAAGGTCACAGACAGAAAAGGCCAGCAGCGTGCTGGCCTTTTTATCAATGTGCGGGGCGGGGTTACAGCGACTCAAACCACTCGCTGTTGCGCTCGGCGATCGGCGTAATTGAGAAAATCATCTCCTGCAGATGGCGCCGCATCGCCGCTTCGGCCGCGTCGGCATCGTGGTTTTTCAGCGCGGACAGGATCTCTTCGTGCTGCTCAATCAGGCTGTCCGGCGGCGAGACCTCGCTCAGCGTCAGAAAGCGTACGCGGTCCATCGCCGCTTTGATATTCTCTACCGTCTCCCACGCCAGCAGGCAGTTGATGCTCTCGGCAATCAGGCGGTGAAACTCATCGTCGAGGCTGAGAAACGCCTGGCTGTCATGGCGAGCGGCGGCCATCTTCTGCAGCTGGAGGTTATGCTCCAGCGCCAACAGCGCCACCGGCTCAATCTCCAGCGCCGCGCGCCGTACCACCGACACCTCTACCGCTTCGCGAATAAACCGGCCGTCCGCGACGCGGCGTGCGGAAATTTTACGCACGAAGGTGCCGCGCTGCGGCAACACCTGCACCAGACCCGCTTCTGCCAGCTTGATAAAGGCTTCGCGCACCGGCTGACGCGACACGTTAAACCGGGCCGACACTTCTTTTTCTGACAGCAGTGAACCCGGCTGAATAACGCAGGTCACGATATCCTTACGCAGATAACGATAAATCTGCTGGTTGACCGGTTCGCTGGTGGTGATGGTATAGGCGATAGACATGCGGCATATCCGTATTACGGCTGGCGGCAGCCAGCCCATTGGGAAAGTGTCAGTCTAATCAGCGCGCTGCGACTGCGCCAGCGCTTTTGACACTGAACAATTACGGCGACCCCACCGCCTGCGCCACCGTAGCGCGCGCGCCATGCTCGCGCAGCTGCAGCCAGAAGCGCGTTAGCGTCGCGACCACCTCCGCATTCTGCGCCAGATCCTCGCCAAACACCGCTTTCATCCCCAGCAGCGCCTTCACGCGCGCTTCGCCTTCGTCGCTGGCGGCCACGCGCTCCGCCAGTTCCGCCTTCAGCGGATCGCGGATCTCGATCGGCGCGCCTTGCTCGTCCACGCCGCCGACGTAGCGCATCCAGCCCGCAACGCCCAGCAGCAGCAGGTCGCAGTTGCTGCCGTTGCGCAGATGCCAGCGCACGCTGTCGAGCAGGCGCTGCGGCAGCTTCTGCGTGCCGTCGGTCGCTATCTGATAGGTGCGATGTTTGATGGCGCGGTTTTCATAGCGCGCGATCAGCGAGTCGGCATAGGCGGTGAGATCCACGCCCTGGGTGCGCAGCGTCGGCGCCTGCTGCTCCAGCATCAGCCTGCGCGCGGCGGTGCGCAGGTTTGCGTCCGCCATGCAGTCGCTGATGTGCTCATAGCCGGAGAGGAAGCCGAGATAGGCCAGAAACGAATGGCTGCCGTTAAGCATACGCAGCTTCATCTCCTCAAACGGCAGCACGTCCTTAACCAGCTCTGCGCCTGCCTGCTCCCAGGCGGGACGGCCGCTGACGAAATTATCCTCGATAACCCACTGGAAAAACGGCTCCGCTTCCACCGCCACCGGATCGCGGCTGCCGAGACGCTCGGCAAGCTGGGCAAAGGCGCTGTCGGTCATCGCCGGAACGATGCGATCGACCATGGTCGAGGGGAAGGTGACATGCTGCTGGATATAGTCCGCCAGCGCGCTATCCTGCCGCTGCGCCAGCTGCAGGATCACCTTGCGCGTGACGTGGCCGTTTTCCGGCATATTGTCGCAGGACATCACGCTGAAGGGCGGCAGGTCAGCGTCGCGGCGGCGGCGGATGGCGGCCAGAATCAAGCCCGGCAGCGAGCGCGGCGCGTCGGGGTGGGCCAGGTCATGCACAATATCGGGATGGTCCGGGTTGAGATCGCCGCTGGCGGGATGGTGGCAGTAGCCTTTCTCGGTAACGGTCATTGAGACAATCGCTACCTCCGGCTGGCTCATGGCGGCGATCACCGCCTCGATGCCGTCGCTTTTGCCGTGCAGCGACGAGGTAATCACGCCGATAATCCGCGTGTTGAGCGAATCGTCGGCCATTTCCGTCAGGCTATAGAGGTGATCCTGCTGGCGCAGCGCCTGGATCAGCTCGCCGCTGTTGAGATTAACTTCACAATAGCCCCAGTCGCTGCCCTGTTCCGCCAGCTTGTCGCTGCACAGCGCCTGGTGCGCGCGATGAAAAGCGCCAAAGCCGATATGCACCATGCGGGTTTTCAGTTGGCTGCGATCGTAGCGCGGGCGCTGCACGTCGGCGGGAAGGCGATCAATCTCTAACATAGTTCGTCCTTATGGCATACGGGGCGTCCTGCGCCCCGTGATTCAGTCATATAAAACCTGCTGCTTACGCCGAAATCGGCTTCTTGCTCGCTTTCGGGCTGCGGATAACGAACAGCACCAGGAAGGCACCCACGGCAGCGACGCCGCCTGCCAGCACGAAGGCGCTGTCGAACTTGCCGGTATGCTGCACGATAAAGCCGGTGACAATCGGACCGATAATGCCCGACAGGCTGCCCACCAGATGGATAAAGCCGCTGATGCTGCCGACACGGCTTTTGTGCACCACGTCCTGAATAATCGCCCAGTAGATAGCGCCGGTGATGTAGAGGAAGAAGATAGAGATCGACATCATCATAACCGCAGAGTTGACCTCTTTTACCGTACCCGCCAGCGCTACACAAACGGCGGCGGCGAACAGTGAGACCACCAGCACAATTTTACGTGAGAGCAGTAACCTGCCGGTAATATTGAAGATCTTGTCTGAGATCCAGCCGCCGAGCGCGAGGCCCACGAAGCCGACAATCCACGGGATCATGGTCGTGATCGACATCGATTTAATATCCAGGCCGTGCGCCTGCACCAGATAGGCAGGGAACCAGCTCAGGAAGAAAAACAGAATATAGTTGTAGCAGAAGAAGGCGAAAGCGGTGACCAGGATAATCGGCTGACGCAGATAGTAGCCGAAACCGTGTGACGCCTGTGCCAGATCCGCTTCTTCGCCCGGCTGCTCCGCTTTCAGCTGGTCGACCAGCGCGCGCTCCTCGGCAGAAACGCGTCGGCTCTTCGCCGGGTTATCCGCCGAAACGAACAGCCAGATCGCCATCCATACCAGACCGATCAGGCAGATGATCACGAAGGCCGGACGCCAGCCAAATGCGAGCGCGAGATAGCCGATAATCGGCCCGGCGATCGCGCCGCCCAGCGGCGAGCCAGCGCTCAGCAGGCCCATTGCGGTCGCCGCCTGTTTTTTCGGAAACCAGCCGTTAATCGCTTTGTTGGCCGAGGCGCAAATAGGGCCTTCCGCCATGCCGAACAGCACGCGCAGGATCAACATCGACCAGAAGCCGGTTGCCAGCGCGGTCATGCCGCAGAACAGCGACCACATGCCGACCGCGACGGCGAGCACGATTTTGGGGCCAAAGCGGTCAGTGGCGATGCCACCAACGAAGTTGAACAGGGCATAGCCGAAGAAGAAACTGCCAAAGATCATGCCGAACTGTTCGGCGTTGATCGCCAGATCTTTTTCGACCAGCGGTAGGGTAAGGGAGAGGGCAACACGATCGAGGTAATTGATCATGTAAACAAGGAACAGCAGCAGTACGATTGTCCAGCGCAGATTTTTGAACATGGTGGCTCCAACGCTTTTTTATAGTGATATTACGCCGGCAGCGCGCTGCCGGCTGAATCCCCGGTGAGAGTAGGGCAACCGCTACATGGCCAGCACAACCTTGCAGCAGGTGCGGGGGTCTTTTTCGAACAGCGTCATGGCGCGTTCGATGTCGTCGAGCGAAAAATAGTGCGTAACCAGTTTTTCCGGCTGGATCAGGCTCTGCTCCATCCATTCAATCACCTGCGGGAAGCGGTGGCTGTTAAGACGGGAGGTAAAGAGCGACAGCTCTTTGCTGGTCAGGCTTTGTTGGGTAATGCTACAGGGCTCGCCGGAGAAGCCGAGCAGGCCGATACGGGCGGCGGGCGAGGCGAGCGCCGCCGCTTCCGCCAGAATAGAAGGATGGCAGGCGGCGTCGATAATCAGCGTCGGCTGCACGCCTTCCAGCTGGGCCGCCAGCGGCACCTCGGCGTTGTTGAACACCCGATCTGCGCCGTTGGCTTGCGCCAGCGCAAGGCGTTCCGGCAGACGATCCACTACCAGCACTTGCGCCACCTTAAACACGCCTTTCAGCACCTGAATCGCCGTCAGGCCCATGGGTCCGGCGCCGTAGATCAGCGCCACATCCTGCGGCTGCGGCTTGAGGAACGCGGTGATATTGGCGGCGATAGTGAAAGGCTCGACCATGCTGGCGAGCTTGTCCGGGATCGCCGCCGGCAACGGGTACGCATTGCCAGCCGGCGCAACCGCATATTCGCTAAAGCCGCCGTCGCGGTGCACGCCGATAACGCTCAGCGTGGTGCAGACGTTAGGGCGGCCCACCGAGCAGGGATAGCAGCTACCGCAGCTCACGACGGGATCGACCGCTACCCGCTCGCCGATGCGGCTGGCGTCGACCGCGTCGCCGACCGCGTCAATCACGCCGAAAAACTCGTGGCCGATAACGCGCGGATATTTCGCGAAAGGGTTATGGCCATGCCAGATATGCACGTCAGAGCCGCAGATGCTGGCGTATTTCACCTTGACGCGCACTTCGCCCACTGCAGGCGTCGGCAGCGGACGCTCCGCCAGCACCAGCTCGCCAGGTTGTTCAATCACGACACTTTTCATGATGCGCTCCTTACCAGTTCCACAGCGTGCCGTCTTCCAGACGGGCCACCGGCAGACAGGCGGGCTCATAGGGATATTTCGCCGCCAGCTTCTCGTTAAACTCGATCCCCAGACCGGGCTTGTCGCCTGGATGCATAAAGCCCTCTTCGAACGTCCAGCTGGCGTCGAACAACTCCATCATCTGCTCGGAGAAGCCCATATACTCCTGCACGCCAAAGTTCGGCACCCACAGGTCGAAGTGCAGCGCCGCCGCCATGCAGACCGGCGAAAGATCCGACGGGCCGTGCGAGCCGGTGCGCACCTGATAGAGCGAGGCGAAATCGGCGATGCGGCGCATGCCGGTGATGCCGCCCGCGTGGGTGATGGTGGTGCGGATATAGTCGATCAGCTGCTCTTCAATCAGCTGCTTGCAGTCCCAGATGCTGTTGAAGACTTCGCCCACCGCAATCGGCGTCACGGTATGCTGGCGGATCAGGCGGAAGCACGCCTGGTTTTCCGCAGGCGTCGGATCTTCCATCCAGAACAGACGGTAATCCTCCACGCTCTTGCCGAAGCGCGCCGCTTCGATCGGCGTCAGACGGTGATGCATATCGTGCAGCAGATGCTCATTGAAGCCGAATTTGTCGCGGATCGCTTCAAACAGTTTCGGCGTAAAGTCGAGGTATTTTTCCGTGGACCAGAGCTGCTCTTCCGGCCAGTTGCCTTTGGTCGCTGGCTCATAGGCAAGACCTTTGCCTTTCGCCATGCCGTAGGTTGTCTTCATGCCCGGCACGCCGCACTGGGCGCGGATCGCTTTGAAGCCCATCTCTTTATGCTTCGCGTAGTCGTCCATTACTTCGTCGATGGTATGGCCGGTAGTATGGCAATACACCATGACGCCGGTGCGTGATGCACCGCCCAGCAGCTGGTAGAGCGGCATATTGGCGGCTTTGCCTTTGATATCCCACAGCGCCATATCGACCGCGGAGATTGCCGACATGGTGACCGGCCCGCGACGCCAGTAGGCGCCTTTATAGAAGTACTGCCAGATATCTTCGATCTGATGCGCGTCACGGCCGATCAGCTGTGGGCAAATATGATCTTTCAGGTAGGAAGCGACCGGCAGTTCGCGGCCGTTGAGCGTGGCGTCGCCGATGCCGGTAATGCCGTCGTCGGTGGTGATTTTCAGCGTAACGAAGTTTCTGCCTGCACAGGTAACAAAGACGTCAGCACTAACAATTTTCATCTCTCATGGCCTTCTTTCAGCAATCAATGCTGAAAAAATACGCGCATTTATACTACCATACAAGTTGATGTAACAGAGTTGTGAAGGCAATCACAGAGAGAATTTGGCGCTGCCGATCGCGAAGAATGCAGCCCGATTGCGTTACAGGGCGGGTAAAAGTTAAAACGCGGGCCCGTTGCCCGCGTAAGCGTTTGTCTTACCGCATGAAAGGCGGCCTCAGGCTAACAACGCGCACTGCGGCGGCAGGCGGCAGCTTAGCGCGCCGGGCATCACCTCAATCTCAAACGCATTGCCGGAGAGCGGTTCGCCATCCAGATTAAAGGTCATCTCATTAGGGGAAACGATACGCAGCGAGGTCAGCTTCGCGGTGACGATATTCGGATTGTCATCGTTGCTGGTCAGCGAGTGCAGCAGCGTGGGCAGTAGCTCCTGCGCGGTGACGATGCTTACATCAAGCTGGCCGTCATTAATCAGCGCTGATGGGCATAAACGCTGTCCGCCACCTGCCTGACGTCCGTTGCCGACGCCAATCGCCAGCGCGTCGCCCTGCCACTGAAAGCCGGGGCCGGAAATCTCGCAGCTGTCAGGCTTCAGCGTATCCATGCGCATCAGGCCGTGAATAAAATAGGAGACGCCGCCCAGCGCAGATTTTAACTTTTCTGGCGTTTCGGTGGTAATACGGGTGCCGAAACCGCCGGTCGCCATATTGATGAAATAGCGGTCCTGATTGACCCGCGCCAGATCGATGACGTGGGCTTTGCCCTGGATCGCGAGGCGCAGCGCAGGCTCCATCTCGGCGGGAATGCCGACGCTGGTGGCGAAATCATTGGCGGTGCCTAAAGGAAGAATGCCGAGCACCGGCCGACGCGCGGCCTCAACGGCGGCCAGCGCGGTAGCGATCTCGTTAATGGTGCCGTCGCCGCCGCCAGCGACCACCGTCTCAGCGCCCAGCCGCAGCGCTTCTTCAACGTAGCGTTCGCCGTCGCCTTTCTCCCAGGTCACGCGCACGGCGACGTCGAAGCCCTCATCACGCAGCGCGGTGACGGCCGCGCGCAAATCCTCGTTGCCTGCGCCTTTGCCATTCAGAATAAGTAGAGTAAGCGGTTGTTTTTCCATTTCCCGTTCCTTGAAAACCGACAAAGATTTCTGCTTATAGCATAGTCAGGGGGAAAAAATTACGGGAGAAAAGCGCAAAAAAGAAAACCCGCACGGGGGAGCCGGGCGGGTGAATGAGGTGGTTCCTGATACAACAGCTATTAGTTGTTACTCGTTCGCAGCAGGCGCGACTATAAAGGAGTGCGTCGCGATGGTCTGTGATCCTGTTCTAACTTCATCGGTTTACTTGCGCGACGTGAATAATTTGCTATGGGGATCGCGCGTGCTGCTGCCGTCGGTAAAATTGCGCAGCAGCAAACCAAAGGCGAGATCGACGTCTGCGGGCACCGGTATCCAGACGCGATGGCCGTCGCCGGGCGCTACCTCAATGGCGCCGCCGCGTGCGTCCTGCAGCGCCTCCAGCGTGCAGTTCAGGTTGCCGCTCGGCGTCATGATCTCCAGGCTGTCGCCGAGCAGAAATTTATTTTTCACCGCGACTTCCGCCCAGTCGCCGCGCCGCTCGCCGGTAAATTCGCCAACGAACTGCTGACGCTCGGAGATGGAATAGCCCTGCGCATAGTTTTGATAGCTGTCGTGGGTATGGCGGCGCAGAAAGCCCTCGGTATAGCCGCGATGCGCCAGACCTTCCAGCGTGGTCAGCAGGGCCGGATCGAAAGGTATGCCGGCTGCGGCGTCGTCAATCGCGCGGCGGTAAACCTGCGCCGTCCGCGCGCAGTAGTAAAACGATTTGGTGCGGCCTTCGATCTTCAGCGAATGGACGCCCATTTCGCTCAGGCGTTCAACGTGCGCCACGGCGCGCAGATCTTTTGAGTTCATGATGTAGGTGCCGTGCTCATCTTCAAAGGCGCTCATCACTTCGCCCGGCTTCATTTTTTCTTCCAGCAGAAACACTTTATCGGTTGGCTGGCCAAGCCCCAGCGTCGGCGTCACCGTCTGCACCTCAACGATATTGCCGACCTCGTCCTGTTTACCTTCCTCGACCTTATATTCCCAGCGGCAGGCGTTGGTGCAGGTGCCCTGATTCGGGTCGCGCTTGTTCATATAGCCGGAGAGCAGACAGCGGCCTGAGTAGGCCATGCAGAGCGCGCCGTGTACGAAGATCTCAATCTCCATCTCCGGCACCTGCTGGCGGATCTCTGCGATCTCCTCCAGCGACAGCTCGCGCGACAGGATCACGCGCGTCAGCCCCATCTGCTGCCAGAACTTCACCGTCGCCCAGTTGACCGCATTGGCCTGCACTGAAAGATGGATCGGCATCTGCGGAAAGGCCTCGCGCACCAGCATGATCAAACCGGGATCGGACATGATCAGCGCATCCGGCTGCATCTCCACCACCGGCGTCAGGTCGCGAATAAAGGTCTTCAGCTTGGCGTTATGCGGTGCGATATTGACCACCACATAGAACTTCTTGCCCAGCGCGTGCGCTTCGGCAATGCCTCTGGCGAGGTTGTCATGGGTGAATTCGTTATTGCGCACGCGCAGGCTGTAGCGCGGCTGGCCGGCATAAACCGCGTCGGCCCCATAGGCGAAGGCGTAGCGCATATTCTTCAGCGTTCCCGCTGGAGAAAGCAGTTCTGGTTTCATGATCGTCTCACTGATGTCAGGTCAGCATGCCGCCCGGTGCGGCACGTGCCGCGGCCGCAAGGTAGGTGGCCCGGCAAAAGGTGCGAAATTGTAGGCGGCGACGCCTGCCAGTCAGTTGATCTAGATCAACTGGCACAGATCCGCTTCCCAGCGATAGCCCATGCCGTATACGGCGCGGATAAAAGGCTGGTCGGCGTCGAGATTCTCCAGCTTGCGCCGCAGATTTTTGATATGGCTGTCGATGGTGCGATCGGTCACGACGCGGTAGTCGTCGTAGAGATGATTGAGCAGCTGCTCGCGTGAAAAGACTTTGCCCGGCTCCAGCGCCAGGGTCTTCAGCAGCCGGAACTCGGCAGGCGTCAGCTCCAGCGGCTGTTCGCGCCAGCTTGCCTGGAAGCGGCCTTCGTCAATTTTCAGCGGCGACGCCTTGCCGCTCTCTTCCGGCGCGCGCTTCACGCGGCGCAGAATGGTTTTCACGCGCGCCACCACTTCGCGCGGGCTGAAAGGCTTACAGATGTAGTCATCCGCGCCGATCTCCAGGCCAAGCAGGCGGTCTATCTCCTCGGTGCGCGCCGTCACCATAATGATCGGCAGCTCAGAGAAGCGGCGGATTTCGCGGCACAGCGAGAGGCCATCTTTGCCGGGCAGCATCAGATCCAGCAGCATCAAATCGGGCGGCGTCTGCTGGACGAAAGGCAGCACGTCGCTGCCGTGGGCGATATGGTGCGTGCGGTAGTTAGAGGCGTCAAGATAGTCGATCATCAGCTGCGCCAGCTTCGGCTCATCTTCTACTACCAGAATCAGCGGGTCGGTTTTTTCGGCGGTCATCGTCAGTTACGGCTGGGGGACATAGCGCAATTGTAGCGCGATTTTCAGTCCACCTAAATCAGAGTGCTCCGCAGCGATATGGCCGCCGTGGGCGTCGACGATATTTTTGCAGATCGCCAGTCCCAGCCCGGAGCCGCCGCTGGCGCGATTGCGCGATCCTTCGGTGCGGAAAAAACGTTCGAAGATTTTCGCCTGCTGCTGCGCGTCAACGCCTGGCGCGCTGTCGGCAAAGCTCATCTGCCAGTAAGGCGCCACATACTGGAGCCGCACCTCGACCTGGCCCGGCGCGTCGGTATAGCGCAGGCTGTTCTCCAGCAGATTGGTGAAGAGCTGCATCAGGCGATCGGGATCGCCGAAGAAAGGCGCCTCGTCCGGCATCTGCAGCGTCAGCGTCAGCCCGTGGCTGCGATAGCGCTCGTTGAAGCTGCCGGCGACCACCTCCATCAGCTGCACCAGGTCGGTGGCCTGTTTGCGATAGGCGAGGGCGCCTTCGTCGGAGAGTGAAAGCTGGTGCAGATCGTCTACCAGCTTGCTGAGCACCGCCACCTCGCTCTGCAGCGAGCCGATCGCCGCTGGCGTCAGCTTGCGCACGCCGTCCTGCATCGCTTCCAGCTCCCCGCGCAGGATTGCCAGCGGCGTGCGCAGCTCGTGGGAGATATCGGCCATAAAGGCGCGGCGCATGCTCTCGTTCTTTTCCAGCGAGCTGGCCAGGCGGTTAAAATCCTGCGCCAGCTGGCCCAGCTCGTCGCGGCTGCCAACCTCGACGCGCGTGGCGAAATTGCCCGCCGCCAGATGATGGGTGCCTGCGACCAGCCGCTTGACCGGCGCCAGCAGGCCGCGCGACATCAGCCAGGTGACCAGCGCCGCCAGCAGCGTCGACAGGCCGACAATCAGCCAGCTGGTGCGCTTCTGCTGGTGATCGAAATTGATATCGGTGCTGCGCGTCAGTCGCTCCGGCGGCGAGCCTACCACCCAGCCGACCACCTTACCGTTGCTGGTGGTGATATTGCGGCGCGAGCCTTCCTGCGGCACCGGCGCGCGCGGCCCGACCAGCACCTTATACTGCTGGTCGATAATCCAGAACTGGGTGCGCCAGCCGTGCGGCGGCAGCTGGTTATTGCTGTCGGGATTCTGCTCCAGCGAGCGCAGCATGGTGAATACCAGCCGATCGTTATGCCGCAGAAAATCCCAGTTGCCGTGCTGTTCATACTGATCGGCCAGCGCGTCGCCGAGCATGGCGAGCCGCTGCTCGTTGCCGCGCTTGATGTAGTCGACAAAGCCGTGCTCAAAACTCAGACGCACCCCCCAGTGCATGGTGATCAGCACCAGCATGCAGGTGGAAAAAATGGCTAAAAAGAGTTTGGCGCTGATGCCCAGGCGCAACGGCAACTTCATGATTTTCTCCGGCGTCGCAGATCGACGTTCTGACTGGTTTCCTTCGGCACGCGCCAGAACACCAGCGCGGGCAGGGCGATAATCAGCGCCATGCAGGCCCAGGCGGTGACAAACATCGTATGGGTGTTCTCGCTGCTGCCCAGCGCATCCTGGCCGAACGCGCCCAGCAGCAGGCCGGCGAGGGTGACGCCGACGCTCATCGACAGCTGCATAATCATCGACAGCAGGCTGTTGCCGCTGGAGGCGAGCGCGTCTGGCAGATCCTTCAGCGTCAGGGTATTCATCGAGGAGAAGCGCAGCGCGTTCACCATGCCCTGCATAAGCAGCACCAGCGGCAACAGCCACAGCCAGCCAAGCAGCGCCACCAGCGGAAAGAGCAGCACCACCACGGCGAGAGCCAGCGTGGTGCAGACCAGCGTATTGCGATAGCCGAACAGGTTAACGATGCGCACCACCATGCGTTTGATGCCCATATTGCCCAGCACCATCGGGATCATCATCAGCCCGGCGTGAAACGGCGTAAAGCCCATGCCGACCTGCAAAAAAATTGGCGTCATAAACGGCAGCATGCCGCTGCCGATGCGGCCTAAAAAGCTGCCGAGCAGGCCAATAGAGTAGAGGCGGTTGTCGAACAGCTTCAGGCTGAACAGCGCATTGTCGTTGCCGCGCGCGTGCATCAGATAATAGAGCAGCGAAAAGAGGCCCGTCAGGATCATCGCGCCCAGCAGCAGGGGAGAGCCGCCGCTGCTGCGCTGGCCGTCGAGCGCCAGCGTCAGCGTCGCCATGCCGACGGCCAGCAGCAGAAAGCCGAGAAAATCGAAGCGCCGCGTCTGCATCGAGTAATTTGGCATCAGCGTCAGGGTGGCGATAGCGCCGACGATGCCGACCGGAATATTAATCAGGAAGATCCAGTGCCAGCTGGCATACTCCACCAGCACGCCGCCGAGCGCCGGGCCGACCAGCGGGCCGATCTGTCCCGGCAGGGTGACGAAGGTCATCGCCGACATATACTGCGCGCGCGGCACGATTTTCATCACGGTCAGGCGGCCGACCGGCACCATCATCGCGCCGCCGACGCCCTGCACCACGCGCGCCATCACCAGCTGATCCAGCGTTGAAGAGAAGCCGCACAGCAGCGAACCGACGCTGAACAGCACGATAGCGCTGAAGAAGATGTTGCGCACGCCGAAGCGATCCGCCAGCCAGCCGCTCATTGGCAGGGTCACCGCCACCGTCAGCAGATAGGAGACGATGACCGCATGCATATGCAGCGGGCTGACGCCCAGATCCTGCGCCATCGAGGGAAGGGCGGTGTTGACGATGGTGGTGTCCAGCGTCTGCATAAAGAAGCCGAAAGCGACAATCCATAGCTGCCAGCGAACCGTGGCGTTTTGGGCGTTCATCTTCTGCTCTCTCCTTAACTCTCCACCGGGCGGCCAATTTTACCGCGCTTGTGCCGCAGCTTGTCCATATAGAGATAGACCACCGGCGTGGTATAGAGCGTCAGCAGCTGGCTCATAATCAGCCCGCCAGCAATGGTGATGCCGAGCGGCTGGCGCAGCTCCGCGCCGTCGCCGCTGGTGATCACCAGCGGCAGCGCGCCGAACAGCGCGGCGAGCGTGGTCATCAGAATCGGGCGAAAACGCAGCAGGCAGGCCTGGAAAATGGCGTCGCGCGCGCTCAGGTTGCCGCTGCGCTGCGCCTCCAGCGCAAAATCCACCATCATAATGGCGTTCTTTTTCACGATGCCGATCAGCAGCAGGATGCCGATAAGAGCGATCAGGCTAAAAGGCGTATCGAACAGCGTCAGCGCCAGCAGCGCGCCGACGCCCGCGGAGGGCAGCGTCGAGAGAATGGTCAGCGGATGGACATAGCTCTCATACAAGATGCCCAGCACGATATAGACGGCGGCGATGGCGGCGAGCATCAGCCAGAGCTGGCTGCTCTGCGACTGCTCAAACACCTGCGCGGTGCCGGCGAAGCTGCCGCGCACGCTGGAGGGCACGCCGATAGCCGTCATGGTGCGATCGATCGCCGCAGAAGCTTGGGACAGCGAAACACCCTCCGGCAGGTTAAAGGAGATGGTCGAGGCGGCGGAGAGCCCTTCATGGTTGACCGACAGCGGCGCGTTGGCGGGCTGCCAGCGGGCGAACCACGACAGGGGAATCGGTTTGCCATCGCTGTTAATCACAAACATCTGATCCAGCGCGCTGATGTCCTGGGTGTAGCGCGGATCGACCTCCATCACCACCTTATACTGATTCAGCGGCTGATAGATGGTGGAGATCTGCCGCTGGCCGAAGGCGTTATTCAGCAGGGCGTTTGCCTCAGAGACGTCAATGCCGAGGCGCGACATGCTTTCGCGATCGTAGATCAGCGCCATTTCGCTGCCTTTGTCCTGCTGATCGGAATTGACGTCCGCCAGCTGCGGCAGCGCGGAGAAGGCCTGACGGATTTTCGGCTCCCACTCGCGCAGCGCGGCGAGATCGTCGGAGAGCAGCGAATACTGATAGCTGGCGTTCGATTCGCGGCCGCCGGCGCGCAGGTCCTGCACCGCGTTGAGATAGAGGCTGGCGCCGGGCTCTTTCGCCAGCTTCGCGCGCAGCCGGGCGATGACCGCCTGGGCGTTCTCGCTGCGCTCTGAGAGCGGCTTCAGCGAGATAAACATCGAGCCGCTGTTGGTGCGCATGCCGCCGGTAAAGCCCACCACGCTTTCGACCGCCGGATCCGCCTTCACGATCACCATAAAATCCTGCAGCTTCTGGCGCATCGCCTGGAAGGAGATGCTCTGGTCGGCGGAGATAAAGCCCGACAGGCGGCCGGTGTCCTGCTCCGGCATAAAGGTTTTCGGCACCTGAATAAAGAGCCAGACGGTCAGAGCGACGGTGCCGAACAGCAGCAGCAGCACCCAGCGCGCATGATTCAGCACCCAGCCCAGCGAGCGGCCGTAGCCCTGCTGGATCGCCAGCAGCATCCGGCCTGCGCCGCGCCGACGCGGCTGGGCGCGTGGCGCATGCGGCTTCAGCAGCCAGGCGCACATCATCGGCGTCAGGGTGAGGGAGATCACCATTGAGATGGCGATCGCCACCGAGAGCGTAATGGCGAATTCAGAGAAGAAGCGGCCAATCAGCCCGCCTGTCATCAGCAGCGGCAGAAAGACGGCGATCAGCGACAGGCTCATCGACAGCACGGTAAAGCCTACTTCGCGCACGCCGGTCAGCGCTGCCTGCAGGGGTTTCATGCCCGCCTCGACGTGGCGCGCGATATTCTCCAGCACCACAATGGCGTCATCCACCACGAAACCGGTGGCGATGGTCAGCGCCATCAGCGACAGGTTATTCAGGCTGAAGCCGCACAGGTACATCGCGGCGAAGGTGCCGATCAGCGAGACCGGCACCGCGGCGGCCGGGATCAGCGTGGCGCGGCCGGAGCGCAGGAAAACGAACACCACCATAATCACCAGCAGCACGGCGATGGTCAGCGACTGCTCGACCTCATGCAGCGAGGCGCGAATGGTGGGCGAGCGGTCCTGCGCAATCTGCAGGTCGATGGCGGCGGGAATGGTCTGGTGCAGCGTTGGCAGCTCGGCGCGAATGCGGTCGACGGTGTCGATCACGTTCGCCTCTGGCGTTTTGCGCACCAGCAGCAGCACCGCGGGCTTGCCGTCCGCCATCCCGGCGTTGCGCACGTCCTGCACCGAGTCCTGTACGCTGGCGACGTCCGCCAGCTTCACCGCCGCGCCCTTGCTGTAGTGCACCACCAGCGGCGCGTAGTCGCTGGCGGTTTTCAGCTCGTCGTTGGTGCGCAGCTGCCAGCGCTGCTGGCGATCCTCCACCGCACCCTGCGGACGACGCTGGTTGGCGTTGGCGATCGCCTCGCGCACCGCATCCAGCGAAACCCCCTGGTTAAACAGCGCCTGCGGATTCAGCGCGACGCGCACCGCAGGCAGCGAGCTGCCGCCGACCGTGACGTCGCCGACCCCTTCGATCTGCGACAGCTTCTGCGCCAGCTGGGTCGAGGCGTAGTCATAGAGCTGGCCCGGATTATAGATATCCGAGGTCAGCGTCATGATCATAATCGGCGCATCTGAGGGGTTGACCTTGCGGTAAGTGGGGCGGCTCGGCATTCCCGTCGGCAGCAGGCTTTGCGCCGCGTTAATGGCCGCCTGCACGTCGCGCGCCGCGCCGTTGATGTCGCGATCGAAATCGAGCACCAGAATAATGCGCGTGCTGCCGAGCGAGCTGGTGGAGGTCATTTCGCTCACGCCGGCGATGCGGCCCAGCGAACGCTCCAGCGGCGTCGCCACCGACGACGCCATGATTTCCGGCGACGCGCCCGGCAGCGAGGCGGAAATCACTATCACCGGAAAGTCGACCTGCGGCAGTGGAGCGACCGGCAGCAGGCGAAAGCCGAGCACGCCCGCCAGCGCAATGGCGAGGGTCAGCAGCGTGGTGGCCACCGGGCGGTGGATAAACAGCGCAAAGAATCTCACTGCTCCGCCTCCCGGCCGCTAAAGCGGCGGCGCGCGGCCTGGCCGAGGCGATCGAACAGCAGGTAGATCACCGGCGTGGTAAACAGCGTCAGCACCTGGCTCAGGATCAGGCCGCCCACCATGGCGATGCCGAGCGGGTGGCGCAGCTCGGCGCCGACGCCGGTGCTGAGCATCAGCGGCAGCGCGCCCAGCAGCGCCGCCAGCGTGGTCATCAGGATTGGGCGAAAACGCAGCAGGCACGCCTGATAGATGGCGTCATAGGAGGTCATGCCCTGCTCGCGTTCGGCGGCCAGCGCAAAGTCGATCATCATAATGGCGTTTTTCTTCACGATGCCGATCAGCAGAATAATGCCGATGATGGCGACAATATCCAGCTCGCCGCCGCTCAGCATCAGCGCCAGCAGCGCGCCGACGCCCGCGGTCGGCAGCGTCGACAAAATCGTGATGGGGTGGATAAAGCTCTCATAGAGCACGCCCAGCACGATATACATCGCCACGATGGCCGCGACGATCAGCCAGACGGTGCTGGTCAGCGCCGCCTCGAACGCCAGGGTGCTGCCCTGGAACTGGGTCATCAGTTCGGCAGGCATGCCGAGACGCTCTTCCGCCGCGCTGACCGCTTTCACCGCATCGCCCAGCGAATAGCCGTCGGCAACGTTAAAAGAGAAGGTTGCTGACGGGAACTGATCGAGATGGTTGATGCTTAGCGCGCTGTGGCGCTGCTCAACTTTCGCGATGGCGCTGAGCGGCACGCTGCCGCCGTCGGTGCTGTTGAGCCGAATGCCTTCCAGGCCCGCCAGGCCCGGCGTGGCGCGATTGTCCTGCTCCAGCACCACGCGATACTGGTTCGCCTGGGTATAAATGGTGGAGATTAGGCGCTGGCCGAAGGCGTTATAGAGCGCGTTATCAACGTCCGCCATACTGATGCCGAGGCGGCTGGCGCTGTCGCGGTCGACATTGACGTACGCCTCCAGCCCCTGATCCTGCCAGTCGCTGCTGATGTCGCGCAGCTCAGGCGACTGGCGCAGCGCCTCCAGCAGTTTCGGCACCCAGGTGCCGAGCGACGCCAGCGAGCCGGACTGCAGCGTGAACTGATAGGGCGTGCGGCTCGCCTGGGTTTCAATCGTCAGATCCTGTACCGGCTGCAGCCACAGCGTAACGCCGGGAAGCTGGCTTATCTGCTGCTGCAGCCGCTGCTGCACCTGCGGGATACGGTCGTCGCGCTCACTCAGCGGCTTCAGGTTGATCTGCAGGCGCGCGCTGTTGAGCGCGGCGTTGGTGCCGTCGACGCCGACGAAAGCGGTCATGCTCTGCACCGCCGGATCTTTCACGATCAGCGAGGCGACGTCGCGCGTGCGCTCCGCCATGCTGGCGTAGGAGGCGCTCTGCGACGCCTGCAGTGTGCCCTGAATAATCGAGTTATCCTGCTGTGGGAAAAAGCCTTTCGGGATCACTATCCACAGCAGCACGGTGAGCAGCAGCGTGCCGAGCGCTACCGACAGCGTCAGCCAGGGATGCGCCAGCACCTTGCGCAGCCAGCCGCCGTACCCGGCGATTAACCGGTCGAAAAAGGCTTCACAGGCGCGCGAAAAGCGGTTCTGCTTGCGCAGCGACTCGGCGCTCAGCATGCGCGCGCACATCATTGGCGTCAGCGTCAGCGAGACCACCGCGGAAATCAGAATCGCCACCGCCAGCGTGACGGCAAACTCACGGAACAGGCGGCCGATCACGTCGCCCATAAACAGCAGCGGGATCAGCACCGCGATCAGCGAAAAGGTAAGGGAGATAATGGTAAAGCCGATTTCTCCCGCTCCTTTGAGCGCGGCGGTGAGCGGCTTTTCGCCCTTTTCCAGATAGCGGGTGATGTTTTCAATGACTACGATGGCGTCATCGACCACGAAGCCGGTGGCGATAGTCAGCGCCATCAGCGTCAGGTTATTGATAGAGAAGCCGAGGAAGTACATCGCGGCGAAGGTGCCGACCAGCGACAGCGGCACCGCGACGGCGGGAATAATCGTCGCCGGCACGTTGCGCAGGAACAGATAGATAATCATCACCACCAGGCCGATTGCCAGCATCAGCTCGTGCTGGGTATCGGTGACCGAGGCGCGAATATTGGTGGTGCGGTCGGTCAGCAGCTGCACCTTCACCGACTTCGGCAGCGAGGCGGTGAGCGAAGGCAGCAGCGCGCGAATATTATCGGCGGTGGCGATAATGTTGGCGCCCGGCTGGCGCTGCACGTTGAGCACGATAGCGGCTTCGCGGTTTGCCCAGGCGCCAAGCCAGCGATTTTCCGCTCCCTGTTCAATGGTGGCGACATCGCCGAGCCTGACCGGCGCGCCGTTTTTATAGCTGAGGATCAGCTGACGGTAATCCTCCGCCGATTTCATCTGGTCATTGGCGGAGAGGGTAATTGAGCGCTCCGGGCCGTCGAGGCTCCCTTTCGCCGAGTTGACGTTGGCGCTGCTGATGGCGGTGCGCACCTCTTCACTGGTCAGCCCGAGCGCCGCCAGCGCCTGGGCGTTCATCTGCACGCGCACCGCCGGTCGCTGACCGCCGGAGAGCGTCACCAGCCCGACGCCGGAGACCTGGGAGATTTTCTGCGCGACGCGCGTCTCCACCATATCCTGCACCTGGGTCAGCGGCATGCTGCTGGTGGTGACCGCCAGCGTCATGATCGGCGGATCGGCGGGATTGACCTTGCTGTAGACCGGCGGGTTAGGCAGATCGTTGGGCAGCAGGCTGGTGGCGGCATTAATGGCGGCCTGCACTTCCTGCTCGGCGACGTCGAGCGGCAGCGTCAGCTGGAACTGCAGGGTGATCACCGACGCGCCGCCGGAGCTTTGCGACGCCATCTGTTTCAGCCCTGACATCTGGCCGAACTGGCGCTCAAGCGGCGCGGTAATCGCGGAGGTGGTGACGTCCGGGCTGGCGCCGGGATAGAGCGTCACCACCTGAATGGTGGGATAATCGACCTCCGGCAGCGCCGAGACCGGCAGAAAACGGTAGCCGAGCACGCCCGCCAGCAGAATAGCGATCATCAGCAGCGTGGTGGCGACCGGACGTAAAATAAACTGACGCGACGGCCCGCCGCTGGCGTCAGGAGGCGTAACCTGCATTACTCGCTCGCTCCCCTGGCCGGTTGCGCCGCGCGGCTGCTTTTCAGCGCGGTGCTCTGCGGCGCGACAACTTCGACCTGCGCCCCTTCCGTCAGGCGATCCAGCCCGTCGGTGACCACGCGTTCGCCTGCGCTCAGGCCCGCGTTAATCACTACCTGATGGCTGTCCTGCAGCCCGGCGGTCACGCTTTTCTTGCTCACTTTGTTGTCGCTGTTCACCACCCAGACAAAGTGGCCTTCATTGCCCATCTGCAGCGCGGCGGTCGGAATAACAATCGCATCCTGCAGGGTGTTGACCTTCAGCCGCGCGTTAACAAACTGATTTGGGAAGAGCGTGTCATCCTGATTGTCGAAGCGCGCCTTCATCTTGATGGTGCCGGTGGTGGCATCGATCTGGTTGTCGATGCTGAGCAGCGTGCCCTGGGTCAGCAGCGTCTGGTTGCTGCGATCCCAGGCCTCGACCACCAGCGGCTGGCCGCTCTTTTGCGCCTGCATGATGTCGGGCAGGTAATTTTCCGCCAGGCTAAACAGCACGTCGATGGGATGCGTCTGGGTGATGACCACCAGCCCGTTGGTGTCGCCGCTGGTAATGTAGTTGCCGACGTCCACCTGTTTCAGGCCGACGCGGCCCGCTATCGGCGACGTAATACGGCTGTAGGTTAAGTTGAGCTGGGCGCTGGCGACGCTGCCTTCATCCGCCTTAATGGTGCCCTGAGTTTCGCTCACCAGCGAACGCTGCGTATCGAGCTCCTGCTGCGACACCAGCGAGGTTTTCGCCAGCTTTTCATAGCGCGCCAGATCGCGGCGGGCGTTCGCCAGCGTCGCGCGATCTTTTGCCAGCTGGCCCTGCGCCTGCGTCAATACGACCTGATAGGGGCGGGGATCGATCTCCGCCAGCAGCTGGCCCGCTTTGACCTGCTCTCCTTCCTGAAAGTGGATCGCCATCAGCTCGCCGTCGACGCGGCTGCGCACCGTCACGGTGCTGGCGGCGGTCACGGTGCCGAGCCCGCTCAGAAAGTGCGGCACGCTCTGGCTAACGGCGGTGGCGGCCTGCACCGGCGCCGGCGGGGCGCCCGCGCCGCCCTTGCCGCGATGCGGCCGGGTCGATGCCTGCGGATCGGCGTCAGGCTGTGCCGGATGGTGCCACCAGTAATAGCCGCCTGCAGCGGCAGCCAGCACTAACAGCGTCAGCAGGCTCTTTTTTAACAAGGAAGGTCGGTTCATCTTAACGGTTGCTCTCCAGCAGTAGCGAAATCCCCAAAACGCAGGCTGAAACGCGGCAGCCTGCAAATAGCAGAGTGTAGACCCGCAACGCGGGCAGAAGTTGAAGGAATTAAGGATATCTGTCAGCCCGACGTAAGTATCCCTCTCAGAGCAAACTTATCGAGGAATTACGCATAAAGCGCGCTTTTTGCTTTTGCTATGCTCTTTGACTGGGCATTTCTTACACAAGGAGAAGAGGATGAGTCAGGTTGAAACCCGCCAGCTCGGCGATACCGGCATTCAGGTGCCGCTGTTAACCTTTGGCGGCAACGTCTTCGGCTGGACCCTGGACGAGGCGGCGTCGTTTTCATTGCTGGATGCGCTGGTGGAAAAGGGGCTGTGGTTTATCGACACCGCCGACGTCTATTCGCGCTGGGCGCCAGGCAATAAAGGCGGCGAGTCAGAAACCATTATTGGCAACTGGCTGAAAAAAAGCGGCAAGCGCGACCGCATCGTGCTGGCGACCAAGGTCGGCATGGCGCTCTCGCCGGAGAAAACCGGCCTGAAGCCGCACTATATCCGTCAGGCGGTGGAGGATTCGCTGCGCCGTCTGCAAACCGACTATATCGATCTCTACCAGGCGCACCGCGACGATACGGATACGCCGCTGGCGGAAACCCTGGCGGCGTTCGATTCGCTGATCAAAGAGGGCAAAGTGCGCGCCATCGGCGCCTCGAACTACAGTGCGCCGCGCCTGCAGGAGGCGCTGAAAATCAGCGAGGAGCAGGGCCTGGCGCGCTACGCCACCCTGCAGCCTGAGTACAATCTTTACGATCGCGAAGGCTACGAGTCAGCGCTGGAAGCGGTGGCGATGCAGCACGGGCTGGGCGTGATTAACTACTATTCGCTGGCCAGCGGCTTTCTGAGCGGCAAATACCGCAGCGCGGCGGATGCTGGCAAAAGCGCGCGCGGGCAGGGCGTGGTTGAGAAGTACCTTAACCCACGCGGGCTGGCTATTCTGGCGGCGCTGGACGAGATCAGTGAGGCGCACGGCGTGACGCCAGCCCAGGTCGCGCTGGCGTGGCAGATTGCGCGGCCGAGCATTACTGCGCCAATCGTCAGCGCCACCTCGCTCGCCCAGCTCGAAGATCTGATCGGCGCAACACAGCTGCGTCTCTCGCCGGAAGAGAGTGAAAAACTGGCGCAGGCCAGCCGCTAATCCCGCCAGGCGGGGCGCTAGCGCCTCGTCTGTAATTTGCGTGCCAGATAATGCGTTAATCCCGGCCGCGATTCCATTCAGCGATCCCCTTCACAGTTGTCTGAAAAAACTGTCTCTTTGCTTATTCGTGCGCACATTTTTACAAAAGTTGAACTTTCTGCAGCATTATTCTCTGCGTGGAAATAACCCTTAGTCAGATAAGAAGAACGATTATGAACAGAAAAAAAGCAGTGCAACACTTCCCGCTGCGCCGCGTGGCGGCCGGCTCCCTGATGTTTGCCATGCTGAGCGCCTCTGCTGTGGCCGCAGATGCCTTTAGCTATGACTCGCCTTATATGTTTGGCGACTGGGGCGGCTCGCGAACGCAGCTGGAAAATGACGGCGTTAAATTTGACGTCAACTACACCATGGAAAGCGCATCCAACCTCGGCGGCGGCGCTGATACCAACACCTCTATGCGCTACAGCGATCAGTGGGCATTCGGCGCCAACCTCGATCTGGAAAAGCTGCTCGGCTGGCAGGATACGCAGTTCCAGGCCACCATCACCAACCGTGACGGCCGCAATATTTCCGAGCAGGTCGGCGATCGTCGTGCCGGCATGCTCTCTTCGGTGCAGGAAGTGTATGGCCGCGGCCAGACCTGGCGTCTGACGCAGTTCTGGCTCAGCAAGGGGCTGTTTGATGACGTCGTCAACCTGAAGGCGGGCCGCGTCACCGTCGGCGAAGATTTCGACAACTTCAACAGCAAGTTCCAGAACCTGGCGTTCGGCAGCGGACAGGCGGGCAACTGGCGCGGCGACCGCTGGTTTAACTGGCCGGTGTCGCAGTGGGGCGGCCGCGTCAAGCTCAACATCACGCCGGACGTCTTCTTCCAGGTTGGTTTCTATAACCAGAACCGCGCCAACTACGATCGCGGCGACGGTTTCCGCCTCGACACCAGCAACTCCGAGGGTAACCTGGTGCCGGTGGAACTGGGCTGGAAGCCGACGCTGGGCCCGGACAAGCTGCCGGGTAACTACCGCATCGGCTACTACTATTCGTCCGCCAACGGCGACGTGTACGGCAGCTGGCGCGACGGCGCCTATCAGGATAAAGATCACGCTTACGGCGGCTATGTGCTGTTGCAGCAGCAGCTGACCGCGCAGGGCGGCGACGCCAGCCGCGGCATCGGCGTGTCGGTTCAGGCGGTGATGAACGATCACAAAACCTCGAAGACCGACAACTATCAGTCGATCGCCTTTACCTGGGCGGGCCCGTTCGACGCCCGTCCTGAAGATGAGATCGGCATTGCCGCGGCGCGCATTCATGTCAACAGCGATTACACTCGCGCGCAGCGTCAGCAAAACGCCGCCAACGGCGAAACGGACTTCGACAGCCCGACCTATCTGCCAATTCAGGATGGTTCGGAATATAACTACGAGCTTTACTACAACGTGAAGCTGGCGAAATGGCTGCAGGTGCGTCCGAACCTGCAGTATATTGTCGCGCCGGGTGCGGTGAGCGAAGTAAAAGACGCCTTTGTCGGCGGCATCAGCGCCAATATCAACTTCTGATAGCGCAGCGAGCGGCTGCCATGGGCCGCTTAATGCTGCTATTAAGGCGCTTACGCGGGAGGCAGGATCCGATCGCAAAGTCGCTCAAGGCTTCCCTGCGCGCTCGTCCCGCGACATCCCTGTCGCGGGACGCTTTGCTCTTCGGACCCTGCCTCCCGCGTATTAAACTTCTCAGCTGCCTGAAAGCGTTACCCAGACAGATTCGTTAGCGAAACATCACCTCTGCCCAGCGCGCCAGACCGGCCGTCACCGAGCCGAAATCATCGCCGCTGGCGATCGGCGTTTCCGGCAGCGCCTGCTGTAGCGCGGCGCGCAGCACCGGCGAACGCGCGCTGCCGCCCGTCAGATAAATCACTTCAGGTTTCGCGTCGCAACTGGCGAGCGCCAGATGCACCTGCTCCAGAATCCGCTCCAGCGGCTGGGCGATCGCCTCCTGCAGCAGGGTGTCGCTAATGGCGGCGTGCATCTGTGGCGCGATGAACTCCAGGCTGGCGTCGAAAGCGGCGCGGTCGGAAAGGGCGATCTTGCTCTCCTCCGCCGCGCGCACCAGACGATAGCCGAGCTTCTGCTGCCACACCTTCAGCAGATGCGCCACCAGCGCGCCCTGTTCCGCGTCGCGCACCAGATCGCGCAGCAGCTTGCCGCAGGCGGCGGAGTAAAATTCGCTCTGCGCCGGCACGTCGTTAATTGCCACCGCGTTCCACCACGGCAGCGCGGGCAGGGCGGTGCCTTTCTGCGTCCTGCCGCCCAGGCCGAGCAGCGGCATCAGGGTCTTAAACGCCAGCATAATATCGAGATCGTTGCCGCCGACGCGGCAGCCGCTGTGGCCGAGCAGGCTCGCGCGGCGGTCCGACAGCTTGCGCCACTCCGGCCCCATCAGCAGCATCGAGCAGTCGGTGGTGCCGCCGCCGATATCCACCACCAGCACGCGCGTCTCTCTCTCCAGCGTCGCCTCGAAATCGAGTCCCGCCGCGACCGGCTCGAACTGAAACTCCACGTCGCGGAAACCGGCGCGCTGCGCGGC
This sequence comes from Pantoea phyllosphaerae, assembly GCF_051025595.1. Classification (NCBI taxonomy): domain Bacteria; kingdom Pseudomonadati; phylum Pseudomonadota; class Gammaproteobacteria; order Enterobacterales; family Erwiniaceae; genus Pantoea; species Pantoea phyllosphaerae. The sequence goes on from NZ_JBPFDE010000001.1 coordinate 221,007, forward strand.
GCGCAGCAGAATACCCTGCGCCTGGGCGTTGGCATCATCGCCGCCGAGTCCCTGGAAGTTGATGGGACGGCCGATAACCGCCTGGTCGATCGCGGTGTCGAGCTGCGCTTCGCCCTGCTCGCGGATATGGCGCATCATGGCGCAGACCAGATCTTCAAACAGCGCGATCTGCTGCGGTTTCAGACCGCTGGCGCCGAGAAAAGATTTTGGGGATTTTACGAACCATGTCTCTTCCGGGTCCGCCATATAGTGCTGCAGCGCGCTCAGGCCGAACTGCACGCTGTTGGCCGACACCTCGATGTCCTCTTCGCGGTTATAGCGCAGCGCGCGCTGCAGCAGCGCGGTGGTTTCTGCATCCGGTGTCGGAACCTGATGGTGGCGATAGAGCCATTCGCTTACTGCTTCACGCGTCGGTGCGGCAATCATCGACGGCAGCAGGCGCTGGCCCTTCTCCAGCGTCAGCAGACGCGGCGTGCCCTCGTCGCACACGGCAATGGAACAGTTCGCTGTACCGTAATCGAAACCAATGAACATCTGATGCCCCTCCCGGAAAAAAGGGGGCGACTTTAGCGCAGCTGAGCAGGGCTGGCAAGCGGCTCAGCGCGCTGGCGGCATGTATACCATAAGCTGCCCACGGCCCGCTTTTTTGGCGTTATAGCAGGCGATGTCCGCCTGTGACAGCACCTCCGCGCCGACGCCGTTGTCGGCGGCAATCTGCGTCAGTCCAGCGCTGGCACCCACGTAATGCGTGCTGCCCTGCCAGCTAAAGGCGTAGTGGTTGACCGCTGAGACAATGCGCTGCACCACCTCACGCCCCTGCGAGAGCGCGCACTCCGGCATCAGCAGGGCGAATTCGTCGCCGCCGATGCGCGCCAGAAAATCGGCGCCGCGCAGATGGCGCTGCATCAGTTCGGCGAGTTCGCGCAGCAGCGCGTCGCCCGCCGCGTGCCCGGCGCTGTCATTGACCGCTTTGAACTTATCGAGGTCGATAAACGCCAGCACGTGCTGATGCCCGCGCGTCACCGCCTCGCCCAGCAGACGCTGCAGATGACGATCGAAGCTGGCGCGATTCGGTAGCCGGGTCAGGGTGTCATGCAGCGCGCTATAGCTGAGCCGCTGCATTATCCGGCGCGATTCGCTGACGTCCTGAATGACCATGACCGCGCCGATCTCTTCGCCCTGCAGCGTACGCAGCGGGGTAATGCTGTAGTGGATCGCCACAACGCCGCCGTCGGCCGCGTGCAGCACCAGCTCGTCATCCAGCGCGGGCGTGACTTTCTCCATCGGCAGATGGCGAAGCCGCTGGTTTTCCACCGGCTCGCCGTGGAGGCCTTGGGTGATATGCAGCAGCTCGCTTAGCGGGATACCCGCCGCCTCTTCCTGCCGCCAGCCGCTCATTTTCTCCGCCACCGGGTTCATAAAGGTCACGCGCATGTCGCTGTCGGTGCTGATCACCGCCTCGCCGATAGAGTCGAGCGTAATCGCCATGCGCTCTTTTTCCTCAAACAGCGCGTCGGTCAGGTTGCGCAGGTGGGTCACATCCTGACAGATCCCCAGCATGCGTTCGATGCGGCCGTCCTGGTTGAAAAAGCGGCGCGCCTGGGTGCGCAGGGTGCGCACGCCGTCGACGCGCAGGATGCGATACTCAATATCGAAAACGTCGACCTTTTCCGACGGCTGCAGCGCGCGGTCGAGCCGCTCGCGATCCGCCGGATGCACCTGACTGCGCCACAGCTCGCGGCTGGGCGGCTGGTGCGCGGGAAGGTCAAACAGTCGGTACATATAGCGGTCCCACATCATCTCGTTGCGCGTCAGATTCCATTCATAGACGCCGATTTCCCCCGCCTCGTTAGCCAGCGTAATGCGCTCCATCAGATGGCGGTTCACCTGCTCGCTCTGCTTCAGCTCCGAGATGTCGATAATCTGCGCAATAAAATAGAGCGGCTGTTGCGCGCCGTCGCGCACCAGTGACACCGTCAGGCGCACCCAGACGATTTCGCCGCTTTTGCGGAAGTAGCGTTTTTCGATGGTATAAGCGTCAACCTCGCCGCGCAGCAGCCGGTCGGCATGCTGCAGATCGTTTTGCAGATCGTCAGGATGAGTGATCTGCTGGAAGGTGAGCTTTTTCAGCTCGGCGGCGGGAAAGCCCAGCGTCAGGCAGAGCGAGTGATTAACCTGAAGCCACTCCCCCTTGGGTGATACCAGCGCCATGCCGATGGCGGAATATTCCATCGCGTGGCGAAACCGGGTTTCGCTTTCGCTGATATGGTGCTTTTCGCGCCGGAAGGCGTCCATCACCAGCGCCATGATATGGCTCGGGATCAGCACCAGCAGAAAGGGGAGCCAGCTGGCAACCTGCCCCGGCAGGTCGCCGCGCGTTCTGAGCGTGGCCAGGCCGAGCGCCAGGGTCAGCGATATCGCGCAGGCGTTCAGCAGAAACACCAGAAACGCATCGCGCTTCGGCAGCCGCACGGCGCACCAGAAAAGAATCACCACGATAAAAGTGAACGGCCAGGGCATAAAGCGTAGCGCGAACCAGCTCGCGCCAGCCGTCAGCAACAGGGTAATGAGAAACTCCGCCAGGCGGCGCAGGCGAATCGTTAAGGGGCGCAGCGGCCAGGGCATCAGCAGCAGTACCGGACCGAGCGCGAGCATACCGATGATTTCAGAAACCACCCAGGTCGAGAAAAACGAGAAGATGCCGCTGCCGCTGATATTCATTATCCACAGCGCCAGCACGCCGCCCATGAGCGGCGCGATCGCGCCGACCAGCATCACAAAACGCAGCCAGTCGCGCAGCGAGTTCAGCGGCGCCTGAGGCTTCAGCAGCGCGCGTAGCAGCGTGCCGCCCACCAGCGCCTGCAGCACATTAACAAGGGTAAATTTTAAATTGGCCAGATCCAACCCGAGTATCAGCCCATTTGCCAGCGCGGTGCCTGCCGCACAGCCCGCTATCAGCAGAGGCGCATGTCGGGGGGGTGAGCGAAAGACCACGATGGTCATCAGCGCGGTTGCGAACCAGAGAGACGAAATGCGGCCGCTAAAGACGATCAGCTCCAGGCAGAAAAGCGTCAGCAAAAAAGCGAGCGCCGCCAGAATCAGGGCGTTCAACAGGGGACTTTGCGGTTTGTCCGGCGAGGACAACAGTTCAACACTCATTCACTAACCCGGCAGCGCGCACCGCGTCTGGATGACGAAAAATGCGCCAGTCATACTCTTGGGGGCATGCTAGCACATTGATGCTTCTAAGGGTCTGTTAAATCAAATTAGCGCGTTATTCAACGAATTGACTGGCCCTGCTGCGGCGCAACAGAGCACAGCGCGGCTACTGCCGGAAGAGATCGGCGCGGGTGAAGGGTTTTTCCAGACCAGCCAGATCGGCGGAGAAACGTTCAAGAAACTGCTGCGTGGTGGCGATGCGTCCGTGTCCCAGCAGCAGCAGCGGCACTAAAAAGGCCGCGCCGACCTGCGGCCAGCTAAAGCCCTTTAGCGCGGTGCGGCGCTGGCTGAGCAGAAACGCGGAGCTGAGCGTAAAGCCCAGCAGCAGCCCGGTTGCCACTTCGCTGGCGGAGTGCGCATGGATGACCAGCCGCGAGAAGCCCACCATCAGCGGAATGAAATAGCCGACGCCGATGGCGATCAGCCGCAGCGGGGTCGGCCAGCGGCCAGAGACCAGCCACAGCATCACCGGCCAGAGCGTCGCCGACATCGCGCTGTGCCCGCTGAAGCCGGTAAAGTTGAAGCGGGCGCTACCGATGCCGAAGCCGAGAAACAGAATTTTTGACAGGCTCACCAGCAGGCCGGCAAGGCCAAAGGCGAGCAGCCAGTACCAGACCGTGCGGCGGTTATCGCTCTTCCACGGCAGGATGAGGGCGATGATTACCGCAGTCGGGATCAGCAGCATGCTGTCGCCGAAATAGGTCAGTGTTCTCCAGTGCATAAGCTTCCTTTATTGTGGGCTGGCAGTGATATTCCCGCGCCATCGTCGGGGCGGAACGCGTTTCCGTCGCCTGATACGCCAGCCGCATAAGTAAAAACAGATCTGTCAGGTAGTTTATCGGGTAATGGTTTCGGTTTGAAAAGGGGAAATTCTGAAATGGCGCGCGCGGCTTTTCTCTGGCGTCAAAAGCGTGAAATCCCTATACTTAGCGCCTACTAAACCCTCTCCATTCCGTCCTGCGTCAAAACGCCTAATCCGCGTACAGCGCAGGCTCCAGTATCAGGTCTTAAAAAAAGTATGACTGACAAGTCTCATCAGTGCGTGATTGTGGGCATTGCCGGTGCCTCCGCATCCGGAAAAAGTTTAATCGCCAGCACGCTCTATCGTGAAATCCGCGATCAGGTCGGTGACGAGCATATCGGGGTCATCCCGGAAGATGCTTATTACAGGGACCAGAGCCACCTCACCATGGAAGAGAGGGTAAAAACCAACTACGACCATCCCAGCGCGATGGATCACGATCTGCTGCTGCAGCATTTGCAGGCGCTAAAAGCGGGTCAGGCTATCGATCTGCCGGTCTACAGCTACGTCGAGCATACGCGTACCCGCGACAGCATTCATCTGAAGCCGAAGAAGGTGATTATTCTGGAGGGGATCCTGCTGCTGACCGACGCGCGCCTGCGCCAGGAGATGAACTTCTCGATTTTCGTCGATACGCCGCTCGACATCTGCCTGATGCGCCGCATGAAGCGTGACGTGAACGAGCGCGGCCGCTCGATGGATTCAGTGATGAGCCAGTATCAGAAAACCGTGCGTCCGATGTTCCTGCAGTTTATTGAACCTTCTAAGCAGTACGCCGACATTATCGTGCCGCGCGGCGGGAAAAACCGTATCGCCATTGATATTCTTAAGTCCAGAATCAATCAGTTTTTCGAATAGACGCGTCGGGTCTGACGCGCAGCGAGCCGCCTGCCACGCGCGTTTCAGGTGGTTCGCTACACTTATATCATGGAGACAGGTGAATGAGATTATGTGACCGCGATATTGAAGCCTGGCTGGATGACGGCCGGCTGGCTATCGATCCGCGTCCGCCGGTCGAGCGCATTAACGGCGCGACCGTAGATGTGCGCCTGGGCAACCAGTTCCGGACATTCCGTGGCCACACGGCGGCTTTTATTGATTTAAGCGGTCCGAAAGATGAGGTCAGCGCGGCGCTGGATCGCGTGATGAGCGATGAGATTGTGCTGCCGGAGGGCGAAGCCTTTTTTCTGCATCCTGGCGAACTGGCGCTGGCGGTGACCTTTGAGTCGGTCACCATTCCAGACGATCTGGTCGGCTGGCTGGACGGCCGCTCTTCGCTGGCGCGCCTCGGGCTGATGGTGCACGTTACCGCGCACCGTATCGATCCCGGCTGGCAGGGCCGCATCGTGCTGGAGTTCTATAATTCCGGTAAGCTGCCGCTGGCGCTGCGCCCGGGCATGCTGATCGGCGCGCTGAGCTTCGAACCGCTTTCTGGTCCGGCGGCACGGCCTTATAACCGTCGCGAAGACGCTAAATATCGCGGACAGCAGGGTGCTGTCGCCAGTCGTATCGACAAAGATTAAACCGCGAACATGGGGATGTGATGAAAAGAGTGATAACCACGCTGGCCATTTTACTGGTGGTCATCGTTGCAGGCATGACCGCGCTGGTGCTGCTGGTCAATCCAAACGATTTTCGATCCTACATGGTGAAACAGGTCGAGCAGCGTAGTGGTTATCGGCTGGCGGTGAGCGGCGATTTACGCTGGCACGTCTGGCCTAAGCTCAGCATTCTGGCCGGACGTATGAGCCTGACCGCGCCCGGCGCGTCGCAGCCGCTGGTCACGGCGGAAAATATGCGTCTCGATGTCAATCTCTGGCCGCTGCTGTCGCACCAGCTCAGCGTCAGCCAGGTGATGCTGAGCAACGCCGTGGTGCGCGCCACGCCGGAAAGCGCGCCGCAGCAGCCGCAAAACGCCCCGGTTGCGCCCGGCCGCAGCGAAGCCGACGCGCCCGCCAGCGGCTGGTCGTTCGATATCAGCCAGCTGCGCGTCGCCGATAGTCTGCTGATCTGGCGCCAGCCGGGCGGCGACGAGTACAACTTCCGCAACCTCAACCTCACTCTCAATCAGGACGCGCGCCATCTGGCGAATGTCGAGCTCAGCACCAGCCTGACGCGCAACCAGCGCAGCGCGGTGCTGTCGCTAAAAGGCCAGCTTGACGCGTCGCAGTATCCGCACCGCCTGAGCGGCAAAATCGACGAGCTTAACTATGCGCTGAGCGGCGCCAGTATGCCGCCGCAGGGTATTAAAGGCACGCTGAGCGCGCAGGGTAGCTGGCGCGCAGAGACGCAGCAGTTTGCGCTAACGCAGATGCAGCTGAGCGCTAACGACAGCGCGCTGACGGGTGAAGCGACCGGTTCGCTGACCTCCCCACAGCAGCTTGCGCTTCAGCTGCACGCCACGCAGCTGAACCTCGATAACCTGATGGGGAATGCGCCGCAGGCGAGCAGCGGAACGCAGCACGCCACGGTCGCCCGTGCGCCGGTCATTGCCGAGCCGCGCGTGCAAAATAATCTCAATTCGCCGCTTAACGATATGAATCTGGCCGTGAATTTAAAAGCGGACAGCGCGGTGTGGCACGGTCTGACGCTGCAAAATTTTGGGCTGGACGTGACCAGCCAGCAGGGGCTTATTGCCCTGCGCGCGCTGAGCGGCAAGCTGGGCGACGGCGATTTCTCCGTGCCGGGCACCGTCGATATTCGCCAGCCGGAAACCCGCGTCGCGCTGCAGCCGGTGCTGAACCACGTCGCGATTCAGCCGCTGCTCGCCGCCCTCGACATGCCACAGATCGTTCAGGGCACCGTTTCGCTTAAGGGCGACCTGAGCGGCGAGGGGCTTTCGCTGGAGGCGGCGAAACATCACTGGCGCGGCGACGCGCAGCTGAATGCCAGCGACGTTAAGCTGGCGCAGCTTAACCTGCAGCAGATGGTGCGTCGCGCGGTGGCGCGCGTCAGCGACCGGGTCAGCGGCGAGGAGAGCGCCGATCAGGGGATGCGCCAGCTTAGCGGTACGCTGGCGTTGAACAACGGCGTGTTGCGTCTGGCGAATCTGCAAGGCGAGGGCGATCGGCTCAAGCTGCAGGGCGGCGGCGAGGTGAATATGCCGACGCAGCAGCTGGATGTGACCTTCGGCCTGACGCTCACCGGCTGGAAAGGCGACGACAGGGTGGTCGCGCTGCTGTCGCAGCAGGCGATTCCGCTGCGCATGTACGGCAGCTGGAATAATGTGCAGTATTCGCTGCCGGTTGACCAGGTGCTGCGCCAGCAGCTGCAAAGCGAGGCGAAATCGCGCCTGAATCAGTGGCTGGACCGCCAGCCGAAAAAAGAGGACGACGACAGCCTGCGCAAGCTGCTGCGGCCGTGAGTCACACTTCGTAATCGAGATCCTGCGTCTGTTGCAGGATCTCTACTTTCTGCACGCGATGGTTCTCCACCTGCAGGGTGCGCAGCTGATAGCTGCCGACCTGCAGCGTCTCACCCTCTTCGGGAATATGCTGCAGGCTGTCCATCAGCAGACCTGCCAGCGTATGGTAGCTGCGCCGTTCATCCAGAGGTAGCCTGACGTAAAGCGCTAAATCCTCCAGCGGAATATTGCCGTTAACGATCCAGCGACCTTCGCCCTGCGTCTGCACGTCGTAGCGGGCGTCGATCTCCTCGCCCTCAAGGGGCAGGTTGCCGGCGATGGTTTCCATCAAATCGCTCAGCGTGACCACGCCCTCCACCGAGCCAAATTCATCGACCACAAAGGCAAAATGGGTCCGCGCCTGGCGGAACTGCTCCAGCGCCTGCAGCAGCGTCAGCCGCTCGGGAAACACCAGCGGCTGACGCACCAGCGCGCGCAAATCCAGTGACTGATGGTGCAGCGACTGATGCAGCAGGTCGATGGCGTGCACCACGCCCAGCAGCTCGTTGCTCTGGTCGGTGATCAGCAGGCGCGTATGCTGATTGCGGTCGAGCCGCGCCATAATCTCCGCCGGGTCATCATCCAGATTGATGTGTTCGATATCGTGACGCGAGGTCATGATGCTGTTGACGTGGCGCTGGGCGAAGTTGAGCACCCGGGCGATCATAACCCGCTCCTGGCGGTTAAACAGCGCCTGGCGATCGCTGTCGGCGATCAGCATCGCGCTCTGCGGGTCCAGCTCGGCGTGGTCCGCTTCGCCGCGCAGCAGCCTGAGTACGGTTTCCGCCGTGCGCTGACGCAGCGGGCGACCCGCCGACAGCGCGCGGCGGCGGTTGCGCTGCGCCAGCTGGTTAAACGCCTCGATCACGATTGAGAAGCCGATTGCCGCATAAAGATAGCCTTTGGGGATAACGAAGCCGAGTCCTTCCGCCACCAGGCTAAAGCCGATCATCAGCAGAAAGCTCAGGCAGAGAATAACGATAGTCGGATGGCGGTTAACGAAGCGCGTCAGCGGCTTGCTGGCGAGCAGCATCAGCAGAATCGCGATGGTCACGGCGGTCATCATCACCGGCAGCTGATTCACCATGCCGACGGCGGTGATCACCGCATCCAGCGAGAAAATGGCGTCCAGCACCACGATTTGCGCCACGACTGGCCAGAATTTAGCGCCGCGTTTTTGTTGATTATCGTCATGATCCTGACCTTCCAGCCGGGTGTTTAGCTCGGTGGTTGCCTTGAAGAGCAGGAAGAGCCCCCCGAGCAACAGCAGCAGATCGCGTGCGCTAAAGGGGTGGCCGCGTAGCGTAAACAGCGGCTGCGTCAGGGTAACCAGCCAGGAAAGCGACGCCAGCAGCAGCAAACGACAGAGCAATGCCAGCAGTAAACCGATAACGCGCGCCCGGTCGCGATCTTTGCCGGGCAGCTTTTCCACCAGAATAGCGATGAAGACCAAATTATCGATCCCCAGCACCAGTTCAAGAACGATTAGCGTAATTAACCCCGCCCATAGCGAGGGATCCGCAAACACCTCCAACATGCCTTAGCCGCCTGAATATATCGAAGTCAGTAAAGTCTGAGGATAGTGGAGCCGCGGGCAGGGTACAACAGGCTGTCGCGCCCGTGGTTTAGCGCGTCCACAGAGAATAATGAAAAGATAGCGTCTGATTTCTTTCAGCACTGAGCCAGCATTCGGTAAAGCATAAGATGGCGGGCCGATGAAATATTGATGAATCCATTTTGAATGTATCACGGCGGCGGGAGAATTTATTAACGTGGCGAATAGGGTATTAATCTGATTTTTGCGCAGGGTATTGCACTTTCATTTTTCCCGGATGGCGGGCCTCAATACTAATGGCTGGTAGTCTTTTTCCTAAAATAGTCAGGGGACGGCGGGGCCTACTTGTAAAGAAGCCAGTAATAACTAGTATAGCAACGTGCTGTTAAAAGTCTGCGCTTATGTTGATATTCGCCCACTGATTTGGCACCCAATGTAGTGAATTGTGATCTGTCTCGTGGGTATGCATCAGGCAACCGGCCCGAGAAAGACAGGCTGGAAACAGGATATCAAAAGCGGTATTGGCAGCGACAGCCAAGGGCGGTAGCGTGCATGAAACGCCTTTTATGTTTATAAAACAATCAGTGCGTCACGACAGGTTAAGTCAGAGTAATCTGTTGGTATTCATCACGATTTTCTTGTTTTCTGGCACAGGAAACGGATGTGAACGCACCCTGGAACTCCCCCTCAGTTACGCATATGTCGACAAGAAACTGATTTGCTCAATTATTACACAGCTCAGGGCGTCACGGGTTAAAGGAAATAAAATAAAGAGTTAAATATGCGCGATACTGAAATTACGTTTAAAAGTCTTTTCACTAAATTGTTGTTGGCAGGTTCGGATTTAATTTGTTTTAACGCCGCATTATTTATAGCGCTGGCGTTAATTAATATGATGTCTGATTCACCGCTGGCAGATATTTCTGAAAAAGATCTGCATTTGAAAATAGCTACGCATATTCTCCTGTCGGTAATTTGCGTCGGATGGTTCTGGGTCAGGCTGCGTCACTTTACCTACCGCAAACCATTCTGGTTCGAGCTGAAAGAAGTTTTTCGTACCATTCTTATTTTCTCTATTATCGACCTGTCGATTACCGCGCTGTCGCAGTGGCAAATGTCGCGCTTCGTCTGGTTGCTGACCTGGGTGCTGGCGCTGGTCTTAATTCCGGTGTCGCGCGCGGTGGTTAAACATCTGCTTAATCACTATGGCCTGTGGAAAAAGCAGACCATTATTATCGGCAGCAGCAAAAATGCGCAGGAAGCCTGGCAGGCGCTGCAGAGCGAAGAGGTCATGGGTTTCGACGTTATCGCCTTTTATGACGTAGACGGTACCTGCCCGCAGGCGAGCATTGCCGGCGTGCCGGTGCTGCGCGAAGAGGCGGAACTCTGGAACCTGACCCACAGTGAAACGCAGTTCATCGTAGCGGTGGAGTTTGAGCAGAGCCAGTATCGCGACCTGTGGCTGAAGAACCTGGCGAGACATAACTGCCGCTCGGTCTCCGTTATCCCGACGCTGCGCGGCGTGCCGCTTTACGGCACCGACATGGCCTATATCTTTAGCCATGAAGTGATGATCCTGCGCGTGAACAACAACCTGGCGAAGCGTACCTCGCGCTTCCTGAAGCGCGCGTTCGATATTGTCGGTGCGCTGTCGATTATTCTTATGCTGCTGCCTGCGCTGCTGGTGCTCGGCTTTCTGGTCGGCCGCGATGGTGGACCGCCGATTTACGGACACGAACGCGTCGGCATGAACGGCCGCAAGTTCAAATGCCTGAAGTTCCGCTCGATGGTGATCAACTCCAAAGAGGTGCTGGAAGAGGTGCTGCGCACCGATCCGGTGGCGCGCGCCGAGTGGGATAAAGATTTCAAACTGAAAAACGATCCACGCATCACTAAGGTCGGCCACTTCATCCGTAAAACCAGCCTGGATGAGCTGCCCCAGCTGTGGAACGTGGTGCGCGGCGACATGAGCCTCGTCGGTCCGCGCCCGGTGATTGAAGATGAACTTTGCCGTTATGCCGGGGATGTCGATTACTATCTGATGGCGAAACCGGGCATGACGGGATTGTGGCAGGTCAGCGGTCGTAACGACGTTGATTACGAAACGCGCGTCTATTTTGATTCGTGGTACGTAAAAAACTGGTCGCTGTGGAACGATATCGCCATTTTGTTCAAAACGGTCGGTGTCGTACTGAAGCGCGATGGGGCGTATTGATAGCAGGCGAGTGCGGGGAGCGAAATATGGACGCTCCCGGGTTCCTGGCGCCGCTGCTGGCAACGTCATTGGCGAGAGCCGCCATTATCGTGGCTGAAGGAAGCCGTTAATTGATGCAGAAGGCAATCTCATGCATTTGCTTATTCCGCCCAGTTAAACGGTAGCAACAAAAAAGAGTTAGGGAGCAAGTGATAATGACGGGCATTTTCAGTACTTAGGCTGGCGAGTTTATTTTTTTTCAGCGCTTACACAGCGGCGTTTTCGCCTCTATCAATCAATAACTGATAGCGAAGATCTAGATGATTACAATCAAAACGAAATTGATACCCATGCTGGTATCCGCCACATTTCTCTCAGGGTGTACGGTTGTTCCAGGCCAGCACCTTTCCACTAGCGGAAAAGATGTCGTTGAGCAGCAGGACAGCAACTATGACATCGACAAATATGTCAACGTCTTCCCGTTAACGCCGCGCCTGGTCGAACAGATGCGACCCAAGCCGCTGGTGGCTCAGGCTAACCCAGGGCTGCAGAACGAAATCCAGAACTATGAATACCGCATCGGCATCGGCGACGTGATTAACGTCACCGTCTGGGATCACCCCGAGCTGACCACACCGGCCGGTCAGTACCGCAGCGCCAGCGACACCGGCAACTGGGTGCACTCCGACGGCACTATTTTCTACCCCTATATCGGCAAAGTCCGCGTGGTTGGCCGTACGGTCACTGAAGTGCGCGGCGAGATCGCGCGTCGCCTCGCGCAGTATATCGAGAGCCCGCAGGTCGATGTCAGCATCGCCTCCTTTAAGTCGCAGAAAACCTATGTGACCGGCGCCGTGACCACCTCGGGTCAGCAGCCCATCACCAACGTGCCGCTGACGGTGCTGGACGCCATCAACGCCGCGGGCGGCCTGGCGGCGGACGCCGACTGGCGCAACGTGGTGCTGACGCACAACGGCACCGAGCAGCGCATTTCGCTGCAGGCGCTGATGCAGAACGGCGACCTGAGCCAGAACCATCTGCTCTATCCGGGCGATATCCTCTACGTGCCGCGCAACGACGATCTCAAAGTCTTCGTGATGGGCGAAGTGCGTCAGCAGTCGACGCTGAAAATGGACCGCAGCGGCATGACGCTGGCTGAAGCGCTGGGCAATGCCCAGGGTATGGATCAGACCGCCGCTGACGCCACCGGCGTATTCGTTATCCGTCCGATTCGCGGCACAAACCGCACCAAAATCGCCAACATCTATCAGCTGAACACCAAAGATGCGGCGGCGATGGTCATGGGTACCGAATTCCAACTTGAACCTTACGATATCGTCTATGTCACCTCGACGCCGCTGACGCGTTGGAACCGCGTGATTTCGCAGCTGCTGCCGACCATCGCCGGCATCAACGATGCGAGCGAGGCGGCGCTGCGTTTCCGCAACTGGTCGAACTAGGTTTAGCCATGATTTCGTCCGTGTTAGTGGTCTGCGTCGGCAACATCTGCCGCTCTCCTACCGGGGAGCGCTTACTGAAGCGCGCGCTGCCGGAAAAGCGTATCGCCTCGGCGGGGCTCAGCGCCCTCAAGGGCTATCCGGCGGATCAAACCGCCAGCGAGGTGGCCGCGCGTCATGGCCTCTCGCTGGAAGGGCATCACGCGCAGCAGTTGACCGCCAGTATGTGCCGCGATTTCGACCTGATTCTGGTGATGGAGAAACGTCATATCGAACAGGTCAATCGCATCGATCCAGCCGCGCGCGGAAAAACCATGCTGCTTGGGCACTGGCTCAACCAACAGGAAATCGCGGATCCGTATAGAAAAAGTCGTGAGGCCTTTGAAGAGGTTTACGGGTTACTGGAAAACGCTACCCAGAAATGGGTCAACGTATTAAGCCGATAGTTGGGATTATCCATGAATATTAAAAATAAGGTTATGACCGCGCCAAGAGAGGAGTCGACGGGATTCGATCTTGGCCACCTTTTGGGACAGCTGATCGATCATCGCTGGATCATTGTCGCCGTAACCGCCTTCTTTATGCTGGTGGGAACGCTCTACACACTCTTTGCAACGCCGATCTACAGCGCCGACGCCATGGTGCAGGTTGAGCAGAAAAACAGCAGCTCCGTCCTTTCGGATCTGCAAACCCTGATGCCGGCGACGCCGGAGTCAGATACCGAGATTCAGATCCTGGAATCGCGCATGGTCATCGGTAAGACCGTGAGCGATCTTGGTCTGGATACCGTGGTCGAGCAGAAATACTTTCCGATTATCGGTAAAGGCCTGTCGCGCCTGATGGGCAACAAACCGGCGCAGATCGCCATCTCCCGTCTGGATATCCCGCGCACTATCGACAAGCGCAGCGTTGAGCTGGAAGTCAACAGCCCGACAACCTACACCGTGACCAAAGATGGCGACGAGCTGTTTAAAGGTCAGGTCGGTCGTCTGGAACAGCACGGCAACATCACCATGCTGGTCAGCGACATTCAGGCGGAAGAGGGCACCAGCTTCACCGTCACCAAGCTGAACGAGCTGCAGGCGATCAACTCCGTGCTGGCAAACCTGACCGTGGCCGATAAAGGCAAAGATACCGGCGTGCTGGGTCTGCAGTATGTCGGGGAAGATCCGGAGCAGATCAGCAAGGTGCTGAACCAGATCGTCAACAACTATCTGCTGCAAAACGTTGAGCGTAAATCTGAGCAGGCTGAGAAGAGCCTCGAGTTCCTGCGCAACCAGCTGCCGCAGGTGCGCGCTAAGCTGGACGAGGCTGAGAACAAGCTGAACGCGTTCCGTCGTCAGAACGAATCGGTCGATATGTCGCTTGAAGCGAAATCGGCGCTCGACTCCTCTGTCAGCGTGCAGAGCCAGCTGAACGAGCTGACCTTCCGCGAAGCAGAAGTGTCGCAGCTGTTCACTAAAGACCACCCGACCTACCGCGCGCTGCTGGAAAAACGCAAAACGCTGGAAGGCGAGCAGGCACAGCTGAACAAGAAAATCTCCCAGATGCCGCAGACGCAGCAAGAGATCCTGCGTCTGACCCGCGACGTACAGTCGGGTCAGGAGATCTACATGCAGCTGCTGAACCGTCAGCAGGAGCTGGGCATCAGTAAAGCCAGCACCGTCGGCGACGTGCGTATCATCGATAACGCGGAAACCGCTAACGCGCCGGTCGCGCCGAAGAAAACGCTGATTATCGCCGCCAGCCTGCTGCTTGGTCTGGTGGTCTCTGTGGGTCTGGTGCTGCTGAAGGCGCTGCTGCATCACGGCATTGAGAACCCGGAACAGCTGGAAGAGCTGGGCATGAACGTCTATGCGAGCGTGCCGCTCTCTGAATGGCAGCGCAAGAAAGACACCGAAGCGCTGGCGCGTCGCGGTCAAAAAGTGAAGACCGATCCGCACGAAACGCTGCTGGCGCTGGGCAACCCGACCGACCTCTCTATCGAAGCGATCCGTAGCCTGCGTACCAGCCTGCACTTCGCGATGATGGAGGCGAAAAACAATATCCTGATGATCACCGGCGCGAGCCCAGGCATTGGTAAAACCTTTATCTGCGCCAACCTGGCGACGCTGGTGGCGAAAGCGGGTCAGCGCGTGCTGTTTATCGACGGCGATATGCGTCGCGGCTATACCCACGACCTGATCGGCGCGGATAACAAGTCGGGTCTCTCTAACGTGCTCTCCGGTAAAACCGAGTTCAGCCCGGCGCTGATTCAGCGCGGTCCGTATGGCTTCGACTTCCTGCCGCGCGGCCAGGTGCCGCCGAACCCGTCGGAGCTGCTGATGCACCGCCGCATGGGCGAGCTGCTGGACTGGGCGAGCAAGAACTACGACCTGGTGCTGATCGATACGCCGCCGATTCTGGCCGTTACCGACGCCTCGATTATCGGCAAGCTGGCCGGCACCTCGCTGATGGTGGCGCGCTTTGAGACCAACACCGCGAAAGAGATCGACGTCAGCTTCAAGCGCTTCGCGCAGAACGGCATCGAGATCAAAGGCGTGATTCTGAACGCCGTGGTGCGTAAAGCCGCCAATGCCTACGGTCATGGCTACGACTATTACGACTACGAATACGGCAAGCCGACCAAAAGCTAAACTTTGACGATTAACGGGGCGGCAAGACCGCCCCTTTTATCGTCCGTTAAAGACAACACGCAACGATCTACACAGGTGATTCTGTGTTTCGCGCCAGACGCCACGCATAACACGCATAACCGGGCGGGCGCCCATAACAAAATGGTTCAGCAACAGGCAGGCGCCCTCAGGCGCGGCTTTACGCAGAAGGCGTAAACGCCTGTCAGCTGGCAACGTGTGGAATTAAGGAATCACACCATGGCTCCATATTGGTATCTATCAGGATTTCTGCTGCTGATGGCGATCGTAGAAATCCTGCTAAAAAAAGACGAACGCACCACGCACATCCTGACTTATCTGTTTTGCATCGCCGCCGCGACGCTGGTGGTGTTCGGCGGGATCCGCGGCCTCGGCACCGGCATGGATGATTATCAGTACCGCAGCTTTTTCGCCGACTTTATTAACCGCATTCAGGTGAACGGCTTCAGTGAGACGGTGGCGTTCTTCCGCTACGAACCGCTGATTTTCGTACTGGCGTATCTCACCAGCCTGGTATCGCACAACGCCGACATTTTCCTGTTTATCTTCTGCCTGCTGGCGGTGGCGGTTAACGCGGTCTTCTTCAAGAAGATGTCGCCTTATCCCATCCTGGCGCTGGCGCTCTATTCGGCGCATATCTTTATTAACAAAGATATGAACCAGATCCGTTTCGGCCTGAGTTCGGCGCTGTTCCTCGGCGTAATCTGGTATATCTACCTGAAGCGTTACTGGATGGCGCTCGGCTTTACCCTGCTGTCGTTTTTCAGCCACAACACCGCGGTAATGGTGGTGACCATCGTGCCGTTCCTGTTTATCCGCGACTCGCGCTGGTGGCCGGTGGCGATTATCCTGCTGAGCATTCCCGCCTCGAAAGTCGGCGGCACCAGCTTTATCTCGCTCATCTCAGCCCATATGGGATCGCTGGGGGAGAGGGCGGAGGGCTACAGCAACGAAACCTCCAACGCGGGCGAAGGCAGCATCTTCTCAGTGTCAAACCTGAAAAACATCATGCTGGTGTTTATCTTCGTCTACTTCCTGCTGAGCAACGAGATTAAAAAATATAACTATCAGCAGTATCGCCTTAACTATCTGCTGGTGCTGACCTTCGCCATCGGCGGCGGCATCCGTATCTTCTTCTATAACTATTCGTCGGGCGCGCGCCTCTCCAACTACCTGTTGCAGGTCGAGCCGATTATTTTAGCCTCGCTGGTGTATCAGGTGCGCCCGATACTCAAGCCGGCCATGTTCGCGATGTTCGCGTTCTTCCTTGTCTATTACCTCTACTACAACACGATTTCTCTGAAGCAGGCCGTTGTCGGCTATGAAGTTGCTCAGGAATTTAAGCTGTTCCATTAACCGGGGAGGTAACATGACGAAATCACTTATTGCTGCAGCCATCCTTTCGGCCTCCTGCTTCGCGCAGGCCGCCGATCGAGGCGCATTTATTATCGACGCCTACGGCGACTCCACCACGGCGGGCGTGATGTCCTCCGGCGGGAAAAACATCATCGCGCCGGGCAACGAGATGGCCTGGCTGCAAAAAATGCTGCAAAGCAAATATGGCGACGCTGTCGAGGTTAAAAATCACGGTGTGCCGGGCGCGCAGGCGGCGGAACTGCTCTACAACAAGGGCACGGAGGATACCAGCGGCTGGCGCGAACGCATGGCGAACTCCAGCGCGCAGCTTATCCTGCTCAACTATGCCATCAACGATGCGCGTCACTACTTTTTCAAAGACACAAACACGCACCTGGAAAGCCCGGAAGAGTATGGCCGCATCATGACCGCGCTGGTGAAAGAGGCGAAGGCGCACAACAAGCTGGTGGTGCTGCAGGAGCCTAATCCCATCTGCGGCAAGGTTGAGCGCTGGAATGTCTGGCCCTACGTCTATCAGCTCAATGAGGTCGCAAAAGCGGAAGGCGTGCCGATCGTGAAGCAGTGGACGGCCATTAAGGCGCAGCGCGACTGGCAGAGCGACATGTCGGCGGATTGCATTCACCCGTCCGAATCGCTGTATAAGCTAAAAGCGCAGCAGACCTTTAACGTTATCAGTGCCAGCTTCGGTAAGCAGCTGTCGCAGACCGGCAGCTAAACCCAACCTCACTCTGTGGCTTCAGGAGTTGTCATGTACGTATTCATTATGGTGGCGTCATTCTGTCTGGCGCTGCTCTTTCTGCGCGCGACCGGGTTCCATAAGGGCGTTTACAACGGCAGCGGCATTAAAAGCATCTCCGGGCTGCGCGCGCTGCTGGCCAGCATCGTCGCCTTTTCCCATCTGGTGCACTATCTCTACTCGCTGGACGGCAACTGGATCTTCGATAAGGACTATTTCGTCTGGTTCTCCGAAGGCAACTTTTTCGTCAACGCCGGCAAGTTCGGCGTGCTGCTCTTCTTTATGATCTCGGCGTTTCTGTTCTATCGCTGGCTGGACAACGACGGCATGCCGGCAAGCCAGCTCACCTGGAAGCTGCTGAAGTCGCGCGTGCGCCGCATTGTGCCGATGTTCTGGTTCTCCGGGCTGGTGATCATTCTGGTCGGCCTCGCGCAGGGCGGTTTGCAGCTCAACGCGCACAGCATCACCGACGCCGTACTCTGGCTGCTGTTCGTCGGCAGCTATCATATGGGTGATTTTCTCACCGCCGACGTTAACGCTGGCGTAGAGTGGACGCTGCGCCTGGAGTGGCTGCTCTATCTCTCTATCCCGCTGATTTTTGTGGTGAACCGCGCCACCCACGGCAAGTACAAAACCCTGCTTATCCTCGGCTCGATCGGCGCGATTTTCTGCGTCGCCGTGGCGCTGCGCCTGTGGGGGAAAACCTATACCGACCCGCGTCCGGTGCTGGGCTTCGCGATGGGCTATTTCGCCTATACCTGGCGTGACCGGCTGGCGATGTTTAAAGCGTCGCGCATCGCGGGCGTGGCCTGCATCCTGCTGGCGATTTTCGCGCTCGCCTTCACCAGCAACGCCTTCTGGTATCTGGTGTTTCTCTGCTGCCTGACGGCCATCTTCTTCGTGGTGAGCAGCGGCAACAACCTGCTGGGCATGCTGGAGAACAAAACCCTGATGTCGATCGGGGAGGTGAGCTACAGCCTCTATCTGATCCACGGCGTGGTGCTCTACTTCATTAAGCAGATCCCGCTCAGCATGGTGCCGCATAACGTGGTGGTCTACACCCTGATCTCCACGCTCTTCTTCGTGCTGTCGTTCAACGTGGCGAAGATGACCTATCTCTATGTTGAAAAGCCTTTTATCGGCAGCAGCAACAAGAAGAAGGTCGCGGCCGAAGTTGCGCCAGCCAAGCAGGATCGCACCGGTAACCCTTACTGATTATCACGGCTGCGTGCGACGCCGCCGCGCGGCACGCAGCGCGTTTTTTTATCGATTTCAGCCCTGTTTTTAAGAGGTACTGGCATGAAGGACATTCGTTTCTCCATTGTAATCCCCGCGTACAACGCGTCGCAGTCGATCGTTGCGACGCTGGATTGCGTCAAGGCGCAGAGCTACCGCAATTTCGAAGTGATTATCGTTGACGACAAATCTGCCGATGCGGCGGCGCTGGCGGAGGTAGTCAACAGCGAGCGCTATCAGGATCTGGGCATTAACCTGGTGCTCTCCGAGGTGAAACTGAACGGCGCAGGCGCGCGCAATAAAGGCATTGAGCTGGCGACAGGGGACTACATCAGCTTTCTCGACGCGGACGACGAGTGGCACGCCGACAAGCTGCTGGAGACCAGCCGTAAAATCCAGGCGCTGGAAGCGCAGGGTAAAAGCAAGTTCGTGATCTACAGCCAGGTGAACATCTATCAGGACGGCAGCTTCCTGAAGGTGATGCCGATGCAGACGCCAGGCAAAAACGAAACCGTGGCGGAGTATCTTTTTGGCTGCTACGGCTTTATCCAGACCAGCACCATCGTGCTGAAGCGCGAGGATGCCGCACGCATCCAGTTTGATACGCGCTATATCCGCCATCAGGATTACGACTTCTGCATTCGCGCCGATCGTCTCGGCTATGAGTTCGTGATGATCGCGCGCCCGCTCGCCACCTATCATCTGGTGACGAAATTTGGATCCAAGCATAAAGGCGAATCGGTGAAATATTCGCTTTTCTGGCTGGATGCCATGAAGCCGCACCTGACCGCGCGCGATATCGACACCTACAAGGCGTTTAAGCTGCCGCTGCGCTACAAAATGGACGGCAAGTCGCTGATGGCGAGCCTGACCTTCGCGCGCTACTTCTTTCTCACCAACAAAGATAACCAGTCCTATTTCCTTAACCGCGTGAAAGACAAGTTAAGGGCGCGGCTGGGCGGTGAAAAAGCGGTTTCCTGACTTCTTGTTGCTCCCCGACGCGGGAGCGTTTTTCCCGGAACGACACTTTTTTATTCAGGTATGAATATGACGAATCATGTTGGCACCGTAGGCATTGTGATGCCGATGTATAACGCACGCCAGACGGTTTTACGCGCCGTGCAGTCGGTAATGAATCAGACCTGGCCAGACTGGCACCTTTACCTGATCAACGATAAATCGACCGATGATTCGCTGGCGCTGGTGCGCGAGCACTGTAACGATCCGCGCATTACCATTCTCGACAACGAGGTGAACCTCGGCGCGGCGGAGACCCGCAATGTCGGGCTGCGTGCGGCAAAAGAGGAGATTATCGCCTTCCTCGACAGCGACGACGAATGGCACGTCGACAAGCTGGCGCAGCAGGCGGCCGCCATCGCCTCCGGCGACGATTTCGTGATCGCCGAATATCACTACAAAACCAAAAACGCCGATCACGACATCACCTACAGCAAACCTTACCTTCAGCAGGAAAACTTCGTGAAGAAGCAGTATCGCGTCTGCTTCTCCTCGGTCTGCTTCCGCCGTCCGCCGCAGGGGATATTCTTCCAGCGTAAAGGGCACGAGGATTTCCTGTTCCTCTACGAACTCTTCACCCGCTACAAGCAGGCGCGCGTGATTCAGAGCATTCTCGTCAACTATTACGAATTAGGCGATTCCCTTTCGCGCAACAAGAATAAAGCGGCGAAATGGCACCTGGAATTATTAAGAATTATCTATAAAAACAATCCTTTAAAAATCTATTACTATTACGGCTGGTATATGGTGAACGGCGTGCTGTTTACCCTTAAGCATCGATAACAGGATTGTCTTTTTACTCTTTTGAGGTGGGTAGCGTTACATGAAAAAAATCGTCCTGGTGATCAAAGATGCCTATTCGTATGCCGGCACTGAGAACATCTGCAACTTTATGTCCGAGTGTCTGGGCGAAACGCACGACGTCACCATCTATTCGCTGGAAGGCAGCGGAAAAACCTTCTACCCCTTTGAGCACGTCAAAGAGATCGTCAGCTTCGAGGGACACAGCAACCCGATCAAAAGCATTGTCAGACGCATTCACAGCGAAGAGGTCGACAGCGTCTTTCTGATCAGCATGGGGCGTCTGAGCGTGATGTTCGCTTTCTGGAGCCTGCTCTCCGGCAAGAAAAAACGCTTCAAGGCCTATGCCTGCGAACATATCGCCATCAACTCCTTCAGCAAGCCGATCAAGCTCCTCAAGTACCTGCTGCTGCGCTACTACGATCGGGTCATCGTCCTGACCGATAAAGACCATCAGGTCTTCTCCCGCTGGCGCATCCCAAGCAAGCAAATCCCCAATCCGGTGGTATACAAAGCCTTTGAGCGCACCTCGCGCAGCCGTCAGGCGCTGGCGGTGGGCCGTCTCGATCACCAGAAAGGGTTCGATCTGCTGCTCGATATCTGGCGCGACTTCGCGCAAACCCATCCGGAGTGGACGCTGGCGATCGCCGGCGACGGCGAGCTGCGCCAGCAGCTGGAAGATCAGGCGGCGGCGCTCGGCATCACCGACAGCGTCAGGTTCGTTGGCCGCGTCAGCAATATCAACGACTACTACCGCGAAAGCGATATGGCGCTGATGACCTCGCGCTATGAAGGGCTGCCGCTGGTGCTGCTCGAGGCCAAATCCTGGTCGCTGCCGGTGGTGGCCTATGACTGCCCAACCGGCCCGCAGGAGATTATCAACCAGGGCGAAGATGGCTTCCTGGTGCCAATGAACGACAAAGCGACCTTCCTGGCGCGCATGGACCAGCTCGCCAGCGACGACGCGCTTTTCTTCGCCATGAGTCAGAAAACAAAAATTACCGCGCTGAAATTCGACGGTAAGCAGATCAAGCAGAGCTGGCTGGCGCTGGTTTAACAGCGGCAAGGGACGGGCCTGATTGCAACGTGCCTCAGGGGACAACTGTTATGGCCCATTGCGCGGCCCCATTGACTACGGGATTAGATGCATGAAAAGAAGAGAAGTCTTGCAGAGCGCAGCCTCCTCCATTGTTGCCGCACTCTCCGTCAGCGCGTTCTCCAGCCACGCCGCGAAAAGCAGCGGCGTCGCCCTGAAAGCGGTCGATCCGGCCGCGGTACCAAAAGGGGACGTGCCGATTCTGACGCCGGAGAACCTCTACGCCATGCCGCCGCAGTTCTGGCAGGGCTTCGAAGGGCAGCTCTGGATCGGCAAGGCGGGCAGCGACGCCAGCCAGGCGGGCAACCAGATCCCGGTTTTTCTGCGCGACGACAGCGGCAAGCTGGCGCAAATTACCCAGCCAATTGCGCTCAATAGAGGCAGCTTCGCCCGCTTCGTTCACGACAACGCCGCATTGATCGCCGATCCGTCGCACTCAATGACGGTGAAAGATAAAGACGGCAATACGCTGTTTAACATTCCCGACGTCAGCCGACCGGGCCAGGCGGCGTTCAGCCAGCGGCTGGCGCAGCCGGGCGGCTATCAGCTGATTGGCGAGATCGCCTCGGTTGAGGAGCTGCGCAAAACCCGTCCGCTGTTCGAAGGGGCGAAAATCAAGCTGAAAAGCTGGCACGAAGGACTGGAAGTGGGCGGCGGCGAGTTTGTCGGCAGCTTCCAGAGCGCGAAAGATGACGGCGGCGTGAACTTCGCTGGTGAGGGCTTTTACTGGCGCCGCGTGGTGGATGATTTCAACCGCCTGTCGCTGTTTGACTTCGGCGCCATCGCCGACGGCAAAACTGACGCCGCGCCCGCCATCAAGGCGATGTACCAGTGGTCGGAACAGGCACAGCAGCCTATCTGCGTGCAGTTTCCCGCCGGCACCTTCTTTGTCTCCGCCTGCGACTTCGGCAGCGAAGGGCGCCGCTTTTTCCGCATCTCCGGCGCAATGGTCAACTTCGGCTACTTCCCCGCCACCACTATTGTCTCCGACGGCCAGTCAGAGTTCGTCTTCGACGTCAACGCGCGCTGGGTGGAGATCTCCAACCTGATCTTCAACGGCAACAGCGATAAGCGTCCCAATAAACAGGGGCTGTTCCGCAATACCTGCGACGGCGGCCAGTTCTTCCGCGGCGCCTGTCTGCGCTTTAACGCGGTGGGCGGCACCGCGCTCAGCCTGCTGGATACGCTCGACTGCAAAATCGACCAGTGGTACGCCTCGCGCTGCACCGGCGACGTGATTAAAGCGGGCTGGTCAGGCCGCAAGGCGGGCGCCTGGGATCACAGCACCGCTATCGAGCTTTCCAACTTCAACGCGCAGAACTGCCGCGGCGGCATGGTGCTCAACCTGCCGCGCTGCAGCCAGTCAATTATTCACAACGGCTGGATCGAGCACTGCGACCATCCGGGCGACATCTCCAACGGTCAGTGGATTGTCGATGCACTGAGCCTGGAAGATTGTAAAAACCCGCTGATTGCGCACAACTCGCGCCTCAATATGCGCCAGACCAATCTGCAGTCCGGCAGCTGGATCGATAACTCCGATCAGGGCGAGCGCTGGCTCAACGTCTGGGAGATGGGATCGACGCGCGTGGAGTCCTACGGCGTCGCCATCGACGGCAGCCTGAAATACAACTACATCACCTCGCGCTGGCGGCTGGAGAACAACAGCGCCCAGCAGACGTGGTTTGAGCTGGGCACGCTCTATTCGCCGGACGTCGGCGACGCCTGGGAAATCGAAATCTTCGGCCAGTCGGAGTTCAGCAACGGCAGCACCAGCCAGCCGCTGATGAATCCGATCGCCGATCGCTCGACCGGCGGCCGCGCGGTGATCCAGGTGCAGCGCAAGAAGAGCAAGGCGGAAGCGAGCTGGTCTGCGGAGGGCAGCAGCCCGGTCGTCGAGGTGCGCTACGTTGCCGCCAGCGACAGCGAAGTGCGCATCTTCGTGAAGCTGGCGGGCTGGACGCCGTCGGCGGTGGTGCTGATGAAAACTACCAGCAAAGACCGTTTCGCCACCGGCCGCTGCGCACGCGTCAGCGCCAGCATGGAGAAAGCATCGCCGCCGTCCGGCAATGTGGCGGCGCCGCAGCGCTTTAGCCTGCATAACGGCAAGGCAGGCATCGGCGGCAACGAGCAGGGCGATCTGCTGCTGGCGTCGCGCGCGCTTAACGCCGGACAGGTGGACACCAGCAAGCCGAAAGGTTTTATCTCAATGGTGATTAACGGCGAACAGTGCGCCGTGCCCTATTTCGCCGTGAAGGGCGAATAACGCGTTATCGCGCGCAGGGAGGCGCGCGAGTCACATCCTCTGGAGTTGTTTTTAGCTTGCATATTGGTTGTTTTTTAAACGCAGAGTTTACTTTGCCCGTCAGGACAGGGCGGCTTGTTTACCCGACGCATCGCAGCGTTACCGGTCGGGTAAAAATTAAAAGAATTTTTCGGAGTTGTTGATGAAAATTTTATTGGTGGGTAACCACACGTGTGGGAATCGCGGGGATGGCGCGATTCTGCGCGGGCTGATCGATTCAATACATGCTGCCCGCAGTGATATAGAGATTGACGCGATCAGCCGTTATCCAACGAGCTCTGGGTATTTGCTCCAGCAGGAGATTCAGCAGGATTCGCTGTTTTTGCACAACAGCAAAGCGGCGAAGGGCCTGATCGGCACGGTAAAGCGCAAGGTCGCCAACCGACTGATGCCGAACATTATGATGGCGCACCTGGGCAAAGGCGGACCGTTTAAATCCTTTTCCGTACCGGCGCATCTGCAAACTTTCGCCAACAGCCTGAAGCAGTACGACGCCATTATCCAGGTCGGCGGCTCTTTCTTCGTCGATCTCTACGGCGTGACGCAGTTCGACCATGCGCTCTGCGCCCTGATGGCAAAAAAGCCGATCTATCTGATCGGCCACTCGGTCGGCCCTTTTCAGAACCCCCGTGTTAACGCGCTGGCGAACTTTGTGTTTGACCGCGTCGACAGCCTGGTGCTGCGCGAGTCGGTCAGCCTCGATTTGATGAAAAAAGATGGCGTCACCACGCGTAAAGTGGCGCCCGGCGTCGATACCGCCTTTCTGGTGCGCGCGCGCAGCGTCGAGCAGCCGAGCCATAACCTGCAGCACTGGCAAAACATCATCAGCCGCCGCAAAACCATCGCCATTACCGTGCGCGAGCTGGCGCCGTTCGACAAGCGCCTGGGCGTGACGCAGCAGGAGTATGAAGCCGCCTTTGGCCGCGTGATCAACGCGATGATCGCCGAAGGCTATCAGGTGGTCGCCTTCTCCACCTGCACCGGCATCGACAGCTATGCCAAAGACGATCGCATGGTGGCGCTGACCCTGCGCGACCGCGTCGAGCGCCCGGAGAATTACCACGTCATCATGGATGAGTTCAACGACCTGGAGCTGGGCATCTTGCTGAGCCACTGCCATCTCACCATCGGCACGCGCCTGCACTCCGCCATTATCTCCATGAACTTCGGCACGCCGGCCGTGGCGATCAACTATGAACACAAGTCGATGGGCGTGATGAATCAGCTCGGTCTGCCGCAGATGGCGACCGATGTGAAGAGCCTGATGGACGGCTCGCTGATCGGCAAAGTAAAAGAGGTGCTGGCGAATTACGACGCCATCAGGCAGCAGGTCGATACGGCGGTCGCGCACGAGCGCGAAGTCGGTAACCGGATCACAGAAGAGATCCTCAACGTATTGGGGTAATGCTATGAAACTGACTTTTTTCACCATGCGTTTCCCGGTCGCCTCTGAGACCTTCGTGCTGAACCAGGTGACCCATTTTATTGACGCCGGCTACGACGTCGAAATTATCTCCGTGTTCCCGGGCGATCTGGTGAACCGTCACGCAGCCTTCGACGAGTATCAGCTGGCGGCGCGCACTCACTATCTGCTGCCGGAAGAGAAGGTCTCGAACCTTGACAAGCTCAACCAGCGCCTGAAGCTGGTGCTGCCGAAGGTGGCGAAACCGGCGCTGATCCGCTCGCTGAACGTGCGGCGCTACGGTGCGCAGTCCAGCAAGCTGCTGCTGCCCTCTATCGTGGCGAATACCCACCAGCCCTATACCGCCGACGTCTTCCTGGTGCATTTTGGCTATGCGGGCGCGCTGGCCAATAAGCTGCGCGAGCTGGGCGTGCTGGTGGGCAAACAGGCGACGGTGTTCCACGGCGCGGATATTTCGCGCCGCCATATCCTGGAAGAGCATAAGCAGGACTACGTCAATCTGTTCGAACAGAGCGAGCTGCTGCTGCCGATTAGCCATCTGTGGGAGCGCAAGCTGATCGAAATGGGCTGCCCGCCGGAGAAGATCCACGTGACGCGCATGGGCATCGAGCCGGAGAAGTTCAACTTCGAGCCGCGTCAGGCGTTTCACTCGCCGCTGCGCATTGTTTCCGTGGCGCGACTCACCGAGAAGAAGGGGCTCGACGTGGCGGTGAAGGCCAGCGAGATCCTTAAACAGCGCGGCGGCCAGTTTGAGTTCACCATCATCGGTAATGGCGATCAGGATGAGATGATGCGCGAGCATATCGCTAACGCCGGGCTGGAGGATTGCGTCAGCATGCCGGGCTTTAAGCCCCAGGAGGCGATCCGCGCCGCGCTGAGCGAGGCGGATATCTTCCTGCTGCCGTCGAAAACCGCCGCTGATGGCGATATGGAAGGCATTCCGGTCGCGCTGATGGAGGCGATGGCGGTGGGGCTGCCGGTGGTCTCCACCTTCCACAGTGGGATCCCAGAGCTGATCGAGAACAACGTTTCAGGCTGGCTGGTGCCGGAAAACGACGCCGAGGCGCTGGCCGATACGCTCTTCAGGCTCTCTCAGGGCGATATCGACGTCGCGCCGGTCGTTGCAGCGGCGCGCCGCAAGGTTGAAACGGAATTCAACCAGCACATCGCCTACGGCGAGCTGGCGAGGCTGCTGGAGCAGCTGGCGTGAGCGGATTGAAAAAACAGGCAGTATGGCTGTTTGGCAGTACCTGCTTTGCCGCACTGCTGCAGGTGCTGCAGCTTAGCGTGCTGGCGCGCAAGCTGGAAGCGCACGAGCTGGGGCTGCTGGCGATCATCAACGCTATCCTGGCGGTCGCCACCGTGCTGCAGGATATGGGGATGAGCAGCTATATCGTGCACCGCCAGGAGATTACCCGACGCGAGCAGAGCACCATATACTGGGTCAATGTGTCGCTGAGCCTGGCGACCGGCCTGATCCTGATCGGCGTCGCGTATCCCATTGCCTGGTTCTACCACCTGCCGGAGCTGGTGGGGCTGATTATGCTCACCAGCCTTAACTTCCTCGTGCTGGGGCACCTGTCGCAGTATCAGGCGCACTACATCAAAACCAAACGTATGGTGCTGCTCGCCAAAATCGAGATGGCCACCAAACTGTTTGCGTTCGCCTGCACCGTAGCGATGCTCTACTTCACCTCGCTGACGGTTGCCGCGGCGATCCTTGGCCTGTTTATCAACGCCTTTACCCGCATCCTCTGCCTGATCGCCTTCGGGGAGAAGGCGTGGCGACCGACGTGGGAGTTTGATAAAGCGACCTTTGTCGGCGCGGTGCGCTACGGCATCTATCAGCTCGGCTCGCAGACCATTAACCAGCTGCGCACCCAGGCGGATGCGCTGATTGTCGGCAAGGTGATGGGCGCTGAGATGCTCGGCATCTACTCGCTGGCGAAAGAGCTGATTCTGCAGCCGCTCAAGCTGGTGTCGCCGGTGATCAACCGCCTGGCGCTGCCGCGCTTCGCCGAGCAGCAGCAGGATCCGGAGCAGCTGAAAAAGCTGTTCCTGAAGGGCACCTTCGTCATCATGCTGTTCAGCAGCGCGATGTACCTCGCCATCGGCATTCTCTCGCCGGTGATTGTGCGCCTGCTCTATGGCGCCTCGCACGAGCAGGTTTACCACCTGATCCCGCTGATGCTGCTGTTCGGCATGCTGCGGCCGATGGGCGGCCTGACCGGCGCGATTTCGCAGGCGAACGGGCGCACCAGCGTCGAGTTCTACTGGAATGTGGTGGCGAGCCTGGTGGTGCTGGCGGTGCTGGCGACCACCTTTATCTGGCCGAACGTGCTCTATGTGGCGCTGACGCTGTCGATCTCGCAGGTGTTGATCTCCGCCTTCGCGCACCCGTTCTTTATCAGGCCGGTGATCGGCATTCGCTTTATGCCTTACGCGCGACAGTGGGTATCGGTGTCGGCGATATTCATCGCGGTCATCGCCCTGGTAAACCATTTCAACCTGTTCGTAAAGCCGGAATGGTTTGAGGGCTGGCTCTGATCGGCGCGTTTCTTCCCGGGCGGCACGCGTGCCGCCCGGGTCTTTTTTAGCCTGGCATTAATCCAGAGGGGCTGCTGATCCTGCGGCAGGTTTTAGCATGCAGGTTAACGCTTGTCTTTGCTCACTTTATGGCACGTCCGAACAGTGGGAAAATGATGAATTTCTAAGGGATGACAGGCATTTAGTATCAGATTTTCGGATAAAGATTATACTTGCAGTTCTGGCCGATCCTGCATAATCGACCGCACGTATTCACTTCATGAAATGGAAAAAATATGACCAAGCTTAAAGCAGTAATCCCGGTTGCGGGTCTCGGTATGCATATGCTCCCGGCGACAAAAGCAATTCCAAAAGAGATGCTGCCTGTCGTCGATAAACCGATGATTCAATACATCATTGATGAGTGCGTTACCGCAGGCATCAAAGAGATCGTGCTGGTCACCCATGCTTCCAAAAATGCGGTGGAAAACCACTTCGATACCACTTACGAGCTGGAAGCGCTGCTCGAAGCACGCGTAAAACGTCAGTTGCTGAGCGAAGTACAGTCAATTTGCCCGCCGGGCGTGACCATTATGAACGTGCGCCAGGCGCAGCCGCTGGGTCTGGGCCACTCGATTCTGTGCGCGCGCCCGATGATCGGCGACAATCCTTTTGTCGTGGTTCTGCCGGACGTGCTGCTGGATGACTCCACCGCCGACCACCTGCGCTACAACCTTGCCGCCATGGTGGCGCGTTTCGAAGAGACCGGCCACAGCCAGGTGCTGGCGCAGCATATGCCGACCGGCGATCTCTCTGAGTACTCTGTTATCACCACCGAGCAGCCGCTGGATAACCCAGGCGACGTCAGCACCATCACCGATTTCATCGAGAAGCCGGATCAGCCAGCGCCGCTGAACTCCGATCTGGCCGCGGTGGGCCGCTATGTGCTCTCTGCCGATATCTGGGGCGAGCTGGAGCGCACCGAGCCGGGCGCATGGGGCCGTATTCAGCTGACCGACGCTATCGCCAGCCTGAGCCAGAAGAAGCCGGTCGACGCCGCGCTGCTGATGGGTCGCAGCTTCGACTGCGGACGTAAACTTGGCTATATGCAGGCGTTCGTGTCATACGGTCTGCGCAGCAACAGCATGGGGCAGGATTTCCGCGCCGCCATTGAGAAAATTCTGGCAAAATAACCTTTTCTCACGTTTTGCCGCGCACCGACGCGGCAGCTTAGACAGGAGCACACATGGCTATTTTGGTAACGGGCGGGGCGGGATACATCGGCTCGCATACGGTGCTGGCGTTATTGCAGCGCGGCGACGACGTTGTAGTACTGGATAACCTGTGCAACGCCTCGCGCGAGGCTATTAATCGCGTTGAGAAGCTGGCAGGTAAAAAAGCGACCTTCGTTGAAGGCGATATTCGCGACCGCGCCTGCCTGCGCGATCTGTTTGCCAGCAACGATATTGCGTCGGTGATTCACTTCGCCGCGCTGAAGGCGGTAGGGGAGTCAACCCGCATGCCGCTGGAGTACTACGAGAACAATGTTGCCGGCACCGTGGTGCTGCTGGAAGAGATGCGCGCCGCTGGCGTCTATAACTTTATCTTCAGCTCTTCCGCCACAGTGTATGGCGCCGATGCGCCGGTTCCCTACGTGGAAACCACGCCGATTGGCGGCACCACCAGCCCTTACGGCACCTCCAAGCTGATGATTGAGTTCGTGATGCGCGACTTCGCCTTCGCCGAGCCGAAATTCAAAGCCATCGCGCTGCGCTACTTCAACCCGGTCGGCGCGCACGAGTCTGGCGAGATCGGCGAAGACCCGACCGGCATTCCCAACAACCTGCTGCCCTATATTGCGCAGGTGGCGATTGGTCGCCTGCCGCAGCTCGGCGTGTTCGGCGGCGATTACCCGACGCCGGACGGCACCTGTCAGCGCGACTATATCCACGTCGTCGACCTGGCGGAAGGGCACCTGAAAGCGCTCGACCATTTACCGAAGGTTGAAGGTTACAAGGCCTACAATCTCGGCGCGGGTAAAGGCTACTCGGTGCTGGAGATGATCAAGGCGTTTGAAGCGGCGTCGGGTAAGCAGATTCCTTACGAGATTAAACCGCGTCGCGACGGTGACCTGGCGGCCTTCTGGGCCGATGCGAGCCTGGCGGATAAGGAGCTGGACTGGCGCGTGACGCGTGGGATCGAAGAGATGATGCGCGATACGTGGAAGTGGCAGAGTAAGAACCCGGATGGGTTTCGGTAAGCTCGCTACAGATTATTAACCCGGCCTTGGTCGGGTTTTTTATTGCCCTAATTTCAGTTCGCTTATCGGATAAGGTAATTTTGCCGGTTTACTGTATTGCGAAGTTGAAGATTAAGCGGTGGCCAATTACAGATTTTTCCTGGAAATGAATTTCGCTGCGTTTCTTTACGGGGCTGCTATTGCGCGCCTTTGTGTGCCACGTCAAAACACGAGGGCGAGAACGCTACTAAGCTGTTTTGCCGACGTTAAGGCTATCGCTAAGATGCCTGAATCAGGTAAGTATTACTTATGCTTCAACTGTAAACATTAAAGCAATAACCATGTTAATTCTGGCGCACAAATTGTAGTATTTGCGTTGGTCTACTACTGTTGCGGTTACGTTAAATAAGGCAGTACAAAAAATAGCTTAAAAGGTGATTATTTCATCACACAGCAGATTGGTTGCTGCAAGCCAAGGGCGGTAGCGTGGCTGTTTTTTTATTTTGATTAAAAAATCACCCGCTAAAAAAGCATTAACACGAACAGAAATTGTTAGAGGATGTGGAATGTTACTTCCAGTAATCATGGCCGGAGGAACCGGCAGTCGTTTATGGCCTCTCTCACGTGAACTCTACCCCAAGCAGTTCATTAGTCTGCATGGCGAAAATTCCATGCTGCAGGAAACCGTTAACCGCTTGTCTGGCGTAGAAGCCCGCGCGCCGCTGGTAATCTGCAACGAAGAGCATCGTTTTCTGGTTGCGGAGCAGCTCCGCCAAATCAATAAGCTGTCGCACAATATTATCCTGGAGCCTGTTGGCCGCAATACCGCGCCAGCCATTGCGTTGGCGGCGATCAATGCAGTAGAGCAAGGCGACGATCCGGTACTGCTTGTGCTCGCGGCCGACCACGTTATTGAAAATCGTGCTGCTTTTCACGATGCGATTAAGACAGCAACTAAATATGCCAAGCAAGGGCATCTGGTCACTTTCGGCATCGTACCGACCGGCCCGGAAACCGGTTACGGCTATATTCATCGCGGTGAGCAACTGCCTGATGCAGAAGATGCGCCATTTGGCGTGCAGCGCTTCGTGGAAAAGCCTAACCTCAGTACGGCTCAGGATTATCTGGCTTCCGGTGAGTATTACTGGAATAGCGGGATGTTTATGTTCCGCGCCAAGCGCTACCTTCAGGAACTGGAAAAATTCCGCCCAGACATTCTTGATGCCTGTCGTCGCGCGATGGCAAACGTTAAGGAAGGCAATGACTTTATCAGCATTGATAAAGACGATTTTATCGCCTGTCCGGATGAGTCTGTCGATTACGCCGTAATGGAACAGACAGACGCAGCAGTGGTGGTACCGCTGGATGCTGGCTGGAGCGACGTAGGCTCATGGTCGGCGCTGTGGGAAGTGAATGAGAAAGATGCCGCTGGCAACTCGCTTAAAGGCGATACCTTCCTGCATAACACCAAAAATTGCTATATCAACAGTGAAGATCAACTGGTTGCCGCGATTGGCGTTGAAAACCTGGTAATTGTAAATACAAAAGATGCAGTATTGGTGGCTCATAAAGATCATGTTCAGGATGTTAAACGCGTCGTTGAGTTTCTGAAAAGCGAATGCCGTAGTGAGTATAGACGTCATCGGGAGACATACTGGCCATGGGGGCGTTGCGATTTAGTTGTCAATGCGGGACGTTTCAACGTGAACCGAATTACGGTGAAGCCTGGCGAATCTTTTGAATTACAGATGCACTACCACCGAACTGAACACTGGGTCATTCTGTCTGGTACGGCTAAGGTCACCATTCAGGATAAGACGTTTTTATTGACAGAAAATCAGTCAACCTTTATTCCAATAGGCCACCAGCATACGTTAGAAAACCCAGGCAAGATACCTTTAGAACTATTAGAGATTCAGTCTGGTTCCTACCTGAATGATGATGATCTTATTCTCATTAAACAGCAATTTGCCCATAATTAAGGAGTCATAAGTATGGAAACCTTGACCTGTTTTAAAGCCTATGACATCCGTGGCGAACTGGGCAAAGAACTGAACGAAGATATTGCATACCGTATAGGCCGCGCTTATGGTGAATTTCTTAAACCTAAGAGCATTGTAGTTGGTGGAGATGTTCGTTTAACCAGCGAAGCTTTGAAACTGGCTTTGGCTAAAGGGCTGATGGATGCCGGTACAGACGTGCTGGACATTGGTCTGAGCGGTACGGAAGAAATCTATTTCGCCACCTTCCATCTGGGTATTGATGGCGGGATTGAAGTGACTGCCAGCCATAATCCAATGAACTATAACGGCATGAAGCTGGTGCGCGAAGGCGCTCGTCCCATCAGTGGCGATACGGGGCTGCGCGACGTTCAACGCCTGGCGGAAGCAAATGATTTCGCCTCTGTAGATGAAACTAAACGCGGAAGTTACAAGCAAATCTCCGTGCTGGACGCGTATGTCGATCATCTAATGGGCTACATTGATCTGGCGAACTTCAAAAAGCCGATGAAGCTTGTTATCAACTCAGGCAACGGTGCGGCAGGGCACGTTATCGATGAAATCGAAAAACGCTTTAAGCAGGCTAACGCGCCGGTAACTTTTATCAAGGTACACCATCAAGCAGACGGCAATTTCCCGAACGGTATTCCTAATCCCCTTCTGCCAGAATGTCGCAAAGATACCTCAGACGCAGTTCGGAAACATAATGCTGATATAGGTATCGCCTTTGACGGCGATTTCGATCGATGCTTCCTTTTTGATGAAAATGCCGAATTTATCGAGGGTTACTATATTGTGGGCTTGCTGGCTGAAGCGTTCCTGCAAAAAGAACCCGGCGCCAAAATCATTCACGATCCGCGTCTAACCTGGAATACTATTGATGTAGTGAGCAGTGCAGGTGGAACTCCAGTTATGTCTAAAACTGGGCATGCATTTATCAAAGAGCGTATGCGTGAAGAAGATGCAGTATATGGTGGCGAAATGAGCGCGCATCATTACTTCCGTGACTTTGCTTATTGCGACAGCGGAATGATTCCGTGGCTCAAGGTCGTTGAACTGCTGTCGTTGACTTCAAAAACGATGTCACAAAAGGTAGCTGACTGTGTGCAGGCTTACCCGTGCAGTGGTGAAATTAATTATAAGGTTGAGGACGCGAAGAAAGTATTAGAGCACATAAAACAGCATTACATTGAACGCTGCGACAGGTTTGATACAACGGACGGCCTTAGTTTTGAATTCACGGAATTTAGATTCAACGTCAGAACATCAAATACTGAACCGTTACTCCGCTTGAACGTGGAAACCAGAGGGAATAATGAACTGCTTCAGCAAGAGCTTCAGACCCTCAATTCATTGATTAAATTTTAAAAGTCTATTATACGGAGACTTGATAGTGAAAAAGAAAGTAGCCCTTATTACTGGTGTGACTGGTCAGGACGGATCTTATCTTGCAGAATTTTTGCTTGAGAAAGGCTATGAGGTTCATGGTATTAAACGTCGCGCATCGCAGTTTAACACCCAGCGCGTGGACCATATTTATCAGGATCCGCACGAATCTAACGTTAATTTCAAGCTGCACTACGGCGACCTGACTGACACTTCTAACCTGACGCGTATCCTTTCAGAAGTGCAGCCAGATGAGGTTTATAACCTTGGTGCTCAGTCTCACGTAGCGGTAAGTTTTGAAGCGCCCGAATACACGGCGGACGTCGATGCGATTGGTACGCTTCGTCTGCTTGAGGCGATTCGCTTCCTCGGCCTGACGAAAAAAACGCGTTTTTATCAGGCATCTACCTCCGAGCTATACGGACTTGTGCAGGAAATTCCGCAGAAAGAAACGACGCCGTTCTATCCGCGCAGCCCTTATGCCGTCGCCAAAATGTACGCCTACTGGATTACCGTTAACTATCGCGAAGCGTACGGTATGTATGCCTGTAACGGTATTCTTTTCAACCATGAATCTCCTCGTCGTGGTGAAACTTTCGTTACCCGTAAAATTACGCGCGGCCTGGCTAACATTGCGCAGGGTCTGGAAAGTAAGCTTTTCATGGGTAATATGGACTCGCTGCGCGACTGGGGCCATGCGCGCGACTACGTCAAAATGCAGTGGATGATGCTGCAGCAGGAGCAGCCAGAAGACTTTGTGATTGCGACCGGCGTGCAGTATAGCGTGCGCGATTTCATCCGTATGTCTGCCCTAGAACTTGGCGTAGAGATTGAGTTTAGCGGTGAAGGGGTGAATGAAAGAGGCGTCGTGTCGGCCATTAATGGCGATAAAGCCCCGGCGCTGAAAGTAGGCGACGTCATCGTTGAAGTTGATCCGCGTTACTTCCGTCCTGCAGAAGTAGAAACCCTGCTGGGCGATCCTACCTACGCGAAAACACGCCTGGGGTGGACGCCAGAAACCACGCTTGATGAGATGATCAAAGAGATGGTTGAGCACGACCTCAAGAACGCACAGCAGCATGCCCTGTTAAAATCACACGGCTATACCGTGAACGTTAGCGTCGAATAAAGAGAGCCGTTATGAGCATGATCCCGGTTTATCAACCGAGCCTGAATGGCCGTGAAAAAGAGTACGTAATGAAATGCCTGGATACGACCTGGATTTCATCACGCGGCGAATTCATTTCTGAATTCGAACAGTCTTTTGCGGCGTATGCAGGCTGTGAATATGCGACCACCGTAGCTAATGGCACGGTGGCGCTACATTTAGCGATGGAAGCATTGGGAATTAGCTCGGGTGATGAGGTTATTGTTCCGACATTAACCTATATCGCTTCGGTAAACACCATTGTTCAGACCGGTGCGTCAGTGGTTTACTGCGATTCTGAAGCTGATACGTGGAACGTAGATGTTGAAGACTTACGTAAACGCATTACGCCCCGCACTAAAGCAATCATGGTCGTGCACCTTTATGGGCTAGCGTGTGATTTAGAAGCCGTTGCCGCGCTTTGTAAAGAGCATAACCTCTATTTGATCGAAGACTGTGCCGAAGCGTTTGGCTCACGACTTAACGGTAAGCATGTTGGCACCTTTGGTGACGTTGCTACCTTTAGCTTTTTTGGTAATAAAACGATTACCACCGGCGAAGGCGGCATGGTGCTTTGCCGCGATCGTGAAGTTTATGATCGCGCTTGCCATCTCAAAAGCCAGGGTGTTTCTAAAACACGTGAGTACTGGCACGACGTGCTGGCCTACAACTACCGCATGACGAATATCTGCGCTGCCATTGGTCTTGCTCAACTGGAGCAGGCAGACAGCATCATTGCGCGCAAGCGTGAAATCGCGGCACAGTACGCGAAGGGATTGGCGGGTCTGCCATTACACCTTCAACCGGAGCCAGAAGGCTATTTCCATACTTATTGGATGTGCTCTATTCTACTGGATCAAGCCAGCGAACGCGTTGGTCTACGTGACTACTTGAAAGAGCAAGGCATTGAAACACGCCCGCTGTTTCCGCCGGCCCATACTATGCCGCACGTCTTTAGCGATGAAAGTTTCCCGGTGGCAGAGTCGCTTAGCGGACGCGGCATTAACCTGCCGAGCTATCCGGCACTGACCGATGAGCAAATCGCATTTATTTGCAGTGCAATAAAGACGTATTTTAATAAGTAATTAATACAACGCTCACTTTTGTGAGCGTTTTACTATTTAAAGGGCATTATGACAAGTTACTTACAAGGCGTTTGGGATGCCAGATATTTTTGGTTACATCTCTCATTGTCCGATCTACGTTCTCGCTGGAGACGTTCTTTTTTTGGCGTGCTGTGGTCAATTATACAGCCGCTTGGCATCACTATCCTTATTTCAATCGTGTTCGGAAAGATGTTTCACTCACCGATCACAACCTATGCACCCTATATTCTATCCGGTATTTTAATATGGGATTATCTTATTACCTGCGTAACGGGGGGCTCTCTCTCATTTGTGCAGGCCGATGCCTATATTAAGCAGTGTAATCATCCGCTGGCAATTTATACCCTGCGTACGGTACTGACGGCGAGCTTTATCCTTGCATTAGCCAGCATTTCTCTCATCGGCTGGACGCTCGTCGTTCTGCCTGAAAACTTTGGCTGGTGCTGGTTAGCCGCGCTGACAATTTTTCCTGTGCTGGCGTTGATTGCGTGGCCGCTTTCGACGATGTTGGCCTACGTAGGTGTACGCTTTCGCGACGTGCCTCATGCGCTAGGCCTGGTTATGCAGGGCCTTTGGTTTATTTCTCCCGTCTATTTCGAAACGAAAATATTTCGCTCGGGTGGGCTGCACGTACTCATTGACTATAATCCGGTTTATCACCTGCTGCAGCTAGTCCGTGCGCCCTTGCTACAGGGAAAATGGCCAACACTGGTTAATTATGAATATGTATTAGGCACGGCGATTGTTTTTATGATTATCGCACTGATTGTCGGACGTAAAGCTGAACGTAAGGTGATTTTCTATCTATGAGTAATTTTATCAAGCTGGAAGGGGTTAACCTTCATTACTCTTCTGTCGCCTATCAGGAGCGCTCGCTGAAATCCTGGCTAGCCAAACTCGCGCGAGCGAACAGCAGTAAGCAAACCGTTGCTGACGTGCACGCTCTTAAAAATGTTAATCTTGAAATTCATGAAGGCGAGCGCGTCGGGTTACTCGGGCATAATGGTGCCGGTAAAAGTACCTTCCTGAAAACTGTGGCGGGACTTTATCCCACCTCAAGCGGGCGTCTTCACGTACAGGGTAAGGTTCGTTCCTTGTTTGACTTGAGCCTTGGCTTTGAACCAGATGCAACCGGACGAGAAAATATTCTCTACCGCGGACTGCTACTGGGGTTGTCGCCAAAATATATGCGCAGCATTCAGGATGAAATCGTGGAGTTTGCCGATCTTGGTGAGTTTATCGATTATCCGATTAAAACCTACTCGGCCGGGATGCAGGTACGTTTAGCCTTTGCCATCTCGACCTCCGTAGGTGGCAATATTCTTCTGCTGGATGAAGTTATTGGGGCCGGTGATGCGAACTTTATGATTAAAGCTAAAAAGCGTATTACGGCACTGATTGAGCAGGCTGAAATTTTAGTGTTAGCGTCTCATGATTTTGGCACCCTTAAGGAAATTTGCCAGCGCGGTCTGGTATTTCATAAGGGGCAGATCGTTTTTGATGGTCCCATTATTGATGCCGTCTCCAAATATAAGGAAGTAAACGGAATCCTATGAGCGATAAAAAAAGAGTCATGTGGCTGCTTAACCACACCTCGGCACGCAAGTTTGAAGTGCCTATGTTGAAAGAGTGTGGGTTTGATGAGGTATTTTTACCTAAGTCTTTTCCGGCCGATCCCAGTTTTCGCAGTGCCTCAGTTGACTGGAGTGAAGATGAAAAACTTACTATTCCCTTAGAGGATTTGGCTGTTTTAAACTCTACTGACTGGTATGCAGGCGGTACCAAAGAAGCCTGGATGATAGCTAACAGATGGTTTGATGCCGTTTTTTTTATTGCCTATGATACAGACAATATAAAAAACATGGCCAGCTATTTTAAAGGTGTATGTGTATTAAGAGCTTATGGCTTGCATCAACCTAATACATACAGCAAGTGGTTGTCATTTATTTCTGCTGGGAAAGGCGCTGAGTATATTAGGAAGATGGGAAGGCGTTTCGTATTTGGTATTGCCTATGAGCACCTTGCAAATATTGAGTCATCCCTGCTAAAAGATAAAGCACTTTATCTTCCGCTAGGAATGAATAATACTGAGGTGAAAGATAACTGGAGCGGCGGCAACAAAAAGGTTTTATTTGTTTGTCCTGATGTTGCTATTAATCCTTATTATAACAAAGTATACAAAGATTTCGTTAAAAACTTTTCCGAATTTGACTATATTATCGCTGGTTCGCAACCTATCGAAGTTATGGATAAACGAGTATTAGGCTATGTGACATATGAGCAGCATGAAAAAAATATGCGTGACTCTAGCGTTATGTTCTATCATTCACAAGAGCCTTATCACATCCATTTTCATCCCTTCGAGGCAGTAAAAAATGGAATGCCTTTAGTCTTTATGGCCGGTGGGCTCCTCGATAAGCTTGGCGGATCAAATCTGCCGGGTAGATGTAAAAATATTAAAGAAGCTAAAGAAAAAATAAAGGGTATCACGAATGGCGATAAGCGCTTAATAAAAAGCATCTTAGAGTCTCAGCACGTTCTTTTAAACGCAATGAACTTTGATTTGTTAAAGCCGCAGTGGATAAGCGGTATAATGCAAATGCTTAATATTGGGGCGGAACGTTTACAACCCGTACAAGAGCTATATAAAAAGAAAAAAGTTGCTGTTATACTCCCTGTCGGTTACCTTGGCGGAAGCCTGCGCGGTGCTCAGTTATTGGCTAATGCAATTAAAGAAGGGGCACGACTAGATAATGAAGATTGCCAAGTTGTTTTTTATCATCAAGAAAGCGAGATATATGATCTAAACACCTTTACCGATCTTGATAAGTCCATATCTATTCGTCCATTCAAATGGAAAAAGCTTGATGCTGAAGCCTCTGTAAGAACTATGGCATATGCAGGTTATGAAGACTGGCACCCTTCGAATAATGCCTTTATCATCCCTGATGATGGCATAAATTTTGGCTTTGATTGCGATCTTTGGCTCATAGTGTCGGACCGAGTTGAAGCACCTCTTTTGCCAGTTCGTCCTGTCGCCTTCATGGTCTACGATTATTTACAACGGCGTAATAATTTTCTCGAACAAGAAATCAACTGGCTTTTCATTGATGCTGTCCGTCGAGCGGATAAAGTATTAGTAACTTCTCATTTTACTTATGAAGACACACTCCAGTATGCTGGCGTAAAAAAAGAACGCTTAAGTAAAGTTCCCATGCTACTTCCTGATTTTTCAGTTGAAAATAAAAATGCTATAGAATTTGATTTCTCGGTTATCGATAAGGGGAATGAAAAGGAAAAAAATTATTTTGTCTGGACCACTAACTCCGCTCCGCATAAAAACATTGATAAAATATTTGAAGCTTTAAGAATTTATTATGAGGTTTATAATGGAAGCTTAAAGTGTGTGGTGACTGGTGTTAATACAGATAATATTCTTTCTTCTTCATCGCCTCATATAATGCGAGCAAAAAAATCCTATTCGCTCTCTATGAAAATGAAGAAAAATGTTATTTTTAAAGGCAATCTTTCAGATGATGAGTATAAGGTTGTCCTGAAATCAGCCGATTTTTTATTGCATTCAGCACATGGTGATAATGGGACTTTTTCTGTAGTTGAAGCTGCTTTTTATAATGTTCCGTCTTTATCAAACAGTTACCCGGCCATAAGAGAAATGGATGGTAATTATAGTCTCAATCTTTCATATTTTAATGTCTTCGATGAACATGACGTTGCAAGTAAACTAAAGAAAATGGAAGTTAGTTCTTCAGAATTAAAGAGCAAACTCCCTGCTTTAGAGGATCTTAAGAAGCACATCTATAAAAAACATGCAACTACTTATTGGGAAGAGTTAAAGGGATTACTATGAAAAATTATGGGATTTATGTTTGTTACCAGCCTACAGTAGTGTTGAAGCAGGAAGGTTTAGGCCGCTATCTCGCTGCTTTTATAAAAGGTGCCTCAGATAAAGATGACGTGCATTTCAGAATTGTTTGCCCGAGTTGGTCTAAAGAAGATCTTTATGAACTTTTTGAGAGTGAGGGGGTTTCTCTCAATTCTGTTACTATTGATGCACCGGAAGATCAACCTATAATTTTAAAGGTACATACATTCCTGGCCAAGTTACGTAAAAGAAAAAAGGTTAAGAAAGGCGGTTTTGTTGGCAGTTTGCTTGAAAAAATTCGGCGTTCCCCGTTTATTTTGTTAAAAAGAATAGAGACGAGGGTAGCAGGCGCCTATAATTTCATTTCACTGATTCCAGCCGCCCTGGATATATTGATTCTTCTTTTAATGTTTATACTGGTCATTCCGTTTGCGTGCGTGGCTGGTCTGCTTTTTTATGTCTTAAAAAAAGTTAGAACAAGTAAGGTTGCTCTTTATGCGGCTTTAATAAAGAGAAAGGTAGGGGGGTTCTTTGATAACCCTAAAGAGGATGGATTCGTACTTAATCTTTATCAATCTATGATGCTTGCTGAAGCAGAACGGATGCATGAAATTATTCGTAATATCAAATCTGTTTCTGCATGGTATTGTCCCACCGCCTTTTGGGAAACGTTTTCTGACATTGATGCCCCCCGTCTTCTATGTGTCCCCGATGTTGTACTTACCAGATTTCCTGGGGGGTTTTCTCAGATTGGGGGTGAGCGGTTTTTAAACACATTTAAAACCATTCAAAGGACAATAAATAAAAACGAATATTTTGTAACCTACAGTAAGGATGTCAAAGAGCGCACTTTAATTGAACATTTTAATATAGAAAAAGATAATGTTTATGTAGTGAATCATGCCCCTAACAGACTTGACACCTGGCTTAATGTTAAAGGTTTTAACGACGCGCAGGCTAGTTCGAAATACTATGCCGAAAGATTGCTTTCCGTTGCGCTTTTTAAAAATAGAAATCCTTACGTTAAAGGCTTGAGCGTTGGGTTTAAATATATGTTTTATGCAAGCCAGTTTAGACCTAATAAAAATGTTATTAGTTTGCTTAAAGCTTACAATTATCTACTGAAAAATAAGTTTTTGCAGCATAAGCTGGTTTTAACCGGTGCGCCAGAGCATTTACAGGCAATACCTGACTTTGTTAAAGAAAACAATCTGGAAAGGGACGTTCTTTTTATGAATAGCCTTTCTGTTCAGGAACTGGCTGCCTGCTACAAGCTTGCCGATCTCGCCGTTAACCCAACGCTGAGCGAAGGTGGATGTCCTTTCACTTTTACCGAAGCGCTTTCGGTTGGCACGCCGGTAGTAATGGGACGCATCGGCGTCACCGAAGAAGTACTGACCGATCCTAAACTGCAGGAAATGACCTTTTTCGATCCTTATGACTGGAAAAGCATCGCTGATAAAATTGAATGGGCGCTTGGTAATCTTGACCCGCTACGCGAAGTCCAGCTGCAAACCTATCACCAGCTCATGAAGCGCACGTGGGAAGATGTGGTGAGCGAGCATATTACAGCGATGGATGAAATCGCGGATAAGTTCCACGCTGACAGGAGCAATCGTATTGAACAACATCGTTAAAGGTGTACTGCTTTACGGTTTTGGCGGTCATGCTCGCAGCATTGCGGATGTGTCTTTAGCCAGCGGGTTTGAAACGTTACTTTTTATTGATAGTAACGCCCGACCAAATGAAACTTTTGCCGGGTTTCCGGTTATAAAAGAGATGCCCTCTGCTTTACCCGAAGACTGGATAGCCTTTCCGGCCGCAGGTGGTACAGCGCAGCGGCAGGCTCAGCTTGAAGATATTAAGCGACGCGGCTGGCGCACCGGCTGCATCATCTCCGCAACGGCAACCCTCGGCGTGCTGTCAAAACTAGGTACGGGATGCTTCGTTGGGCATCATGCTCATGTTGGCCCTAATGCCACAATAGGGGACGGGGCAATTATTAATAATGGTGCCGTAGTTGAACACGACTGCCAGATCGGCAGCTTTACCCATATCTCCGTAAACAGCACCGTTGCTGGAGGAACAATAATTGGCGACGGTTGCTTTATCGGTGCAGGTTCGACCGTGATTAACTCAATTAAAATCGGCCATAACATTACGTTGGGCGCTGGCGGTTGCTTTATTAAAGATGTGTCAGAGCCAGGTACCTATGCAGGTACGCCCGCAAAACGGATTAAATAGGGTCTATCGGCTGTATGCGAATTTTTCATTTCTATAAAACCTATTACCCTGATTCTTATGGCGGCATTGAGCAAGTCATCTATCAGCTAACTGAAGGGAACGACGCAAGCGATATTCAGAGCGCCGTGCTCTCTCTCAGTCTTGATCCCAATAACAACAGCGTTGAGTTTTCGCACTCTGAGTCCGTAAAGGCTAAAGAGTTGATAAATATCGCCTCGACACCTTTCTCTCTGGATGCGCTGAGCAAGTTTCGCCATATGGCGGCGCAGGCTGATATTATTCACTACCATTTTCCCTATCCTTTTATGGATATGGTTCACTTTATGTCCGGCGTACGTAAACCTACGGTAGTTAGCTATCACTCTGATATTCTTAAGCAAAAATACTGGCTTAAGCTCTACCAGCCGCTAATGAAAAGGTTTCTTGGCTCCGTTACTCATATTGTTGCCACTTCGCCAAACTACTTTGCGACAAGCCCTGTGCTACAGGCCTTCAGGGATAAGGTTTCTGTTATCCCGATAGGAATTGATCCCGAACCCTATCTGCTTATCGACGAACAGCGTCTGCTTTCGTGGCAGGAGAAATTGCCGCCCCGATTTTTCTTATTCATCGGCGCGCTCCGCTATTACAAAGGTCTTGATACACTTTTAGAAGCGATGCGCAGCGATAATATGCCGGTAGTCATTATGGGTTCGGGGCCGAATGAGGCGCACCTTAAGCGCCGGGCCGAGCAGGCCGGTATCACACATATCCATTTTCTTGGTCCGTTAGCCAATGAGGATAAATGCGCGCTGCTCAAGCTAAGCTACGGCATCGTCTTTCCTTCACACTTGCGTACCGAAGCCTTCGGTATAACGCTGCTAGAAGGCGCCTTATTCGGTAAGCCCTTAATCACCTGTGAAATCGGTACGGGCACTACTTTTATCAATCTACACCAGCAGACGGGGCTGGCTATACCGCCATCAGATCCGCCAGCGCTTCGCGAAGCAATGAGAAGCCTCTGGGACAATCCCGCACTGGCAGC
Organism: Pantoea phyllosphaerae; assembly: GCF_051025595.1. Classification (NCBI taxonomy): domain Bacteria; kingdom Pseudomonadati; phylum Pseudomonadota; class Gammaproteobacteria; order Enterobacterales; family Erwiniaceae; genus Pantoea; species Pantoea phyllosphaerae. The sequence goes on from NZ_JBPFDE010000001.1 coordinate 263,837, forward strand.
CAGCTACGGGGCAGCGGCGCAGCGGCGTTTCTATGCGCTATTTACCGCAAAAAAAATGACGCAGCAGTTTGACGCGCTTTATCGCTCGATGCTGGCTTAAATTAGCGACAGTTTCAGCTTCAAAAGGGGAGTTCAAGCGTGCTCGGGCTTAAAAATATCCTACATTTACTAATGGTTTAGCAAAAGTCTAATCGCATCAATTACTACCTCTGACTGCCTATGATGAGTTAACATATTTGATACTTTCTCTCACAAGCGACGCGTTTGTGAGGTGACCTTCAGACAGGAGTAAATAATGTCCAAGCAACAGATCGGCGTTGTAGGTATGGCAGTAATGGGACGTAACCTGGCTCTCAACATTGAGAGCCGTGGTTATACTGTATCCATATTCAACCGCTCTCGCGAAAAGACTGATGAAGTCATCGCCGAGAACGAAGGCAAAAAACTGGCGCCTTACTACACCATTGAAGAGTTTGTGGAGTCCCTTGAGAAACCGCGCCGTATTCTGCTGATGGTGCAGGCGGGCGAAGCAACTGACAAAACCATTGCCTCCCTGACTCCGCACCTCGACAAAGGCGATATCCTGATTGATGGCGGTAACACCTTCTACAAAGATACCATCCGTCGTAACAAAGAGCTGTCTGACCAGGGCTTCAACTTCATCGGTACCGGCGTTTCCGGCGGTGAAGAGGGCGCGCTGAAAGGCCCGTCTATCATGCCTGGCGGTCAGAAAGAAGCGTACGAGCTGGTTGCCCCCATCCTGGATAAAATTGCTGCCCGTGCTGAAGATGGCGAAGCCTGCGTGACCTACATTGGTCCAGATGGCGCTGGCCACTATGTGAAAATGGTTCACAACGGTATCGAATATGGCGACATGCAGCTGATCGCAGAAGCCTATGCGCTGTTAAAAGGTGCGCTGGGTCTGAGCAACGAAGAGCTGGCGAAAACCTTCACCGAGTGGAACAACGGCGAGCTGAGTAGCTACCTGATCGACATTACCAAGGATATCTTCACCAAGAAAGATGAAGAGGGTAACTACCTGGTTGACGTCATTCTGGATGAAGCCGCTAACAAAGGCACCGGTAAGTGGACCAGCCAGAGCTCGCTGGATCTCGGCGAACCGCTGTCGCTGATCACTGAATCCGTATTCGCCCGTTACCTCTCTTCGCTGAAAACGCAGCGCGTTGCCGCGTCGAAAGTACTGAGCGGCCCGCAGGCGCAGGCCTTTACCGGTGACAAAGCGGAGTTTGTTGAGAAAGTGCGTCGCGCACTCTATCTGGGCAAAATCGTTTCCTATGCTCAGGGCTTCTCTCAGCTGCGTGCCGCTTCCGAGCAGTACAACTGGGATCTGCACTACGGCGAGATCGCTAAAATCTTCCGCGCTGGCTGCATCATTCGCGCGCAGTTCCTGCAGAAGATTACCGATGCCTACGCGGAAGATGCAAACATTGCGAACCTGTTGCTGGCACCGTACTTCAAAGACATTGCTGACCAGTATCAGCAGGCGCTGCGTGACGTCGTGGCCTATGCCGTGCAGAACGGTATCCCGACGCCGACCTTCTCTGCCGCTATCGCTTATTACGACAGCTACCGTTCAGAAGTGCTGCCTGCCAACCTGATTCAGGCGCAGCGCGACTACTTCGGCGCGCATACCTATAAGCGCATCGATAAAGAGGGTGTGTTCCACACCGAGTGGCTGGACTAAACAGCAAAAAGGCTTCCATCCGGAAGCCTTTTTTTACCCCACCAGCAAATCCCCGCTCCTCACCTCATCTTCCCCCGCCAGCCTGACCACCAGCATCCCCGCCGTCGCAAACTTCGTCCAGTGCCGCGCATAAAGCACGCCGCCGAACTCCGCCACCAGCGGCGTAACACTGTCAGTAACCGGATCTACAACTTCCGCCACCACTTCGCCCGGACGGATATGCGCGCCCAGCTTCTTGCGATGCAGAATCAGCCCCGATACCGGCGAGTGAATATACTCGCACGCAGCCAGCGGCGTAGCGGGATGTTTAAGGGCAGGGGAAACCGCGCCTGCGCCTTCAGTATGACGCTGCTTAATCACGCCGCTCTCTTCCAGAACGTCCACCGCTTCCAGCGCGCTGGCCGCCGCGTTGCTCTCGGTCATGCCGGCGATATCCTCGGCATTGGCCGTCACCAGCGCCAGCTCGTCGCCGCCAATGACCGGCGCCGCCACTTCCGCCGACACCGTCGGGCTTTCCGCAGCAATATAGCCGCTTTCGCGCAGCGCATTGATAATCGCCTCCGCATCCTGCTCCGCCTGGTCGGGATCGACGTCGCGCACGCCGCGCAGCTCCAGCGTCACCGGCAGCAGGCCGCGCGGCATCGGATACTGGTCGCCAAAGCGCTGCGCCAGCGTCAGCCAGGGTTCACAGCAGGCTTCATCGAACGGCTCGCCGCCGGAAATCTGCGCCAGCAGCTGCACTTCGCTGCCGAGCCAGCGCGCCAGCGGCTCAATGTCCGGCCAGGCGTGCGGCGTGGTGTAGAGGTGGGTCAGGGCTTCCCAGTCGCAGTGCAAATCAATCATCAGATCCGCCTGGCTTGCCATGCGCATCAGCGTAAAGCGCTGCGCTTCCAGCTCGGTTTTGGCAATCACATCACGATAGTGGCGATCGATAGCGTCGCGGATCAGCCGTTTATTGTCGCCTTCGTTCGGCGTCAGCGATCCCGCCAGCTCTGCCGCCAGCTTCTCGCCCAGCGCGGGGAAGCGTCGGTTGAAATCCTGGCCCGACTCGCTGTGAAAACGTCCCAGGTGGGTGCCGTGCCAGTGCTGGCTCAGCGCCAGCGGGTTGGCCACCGGCACCAGCGTAAAGCCGGCGCGCAGCCTGCCAGCGGACTCCAGCGCCATCAGCTTCTGCTTGAGAAACCAGGCGACCGCCATGCCAGGGATCTCATCGCCGTGCAGCGACGCCTGGATATAAACCTGTTTATATTTTTCTTCGCCGAAGTGGAAGCTGACGATTTCGCGCTGCGTGCCCAGCGAGGCGCTGAGAAGGGGGTGATGTTGTTGATGCATAGGGCGCTGATTGTCCTTTCATTTAGAAGAGGGCGCAACTGCGCCCAGGAAATGAAGAAAAGTATAGTGCCGAATCAAAGCGGGCGACCACCTGGGTCGCCCCAGACTACTGCTGAATTGAAATATCGGTCGCGAAATAGCGCTTCTGAATCTTGTCGAAGGTGCCGTTCTTTTTGATTTCGGCAAAGGCGCTGTCCAGCGCGGTTTTCAGCTCGCTGTCGCCTTTACGCAGGCCGATCGCCGTTCCCGGACCGATAATCGGATCCTGCACAATCGGACCCGCCAGCTCGAAATCTTTGCCCTGCGGATGTTTCAGGAAGCCCATCGCCGCCTGCGCAGCATCGGTGAATACCGCATCAAGCCGTCCTGAGATCAGATCGCTCTCCACCTGCGCCTGGTCGCCGTAAGGCACCACGTTGACGCCGAAGGGCTGCCATTTGGCGCGCGCGTAGCGCTCCTGCACCGTGCCTTGCTCTACGCCGACGGTTTTACCCTTCAGCGACTCGGCGGTCGGCAGCAGACCCGAGCCTTTACGGGCAATCAGCTGCGTATGGGTGTCATAGAGCGGCACGGTAAAGTCAATCTGCTTCAGGCGCTCTTCGGTAATACCCATGTCGGAGAGGATGGCGTCGAACTTACGCGCCTTGAGCGCCGGGATCATGCCGTCGAACTGGCTCTCCACCCAGACGCACTTCGCCTGCATCTGCTGGCAGAGGGCATTGCCAAGGTCGATATCGAAGCCGACCAGCTTGCCCTGCGGCGTTTTGGATTCAAACGGCGGATAGGTCGGATCGACGGCGAAGCGCACCTGATCGATTTTTGCCTGCGCGCCAAAGGCGCAGCCTGCCAGTAGGGCGGTCATCAGCGCGTTGCGCAGACGTGAGAAGCCAGGAGTAGTCATAGTCTCTTCTTTTATCGTGATGTTGAATAAAGCAGAGTACCCGCCAGCGACTGTGATGACAATTACTGGATTATTTTCACTACGTTAGCATTGCAGAGCCGGCGGTAATCCTCAGTGTTCAATATCACCGACCTGTCGAGCCGTCCGGCGTTAAAGGCGAGCTCGCTAAAGCGCTCAAACAGCAGCGGATCGACCACCAGCCTGAGATCGGGATGAAACGAGAAGGGCGGAATGGCGCCGAACACGCAGCCTGTCAGCGACTCGACCTCAGCCGGACTGGCGAGCGAGGCGCGCCGGCCGCCGACGGCCTCAGCAACCTTACTGAGATCCGCCTGCTGATCCGCAGGCAGCACCGCCAGCACATGCTGTTTGACGCCGTTGCCTTTGACGTGACACACCAGCGCCTTCGCGCCCTGGCCAACGGCGGTGCCGCGGATCGCCGCCACCGCTTCGCATTTGCCGGTCGCCTCATGGCTCATCAGCTGATAGCGCGCCTGATGCTGTTCCAGCAGGGCAATCAATTTTTCATGGGTGGTCATACCGGATCCTGAAACGAAAAGAGAACCATGCTGCTCAACGTCCTGCACCTGTCCCAATGTTGAGCAGCATGGCGCACCGCTATTTATGCCGTGCGCGCAGGTTGTTGATGATGGCGCTGAGGTCGAGATCCTGGTCCTGCAGCAGCACCAGCAGGTGATAGAGCAGGTCAGAGGCCTCGTTGGTCAGCTCAAAGCGATCGTTTACCGTCGCCGCCAGCGCGGTTTCAACCCCTTCTTCGCCGACTTTCTGCGCGATGCGCTTGGTGCCGCTGGCGTAGAGCTTAGCGGTATAGGAGCTGGCCGGATCGGCACTTTTGCGCGACGCCAGCAGCTGCTCCAGCTGATGCAGAAACACCCAGTCAGGTGCGGCAGGCGAAAAGCAGCTTGAGGTGCCGCGATGGCAGGTCGGCCCGATGGGGTCCGCCAGCACCAGCAGCGTATCGTTGTCGCAGTCTGGCGTAATGCTGACGACGCGAAGAAAATGGCCGGAGGTTTCGCCCTTGGTCCAGAGGCGCTGTTTGGTGCGCGAAAAGAAGGTAACGTTGCCGTCGCTCAGGGTTTTCGCCAGCGCGTCCTGATTCATATAGCCGTGCATCAGCACTTCGCCAGAGACGTTGTGCTGCACGATAACGGGCATCATGCCCTCGGTTTTGACCCAGTCAAGCTGGGCCAGCTGTTCTTCAGTTAACACGCGCGAATCTCCACTCCGTTCTCTTTCAGGAAGCTTTTCAGCTCGCCGATATTGATAATTTGCTTATGGAACACCGAGGCGGCCAGCGCGCCATCGACGTTCGCCTGCTCAAAGGCGTCCAGGAAGTGTTGCACAGTGCCCGCGCCGCCTGAGGCGATGAGCGGCACCTTACAGACATCACGCATCTTCTTCAGCTGCACCAGATCGTAGCCGTTGCGCACGCCATCCTGGTTCATCATGTTCAGGACAATTTCACCTGCGCCGCGCTTTTGCACCTCTTCGACCCACGCCAGGGTTTCCCACTGGGTGACGCGGGTGCGCGCCTCGTCGCCGGTATACTGGTTAACGTGATATTTGCCGGTGGCTTCGTCGAACCAGGTATCGATGCCTACCACGATGCACTGCACGCCGAAGCGATCCGCCAGGCGGGTGATCAGCTCAGGATCGGCCAGCGCGGGGGAGTTGATGGAGATTTTGTCGGCGCCGAACTCCAGAATACGTGCCGCGTCCTCTTCGCTTTTGATACCGCCCGCCACGCAGAAAGGAATATCGATCACTTCCGCCACGCGTGACACCCAGCTTTTGTCAACCACGCGGCCGTCGCTCGAGGCGGTGATATCGTAGAACACCAGCTCGTCCGCGCCTTCCTGCGCATAGCGCTGCGCCAGCGGCACGATGTCGCCGATGATCTCGTGATTGCGGAACTGGACGCCTTTGACGACCTGACCGTCGCGCACGTCAAGACAGGGAATTATGCGTTTTGCCAGCATGCGATAGCCTCCGAAACCGTGAATTTACCTTCAAGCAGGGCGCGTCCGACAATGACGCCTTTAACGCCGCTGCCGCGCAGCGCCGCGATATCCTCAATGGCGCCGATGCCGCCGGAGGACTGAAACGCAATGTCGGGATAGCGCGCGGTCACTTCCTGATAGAGCGCGACGTTGGAGCCGCTCAGGGTGCCGTCGCGCGAGATATCGGTGCAGAGCACATGCTTCAGGCCGACCGGCTCAAACCAGGCGATAACCTCTTCCAGCGTGACGCCGGCCGCTTCCTGCCAGCCGCTGATGGCGACCTCTTTGCGGTTCGCCGCGTCGATACGCACGTCCAGCGCCAGCACGATCGCCTCGGCGCCAAACTCGCTGAACCACTTTTTCACCTCTTCCGGCGCTTTTACCGCCGTGGAGCCGACCACGACGCGGCTGGCGCCCGCATCCAGCAGCGCTTTCACATCGTCGCGCGTGCGGATGCCGCCGCCGACCTGCACTACGGCGTCGACGCCGTTAAGCAGCGTTTGCAGCAGCGGGATCTGGCGCTGCGCCGGATCTTTCGCGCCGGTCAGGTCCACGAGGTGCAGCACCGTCGCGCCCTGGCTGGCATAATCCTGCAGGCGTGGCAGCGGATCGCTGCCGTAGTCGCGCTGCTGGCCGTAATCGCCCTGATGCAGACGCACCACTTTGCCGTCAATCAAATCTAACGCAGGGATAATCATCACATCTCCAGGAAGTTTTTCAGCAGCTGCGCGCCCGCTTTGCCGGAACGCTCGGGGTGGAACTGCACGCCGAAGAAGTTATCTTTCTGCACTGCCGCGGTGAACGGCTGGCCGTAATCGCACTGGGCGATGGTGCTGGCGTTGACCGGCATGGCGTAGCTGTGCACGAAATAGAAATAGCTCTCTTCGTCGATGCCGCGAAACAGGTGGTTGCCCGCCTGGGCGGTAATCTGGTTCCAGCCCATATGCGGCAGCGGCAGGCCGCGCGTATCCATCAGACCGCATTCGGCGTCGATAATGCCAAGGGTGGGGATGCCGCCGTTCTCTTCGCTGCGGCTGCCGAGCAGCTGCATGCCGAGGCAGATGCCGAGCACCGGCTGGGTGCAGGCTTTGATCAGGTCGACGAGGTCGCGCTCTTCCAGCTGGTTCATCGCCGCGCGCGCGGTGCCGACGCCCGGCAGAAACAGCTTGTCGGCGCGCAGCACCACGTCAGGATCGCGGCTGACGTCGGGCGTGTAGCCAAGGCGCTCTACCGCCCACTTCACCGAGGAGAGGTTGGCGCAGCCGGTATCGAGGATCACCACGTTCATTTACAGCACTCCTTTCGAGCTGGGCAGGGTGTTGCCCTCAACGCGGATCGCCTGGCGCAGGGTGCGGCCGAAGGCTTTAAACAGGCTCTCCACGCGATGGTGATCGTTCTTGCCTTTGGTTTTCAGATGCAGGGTACTCATCATGGCGTAGGAGAGCGAGCTGAAGAAGTGCTCGACCATCTCGGTGCTCATATCGCCGACGCGCTGATAGCTGAACTCCGCCTTGAACTCCAGATGCGGACGGCCGGAGATATCGAGCGCGCAGCGCGCCAGGCACTCATCCATCGGCAGCACAAAGCCGAAACGGCCGATGCCGCGCTTGTCGCCCAGCGCCTTCAGCAGCGCCTCGCCGAGCGCCAGCCCGGTGTCTTCGATAGTGTGGTGATCGTCGATATAGAGATCGCCTTTCACCTCGATATTCATGCGGAAGCCGCCGTGCACCGCGATCTGGTCCAGCATGTGGTCGAAGAAGCCGACGCCGGTATTGATTTTGCTGCCGCCTTCGCGGTCCAGCCACACCTCGGCGCGGATCTGCGTCTCTTTGGTGTTGCGGTTGACCAGCGCGTGGCGGTCGCGTTTGGTCAGGCGCGCCTGAATCGCGCCCCAGTCCTCGCCTTCGCTGCCGAAGCGGATGCCCTGGATGCCCATATTCTGCGCCAGCTGGATATCGGTCAGCCGGTCGCCGATCACATAGCTGTTCGCCACGTCGATGGCGCCCTCTGCCAGCCAGGCCTCGACCATTTTGGTCTTCGGCTTGCGGCAGTCGCAGTTATCTTCCGGCTTGTGCGGGCAGATCAGCACCTCGTCGAACTGGATCCCCTGCGAGCTGAACACCTGCATCATCAGGTTATGCGGGCCGTCGAAATCCGCCTGCGGAAAGCTGCTGGTGCCCAGTCCGTCCTGGTTGGTGATCATCACCAGCCGGTAGCCGGCGCTTTGCAGCGCCAGCAGCGCCGGGATGACGTTGGCTTCAAACGCCAGCTTCTCCAGGCGATCCACCTGAAAATCTTCAGGCGGCTCGGCGATAAGGGTGCCGTCGCGATCGATAAAAAGGGTCTTCTGGCTCATGCTCTCTCCACAGATAAAGCCTGTAACGCGGCGATCAGGCGCTCGCACTCTGTACGCGTGCCGATTGAGATGCGCAGGCATCCCGCAAGGCCCGGATTTTTGTTCTGGTCGCGCAGAATAATGCCCTGATCCCACAGGGATTTAAACACCGCAGGCGAATCGGTAAAGCGCGCCAGAATATAGTTGGTCTCGCTCGGGAAGACCTGCTGCACCAGGCTGAGCTGCGGCAGCTGCGCCAGCAGCCAGGCGCGGCTGGCGTTCAGCTCGGCGACGTGCTGGCGCATCAGCGCGATGCCCTGGTCGCTCAGCGCCTGCCCGGCGACGTCGGCGACCGGCGTCGCCAGCGGATAGGGCGCAATCACCTTCATCAGCAGATCGATAACTGGCTTATTTGCCAGCGTAAAGCCGCAGCGCAGCCCGGCGAGCGCAAACGCCTTCGACAGCGTGCGCAGGATCACCAGGTGTGGATAATCTTTCAGCCAGCCGCTCAGCGTCGCCTGCGGACAGAATTCAATATAGGCTTCATCGGCCACCACCAGCGCTTTTCCGGCGGTCATCTCGAGCAGCGCGCGGATATCCTCCTGATCGATCAAGTTGCCGGTCGGGTTGTTGGGGCTGCACATATAGACCACTTTCACGCCGTCGAGCTGTTCGGCGATAGCCGGCAGGTTGAGCTGCCAGTTCTCGAGCGCCGGTACGGTGCGGTACTCAATGCCGATGGTTTCCGCGCTGACGCTGTACATACCGTAGGTCGGCGGGCAGAACAAAATGGCGTCTTTGCCCGGCTCGCAGAAGGCGCGCATCACCAGCTCAATGCCCTCGTCGGCGCCGCGGCTCACCAGCACCTGCTCTGGCTGCAGTCCGGCGTAGGCGGCGTAGCGCTCAATCACGATCTTCGGCTGACACTCCGGGTAGCGGTTCAGCGTCTGCTGCGACAGCTCAAAGGGCACCGGCAGCGGAAATTCGTTGGCGTTGAGCCAGACGTCGCCGTTGCCGCCGAGGCGGCGCGCGGACTGGTAGGGCGTCAGGGCGCGCACGTTGTCGCGCGCCAGCTCTTCAATATTGCGGCTCATGCCTGCTCCTCTTTCAGCGCGGCGACGCGCAGGGTAACGGCGTTTTTATGCGCCTCCAGCTGTTCGGCGGCGGCCAGGGTCTCAATGGTGGCGGCGAGGTTGAGGAAGCCCTGCGGCGTCAGCTCCTGCACCGTCATGCGCTTCTGAAAATCAGCCAGGCCGAGGCTGGAGCTGGTGGCGGTGTAGCCGTAGGTCGGCAGCACATGGTTGGTGCCGGAGGCGTAATCGCCCGCCGACTCCGGCGACCAGTCGCCGAGAAACACTGACCCGGCGCTGGTGATGGCGTCCACCAGATCGCGCGGCTGGCGCGTCTGAATAATCAGGTGCTCCGGGCCGTACTGGTTGGAGATCGCCACGCACTCCTCCAGGTCGCCCGCCACGATCAGGCGGCTGCTCGCCAGCGCCTGGCGCGCGGTCGCGGCGCGCGGCAGCGCCTGCAGCTGCGCCTCAACCGCCTCAGCCACCTGCTGCGCCAGCGTCAGCGACGGAGTCAGCAGGATCACCTGCGAATCGGGGCCGTGTTCCGCCTGCGACAGCAGATCGGAGGCGACAAAGGCGGGCGTTGCCCCTTCGTCGGCGATCACCAGCACTTCCGACGGACCGGCGGGCATATCGATCGCCGCGCCGTCGAGACGCTGGCTCACCTGGCGTTTCGCCTCGGTGACGTATGCGTTGCCCGGCCCGAAGATCTTATCGACTTTCGGCACGCTCTCGGTGCCGAAGGCGAGGGCGGCAATCGCCTGCGCGCCGCCGACCTGAAACACCTCTTCGACGCCGCACAGCTGTGCCGCATAGAGGATCTCGTCGGCGATGGGCGGCGGCGAGCAGAGCGCCACGCGGCCGCAGCCGGCGATGCGCGCCGGAGTCGCCAGCATCAGCACGGTCGAGAAGAGCGGGGCGGAGCCGCCCGGAATATAGAGGCCGACCGAGCGCACCGGCCGGGTGATCTGCTGGCAGCGCACGCCTGGCTGGGTCTCGACATCCACCGTCGCCAGCTGCTGCGCGTTGTGGAAGGTTTCGATATTGGCGACCGCCACGGCCATCGCCTGCTTCAGGTCGTCGCTGAGTCGCGCGCCGGCGGCGGCAATCTCGGCGGGCGTGACGCGCAGCGCCGCTACCTGCGCCTTGTCGAAGCGCGCGCTAAAGGCGCGCAGCGCCGCGTCGCCGTTACTTTTAACCTCATCCAGCACCTCGCGCACCGTGGCGCTGATGGCGTCGGAGGCGGCGATGGCCGGGCGCTGCAGCAGCGCCTGACGCTGCGCCTCGCTGCACTGCTGCCATTCGACGGGTGTCATAAAGGCCATGGCTTACTCCATCATCTTTTCAATTGGCAGCACCAGAATCGAGCTGGCGCCCAGCGCTTTCAGTTTTTCCATGGTTTCCCAGAACAGGGTTTCGCTGCTGACCATGTGCATCGCCACGCGGCTCTGGTCGCCCGCCAGCGGCAGCACGGTCGGACGCTCGGCGCCGGGCAGCAGCTGGATCACCTCTTCCAGACGGTCGCTCGGCGCGTGCATCATGATGTATTTCGATTCGCGCGCTTTGATCACGCCCTGGATGCGGGTCATCAGCTTGTCGATCAGCTCCTGCTTCTCCGCTGCCATCTCGCCGTCGCGCTGGATCAGCACCGCTTTCGAACGGTAGATCACTTCCACTTCGCGCAGGCCGTTAGCCTCCAGCGTGGCGCCGGTCGACACCAGGTCGCAAATCGCGTCGGCCAGGCCAGCGCGCGGCGCGACTTCCACCGAGCCGTTCAGCATACAGGGTTTAAAGTTAAGGCCTTTTTTATCGAGGTACTGCTTCAGCAGGTGAGGATAGGAGGTGGCGATGCGGGCGTTATTCAGGCACTGCGGGCCGCTGTACTCTTCGTCCACCGGCATCGCCAGCGACAGGCGGCAGCCGCCGAAGTCCAGACGGCGCAGGGTGAAGTAGCGCGGATCTTCGCCCTGTGCGCGGCGCGTCAGCAGCTCCTCTTCCAGCACGTTCTCGCCGATAATGCCGAGATCCACCACGCCATCCATGACCAGACCGGGAATATCGTCATCGCGCACGCGCAGGATATCGATCGGCATATTCTCTGCGAAGGCGATCAGACGCTGCTGCTGCAGGTTAATTTTAATGCCGCAGCGCGCCAGCAGCTCGCGTGAGTCATCGCTTAAACGGCCAGATTTCTGCATAGCTATGCGAATTCGCTTGTTATCTAACATCGGTCCTGTCCTCTGTTTCATTCCTGTCTGAAAAGGTATTGCGCCAGCCCATAAAAAAACCCCCGGAAGGCGATCTTCCGGGGGTTCTCTTTGCGTTCGCACCACTGGAAGATCTGAATGTCTCCCAGCACACATCGCCTGAAAGACTAGTCAGGGTGATGGTGATGATGATGGTTGAACTGAACGCGTGTCATAATCTATTCCGTTGCTGAATGCGTATTCATTTGCGTGTTGATTAACCTAGCGAAGATAGCGGCGATGCGCAACCCTTTTTTAACCTTTGCGATACGACAGCGTGGCGCACTAAGATGGACGGCAGTGAGTCACGCGCAGGAGTCAATATGAAGAAGGTCGCAATTATCGGTCTGGGATGGCTGGGCATGCCGCTGGGGCTGGCGCTCACGGCACGCGGCTGGCAGGTCACCGGCAGTAAAACCACGCTGGACGGCGTCGAGGCGGCGCGCCGCTGCGGCATCGACGCGGTGCAGTTGCGGCTGACGCCGGAAATCGAGTGCGACGCCGAGGATCTCGCCCGGCTGCTGGCGGTCGACGCGCTGGTGGTCACCCTGCCCGCCAGCCGCACGGCGGAAGGCGGCGAAAGCTATATGCAGGCGGTGCAGAACGTGGTGGACAGCGCGCTGGCGCAGCAGGTGCCGCGCATTATCTTTACCAGCTCCACCTCGGTCTACGGCGGCGGCAGCGGCGTAATGAAAGAGAACAGCGTTCTTCAGCCGGAAACGGTAGCGGGCAAAACCCTGACCGCGCTGGAGAGCTGGCTGCACGATCTGCCCGGTACGCAGGTCGACATTCTGCGGCTGGCGGGGCTGGTGGGGCCGAGTCGCCATCCCGGCCGCTTTCTGGCGGGAAAAACCGGGCTGGAGAACGGCGCGCACGGCGTCAATCTGGTGCATCTGGATGATGTGGTCAGCGCCATTACTCTGCTGCTGCAGACGCCGAAAGGCGGGCGCGTCTATAACCTCTGCGCGTCAAAACATCCGTCGCGTGCGACCTTTTACCCCGCGGTCTCGCGCCAGCTGGGCCTGACGCCGCCCACCTTTTTGCCCTCAGCGTCCGGCGACACCGGCAAGCTGATTGACGGCTCGCGCATCTGCAACGAGCTGGGGTTCGAGTACAGCTACGACGACCCGACAAAAATGCCGCTGGAATAGGGTGGCTCAGACGCCAAGCCGGTCGCGCAGCGCATACCAGGCGGCGCCCATCGCGGTCAGCGGCACCTTAAAGCGCCGCCCGCCGGGGAAAGGCAGGTGCGGCAGCTTCGCAAAGGCGTCGAAGCGTTCCGCATCGCCGCGCAGCGCTTCGCAAATCAGCTTGCCGGCAAGGTGCGTGCAGGTGACGCCGTGGCCGCTGTCGCCCTGCATAAAGTAGACGTTGTTCTCCAGCCGTCCGAACTGCGGCAGCCGTGACAGCGTCAGCAGGAAGTTGCCGCTCCAGCGGTAGCTGAAGGAGAGATCGCGCAGCTGCGGAAAGGTGCGCAGCAGTTTGGGGCGGATCAGCGCTTCAATGTCGCCGGGCTCGCGCGCGCCATAGACCACGCCGCCGCCGTAGAGCAGCCGGTTATCCGCCGTCAGGCGGAAGTAGTCGAGCAGGTAGTTACAGTCTTCGACGCAGTGATTATTGGGCAGCAGCGCCAGCGCGCGATCGCGGCTCAGCGGTTCGCTGGCGAGGATCTGCGATCCGCACGCCATGCTGTTGCGCGTCAGGCGCGGCTCCAGCTGCGAGGGCAGATAGGCATTGCCGGCAAAAAGCACGAAGGTGGCGCTTACCTCGCCGTGCTCTGTTTTCACCCGATTGGGCGTGCCGTAGGTCAGCGCCGTCGCGGCGGAGCCTTCATAGATGCGCCCGCCGTGACGGCGGATCGCCTCCGCTTCACCCAGCGCCAGGTTGAGCGGATGCAGATGGCCGCCGCGCCGATCCAGCAGGCCGCCGACGTAGCGCTCGGTGGCGATTTCGCGCCGGATGCCGCGCTCGTCGAGCAGCTCCAGATGGTGATTGCCATACTTTTCCCACAGTTGCTGCTGGCGGCGCAGGTGATTCATCTGGCGCGGGTTAAGGGCGGCGAAGATATTGCCGGGCCGGTAGTCGCAGGCGATGGCGTAACGGTCAATGCGGTCGCGAATGATCTCCGCGCCCTCGAACATCATGCTGCCGAGCATGCGCGCGCTCTCTTTGCCGTAGCGCTGTTCGATGACGTCCACGTCGCGGCTGTAGGAGTTAACCACCTGACCGCCGTTGCGGCCGCTGGCGCCGAAGCCGACGCGCGCCGCCTCCAGCACCACCACGTCATAGCCCGCCTCGGTGAGGTAGAGCGCGGCGGAGAGGCCGGTAAAGCCCGCGCCGATCACGCAGACGTCGCACTGGATGCTCTCCTGCAGCGTCGGCCAGGGCGCATGGTCGTTGGCGGTCGCCGCGTAGTAGCTTTCAACATGTTTCATCTCAACCTCCTGCCTGCGAACTGCTCAGAAATTAGCGGGCGTATGGGCGCTGACGATACGGCAGGGCTGCGCCGAGAGATTGGTGAAGCTGTGCGGCAGCCCGGTATCGATCACATAACTTTCGCCCGCGTTAAGGTGGTAGCTTTGTCCGTTGACCACCAGGGTGATCTCTCCCTCCAGCAGTGTCCCGGTCTCTTCGCCCGGATGGCGCAGCTTTTCCCCGGTGCTGGCGCCGGGCTGATAGGTCTCAAGCAGCATGCCGAGCGAGCGCTTCGCCTGCCCGTTGTCCACCAGCTTCAGCGACACCCCCTGGCTGCCGATCTCCACCAGATCGGCTGGCCTGACGATCACCTTCGGCGCGTCATGGTGTTTGGGTTCGGAGAAGAACTCCGACAGCGACAGCCCGTACACCTTCAACAGCTTTTGCAGCGTGCTGACTGCCGGACTCACCTTGTCCTGCTCAATGGTGCTGATGGCGCTATGGGTTAAACCTGACAGTTCAGCGGCGCGGCGCTGAGACAATCCCAACTCTTGCCGGATTTGCGATAAGCGTCGTCCAGGCGCCAGAGCGGCATCGTTCATGGTGATTTTTCCTCGTGATAGTGCTGTGCGGCGTGGATAAACCCCGCGAAAAGGGCGCGGGAGGCGTCGTTTTGTTCCGGCTGCCATTCGGGATGCCACTGCACCGCCAGGGCGAAGGGATGGTGGCGCAAGCTGACCGCTTCGATCAGGCCGTCCGGCGCGCGCGCCTCGATGCGCAACTGCGGGCCTGTTTCGCGGATGCCCTGATGATGCAGCGAATTCACCGCCCGCATCGCGTCGCTGCCCAGCAGAGAGGCGAGCAGGCCGTCCGCTTCGGGAAAGATGTCGTGCGCCAGGGCGTACTGCTCATTTAGCGGCAGCGTCGGCGCGGGATGATGTGCCAGCCCGGTTTTGCGTGCGTCGAGATCGCGCCACAGCGCGCCGCCGTTGGCGACCACCAGCTCCTGCATGCCGCGGCAGATGCCGAACAGCGGCATCCTGCGGCTGGTGGCCCAGGTAATAATAGCGAAGGCGAGCCGGTCGCGGCCGGGATCGGCATGCGGCTCGCTGCCCGCCTCGCCGTAGTGCCAGGGTTCGACATTGCTGGTGCTGCCGGTGAGCATCACGCCGTCGAGCCTCTCCAGCGCCTGCTCCAGCAGATGCGGCGTCGCGCAGAGCTGCTGGGGCAGGGCAAGCGGCACGCCGCCCGCCTGGGCTATCGCCGACAGATATTTGTTATGCACCGACTGGGTGAGATGGCCATCATGATCAATCTGGCACATCGCTACGCCGATCAAAGGGTTGTTAAAAATAATGCCCATTTCACTCCTCGACTCGCTGTTCAAAAAATTCACCGATCGGGCCCGCAGCGGGTAAAAACGTGCAATATTTTTTCAATCTAGCAATGCGCTGTTTGTTTCTCAAACAGATTTGTTACATTTGCACACTTTTTGTGTTGGCGCTATGTTAGAGGAGTGGCTGTTATTTTGAGCATTGCGCAAACCAATCAACGGTAGAAGGCGGGTGGGATATGACGAACCTCGTGGAAGTAGAAGACTTCACGCGTCACAGTGAAGAGAGACGAACCAGCGCGTTCCAGCTTGAAGTGAAAAACTGGCTGGAACGCCACCCTGAAACGCAGTATGTCGATATTTTATTAAATGATTTAAACGGCGTCTTTCGCGGCAAACGTATTCCAGTAACCGCGCTGGCGAAGCTGGAAAAAGGGTGTTATTTCCCCGCCTCGGTTTTCGCTATGGATATCCTCGGCAACACCGTCGAAGAAGCTGGCCTCGGGCAATCTCTCGGCGAACCAGACAACCTCTGCATGCCGGTTCCCGGCACTTTAGTTCCCTCCGCTTCCGATCCTGCGCACATCGCCCAACTGCTGTTGACCATGTGCAACCAAGATGGCACTCCCTTTGACGTTGAACCCCGTAATGTCCTGAACCGGCTGTGGCAGCAGCTACGCAACCAAGGACTTTTTCCGGTGGTAGCGGTAGAGCTGGAGTTCTATCTGGTCGACAAGGCCCGCGACGCCGAGGGCTATATTCAGCCGCCGTGCGCACCAGGCAGCAGCGAACGCAATATGCAGAGCCAGGTCTACTCGGTGGATAATCTCGATCACTTCGGCGCGGTGCTGCGCGATATCGACGCGCTGGCGCGCCAGCAGAACATTCCCGCCGACGGCGCGCTGGCGGAAGCGTCGCCCGGCCAGTTTGAGATTAACCTGCACCACACCCGCGACGTGCTGAGCGCCTGCGACCATGCGGTACAGCTAAAAAGGCTAATCCGGCAGGTGGCGGAGAACCACGGCATGACCGCCACCTTTATGGCCAAACCCTATGAAGAGTACGCGGGCAGCGGCATGCACGTGCATATCAGCATGCTGGACGCCGCCGATCATAACGCCTTCGCCACTGATGACGGCAGCGACTCGCCGCTGCTGAAGCGCGCACTGGCGGGCATGCTCGACCTGATGCCCGCCTCGATGGCGCTGCTCGCCCCCAACGTCAACGCCTATCGCCGCTTCGTGCCGGACGCCTACGTGCCGCTGCGCGCCTCCTGGGGCCATAACAACCGCACCGTGGCGCTGCGTATCCCCTGTGGCGATGTGGAAAACCACCGCGTCGAGTATCGGGTCGCAGGCGCGGACGCCAACCCCTATCTGGTGATGTCGGCGATTCTGGCGGGTATTCTGCACGGTCTGGACACCGCGCTGCCGTTGCCGCAGCCGGTGCAGGGCAACGGTCACGAGGCGGAGGGCATCCCGCTGCCGGTGCGCCAGAGCGAAGCGCTGTTTGAGTTTGAAAGCAGCTTTCCGCTGCAAAAACTGCTGGGCGAACGTTTCGGTGCGGTGTGGCACAGCTGCAAGCGCCACGAGATGATGCAGTTTGAGCGGCTGGTCACCGCCACGGAGATTGACTGGATGCTGAAAAACGCCTGAGAAAAAAGTCGCTATACTTATCAGCGGGTCTTGTGTTTTTGCATCACTTTAGGGCAGAATACGCGGCCTGCAAAATTCCGAATATAACCGATGCTTTTAAGAGCCTCGGTTATTTTTTTTGCATGTACTTAACCGATTTGCATGAGGCCGGGCACGCCCGGATAGATACACGTTAAAAAACGCGCAAGCGTACGAACTGAGGAAACAAAGATGGGGATGTTATTCATTCAGCCAGCCCGCGCTGGCTCTCGCTTCCGTGATGACTACGGCGCCGTGCAGGCTCATAACGCCGCCTTCCTCGCTCCCGTGATGCAATCCGCCCAGGGAGGTCTGAAACATGTCGCTTGATACCTCAGCACCACAGCGTGCCCACCTGAAAAAATCTCTGACCCTGCTTCCGGTCGTCATGATTGGCCTGGCCTACATGCAGCCGATGACCCTGTTTGATACCTTCGGTATCGTGTCGGGTCTGACCAGCGGTCACGTCGCCACCGCCTACGCCTTCGCGCTGATTGCGATTCTGTTTACCGCCGTAAGCTACGGTAAGCTGGTACGCCGCTTCCCATCTGCGGGCTCCGCTTATACCTACGCTCAGAAGGCGATCAGTCCGCACGTCGGCTTTATGGTCGGCTGGTCATCCCTGCTGGACTACCTGTTCATGCCGATGATCAATATTCTGCTGGCGAAAAACTATTTCGAAGCGCTGGTGCCGGGTATCCCGTCATGGATCTTTGTGGTGCTGCTGGTGACATTTATGACAATGTCTAACCTGCGCGGCATTAAAACGGTGGCCAACTTCAACAGCGTCATTGTGGTGCTGCAGGTTGTGGTGATGATCGGTATTACCGGCATGGTGATTTACGGCGTGGCGCACGGCGAAGGCGCGGGCACGCTCACCAGCTCGCAGCCGTTCTGGTCCGCTGACGCCCATGTGGTGCCGATGATTACCGGCGCGACTATCCTCTGTTTCTCGTTCCTGGGCTTTGACGGCATCAGCTCGCTGTCGGAAGAGACCAAAGACGCGGAGCGCACCATTCCGCGCGCGATTTTCCTGACGGCGCTGATCGGCGGCCTGATCTTTATCGTGGCCTCCTACTTCCTGCAGCTCTACTTCCCGGATATCTCGCGCTTTAAGGATCCCGATTCGTCGCAGCCGGAAATCATGCTCTACGTGGCGGGCCACGTGCTGCAGTTCGGCATCCTGATCTTCTCGGTGGTGACCGTACTGGCGTCAGGTATGGCAGCGCACGCGGGCGTGTCGCGTCTGATGTACGTGATGGGCCGCGATGGCGTTTTCCCGGAGCGTTTCTTCGGCTATATCCATCCGAAATGGCGCACGCCGTCGCTGAACGTGCTGCTGGTTGGCGTGGTAGCGCTGATGGCGATCCGTTTTGACCTGGTGACCGCAACGGCGCTGGTGAACTTCGGCGCGCTGGTGGCGTTTACTTTTGTGAATCTGTCGGTGATCGCGCAGTTCTGGATCCGCGAGAAGCGTAACCGCACGCTGCGCGACCATATCAACTATCTGGTGCTGCCGGTGCTCGGTGCGCTGACGGTGGGCGCGCTGTGGATTAACCTGGAAGAGAGCTCGATGGTGCTGGGCCTGATTTGGGCCGCCGTGGGCATTGTCTATCTCGCGTTTGTTACCCGCAGCTTCCGTAATCCGGTGCCGCAGTACAGCGAAGAAGTGTAATTCGCCTGCGGTGAAAAAGGGTGAGGCGCAGGCCTCACCCTTTTTTTATGCGCGTATTCGCATTTACTCCGCCAGCACCAGCTCCCAGCTGCCTTCGCTCAGCGCGCTGCGCGCGGCGGCGCTGAGCTGCGTATCGGTCACGATGCTGTCGAAACGCGCCAGCGGCAGCGCCAGGAAAGTGGCGATTTTGTTGTACTTCGAGCTGTCGCTCAGCAGCACGCGCTTACTGCTTACCTCGCTCACCGTCTGCTTCACCATGACCTTGTCTTCGTCGGGGGTAAACAGGCCGCGCGGACCCCAGCAGGAGGCGGAAATAAAGGCGATATCGATCGCCAGATGGCGCAGGCTGCGCGCCGCGCTTTCGCCTACGCAGGAGCGGTTATCGCGACACACCGTGCCGCCGGTGTGAATCACCCGACAGCCGCTCGCCTCCATCAGCAGGTTGGTCACCATAAAATCATTGGTCACCACCAGCAGATCGTCGCGCTCCAGCAGCTCGCGCGCCAGCGCCAGCGTGGTGGTGCCCGCATCCAGATAGATACAGCTGTTGCGCGGAATATGCTGGGCGGCGTAGCGGCCTATGGCGTTCTTCTCGGCGTTATAGAGCGTCGTCTTCGTCTGATGCGACGGCTCCGCCGCCAGCCGGTCGGCCGAACGCACGCCGCCCGAGACCGACAGCACCGCGCCTTGCTCCTCCAGCTTCTGCACGTCCCGCCGGATCGTCATATGCGACACGCCGAGCCGTTCTGTCAGTTCGGCAATGCTGACCACGCCGCGCTCGGCGACCAGCGTCAGGATCTGCTGATGACGTTCAATCGGTATCATTCCTGCACTCCTTGCTTATCAATTTTTCACAGTGTAAAGCATTTGCCAGATCGGCTGAATGGAAAAAATTGCCGCCATGCCTGGCTGTATATTTAATAATGCTCTTACATTTCAGAATGATGTGTTGACTGTGAAGAAATGTTCTTAATCAGTCCGCTAAGTGAAAATATGTGACACAAGACACGTTTATCCCCCCACAATCCTGCCAGAATTAACAACATCAAACAAATAATCACTTAAATTAACAACGGAGGCCGACAGTGCCACTCTCAAACGTCTGTGTTATCGGGTTAGGGTCAATGGGGATGGGCGCGGCGACCTCCTGCATTCGCGCCGGGCTGAATACCTGGGGCGTCGATCTCAATCCCGCCGCGCTGGAGATGCTGCGCCAGGCGGGCGCACGCGATGCGCAATCCTCCGCCGACGGCTTTGCTGACCAGCTGGAAGCGGTGCTGCTGCTGGTGGTAAACGCCGCGCAGGTAAAGGGCATCCTGTTCGGCGACAGCGGGCTGGCGGCGAAGCTGAAGCCGGGCACCGTGGTGATGGTCTCGTCGACTATCTCCGCGCAGGACGCGCAGCAGATTGAAGAGCAGCTGGCGCAGCATCAGCTGCTGATGCTCGACGCACCGGTCTCCGGCGGCGCGGCGAAGGCGGCAACCGGCGAGATGACGGTGATGGCGTCCGGCAGCGACGCGGCGTTCGAGCGCCTGCAGCCGGTGCTGGATGCGGTGGCGGCTAAGGTATACCGCGTCGGCAGCGAAATCGGCCTCGGTTCGACGGTTAAAATCATTCACCAGCTGCTGGCGGGCGTGCATATCGCCGTCGGCGCGGAAGCGATGGCGCTGGCGGCGCGCGCCGGCATTCCGCTCGATACCATGTATGACGTGGTAACCAACGCGGCGGGCAACTCCTGGATGTTTGAGAACCGCATGCGTCACGTCGTGGACGGCGACTACAGCCCGAAATCGGCCGTCGATATTTTCGTTAAGGATCTGACGCTGGTGGCGGATACCGCCAAATCGCTGCGCTTCCCGCTGCCGCTCGCCTCCACGGCGCTCAATATGTTTACCGAAGCCAGCAACGCCGGCCATGGCCGTGAAGACGACAGCGCGGTGATCAAGATTTTCAGCGGTATCGAACTGCCGCAGGCAAAGAGGTGAGCATGACGCGTGTAGGCATTATCGCCGACGACTTTACCGGCGCCACCGATATCGCCAGCTTTCTGGTGCAGAACGGCCTCTCTACGATCCAGTTCAACGGCGTGCCGCAACAGCATGACGCGCTGACCGCGCAGGCGATTGTGATCAGCCTGAAGTCGCGATCCTGTCCGGCAGGGCAGGCGGTGGAGCAGTCGCTCGCTGCGCTGCGCTGGCTGCAGGCGCAGGGCTGCGATCGCTTCTACTTCAAATACTGCTCCACCTTTGACAGCACCGAACAGGGCAATATCGGCCCGGTCACCGATGCGCTGCTGGCGGCGCTGGGCGAAACCCAGACGGCGATCTCGCCGGCGCTGCCGGTCAACGGACGCACCGTCTATCTGGGCCATCTGTTCGTCGGCGAGCAGCTGCTGAGCGACTCCGGTATGCGCCATCATCCGGTGACGCCGATGACCGACAGCAACCTGCTGCGCCTGATGGCGCGCCAGTCATCCGGTAAAGCGGGGTTAATTGCCGCGCCGCTGCTGGATCGGGGCGCGCAGGCGGTACGTGAGCAGCTGAACGCATTAAAGGCGCAGGGCGTTAACTACGTGGTGCTGGACGCGCTCAACGAACAGCATCTGCTGACGCAGGGCGAAGCGCTACGTGATATGCGCCTGGTGACCGGCGGCTCTGGCCTGGCAATCGGGCTGGCGCGCCAGTGGGCCGAGGGCGGCAGTGCGGGCGCCGATGCGGAAAACGCAGGCCGTCCGCAGGGCGGGCGTGCCGTGGTGATCTCCGGTTCCTGCTCGCAGATGACCAACCGGCAGGTCAGCGCCTATCGTCAGCTGGCTCCTTCCCATGAGGTCGAGGTGACGCGCTGTCTGGAGAACGCCGAGGCCTACGCTCAGGCGCTGTGCGACTGGGTGGTAGCGCACAGCGACCAGCCGCTGGCGCCGCTGCTCTACGCCACCGCCGATGCGCAGCAGCTGCAAAAAATCCAGCAGCAGTATGGCGCGCAGCGCAGCAGCGAGGCGGTCGAGCAGCTGTTCGCCGCCGTGACGCGCGAACTCAGCGCGCGCGGCTGGCAGCGCTTTATCGTCGCGGGCGGCGAAACCTCTGGCGTGGTGGCGCAGAGCCTTGGCGTCACCGGGTTCCATATCGGCCCGACGATTTCACCGGGCGTGCCCTGGGTGCGGGATATTTATCAACCGCTGTCGCTGGCGCTGAAATCCGGCAATTTCGGCGACGAAGCGTTTTTCCGCCGCGCGCAAACGGAGTTTGCCCATGACTGAACAACAGGCCCGCGAAGAGATAGTGAAGCTGGGCGCCTCTTTTTTCGCCCGCGGCTACGCCACCGGCTCCGCCGGCAATCTTTCCCTGCTGCTGCAAGACGGCAATCTGCTGGCCACGCCGACCGGCTCCTGCCTCGGTGAGCTGGAGGCCGATCGCCTGTCGAAGGTGACGCTGGCCGGCGAGTGGCTCTCCGGCGATAAGCCGTCAAAAGAGATCGCCTTTCACCGCGCGCTCTATATGAAAGATCCCGACTGCAAGGCGGTGGTACACCTGCATAGCCACTACCTGACTGCGCTCTCCTGCCTTGAAGGGCTGGACGCGCAGAACTGCATTCGTCCGTTCACCCCTTACGTGGTGATGCGCGTCGGCGACGTGCCGGTGGTGCCGTACTACAAGCCCGGGGATGAACGCCTGGCGGAAGATCTGTCGCGGCTGGCAGGCCAGTATCGCGCCTTCTTGCTGGCGAACCACGGCCCGGTCGTGGTCGGCAAATCGCTGCGCGAAGCCGCCGACAATACCGAAGAGCTGGAAGAGACCGCCCGACTGATGTTTACCCTGGGCGACCGCGCTATCCGCTATCTCAGCGACAGCGAAGTGGCGGAATTAAGGAGCCGATAATGCCGAAGTTTGCCGCAAACCTCTCAACGCAGTTTAACGAAGTGCCCTTTACCGAACGCTTCGCCGCCGCGGCGCAGGCGGGCTTTGAGGCGGTGGAGTTTCTCTTTCCCTACGACTATCCGGCGGCGCAGCTCAGGCAGCTGCTGGACGAGAACAGCCTGAAGCTGGTGCTGTTCAACACCGCGCCGGGCAACGTCGCGGCGGGCGAGTGGGGCGTGTCGGCCATTCCCGGCCGAGAGGCGGAGGCGCGCGCCGATATCGACCGTGCGCTGGAGTATGCGCTGGCGCTTGCGGTGCCGCAGGTGCACATCATGGCCGCCACGGTGCCGCCGGGCGCCGATCGCGCGGCCTACGCCGACACCTTTGTGCGCAATATGCACTATGCCTCGGAGCGCTTTGCGCCGCACGGCATCAACCTGCTGCTGGAAGCGCTCAATCCGGTCACTAAGCCGGGCTATCTCTATGCCAGCCAGTATCAGACGCTGGAGATGGCGGCGCGCATCGATCGCCCCAATGTCTTTACCCAGCTCGACCTGTTCCACGCGCAGCTGGTGGACGGCAATCTCAGCCACCTGATCCGCGAGAACCTCGGCCGCTATCGCCATATCCAGATCGCCTCCGCGCCGGATCGTCACGAGCCGGATGAGGGCGAAATCAACTATCCCTGGCTGTTTAACCTGCTGGACGAGGTGGGCTATGCGGGCTGGATCGGCTGCGAATATATTCCGCGCGGTAGCACGCTGGACGGCCTCGGATGGTTCGCGCCCTGGGCGAAAAAATCCTGAAGAGGCACTGAACACCCCGGCGTGGCGACGCCGGTTTTAATGCTGCACCTGGGCCAGACATTACCCTACTCATTATTCATATAAAGATAACCCTATCTGAGGTTTACCATGTCCACCGCACTGCTGTTAGCCATTGCCACCGCCAGCATTGTTATCCTGCTGCTGCTGGTCATTAAGGCCAAAGTCCATCCCTTTGTTGCCCTGCTGATCGTCAGCCTGCTGGTCGCCATCGCGACGGGCATTCCGGCTGAAAAGATTATGGAAACCATTATGAGCGGCATGGGCGGCCTGCTCGGCCATATCGCCATTATCATCGTGCTGGGGGCGATGCTCGGCGCGGTGATTGAGGCCTCGGGCGGAGCGGAGTCGCTGGCTCAGCGCTTCAGCAAAAGCCTGGGCATCCGGCGCACCGTCGCGGCGCTAACCATGGCGGCCTTTATTCTCGGCATACCGGTGTTTTTCGAGGTCGGCTTTATTATCGTTATTCCGCTGATTTACGGCTTTACCAAGGTGGCGCGCGTCTCGCCGCTGAAGTTCGGTCTGCCGATGGCGGGCGTGATGCTCACCGTGCACGTGGCGCTGCCGACCCATCCGGGTGCGGCGGCGGCGGCAGGCATTCTGCATACCGACATGGGCTGGCTGATGATGATCGGCCTGGCGATTTCGGTGCCGGTGGGCATTATCGGCTACTACGTCGCGAAAGCGATGAATCGCCGCCAGTACCATCTGTCGGTAGAGGTGCTGGAACAGCTGCAAATGGCGAAGCCGAAAGGCGCGGAGAAGAAGAACGAGCCGGCGCCGCCGGGCGCGCTCACCATCGCCGGGCTGATTGTGGTGCCGATCCTCCTGATTGTGCTCGGCACGCTCTCCCACTCGCTGCTGGCGGCCGACAGCCTGCCAGGTAAAGTGATGACGGTGATCGGCACGCCGCCCATCGCGCTGCTGATTGCGCTGGCGCTGGCCGCCTGGCTGCTGGGCGTGCGTCGCGGCTGGAGCAAGGACAAGCTGGAAGATTTGACCGGCCGCGCCATTCCGGGATCGGCGAGCGTGATCCTGGTGGCGGGCGCAGGCGGCGCCTTCGGCAAAGTACTGGTGGAGTCGGGCGTCGGCAAGGCGCTGGCGCTGACGCTGGAGACGCTGCATCTGCCGCTGGTGCCCGCCGCCTTTATTCTGTCGCTGGCGCTGCGCGCCTCGCAGGGATCGGCCACGGTGGCGATCCTGACCACCAGCGGACTGCTTACCTCCGCGGTAAGCGGCACCAGCGATATGGAGCGGGTGCTGGTGACGCTGGCGGCGTGCTTCGGCGGTCTGGGGCTGTCGCACGTTAATGATGCGGGCTTCTGGGTGGTCACGCGCTATCTGGGGCTGTCGGTCGGCGACGGCCTGAAAACCTGGACGGTGCTGACCACCATCATGGGGCTGAGCGGCTTTGCGCTGACCTGGCTGGTGTGGGCGCTGGTGTAACCGGCATATGACATTTCTCCCCCGGAGGGTGGAGGAGAAAAGGAGAAGAGTGCGCACCAGCGCATCGTTATATCTTTATGAGACCAGTTCCTGCGCGTAGAGATAAAGCGCTTTGAGCTGCGCCATCTTCTCTGCATCCCCTTCATGCAGGCTCGCCAGCGACTCCAGCTCCAGCAAAAATGCCTGCACGCGCTCGGCGTTTAAGGCTTCGCGGCGGTGCTGCAGCCAGCGCTGCTGCTCGGCGTCATCCAGCGTGCCGGGGAAGTTGCGCGCGCGGTAGCGGAACAGCAGCTTCGCCACGCGTGCATCCTGGAAGGCGAGGTCCATCGCTGGCAGGTTGGCGGGCGCGGTCTGACGCAAAATATTCATGCCTGCGCGATCGGCGTCGCTAAAGAAGCCGTCATAGAGCTGCGCGTCGACATCGTCCGGCGCGCTAAAGGGTTCCGCCTCGGCGAACAGGGTGACCACTTTCTCACGCACGTCGGCATGCTGACGCAGCAGCGCCAGATTCGCCAGGCAGGCCTCACGGTCGATTCCCAGACGCGCCGCATCTTCCGGGCGCAGCGTGTTGGCCGGCGCCAGCACCGGGCACTTGTTGATATGCACCAGCTTAATCGGCACCGACGCTTCGTCGTCGGCCAGATCGCTTTTACGCGTGTAGAGCCGCTCGCGCAGCGCATCCGCGTCCAGCTCCAGCAGCGGCGTCATATCGCCTGCCAGATCGGCGACGATCAGCGCGTTGCGGTTGTCCGGATGCCACGCCAGCGGCACGACCCAGCTGGTATTGCCGCGTGCCGCGCCGAACATGCCGGAGACATGCACCAGCGGCTTCATCTGCGGGATGTCGATCAGCGTCATCAGCTTATTTTTATTGCGATGCGTAAACAGGAACTCAAACAGCTTCGGCTGTTTCTCTTTCACCAGCTTCGCCATCGCCAGGGTGGCGTGGACGTCGGACATGGCGTCGTGCGCGTTCTCATGCGCCACGCCGTTGGCTTTGGTGAGGTGCTCCAGCTTAAAGCTGGGAAAGCCGTCCTCATTTTCCGGCCAGACGATACCGTCGGGGCGCAGCGCGTAGCAGGCGCGCATCACATCGAGCAGATCCCAGCGCGAGTTGCCGTTTTGCCAGCTCCAGCCGTAGGGATCGAAGAAGTTGCGGTAGAAGATATTGCGCGTGACTTCGTCATCGAAGCGCACATTGTTGTAGCCCACCACGCAGGTCTGCTCTTCGGTAAAGAGCGCATAGATGCGGGCGGCGAACTCCGCCTCCGATACGCCGCGCGCGCGCGCCACCTGCGGCGTAATGCCGGTAATCATTACCGCTTCCGGCTGCGGCAGATAGTCGTCTGCGGGGCGGCAGTAGAAAATCTGCGGCTCGCCGACAGGGTTAAAATCGCTGTCGGTGCGCAGCGCGGCAAACTGCGCCGGACGATCCAGCGACGGGCTTTTACCGAAGGTTTCATAATCGTGAAACAGAAAAGTGCGTTCAGAGGCGGGCACGAGCATATCCTGTACTGAGAAAACAACGCACAGCATAGTCGCTTGCGTCGCAGGTCACAACCACGCCTGCGCAGCAGGCAGGCTGGTCACACTTTTTTTCAATTTAATCAAACCTGTTTATGCCTTTTGCCGTAAAACGAGCCGCTGTTTTCCCCGTAACCTTGAGGATGAAGTGTTGAAAAGGCGTCTGTTGATCACTGTAACTGGAACTCTCTTTTTGGCTTCGCTGGCCCAGGCCGACGATATGCCATTTCCCCTGACGCCACCGTCGATTGACGCCGCCTCCTGGGTATTGATGGACGCCACCACCGGACAGGTGCTGACCGCCGGCAATCCGGACGAGCGCCGCAACCCCGCCAGCCTCACCAAGCTGATGACCGGCTACGTGGTCGATCGCGCCATTGACGCGAAAAAAATCACCCGCGACGACGTGGTGACGGTCGGTAAAGACGCCTGGGCGGCGGGCAACCCGGTGTTCAAAGGATCTTCGCTGATGTTTATTAAGCCTGGCGACAAGATCACCGTGCGCGACCTCAGCCGCGGCGTCATCATCGACTCCGGCAACGACGCCTGCGTGGCGCTGGCCGACTACGTGGCGGGCAGTCAGCAGAGCTTCGTCAATATGATGAATCAGTACGTACAGAAGCTGGGCCTGACCAATACGCACTTTGAAACCGTGCACGGCCTCGATGCCCCGGGCCAGTTCTCCTCAGCACGGGACATGGCGAAGCTGTCGCGCGCCATTATCAACGGCGAACCCGATTTCTACGCCATGTATAGCGAGAAAACCCTCACCTGGAACGGCATCACGCAGAACAACCGCAACGGGCTGCTGTGGGACAACAATCTGCACGTCGACGGCCTGAAAACCGGCCATACCGAAACGGCGGGCTTCAATATCATCGTCTCTAACGTGGTCGGCCAGCACCGCTTGATCGCGGTCGTGATGGGCGGCAAAAGCGCGAAAGGGCGTGAAGAGCAGGCGCGCAAGCTGCTGGTCTGGGGCCAGAACACCTTCGATACCGTGCAGCTGTTTCACGCGGGCAAGAAAATCGGCACCGAAAACGTCTGGTACGGCGCGCCGCACAGCGTCCCTGTCGGCACCGCCAGCGACGTCTACCTGTCGCTGCCGCGCAGCGAGATCCAGAACGTGAAGGCCAAATATGTGATCAATCGTAAGGAGCTTGAGGCACCGCTGAAGGCCAACGAAACCATCGGCGAGATTCAGGTGATCGATAAGGACAAACAGCTGGCGAGCTATCCGCTGGTCACGCTCTCCGCGGTAGAAAAAGCGGGCATCTTCACGCGTCTTCAGGACTACCTGAAGAAGAAATTCTGACAGCGTAGGCGGCCTCCGTGCCGCCTTTAATCGTTACTTCAGATCGTCCTTCACATCCTTAACGTCGCTGGCTGACACCGGCGCGGCGGCGTTGCCCCAGCTGTTGCGCACATAGGTCAGCACGGCCGCAATCTGCTCGTCATCCAGCACCCCCGCAAAGGCGGGCATAGCGGGCGCGGTCGGCCGCGCATCGGTATCGACGCCGCGGCTGCCCGCGCTGACGACGCGGATCAGCGAGGTGGCATTCGGCTGGTTAATCAGCGGATTGGCAGCCAGCTGCGGGAAAATATTTTTCTCGCCGCGTCCGCCAGGGCTGTGACAGGCGGAGCATTTCGCCTCATAAATCTGCGCGCCGAGCTTCATGCGCTCGTCGCTGGCGGCCAGCGGCTGCGGCACCTCTTCATCATGCGTGTTGCCCTCTTTCAGGAAGGTCGCCACCGCGCGCAGATCCTCATCGCGCCAGTACTGGGTCGAGTGGCGCACCGCGTCGGCCATCGGACCGGAAGCGATGGCGTAGCGGTTCACGCCGGTGCGCAGATAGCTGACGATATCCTCCTGCGTCCACTTGCCCAGCCCGGTATGGGCGTCTGCGCCGAGATTGGGCGCGTACCAGCCCTCAACTTCGCTCCCACTAAGAAAGCGATCGCCTTTGTCGCCGCCGAGAAAGTTCTTCGAGGTGTGACAGGTGCCGCAGTGGCCGAGCCCCTGCACCAGATAGGCGCCGCGATTCCACTCCGCCGACTTTTTCGCGTCGGGTATAAACGTGCCCTTATCGAAGTTAAGCCAGTTCCACGCAATCAGGCTGGTGCGGATATTGAAGGGGAAGGGCAGCTGGTTGGTCTCGACTTCATGATGGATCGGCTGCAGCGTCTGCATCCATGCCCAGAGATCCTGCAGGTCCCGCTCGGACATCTTCGTATAGGCGGTAAACGGCATCGCGCCGTAGAGCCGCTTGCCATTATGACCGATGCCCTCCGTCATGGCGCGGCGGAAGTCGTCATAGCTCCAGTCGCCAATGCCGGTTTCGCGATCCGGCGTGATATTGGCGCCAGCCAGCACGCCAAACGGGGTATTAATCTTGACGCCGCCCGCATAGGGCTGCTTCGCGTCGGTGGTATGGCAGGCGGTGCAGTCGCCGAGGGTGGCGAGGTAGCTGCCGCGCGCATACTGGTCATACTCCGGCTGCGCCTGGGCAGTAACGCTCGCGGCCAGCAGCAGCGCAGCGGAGAGTGCATTCAGCGTTTTCATGCGGTAATCATCTCCCCCGGGCGTTTCAGATACCAGGTGCGAATGGCGTGCGCGGCCTTAAACGCCAGCGCGCCCACGGTGCCGGTCGGGTTATAGCCGGGATTCTGCGGAAAAGCAGAGGCACCCACCACAAACAGGTTCGGCACGTCCCAGACCTGCAGATGCTTGTTGACCGAGCTGGTGCTCGGGTCAGCGCCCATCACAAAGCCGCCAACGACGTGAGAAGACTGATAGGGCACGCTGCTCCAGTGGCCGGTCATCGGCTTAACGATCATTTCGCGCGGGTTCATCGATTTGGCGATCTCCGCCACCTTGCCGGTGCAGTACTGCGCCATCTTCAGATCGTTCTGCGAAAAGTCGAAGGTAATGCGCAGCAACGGACGGCCGTGCGGATCTTTATAGTTGGGATCGAGCGAAAGGTAGTTGGTGCGCGTGGTGTAGCTGCTCGCCTCGCAGCCGATCGACATGGTGCTGAGGTAGTTATCTTTCAGCGCGCGTTTCCATTTCGAGCCCCACTTCGGCGTGCCGGGCGGCAGCGGCCGATAGCCGATAGGCGCAGAGCCGATCGGCGTCACGCGGATACTGCCGCCGCCGAAGAAGCCGAGGCCGCTGTGGTCGAAGTTATCGTTGTTGAACTCATCGATGCCCATGCCGACCGCGCCCGCGCCGATAAAGGGATTGAAGTTTTTATCATCGAAAAACAGCGTCACGTTGTTGGCGGTCTGGTAGGCGTAGTTGCGACCGGTGGTGCCCTTGTTAGTGACCGGATCGTAGGCTTCGCCGATTTGCGACAGCAGCATCAGGCGCACGTTCTCAAAGGTAAAGGCGGCGACAATCACCAGATCGGCGGGCTGTTCCCAGGTATCGCCGGAGGAGTCGACATAGGTGACGCCGGTCGCCTTTTTGCCGCTGGAGTCGGTCAGCACCTCCAGCACTTCGCAGTTGGTACAGGCGGTAAAGTTCTCTTTGCGCATCAGCGCGGGCAGCACGGTGGTGATGGCGCTGGCTTTGGAGTAGTTGGCGCAGCCGTAGTTAGTGCAGAAGCCGCAAAAGGTGCAGGGGCCCATGGTGACGCCGTAGGGATTGGTATAGGCCTCAGAAACCAGCGAAGAGGGCACCGGGAAGGGCTGATAGCCCATCTCTTTCGCCGCCTGCGCGAAGAGCGTCGGGCCATAGGGCTGACGCAGCGGCGGCGTGGGATAGTCGCCGCTGCGCGGGCCTTCGAACGGGTTGCCGCCGGCGCGCTTCTCGCCGTTGAGGTTACCCGCATAGCCGGAGGTGCCCGCCACGCGTTCGAACTGCATATAGTGCGGCTCCATCTCTTCCCAGGTGGTGCCCCAGTCCTGCAGCGTGAGCTCGCCGGGCATCGCGTCGGCGCCGTAGCGCTCGGTGAGGTAGCTCTTCAGCTGAAATTCGTGCGGCTGAAAGCGAAAGGTAATGCCCGCCCAGTGGTTGCCCGCGCCGCCGGTGCCGTTGCCGGGATGAAAGGATCCCCAGGTCCGCATCGGCAGCGCGGTCTGCGACGGGTTATTGCGCATGGTGCAGGTATTCTGTCGCGTGCGCAGCATCAGCTCTTCGCGCATCACATAGCGCAGTTCGTCGGTCACGGTGCCGATATTAAAATCGCGCGCGGTATCGCGCCACGGACCGCGCTCAATGCCGATCACCTCCAGCCCTTCGTCGGCCAGCTCATTGGCAATAATCGAACCCGCCCAGCCAAGGCCAATGACGACGACATCCGTTTTAGGTAATTTTTTCATGGCTTATCCCTGCCTTTCCACTGTGCAATGCTGATGGGTTCGAGATGCAGATCTTCGTTGTGCCGCTCGATATAGGGCCGATAGTCGTAGCGCGCGCCGGGAAAGCCCAGCATTTTCCACGACGCCATATCGCGATTGCCGCCGTAGATAGGATCGGCGAAAAAGCCCTCCATGGTATTGTTCAGCACCTCAATAAACAGCGACTGCGCATCGAAGCCCTCGAAGTGTACTTTGCCCGCTTCCATTGCGGCCAGCAGCGCGTCCTGCTGCGGCGGCGTCAGTTCCTTAAAACGTTTCTGGGAGGTCTGCTGAACGTAGCGGTCGAGTGCGGCCAGGCCCTGGCGGTAGCGCTGCTGCGGCACCAGCGGCGACTGATCCCCCTGCTCGGCGGTGCCTTTCTGGAACGGGCCTTCCATATAAAGGCGCTCGAACGTGCCGTAAAAACCGTGCAGCTGACGATCGATAAACTGCGCGCAGCCCGCCTCTTTACCGCCCACGCTCAGCTCGTCGGCGGGGATCAGGCGATCGACGATGGCTTCAATGGTTTCCGCCTCTTCCTGAGTGAAAAAGAGCCAGCCGGGCGGGGCGAAGGTTTCAGGTGGGTTATCGGAGAAGGGCGTCCAGCCAGGCGAGCCTTTCAGGGAGACGGCGTCGGCCGCGCGGGTAACGGTGGCGGCTACGCCTAGCGTAGACCAGGTCAACACCTGCCGCCGCGTGACGCCCGGCAACGTTTTGGCTCTT
Source organism: Pantoea phyllosphaerae (assembly GCF_051025595.1). Classification (NCBI taxonomy): domain Bacteria; kingdom Pseudomonadati; phylum Pseudomonadota; class Gammaproteobacteria; order Enterobacterales; family Erwiniaceae; genus Pantoea; species Pantoea phyllosphaerae. The sequence continues at coordinate 295,258 of NZ_JBPFDE010000001.1, forward strand.
TTCTTCATGTCGCTTCCTTCAGTCGTGTTATCAAATAAACGCAAAAAAGAGATAGGGTTATAGGGTTGTTTTTATGGTTTTAGTTGATTGTAAAGCCGGTGTTGATAATTGTAAGAAGGTGTCAAAACTGTATTGAAATGTAGAAGCGGCATTAAGCCTTAGCAACGTCATGGGATAAAATAACGCACTTTATGATCCTTAACCGGAAAGCCAACTTGCGCCCAGATAAGCCCATATCGAATATCGAGTTCTGGTTCTATCGCCACTACCGCAGCGTGCATGGCATACGTATCGCCATCGCCTTTTTACTCACCTTTTTGCTGGTGCGGCTTACCGGTATTCCCGAAGGCACCTGGCCGCTGATCACGCTGGTGGTGGTGATGGGGCCGATCTCTACCTGGGGCAACGTTTTTCCGCGCGCCATTCAGCGTATCTGCGGCACCTTCGCCGGATCGATCTCGGGCCTGATCGCCCTTAAGCTGGAGATGGTGTCGCTGCCGGTGATGCTGGCCTGGTGCGGCATCGTGATGATGGTGTGCGGCTACCTGACGTTAGGCAAGCACCCCTATATGGCGCTGCTGATCGGTATTACTCTCAGCGTGGTGGTCGGCGCGCCAGCGGGCGATTTCACCGTGGCGCTGTGGCGCGGCGGCGACGTAATCCTCGGCTCGCTGCTGGCGCTGCTGTTCAGCGCCATCTGGGCGCAGCGCGCCTATACCCACTGGCGCATACAGCTGTCGGACTCGCTGGCGGAAATTGCCAAAATTTATCACGCCGGGTTTTCCCCCAACCTGATAGAGAAACCGCGCCTGAAAAAGCCGCTGGGCAAGCTACTGACCAGCGTCGTGAAAATGCGCGCGCTGCTGGTACCGGCGAGTAAAGAGACGCGCATTCCCAAATCGGTATTCGAGGCGATTCAGACCATTAACCGTAATATGGTGAACACGGTGGAGATGCAGATCGAAGCCTGGTGGGCCTCGCGCGAAACGCACCTTATCCTGCTCAACGCGCCGACGCTGCGGCGCACCCAGCAGATGACCGAAAAGACGCTGCAGGCGCTGTCGGCGCTGGCGCTGCGCGGCGAGATTGATGAGGTGGTGGCCAACAGCCACGAGCTGACGGAAATCACCCGCGAGCTCAAGCAGCTGATCGCCGATGCGGGCAGCGAGGGGCTGGAAGAGACGCCTATTTATGGCTATGTCTGGCTGAGCCTGGAACTGGCGAAGCAGCTGGAGCGCATGACCGATTTGATCCGCCTCGCGCTGCGCAAATAATCACCAGGGACAATGACTTAATGTGAAAGCCGCATTCTTTGCGCTAAGATAAGCGCCAGTCCGATTTTAGCGGCGACAATTGTCGCCCCGGCTGGCGAACCGCTAAGCTGAAGGTTATGACTCTACCCCCTGCGTAAGCAGGCCCAAAAAAAGGTGCCACCATGGAAAATGCCAAGCAATCATTTCAGGACGTACTGGAGTTTGTGCGTATGTTCCGTCGTAAAAACAAACTGCAGCGTGAAATCACTGATAACGAAAAGAAAATCCGTGATAACCAGAAGCGCGTTCTGCTGCTGGATAACCTGAGCGAATATATTAAACCGGGCATGAGCATTGAGGCGATTCAGGAAATCATCGCCTCGATGCGTTCCGACTACGAAGATCGCGTTGATGAATACATCATCAAAAACGCCGATCTGTCGAAAGAGCGTCGCGACCTGTCGAAAAAACTGAAATCGATGGGCGAGCCGAAAGCGCAGTAACTGGCCGTACAGAAGACAAATTCATCTTCATAGCGTAAAAAAACCGCAGCTTTTAAGTCTGCGGTTTTTTTTTATATGCATTTCGTCACGAATAACGGTACGGATACAGAGAAAATCAGCGTCATTGTCCTGATAATATCCCCTTTGCACCACGCAGCAGACCTTCTGTACTCAGGTCTTCATCAAGATCGGGCCAGTGAATGCCGTAGCCTGCGCCACACAATTCCCATTTTTGACGCTGTTCAGGCGTGCCGGCAGCCAGACGCGGGTACCACGCAACTGGCACGGAGATAGTGCGCCCGTCCATCAGGTCCACAGTCAGACGGTCATCGTCAATATGGACCTTCATGACGCGTATATCATTCTCACTTTGTAAAGTAAGCATCCCAGGCCTCCTGAAGATGATTCTGGTTCTCTTTCACCAGGCGCTGAAGTTCACGTAGCTCATGCGAAGCAAAACCCACACTGCGCGCCATGCTCAAGTCATGCAACCATATTTTAGCCGTTGCACCCTCCTTATCAACGTGGATGTGCGCGGGTTCGTTGGGTTCATGGCTGTAGAAATAGAAGCGGTAAGGGCCAATTCTAAGAACAGTCAGCATGTTTATCTCCCTGACAAACAGTGTGAAAAGAATAGACGCTTTTACTCCACCCTCAGCGCTGCAGCAGCTGGCGCGCGATGCGCTGCAGCTGCTGCGCCAGCGCCTCGGCACCGGGTCCGTCGCCGCCCGGCGCGGCGGTGGTGGCGCGCAGTACCAGCGTCGGCTCCAGCGGTCGGGAGGGCGGCGGCGTATCCTGCAGATGCGCCAGCAGCGTCTCGACACACTGCTCCCCCAGCGCCTGCAGATCCTGACGCACTGTGGTGAGCGGCGGCTGATACCAGGCGCTTTCGGCGGTATCGTCATAGCCGACCACCGATATCTCGCCCGGAATCGCCACCCCGTGCTGATGCAGCGCGCGCATCGCGCCAAGCGCCATCTGATCGTTCGCCACCAGCAGCGCCTGCGGCAGGCGATCGGGCAGCTGTTGCAGCATCGCCTGGTAGCCAGACTGGGCGCTCCAGTCGCCTCGCAGCGTGCAGAAGGGCGTCAGGTGGTGTGACGCCAGCGCCTCGCGCCACGCCGCTTCGCGCAGCTGCGCCGAAATTGCCTGCGCCGGACCGTTTAGCAGGCCAATCTGACGATGCCCCAGCGCGACCAGGTGCTCGACGGCGGCCCGCGCGCCGCGCGCGTTGGAGTACTGACACTGCGCCACCTGCGCCTGGGGTTCGACATCCATAAAAATCACCGGCTTGTCGCCGCACAGCGTCTGGATCTGCTCCGCTTCCGCAGCGGCCAGCGGCAGGTTAATCATCAGCGCATCGACGCGCTGCGCCAGCAGTTCATTGACGGTTTCGGCGGCGCTGTTGTGGCTGCGCATGGCAATCACCAGATGGTAGCCGTCGCGGCTGGCGCGCTGCTGGATCGCCGAGGCGATCTGCGCCGGGGCCATCAGCGCCAGATCGCTGGTGGCGAGCCCGAGCGTGCGCGTCGCTTTGCCTGCCAGCTGCTGCGCCACGCGGTTTGGCACATAGTTGAGCTGCTGCATGGCCGCTTCCACTTTCGCCCGCGTGCGCGGGGAGACCTGCGGCGAATGGTTAAGCACGCGGGAAACGGTCTGGTAGGAGACGCCGGCAAGGCGGGCGACGTCATCAAGAGTGATAGCGCGGGAAGTCATTGATTTCTCCACAGGACAGAGGCGGCCAGTGTAGCAAATTTTTCGTCGCGCAGGCGCCTCTGCGCGCAACCCGAACGGAGGAGCGATGCAGTTTAACCCGGCTGTGACGCTCAATTCCGGCATGGCGTGCATCACTGGCACGCCGCCGCAGGGACTGGGGCCGCTGGCGCGAGTTAACGGCTCTTTAGATAGACCTGCAAATTGACGTTCACCGCGTTGAGCAGCGGCACGCTGACGCCGTTGCGCGCCGCACGTTTCACCAGATCGCCGATCACCTGTTCCGCTTCGATATCGAAGCCCTGGCTCAAATCGCGATACATCGAGGAGGTCATCGGCGTCGCGGGATTGCTCAGCAGCGCGAGGATTTTCGCTGTTACCGCCGGGCGCGGCTGGTAGCCGTCGGCGGTAATGGTCGCCAGCACCTCGCTGAAGATGGTGCGCAGCAGCGCTTCGCCGCCCTCGGCGGTGAGCGCCTGCTGTGTATCGCCGCGCGCCAGACAGCAGACTGCGCCGAGCGTGCTCAGCAGCAGCCACTTCTCCCAGAGCTCGCCGATAATATTGTCGCTGAAAATGGTGTCGACGCTGGCTGCGCGCAGCGCCTCGTCTACGCGCTGTAGCCGCGCGTCGTTATGGCCATCCAGCGCGCCGTAATAGATCTGATGCAGCGGCGTCATCCGCACCACTTCGCCCTGTTCGCCCAGCGTGGCGTTGATTTTTACCAGCCCGCCGATCACCTTATCGCCGAAGCGATCGCGCAGCGTATCGAAATGACGCATGCCGTTGAGGATCGGCATAATCAGCGTCTGTTCGCCCACGGCGGGCGCGATGTCCTCTATCGCCTGGGCCAGGCCAAAACTTTTCACCGTCAGGATAATCAGGTCCCAGGGACCGTGCAGCGATCCCGCCTGCGCCAGCTGCGGCTGCAGCTTCTCCACGCCCTGCGGCATGCGCAGCACCAGGCCGTTTTCACTGAGCTGTTTGAAGCGACGCTCGCGTACCAGAAAGGTGACGTCGCGTCCCGCCTGCGCCAGGCGCGCGCCAAAATATCCGCCGGTCGCCCCGGCGCCTACGATAAGAATACGCATGATTGATTTTTCCTTAGCCGTTGAGGCTCCTACCTTAAAACCTGACGGCAGCGGTTGCCAGCGTCGCGTGGCTCAGCGCCGCGCTATCGCCGCCAGCAGGGCGGGGAGCAGGCCGGGAAAGCGCTGATCCAGGCAGTCGCGGCGCAGCGAAATCAGATTTTCCCGCCCGACGGGCCGCTGCCAGATCACGCCGCTGTCGCGCAGCACGCGCCAGTGATGCGTCATGGTCGATTTGGCGATCTCGCCGCGCAGCGCGTTGCAGCTCTGTTCGCCGTGCTGCGCCAGCGTCTGAAGAACGGCGAGGCGAATCGGATTGCCGAGCGCAAACAGCACGTTCTCCAGTTTGATCTCGTGCGGCTGCGGATGATTTTCCAGCATGGTCTTCCTGTTCTACGATCGATGAATTGCGCAATTATAGCTCAAACTGTTCGTATTCAGTCGTACTTCAGGCGTAAGCTGATTTCCGACGGCGCGCAATCCTGCGCGCCGCGCCACAGGTCAATCGACTAAGGACGCATCATGCCCCGAACTCTTCCCGTTGAGCGTTACCGCAACATCGGCATCTCCGCGCATATCGATGCCGGTAAAACCACCACGACCGAGCGCATCCTGTTTTACACCGGAATGAGCCACAAGCTGGGTGAAGTGCACGATGGCGCCGCAACGACCGACTGGATGGCGCAGGAGCAGGAGCGCGGCATTACCATTACCTCGGCGGCGGTCAGCTGCTTCTGGCCCGGCATGGACGGCAGCTTCGCGCCGCACCGCATCAATATTATCGACACGCCCGGCCACGTCGACTTCACCATTGAAGTCGAGCGGTCGATGCGCGTGCTGGACGGCGCGGTCATGGTTTATGACGCCGTCGGCGGCGTGCAGCCGCAGTCGGAAACGGTATGGCGCCAGGCGAATAAATATCACGTGCCGCGGCTGGCGTTCGTCAACAAAATGGATCGCCAGGGCGCGGATTTCTTCCGCGTGGTGCAGATGATGAAAGATCGCCTCAGCGCCAGTCCGGTGCCAATCGTCATCCCCATCGGCGCGGAGGAGCACTTCAGCGGCGTGGTCGATCTGCTGAAAATGCAGGCGATTTACTGGGACGAGGCGTCGCAGGGCATGACCTTCCGCTACGCGCCGATCCCTGACGCGCTGCTCGACGAGGCGAACGCCTGGCGCGAAAAAATGGTCTCGGCGGCGGCCGAAGCGAGCGATGAGCTGATGGAGGCCTGGCTGGAGAGCGGCGATCTGGCGCATGACCAGATTATCGCCGGCCTGCGCCAGCGCACGCTGCGCAACGAAATCCAGCCGATGCTGTGCGGCAGCGCCTTCAAGAACAAAGGGGTGCAGCGCATGCTGGATGCGGTGGTCGAGCTGATGCCGTCGCCGGCCGATATTCCGGCCATCAAAGGCGTGGATGAAAACGGCAACGAGGCAGAGCGGCATCCGGGCGATGACGAGCCTTTCTCGGCGCTGGCGTTCAAGCTGATGAGCGATCCCTTCGTCGGCCAGCTCACCTTTGTGCGCGTCTACTCCGGCGTGCTGCGCAAGGGGGACAGCGTCTGGAACGCGGTCAAGGGCAAAAAAGAGCGCATCGGCCGCATCGTGCAGATGCACGCCAACGCGCGCCATGAAATTGAGGAGATCCGCGCCGGGGATATCGCCGCCTGCGTCGGGCTGAAAGAGGTCACCACCGGCGAAACGCTGTGCGATCCCAACGCCATTATTACGCTGGAGCGCATGGAGTTCCCGGAGCCGGTCATCTCGCTGTCGATCGAGCCGAAAACCAAAGGCGATCAGGAGAAGATGAGCCTGGCCCTGCAGCGGCTGGCGGCGGAAGATCCCTCGTTCCGGCTGCACACCGACGAAGAGTCCGGACAGGCGATTATCTCCGGCATGGGCGAGCTGCATCTGGAGATTATCGTTGACCGCCTGAAGCGCGAGTTCGGCGTCGAGGCGAATATCGGCCGTCCGCAGGTGACCTACCGCGAAACGCTTCGCAAGGCGGTACGCGACGTCGAGGGCAAATTTGTGCGCCAGTCCGGCGGTAAAGGGCAGTATGGCCACGTGGTGCTGACGCTGGAACCGCTGGCGCCGGGCGGCGGCTTTGTGTTCGAAGACGCCACCAAAGGCGGCGTGGTGCCGCGCGAATATATTCCGTCGGTGGAGAAGGGCATCCGCGAGGCGCTCAATACCGGCGTGGTGGCTGGCTACCCGATTGTGGATCTGAAGGCGACGCTGACCTTCGGCTCCTACCACGACGTCGACTCCTCGGAGATGGCGTTCCGCATGGCGGCTATTCTTGGCTTCCGCGCCGCCGCGAAGCTGGCCGATCCGGTGCTGCTGGAGCCGGTGATGAAGGTAGAGGTCGAAACGCCGGAAGCGTATGCGGGCGGTATTATGGGCGATCTCTCGTCGCGGCGCGGTCAGGTGCAGGGCATGGATGAGCACTTTGGCGGCCGTATTATCCGCGCCGAAGTGCCGCTGGCGGAGATGTTCGGCTACTCCACGGCGCTGCGCTCGCTGACGCAGGGGCGCGCCACCTACAGTATGGAGTTCGCCCACTACGCGCAGGCGCCGCGTCAGGTGGCGGACGCGGTGGTCGCCGCGCGTCACTAAGCTACAGGGCCGTCACGCCGAGCGCGGCGGCCTGCTCCTCCCAGCGCATTATCTCCTGATACGCGGCGCGATCCGGCACGGTAAAACCGGTAATAAAACTGGCGCGCGTCGCCTTCTTCTCGACAAACTGCGTCAGGACATGGCGCAGCCTCGCCAGCGTCTCCTCATCCGTCTGCGCGGACGTAATCAGCGGCGGAGCGGGACAGAGCGGCGTTTCGCCGACGATCGCCAGCCCCGCCAGCTCGTGTGCGGCGTGTCGCCGCAGCAGCGCCCATGTCAAACAGTCAATCGCCGCAATATCCGCTTTCCCGGCGCGCAAATGCGCCAGCGACTGGCGGTGGCTGCCGCTGAAACGGGTCGCGCTAAAAAAGCGGCCCTGCTGCGCCAGCGGCGCAATCAGGTAGCGCAGCGCGTTATAGCCGGAGTGGGAATCGACGCTGTTGGCCACCGCACGGCGGCCGCGAAAATCCACCAGCGCGCTGTTTTCATCTTCTTCGCGCGCCACCAGCCAGCTGCGGTAGCGCGCGCCGCGACAGCCCGGTGCGCTGAGTTCAAATGCGCCAACCAGCTGCACGTCTGGCAGCTGCGTCATCAGCGGATAGCCGCAGGTCTGGCTCAGCACCAGATCGTCGGCGCGCCAGTGCGCCAGCAGATCTTCCGGCCATTCAACATCCGCCCGTAACGGCTGTGCCAGCCTGGCGGTCAGCGCCTGGGTGTGCGGACGATGGATGTCGTACATCGGTAGCGAAAGCCGTTTCATGCGAGAGATCCTGTTGCCAGCCCGGATGGGCGTTAACGTTAACGGGCGTAGTGGTGTAATCCCTGATCCATTCGCCGTAGCCTGCCGCGCGAAAGCCGCGGTTGCGCTGGTGATAATCGTCGCGCCACAGCAGATAGACCCTGCGCAGACCATACCACGGCAGGCCGGGCAGGTCGTGATGCACCGCGTGATAGTTGAGATTAAGAAACAGCAGCCGCCACGCCCAGCCCGCCTCGTTATTGACCGAGCGCGCCAGCGGATCGGCAGCGGCGCGGTGCTCATAGAAAGAGCGCACTTTGGTCAGCATCAGCGCGGGGTAGCTTACCGCCAGCGTAAACCAGAGCGGCGAGAAGCCCAGGCGCGCCATCCAAAGAAACAGACCTGCCAGCAGCGCCAGATGGATCGCCCACATGGCGATTGCGCGCCCGTCAACACGGCAGATCGCCAGCAGCAGCGCCTGAAGCGCCGCGTAAATATCCAGCAGCGGCCCCAGCAGCAGGCGACCGGGAAAGGTATTGCGCAGATGAATCGCCCGGCGCTGCCAGGGCCGCAGCCGTGCCCAGCGCGCCGGTGACAGATACCAGGTTTCGGGATCGTCGTCGGGATCGGTCAGGCTGTGGTTGCGGTGGTGCGCCAGGTGCGAATCGCGGTAAACCCCATATGGGTACCAGACCGCCAGCGGCAGCGTGCCAAACAGCTGGTTCAGGCGTGGAAAGCGCGTCGGATGGCCGTGGATCAGCTCATGCTGCAGCGACAGGTACCAGCTGGTAAACAGGATCAGCACAGCCGTGGCGGGCCACAGGCCCAGTATTTGCCAGTACGCCAGCGTGGCGAACCAGCCGCTGTAGATCGTCGCCATCAGCAGCCAGGTGGGCAGCTCGCTGCGCCACAGCCAGCTTTGTTTCCACTGCCGGATTTGCGCGCGCTGCTGCGCGTGAAGATAGTCGGATGAGCCTCTTGTCATAGCAACCTGCCGCAGGTGACCAAATTCAGCACAACATGCGCGAAGGCGGACAAAAAGAGAAAGATCCTGATTGACTGACTTATGTCGAAAAACTTGATGATGCGGTTGAAAACTATTGGCTATCAGTGTGGAGGCGGCTGACGTAACCTTTGCCCATCGAATCTTATCTCTCACGCAGGGGCAAAACCTGCCCGCGAAAGGAACAGAATGATGAAAAACATTGGCTTCTTATCCTTCGGTCACTGGACACCCTCTTCACAGTCCGCCACCCGCTCCGCGCAGGACGTGCTGCTGCAGTCCATCGATCTGGCGGTCGCCGCTGAAGAGCTGGGCGCGGACGGCGCCTACTTCCGCGTGCACCACTTTGCCCGTCAGCTCAGCTCACCGTTCCCGCTGCTGGCGGCGGTGGGCGCGCGCACCCGCAAAATCGAAATCGGCACCGGCGTGATCGATATGCGCTACGAAAACCCGCTCTATATGGCGGAGGATGCTGGTGCGGCGGACCTGATCGCCAACGGCCGTTTGCAGCTCGGCATTAGCCGCGGCTCGCCGGAGCAGGTGGTGGAAGGCTATCGCTACTTCGGCTATGCGCCGCAGGAGGGCGAAACCGACGCCGATATGGGCCGTCGCCATACAGAAGCCTTTTTAGAGGTGCTGCGCGGCGAAGGTTTCGCCAAACCGAATCCGCAGCCGATGTTCCCGAACCCGCCGGGCCTGCTGCGCCTGGAGCCTTACTCGGAAGGGCTGCGCGAACGCATCTGGTGGGGTTCCGGCTCCAACGCCACCGCCGAGTGGGCGGCAAAAATGGGCATGAACCTGCAAAGCTCAACCCTGAAGGATGACGAAACGGGCGAGCCGTTCCATGTCCAGCAGGCGAAGCAGATCCGCGCCTACCGCGAGGCCTGGAAAGCGGCGGGGCATAAGCGCGAGCCGCGCGTGTCGGTCAGCCGCAGCATTTTTGCGCTGGTGAACGACATGGACCGTGCCTACTTCGGCCGCAGCGGCCAGGATCAGGATTCCGTCGGCTTCCTCGACGAGAAAACGCGCGCCATTTTCGGCCGCAGCTATGCGGCGGAGCCGGAAGCGCTGGTTAAGCAACTGGCGCAGGATGAGGCGATTGCCGAAGCGGACACGCTGCTGCTGACGGTGCCGAACCAGCTCGGCGTCGACTACAACGCGCACGTGATTGAAGCGATTCTGAAATATGTTGCGCCGGAGTTAGGCTGGCGCTAAGCGTGAGAACGGCGGCCTCGGCCGCCGTTTTTTTTGCCTTGATCAGCTCGCCTGCTGCGCTTTTTCCTGCCTGCGGCTGCCCGCCGCCCCGGCGCAGAACAGCGCGATCACCACCAGCGCCAGCACCGGCAGCATCGCCATGCGCAGCCCGGCGTGCTCGCCGATAAAGCCAAGTCCCGGCGGCCCCACCAGAAAGGCCAGATAGCCCAGCGTCGCCGCGATGGTGACGCGAATCGCGCTGTTGTGGCCGTCGCCTGCCGCAGAGACCGTAAGCGGAAAACCGAGCGCCGCGCCGATGCCCCAGAAGAGCACGGCGGCCGCCGCCAGCCATGAATTATCGGAGAAGATCACCAGCATCAGGCCGAACGCGGCGGAAAAGGCGCTAACGCGCAGCATCCAGACGCGGCCGATGCGATCGACCACATAGCCGCCGAGAAAACGCCCCAGCGTCATGCCCGCGGTGAAACCGGCATACACCAGCGTGCCCTGCGTGTGGCTCAGGTTATGCCCGTCGATCATCAGCAGCGGCAGCCAGTCGTTGGCGGAGCCTTCCGCCAGCGCCATCGCCAGGATCACCACGCCGAGGATCAGCAGCTGGCGATCGCGCAGCTCATGGCGAACCTGCGCGATAAAGCCGCCGCTGTGCGCCTGTTCGCTGCGTTCGCCGTCGCTGGTCGCGGGCAGATGGCGCAGCGCCACGGCGGCGATCAGCACATCCGCCAGCAGCACGGCGGCAAAGTGCAGGCTGGTGCTCAACTCCGCGGCGGTCATCAATAGGCCCGCCAGCGCACCGGCCAGCGTGCCCAGGCTGAAAAAGCCGTGAATGATGGTCATGACAGAGCGGCCCAGCGCCCGTTCGAACGCGGCGCCCTCGACGTTGATCACCACATCCATCAGCGCCGTGCCGCCCCCCAGCAGCGTCAGGCTGGCGAAGACGCCCAGTGCGCTCGCCATCGTCAGGCTGAGCGCCATCAGCACCAGGCCAAGCAGCAAAATCACCATGCCGTAGCGCATTACCCGCTGCGTACCGAGCTGGGCGATCAGCTTGCCGGCCAGCAGCACGCCGAGCATCGACCCGCAGGAGAAGCCGAACAGGATCATGCCCATCAGTTCAGTTGAGGCGTCGAGCCTGTCGCGCATAAAGGGCGTGCGGCTGACCCAGGAAGCCCAGGTAAAGCCGGGAATAAACATCAGACCGAAAATGGCCCACTTGCCGCGAGCCTGTTGTTGAGGCGTCATCACGACTCCTGTTTGTCGTACGGATGTACGAGAGAATAATACAAAAACGGCGCGGCGCGAGGGGGGAGACGAAATATTATTCTCGAATCGGGTCCGCTATTTTTCGCACCGCCCGCAAAACAGCGTCGCGGCTCATCGGCGCGTCGTTGAGCAGGTTATGGATGGTTAAACCCTCAATCAGCGCATCCAGCGCGCAGGCCGTCTCCATGGGAAAGCAGAGGTGCAGCGACGCCCGGCTGCGCGCCATCCACAGCTGCAGCAGCTGGCGAAACGCCGCTTTTCGCGCCGCCAGCGAGTAAAGCTCGAAACTCAGGATCAGATGACGCTGGCTGGCCCAGACATCGCCGCAAATCAAATCCACCACCGCTTCGCAGGCGTCCGCGCATTCGGTGGCGCTCTGCATGCGCTGGCGGAACGCCTGGGAGATGGTATCGACCATATAGCGGAAGGCGCCCATCAGCAGCAGATCGGTTTGCGGAAAGTGGTAGGTGAGGGTGCCGGGCGAGAGGCCCGCCTGATCGGCCACCCGGCGATAGGTGGTGCCGCGCACGCCTTCGTTGATGATCACCGTCAGCGTCGCGTCCAGTATGTCGGTTTTAATATCCCGTGTAGCGGCCATCAACTGCTCTCATTTCTCTGACATAAACAGGGTAAGGATAACCGCTCGGCGGCGACAAAGCATGCGGCGCGGGCGGGATGGGGCTGGGCAGCGCGCGCCACTCCGGTTATGATTTCGCCCTACACGACATCGACGGCAGCCAGCGGCAGGGAGGCACTATCAGCAGCATAAGGATCAGGCTCGGCAGCAGGGAGCGCAGCCGTGAAGCGTAACACCCCGCGTCACGCCTTTCACTACGCGCCGTTCCGCCACCTCTTTTTCGCCCGCACGCTGACGGTGCTGGGCAACAGCGTCGCGCCGGTGGCGCTCGCCTTCGCCGTGCTCGATATGGGCGGTTCCGCCGCCGATCTCGGCGTCGTGGTTGCCGCGCGCTCGCTGTTCAACGTCCTCTTTCTGCTGTTTGGCGGCGTGCTGGCGGATCGCTACTCGCGCAATCGGGTGCTGCTGCTCTCGTCGCTTGTCGCCGCGCTCTCCCAGAGCTGCGTCGCCTGGCTGGTGCTCGAGCAGGCCGCGACGCTAACCGCTCTGGCGATGCTGAGTGCCGTCAACGGGGCGGCCGCAGGTGTTGCGCTGCCCGCCTCATCGGCGCTGGTGCCGCAAACCGTGCCGGCGCAAAGGCTACGCCAGGCGAACGCCTTTATTCAGTCGGGCGTTTATGCCGGCACCATTATTGGCGCGTCGCTGGGCGGCATTCTTACCAGCACCCTGGGCGCAGGCTGGGGACTGGCGGTGGATGCGCTGGGCTTCGCGCTGGCCGCGCCGCTCTATTACGCGGTGCGCACCGGCGCGCAGGCGGCGGCCTCTGCCGCGACGCTCTGGCAGGATCTGCGCGACGGCTGGCGAGAATTCACCGCCCGCAGCTGGGTCTGGGCGGTGGTGGCGCAGTTTGCCGTGGTTAACGCCGCCTTCACCGGGATGGTGATGGTACTGGGCCCGGTTATCGCTGACGACGCCTTTGGCCGCGCCCGCTGGGGCGTAATGATTGCGGCGCAAAGCGTCGGGCTGATTATCGGCTCCGCCATCGCGCTGCGCTGGCGTCCGCGCCGCGCGATGTTCACCGGCGTGACGCTGGTGGCGCTCTGTGCCTTTCCCATGCTGCTGCTGGCAGGCGGCGCACCGGCCGGCTGGCTGATGGGGGCATTCTGCATCGCCGGAATGGGGTTCGGCCAGTTTGGCGTGATCTGGGCGCAGGCGCTGCAAACCCACATTCCGCGCGACCGTCTGGCGCGGGTTTACGCCTACGACGCGATGGGATCTTTTATCACCATCCCGCTGGGCGAGCTGGCCGCCGGGCCGCTGGCGATGCGCTTCGGCAACCAGACGGTGCTGCTCTGCTGCGCCGCGGCGGTGCTGGCGGCGACGCTGGCGGCCTGTCTGGTGCCGTCCATCAGAACGCTGCGGCAGGCTGAGTAGTGAGGCGGGCTGTCGGGACGATAAATGCAAGAAGCCCGCTCAGGTTTCCCTTAGCGGGCTTTTTAAATCAATAGAACAAGAGTTTAGTTATTAATTTTTTCGATAAGACAGGCCAGTTTTTGTCTGTGCTGGGCATTGCGCATGAAAAACTTGCCTTCGCGTTACCGCTGATATCCCTCCGGCGCAGGCTGGATACGGAAGCTGCGCCGCATTTCGTTTATCAGATCCGTCATAATCCTTTGAACCGCAAAAACAGTTTTCTATCATCGGCCTTCTTACCGCGAACTAAGCTCCCGCCTGCACGAAATGCTTCATGGCCTGAAAGAAGCGCTTGATGTAACAGGATGGTCGCCGTTTTACCGGCAATGTCGCCTTTGAAAACTGCTGGATCTGTCTTCCGATGGATTAAGGCTTTCTTCACGCTTTATTACGTTAAGGAAATCACAGTGAATCTGATGAATAATTGTGCATCGCCCACCGTAGATGTTATATTAAAATATAATATTCGGAGGTGCTTTATGTATACAACTCGCCTGAAAAAGGTTGGCGGATCCATCATGCTGGCGGTTCCTCCCGCCGTGCTGAAAACGCTGGAGCTGTCGACGGACAGCGAGGTAGGTATGACCATTGATAATGGATGCCTGATTATTGAACCCCAGAAACGGCCCCGTTATTCGCTTGAGGAACTGCTGGCGCAGTGCGATCCGCACGCTGAAATAAGCGAAGAAGAGCGGGAATGGATTGATGCGCCTGCGGTGGGCAAGGAGATCCTGTAAATGGACAGAGGGGAAATCTGGCTGGTTTCACTGGATCCGATTGCCGGCCACGAGCAAAGTGGAAAACGTCCGGTGCTTATCGTATCGAAGGCATCGTTTAACCAGCTGACCCGGCTACCCGTTGTTGTTCCCGTTACCAGCGGCGGAAACTTTGCTCGCACGGCAGGTTTCACCGTTTCACTGGAAGGGGCAGGGACAAAAACGGTTGGCGTTATTCGCTGTGACCAGCCCAGAACCATTGATATGGCAGCCCGGAACGGCAAGCGGCTGGAACGCATACCTGACGCTGTTGTAAATGAAGTGCTTGCCAGGCTGGATGCTATTTTGAGTTAACGCCATGATGCCGAAAAGCAAAAAGCCTGCTTCAAAAGCAGGCTTTTCTAATATGGCTCCTCTGACTGGACTCGAACCAGTGACATACGGATTAACAGTCCGCCGTTCTACCGACTGAACTACAGAGGAATCGCTTGAACGGGGCGCATATTATCGACCCGCACCGGCCATGTCAAAGCCCTTTTTCACAAAAACGTTCAACTGCTGAAATAAACGCCAGAGGCCGCTGCGCAGTTAACATGCTCACGCCTGACAAATGAAAATTATTTTTCTCCGCTATGGGCAATGAAAAAAAACGCCTGTTGCGGCGCGTGCGTCACGCTACCTGAATAACCCAGCAGTTCTCTTAACATTAAGATTTCAAAGCCGCTCACACTTCTCATCTCTGCCGTTTGCCTGGGTTTGTTTCGAAACGTATATTCCGTGAAAATCATTTTATGAAACAAGAGGGCAGTCGATGAACAAAGTCAGGATCGGCATGATCGGCAGCGGCTATATCGGACGCTGCCACGCTATCGCCTACGCGCAGGCACCGACGGTTTTTCCGCTAAAAGGCGAAATCGTGCGGGAGATGCTGGCGGAGGTCAATCCGGCGCTGGCAGAGAAGCAGGCGGCTGCCTTTGGCTTTGCCCGCTCGACCGGCGACTGGCGCGAGCTGGTGCGCGATCCGGCGATTGACGTGGTGGATATCTGCGCGCCCAACTTCCTGCATAAAGAGATGGCGCTGGAGGCGATCCGCCACGGCAAGCATGTCTATTCGGAAAAGCCGCTCTCGCTCTCGGTGGCCGACGCCGAAGAGATGGTGCAGGCGGCCCAGGCCGCCGGGGTGAAAACCCTGGTAGGCTTCAACTACATGAAAAACCCCACCAGCCAGCTGGCGAAAGAGATTATTGCGCGCGGCGAGATTGGCGAGGTGGTCCATTTCTACGGCACCCACAACGAGGATTATCTGGCGAAGCCGGAGACGCCGCTCGACTGGCACTGCCAGAAGGCGCTGGCGGGGCTCGGCGCGCTGGGCGATCTGGCGGCGCATATCGTCAATATGGCGCACTATCTGGTCGGCGACATCGAAGAGGTGAGCGGCGACATGATGACGGTGATCAAAACGCGTCCCGACGCGAAAGATCCCAGCCGCCAGCTGCCGGTAGAGAATGAGGATCAGGCGAGCGCGCTGCTGCGCTTTCGCAACGGCGCGCACGGCGTAATTGAAACCTCACGCATCGCCTGCGGCAGTAAAATGGGGCTGACCTATGTCGTCACTGGCACCAAAGGCACGCTGCGCTACAGCCAGGAGCGCATGGCGGAGCTGGAGCTCTATCTGCATGACGAACCGGCGGGGCGTCAGGGCTTTAAAACCATCCTGACCGGTCCGGCGCATCCCGATTATGCCAACTTCTGCGTCTCGGCCGGGCATGGCATCGGTTTTAACGATCAGAAAACGGTGGAAATTCGCGACCTGATTAACGGCATCGCGGCGGGCGATCGCCTGTGGCCCGATTTTGCCGAAGGGTTGCAGGTGCAGAAGGTGCTGGAGGCCATTGCGGTCTCCGCCGCCGAGCGGCGCTGGCAGGCGGTTTAGCGGCGCAGCGCGCGGCCCGTGAAGCCGCGCGCCCAAATGATCATCCTGCGGCTTTCTCCCACCACAGCTTATCCAGCGCATAGTAGCGGTCGCGTTCGCTCTCGGGCTGCTGCAAATCGCGCTTCCACGGCTTCGCCAGAATAAAGTGCAGGTTCTTCACCTCGCTCTCTTTCCACATCCGGCTGTGCTGGAAAGGCAGGGTTTTCAGCGCGTTGTAGATATAGGAGAGCGGCAGCCAGCGGCCGTGGAACGCCTCGTTCAGCAGATCCTGCTCCGAGAAAGGGTAGGCCTTCAGGTCTACAATCGCCGCAACGCGCTGCGCCAGCTGTTCGAAAACTTCATTATCCGGCGTGAGCACCAGAAAACCGCCGTTGAGGTAGTTATCCAGCAGAACAGGCGCAGGCTCGCCGCGATCCTGCCAGGTATAGTGGCAGTTTTCCGGCTGCCAGCTAGCGGGATAGGAGGCGATCTGATTAGGGTTGCAGCGGCAGGCGTGACAGGCGGCCAGCAGGTTGTCACCAAGATCGAGCGTAAACAGCTCATCCATGTTTTGCAGCACCAGCATATCGGCGTCGAGGAACACCACCCGCGCGTAGTCGGTCAGCTGCCAGGCGCGCAGTTTGGTCCAGACCTCGCCGAACTGCGCCGAGGCGTAGTGCTGTTCCAGCGCGCTGTTGGGGTAGATCGGATCGACCGGCTGCACCACGCAGCCTTCTGCCTGCAGCGCTGCGCAATCCGCCTGCGAAATCGCATTGGTAGTCATCACCACCAGCGGCCAGCGCGTGCCGCTCTGCTTCAGCGAACGGTGTAGCGCCTTAACGCCCACCAGATAATCGGGCTGCGTCAGCAGCGTAACCCATGCAAACATGGTTCTCTCCCTGTAAAAGTCAGTCGAAAAGCGCGGTCAGATAATCGTTGCTGAAGCGGCGCTGTGGATCCAGCTCGCGGCACAGCGTGCGGAAGTCGTCCCAGTGCGGATACACGTCGCGCCAGACGTAGCGTCCGGCGTCATAATATTTGCCCCAGTGTGGGCGGCCGCCCTCTTCGGCCAGCAGCTTCTCTACCTCAGTCAGAAAGTGCAGGCCATCCTGCGACAGCGAACCGTCGTCGGCGTAATAGACCACAAAGCCGAAGAAGCAGGTCGGCTCGCCGTAGGCAGGGCTGAGCCAGGCTTCCGATGCGCCGGTGCAGCGCAGGATAATCGGGTAGTGCATATGTGGCCGCTCTGCGGCGTACCAGCGTTTGATTTTACTGATAGCGGCCGGGGTGCGGGAAAGAGGAACGCCAATTTCAACGTTGATCTGCGGCACCGCAATGCCGCGGCAGAAGAGCTGGTAGATGTCGCCGGTCACGTCGGTAAAGTCGCGGAAGCGCGTCACGGTGCGGAACTGCTTGCCGCCTTTACCGTGGATTTGCGTGTCGCGGTGCATCTGCTCAAGCGTCTGGTCGATAGTGCTGTTCAGGCTGTCGTCGCCCTGGTCGGCGTGCTTCACCACTTCGCGGCCATTCGCCTGCCACTCGGCGGTTTCCTGCGCGCTCGCTTCGTTCGCATTCCAGACGTGCATCAGGTTATCGTCAACGAACCACCAGGCCTTGCTCAGCGCGTATTCGCTGTTCCAGCGCAGCAGATCCTGCTCAAGATTATCCGCCGACACCGCGTTTTTATGGCAGGTGTAAATGCGGAAGGGTTGAGTGCGCAGCGTAACGGCGGTGACAATGCCGAGCGCGCCGAGTGTCACCTGCGCGGCGGGAAAGTCCGGCTCGCCGCGCGTAAACTCGCGGATCGATCCGTCAGCCAGCACCATGCGAATACGCAGCGCCTCGTCCGCCAGCGAGCTTTGATGCAGCCCCTGGCCGTGGGTGCCGGTGGCCATCGCGCCCGCCAGCTTCTGTACCGCAATTACGCCGGGCGAGGCGGCGAGCATGCGGTCCAGCGCGGTAAGCTGAATATAGAGATCGTTAAGCGTGGTGCCCGCACCGACGGTGACGCTCTGCTCATCCTGCGCCAGCAGGCCGGAAAGGGCGCTGATATCCACCAGCAGATCATCCTCTGCGACATTCAGCATGCGGCCCGGCGACAGGCGGCTGCCCACCACGCGCACGCGGCCGTGGCTATCGCGCAGCAGCTGCTGTAATTCCGCCTCGCTGCGCGGTTGATGTAACTGCTGGCGGCTGCCAACCCGGGCGTTTTGCGCCCAGTTCCATAGCGCATCGTCTTCGGCGCTGAGGGTGGTGTTGCGTAGAGGATAACGTTCGGCGTCTCTGCTCACGACTGCGTTCCTGTGTTGAGATCGGTTAATTGGCATCAGTTAAGCGTAGCCCATCACAGCGTTGTCGCTTCCCTTAACCCACTTTACTGATGTAGCGCAGCGTCGCCGTGACCGCCAGCTGGCGATTGCGGCTGACGCTCTCCTCTTCGCTGTTATCAGGGCTGAAAAGGGCGTTGAAGGTATAGCGGTTAGAGACGTGATGCACGCAGATGCTGCTGATCAGGCGGTGCACATCGATGGTTTCGACCTCGCGAATAAACACGCCCTGCTGCTGGCCGCGCGCCAGAATATCGTCCAGCACGTCAAGGGCGCTGCGGTTCAGTGCCTTGATGCGCGGCGACTGCGAGATATAACGACCGCGCAGCAGGTTTTCGGTGCAGACCAGCCGCATAAAGTCGGGATGAGAGACGTGGTAGTCAAAGCTCGCTTCCACCAGCTTGCTCATCGCCAGTTTCGGCTCCATCGCCGCCAGGTTCAGGCCGGTTTCATGCTGGCGGATCGCCTGATAGACCTGCTCCAGCACCTCAATATAGAGCTTCTCTTTGTTGCCGAAGTGATACACCACCATACGCTTGGTGGTTTGCGCGTTTTCGGCGATCTGCTCCAGACGCGCGCCCTGCATGCCGAACTCGGCGAAGGTGGTCAGGGCGCCAGCGAGGATGCGTTTTTTCAGCCCTTCAGGGTCGTTTTTTCGTTTTGGAGTGGTGTCCGACATAGCGCTTAGTCACTAAGAAAATCCAGCCAGCATGGTATCACAGCCCGCGGGATCGGTCTGGCGACGCGAGCGGTTGCCTGTCTATATTCATTTCGGGAATAGTATTCTCGTAAAAATCATTATCTGGAGATAAGCAACTGCGTATACTAAGGGCGAGATCCTCAACATTATCGGCCACAGCCCAGGCCCGATACCATCAGAGGCTCTCGCTTTATCAATATGAAAGAGCTGCGCATTTAGTGTCGGGGTCATCCCGATCGCGCTTTTGCGCCTTCGATCCCGAACGCACCGGCGTGGTGCTCTGCGTAAGGGATCAAACGAGTAATAAAAAGCGCTTTTACGACCCGATGCTCCCGGTTGCCGATCAAGAATTTACGTGCTGGCTTGATAATCTTACACACAAGGCGTCACTGGGTGGGCAGAACGTTTGAAAAGCTTATTGCAGAAAACGATGATGGCGTACGCTCGTCATACTCTTCTGGCTGCCGACCACACTAAATACACCGCTTCCGCCGCCGTAACGATCGGTAATATTGCGCCGATAGCGGCGCTGTTCATCGACGCGCCTCCATCAGAGGAGCTGAAATCCTGGCTTGATGAGCATCAGACAGAGCGGATTGTGGCGCAGGAGGCGGTGTAGCGCTAAAGCGTCTTCACCACCATGCCAAACGCCGCCAGCAGCATAATCACGCCAGCCGAGCGAAAAAGGCGTTGCTGCGCCTTAGCGCTGGTGAGCAGGTGGCGAATTTTAAGCGCTGCGAGAATAAAAACCGCGCCAACGCTCAGCAGCACGAAAATGGTGAGGGGCACCAGCATTCCGCCCCAAATCTGTAATGAGACATTATCCAGCGAGATAACCAGAGGCAGTATCGCCAGATAAAAGGCGATGGTTTTGGGATTGCCGAGCGTGATTGTTAGCCCTGAAAGCCAGGCTGATGCCAGCTCCTGCGTTGTCGCTTTCTGGTCAATGCTGACTGCCTTAGGCTGATAGCGCCAGAACTGCCATGCCAGCACGCACAAATAGAGTGAGGCCGCCCAGTTGATCAGCGTGAATACGGATGAATAATTATGGGCGACCACCGCCAGACCAAATACCGCGATAGATAAGTAGATCAAATCACCGAGGATCAGGCCGGCAAGCATCGTAAAGCCGGTTCGGGCACCTCCGCTAACGCTGCGAGCGACCAGGGCGGTCATTCCCGGCCCCGGGATTGCCGCGGCTAAACCGAGCGCGGCGATATAAGAAATTATTTGAGCCATTCCTAACATAAGTATTCCTGTCAAAATGAGATGCGGGCAGAGAGGTTATTAAAGAGTGGGGTGGATGGATAGCGGGGTTTGCGCCACCACCGCCCGGGCAAAGACCAGATCCTGCACTGCAAGGCCCACGGACTTAAACAGGGTTCGCTGCAGCCTGAGCGAGGTCGGCTGTACATCTGAGGTAAGCCGTTCTCCTATTTCTGTCCCCCAGTATTCCTGCGGGATCAATCCTTGCTGTTTTGCCTCCAGCAGACAGGTAGAGGCGTGCCAGACCGCCTCGCGGTCGTCAACGTAGAGTGCTACCGTCGCATAGATGTCGCTGTCGATTTCCTGAAAACCGGGGGCAGATGCCCCTACGGCATTGATATGGCACTGAGCTGGCAGGTCTCTGCCATGGAGAAACGGCACCTTTGCAGCCGTCACCGTACAGATGATATCCGCCTCTGCCACCGCCTGAGCTGGCGTCATCGCCACTGTGGCGGACAGTCCCAGCTGTTGTT
This sequence comes from Pantoea phyllosphaerae, assembly GCF_051025595.1. Taxonomy (NCBI): domain Bacteria; kingdom Pseudomonadati; phylum Pseudomonadota; class Gammaproteobacteria; order Enterobacterales; family Erwiniaceae; genus Pantoea; species Pantoea phyllosphaerae. The sequence goes on from NZ_JBPFDE010000001.1 coordinate 316,092, forward strand.
GACACCATTCCGCAAAAACAGACGCGCGTGCTTCACTTCTTCCCCAGACAGAAATATGCTGCAGCGGACGGATTTCCATCATCATTTGCGCATGTTTTCTGGCTTGAACGCCGGTGCCCAGTATAGCCAGACGGGTGGCACCAGGCGGTGCCAATATATCCGTAGCCAGCGCAGAAGCTGCAGCGGTGCGTAATTCCGTCACTGAGGCGGCGTCAACAACAACAAGGTCGCCCTTTTCCGACGCATCATAGAGCAGAATACACCCCTCGTGGGACGTAGGCTGCGCGTGGCGGCTGAAATCGACCTTAACGGTTTTGAGGCCAAACCCAGCATAGGGCCCTTCTTCAATACAGGCGGGCATCGTACCCATCAGGCTGCCTTGTTCAGAGGCAATAACGCTGCGCAACGTCTGTTTCACTTTACCCTGGCTGAGCAGTGCAAAAGCGTCCCGGCTCAGTTGCAGGCACGCTGAGGGCGATAAAACCTGCTCCACCTGCTTTCGACTAATGAATTGCATGGAAAGTGTCCGTTATCAGGGTGTCGCCTCAGCGTGAAACTGAGGCTCGATCTGGGTATGGGCAATGCTGTTGAGCAGCGTTGACATGGTTTTTTGGGAAACCCCCAGGATAACGTCCAGCATATTTTGCCGGCTATATCCTACCGCCAGCATCGCCTCTACCGCGCTTTCGGGGATCTGGCCCTGGGCCAAAACGACCTGACGCGTAAAGCAATAAAGCGCGGCCAGCCTGACTGGCAGGGCCTCAGGCTGGTGAGCAAGCGTATCCAGAATCGCTGGCGAGACCCCTTTGCGCTGTGCGATCCAGCTGTGCGCCTGAACCGTATAGGCGCACTGGTTCAGAGTACCCGTGGTAATCCACACGATGGTGCGCTCTTCTTCGTTCAGCGAACAGTGGGAGAAGGCGTCATGGGCAAACTGGTAAGACGCCAGCAGGGCGGGCGACTCTGCCATGTAAGCGCTTTGCCATGGAATCCAGCCAAAACCGTCAATCGAACTTTGCAGCAGAGGGCGACTCGCCGCAGGCGCGCTGTCGAGCGTGTGCATTTTTAATCTTGTCATTTTTTTATCCACTTTAAATATGGGAGGCAAACACAGACCAGAGCATATGTATCGGACGCGTTCGTGAAATAAAGTTGAGCTTATGGATGCCGGCGGCAATTTCAGTGGTTAACGCGACATCGACTTCACCGGATACCACCGCCTGTGCGGCCGCACTGGTGGAGGGCATCTCAATTACCTGAGCAATACGCAGTCCATCAGGAAGCAACTCCTCAATTAATGGAACCGGTGCTGGATGAGAAGCGATATATAATGGTCGATCGGGCAATTTTTTGTTTGTCACCAGACCATAAAGCGGCGTGTTATAAAGAAAGGTAGCCAGCAGTTTCAGACGCGTATCCATATAAAAATCGTTAATCTTCGGATAGGCATTGGCAACAATAAGCAGTCCTTTTTCATGCCTGATGTTATTTCTTGCTAAATCATAAGAGTCATTAAGATGAATGTCATGATGGCTGTTGGCGTAATTATCACTCATCCAGCGATAAAAAAAATGAGAGGCATATTCACTGCTGGTACCCGAAGGACCTAAAGTATAAACCGGACAGTTAACAGCATGACTTAAGCCCATATCCATAAAATGATAGCGCATGGTTTCACCTAACAGGGTTGTTCAACAGACAGGCGTTAGCCAGTGATTAAATGCGTCTAATTCTCCACGCACCGACTGTTCGTAAAGGCCTTTAATAGTCATCGCGATACTCTGTGTATCCATACTATTAAGCTTTCGGTGGTCAATCTGACTCACTGGTGATATTTCGACGCCTGTGCCCGTTAAAAAACATTCATCTGCGGTCAACAGTTCAGACGGTAAGATGTCTCTTTCTTCGACTTGCAGTTTCAGGCAGGTGGCGGCCAGTGTAATCACCGTGTCACGCGTAATCCCTTCCAGAATCTGTGCCGTCACCGGGGGCGTAATTAGCCTGCCGTTTTTAACAATAAAAACGTTTGAGGTGGTCGCTTCGGTAACATAACCCTGCTGATTGAGCATAATGGCGTCGTTATAGCCGCCACGCTGAGCTGTTTCCATTGCAAGTGCAGAGTTTACGTAACTTCCGGTAATTTTAGCGCGCGCGGGAATGGCGTTATCGGAAACGCGACGCCAGCTGGAAATGGTGCATGCAAGACCATCCTGTTTTACATAGGCGCGCATATTAAGCGTGTTGATCGATAATCCGCTACTGATGCCAGAGAGTTTTACGCCGAAGCCACTGCCAGGTAAAAGATGACGTTTATAAGCAATAGGGCGAATGTAGCAGTCGCTACTGGCATCATTTCGCTTCAGCAAGGACAAGATGACTTCCTTCAGCGCCTGACGATCGGGCAGATCATCGATTAACAGTAGTGATGCCGACTGACGCAGTCGGTCAATATGTTCGTCTAAGCGGAAAACCGTTAGCTTTCCATCAGAAAAATGTGTGTAACCACGAATGCCTTCGAACACTGCGGTGCCGTAATTAAATGCCTGCGTCGTGACAGGTAATAGCGCCGCATTTGCCTCAACAAACGTGCCATTGAGGTAGCTCCAGGGGTGGTGAAGGGGGCTCGCTTCACTGATTTTATTGGGGGACGTATCGTTCATTATTTAAAACCCCGGTTGATCAGGGCAAGCGCCGCTTCACGATCGCTGTTATCTGCCGCAGGTCGCAAATCGTGGATGCGCGCTGCCTTCCAGCTCACCATCGCTGAGGTTGCGGTTACGCTACTCGTTTCGCCCTTAACGAGGTTGACCTTAATGCCCGCAATGCGCTGTTCGACATGTGCTTTCACCTCTTTTAGCACCTGGGAGACATCAGATGTCTTATCAAACATCTCAACGGTGATATTAAGCACGTCAACGTCATCGCTTCTGTCGATTTGAATCGCGTAGTCCAGGCAACCGTTGAGCCGTTCAAGAAGCGCGGCTTCTAAATCCCAGGCGCAGTAAGCGGCGCCATTAAGCGTCAGAACATCCCGCACGCGACCGACAGGCACAATTTTTTGGGTGCCATCAGGCATATAAGTCGACCGCACCATATCACCGGTACGATAACGAACAAGCGGCTTCTGTCCCTTATAGAGATGGGTAATGACCAGTTCACCAGTCACCTGACCTAGTGTAACGTCATAGCTTTTACCACTGACGGGATCGATGAGCTCGTAGTAGTTGTTCAGCGGGATGGTGTAAAGGTGACTGTCCGCCGCGCAGACGGCAAGAATAGAGGACTCCTGAGAGGCATACATACAGCTATAGACCTGTGCCCCCCAGACCTCACCAATGTTTCTTAACAGCGACGGCGTGGTTAATTCACCCACCGTCAGGATTAGCTTCACGCTCGTAGCGGAGGGTTTTTCTCCAGAATCCTGAATAAAACGCGCCACGGCAATAGCCACCGCTGGCGTGCAGACCAGTGCGGTTATCTGCAATTCATTGATCAATGCCATAACGCGTTTCATGCCCACCACGGGCGAACGCGGCCACATTTTTACCACGCTGTAGCCGAGGCTGCGAAAAACATCTTCAAAGGTATCGCCGGTGGAATGAAGCTCAGTTGGACCCATGACCCCCACAATATGATTCGAACCAAACTGCTCAAACAGAGTGCGATAATGAATAATAAGAGGGGTGTTGTTATGAATGGAGTCCGTTTCATTACGAGGGCAGGGAGTGGGTTTGCCGGTTGTACCCGTAGTTTCGTAATAAATCCAGCTCTGGTGAAGAGGGGCAGAGGCGAGCGATTTGCCATTATTTCTCAGGTCATCTTTGGTTGTAAAAGGAAGCGCGTTAATCCCATCGGTGGTCAGTGCCTCTAAATCAGCGCAGGTCAGGCCTTTTAAATGTTCACGATAGAATGGAGAGTTTTCGCTGGCATATTTAACGACCTCACGCAGTTGGTTATTCTGGTGAATAGAGAGCTGTTCTGTGCTGAATTTCCCTGCATTAAAGTCACGGTGTTGATGATAGATATTTTTGGCCTGTTCAATTATTTTTTCTTTGAAAATAGCATACATATTGTCATCCTTAGCCAGGTAAAGTCGTTATGCGTGCAGCACAATAATCAGCAGTCTGTTGCTGCTAGTGTATTTTTATCTGTAGTGCTTTATTTATAGAGTGGGAGATTTCCGGTCAGCTTGGTTATTTTCTTTTTTGGACCAATGATGCCAATTGCTACCAGCTCAATATTTTCACTCTTTACCGAGGAAATTTTTTCACCATATTCGTCATAGGTTTTGCACGACTGTGCCAGGGCGCTAAACGGCATCACGTAAATCTCCTCGTCGCTTTCCGCGCTCACCTGTATTTCACGCAAAGAGTGGCCTGATGCCAGCAAAACCGGAAGCGGTGCGTAAATCACGCCTGGAAAATTAACATTGTCCAGGCTTTGCATATCAGGTCCAACAAGATTTTCAACGGTACGGCCGAAACTAATGCCTATAACGCTTGCGGCATTCATAGCCAGGCCCGCGGGGAGATCTTTATCAATAATAATCGTACAGCGATGTTGGCTTGCATCAAATTTCATTATTTATCCTCAATAGCACAGGGATTATTTCAGCCGGAAACGGGAAGCTCATCTAGCATCGAGAGCAAACCACTGTTCAGCGTGAAATCACTGGGAAGCTCTATATCAACAACTTTCCAGTCCGCGATATATTTCCATTTCGCTACCCCGTTCTGATGATCGGGGTGGATAATATAGGCATTCAGATCCGATCGGTTTTCAAACAGGCCAATCACCACGAAATCCGCTGCAATATCGCGCTTAGTGGTATTTCTGCCGCAGCTCCATCCTTTAATTTCATCAATGTGATGAGGATGAGCACGCGTGGCTCTTTCAGCATCTATGGCTTCCAGAGATGACCAGTTCCATGGGTTCCTTAACGTAAACATGACGATGTGCATTAACATAGGGTCAGTTTTGTCCTTGCGCTGCTGCCTAAAATCATTAGAAAAGTGAATGTATTATGCATGAGCAAAAGAGGAAATTGTTGCCTATATCATTTACTCAACGCGCATTGTCAGGTAAAAATCCCCCTTTATTGCTTTTAATGCGAAAGGAATTTCCTTTTATGGCACTCAGCCTGACAGATATGAAGATCCTGAAAATTTTACAGGATGATGCGCGCGTCACGAATCAGGAACTGGCGGAGAAAATAAACCTTTCCGCGTCTCCCTGCTGGCGCAAAGTGCGCAAGCTTGAGGAAGATGAAGTGATTCAGGGCTACCGCGCCGTTCTTGATCGTAAGAAAATCGGGCTGGGTGTGATGGTTTTTGTTCGTGTTGCCATCGACAGCCATAGTGAAGCGGAGGCGAGAAAGTTTGAAGAAGAGGTCACCGCGCTGGAGGATGTTGTGGCCTGCTATAGCATCGGGGGAGACGCCGATTTCCTGCTGCAGGTTGTGGCATCGGATCTCGACTCCTATGCTGATTTCGCCATGTCAGTGGTACGCCGACTGCCGGGAATCAAGGAGATGCAGAGTATGTTTGTGCTTAAAGAGATCAAGCCTCTCGTGACTTATCCCATAAAGAAGACAGCGGAGTAGACTGTAAGCTGCAGGGATAAGGCTGCGACCTCACGCTTATCAAACCTACCAGACGAACAAAAGCCCGCTCAGGTTTCCCTGAGCGGGCTTTTTAAATTTGGCTCCTCTGACTGGACTCGAACCAGTGACATACGGATTAACAGTCCGCCGTTCTACCGACTGAACTACAGAGGAATCGTTGGAACGGGGCGAATATTAACGACGCCGTTCTGGCTTGTCAAAGCGCGATTTCACTTTTTTCAACTGAACGCTCGCAAAAGCAGCGGATTGCCGCTTTTTCAACAGATTCGGCGAGATTTCAAACTGCTGACAAGATCTCAATTTATACGCATTTCCCGCTGGATGTTAGATGCATGTCAAAGTTTTGTTATTTGCTGATGTTAAAACAACTGTTTCAGTGCTTTTATGATGAAAATTTCAAAAACAAATTTAATGGAATAAACAAACTGCTTATTGTCACCCGCGTAATCAGTCAGGAAAAATGGAACGGAATTTCAAAATTATCTTTATTAGAAACAAGTGATTGTAAAAAGGAGGGGTAGGTCACAAAAAAGCGTCAAAACCCAGATTTCACCCCTGTAAGCAGAACTGAATCCGCCATCGACGTTGAGTGAATGTAAAAAATATTTTTCATTATCAGCCTCAGCGACGTCGGCAAGTTAACGACAATAAGGGTTACTCATGAACATCAAAAAAACGCTCGCTGTCACACTGTTAGCCTGCATGTTGCCCGCTGCTGCGATGGCAAAAGACCTCTCCGTCGGTGTATCAATGGCCTTGTTCGACGACAACTTCCTCACCATTCTGCGCACTGCAATGCAGAAAGAGATGCAGAAAGAGGGGGTTCAGGGGCAGATGGAAGACGCGAAAGGCGATGTGTCGCAGCAGCTGCAGCAGGTGCAAAACTTTATCGGTCAGGGCGTTGACGCCATCATCGTCAATCCGGTGGATACCAACGCGGTTAAACCCATTATGGATCAGGCCACCAAAGCGGGCATCCCGCTGATCTTCGTTAACCGCCGTCCCCAGGCGGAGCTAACTGACAAAATGGCTTATGTAGGATCCGATTCTGAACTGGCGGGTCGTCTGCAAATGGAAGCGCTGGCGAAGGCGATGAACGGCAAAGGCAACGTTGCCATTCTGATGGGCGATCTCGCTAACGAAGCCACGCGTGACCGCACCAAAGGCGTTGAAGCGGTGGTCGCGAAATACCCTGGCATCAAAGTAGTACAGAAGCAGACCGCCAAATTTATGCGTAATGATGCGGTCGATGTGGTGAGTAACTGGCTGACCGCAGGCGACGATATCCAGGCCATTGCCTCCAACAACGATGAGATGGCGATTGGAGCACTCCAGGCGCTGGGTAAAAACCCTAACCACATCCTGATTGCTGGCGTGGATGGTACGCCTGACGCGCTGCAGATGCTCAAGAACGGCAAGATGGTTGCGACGGTGTTCCAGGACGCTCGCGGCCAGGGTGAAGGCGCAGTTCAGACAGCCGTCAAGCTGGCGAAGGGTGAAAAAGTGCAAAAAATCATCGATATCCCTTATCAGCTGATCACCAAAGACAATATGCAGCAGTTCGTGAACCGTAATCAGAAATAACCGATCCCGACTCAGCCGTACGGAGGTGATGTATGACCGCTTTTGCGCTTGAAGCCGAAGGCATCAGCAAGTTCTTTCCCGGTGTAAAGGCACTCGATAACGTTTCGCTGCGCGTGCGTCCGGGATCGGTTCATGCCTTGATGGGCGAAAATGGCGCGGGCAAATCCACTTTAATGAAGTGCCTGATCGGGATGTACCGTCCCGATCGGGGCACCATCCGCATTAAAGGGGAGCCGGTGCAGTTTCAGGACACCATGGACGCCTTGCGTTCCGGCATTTCCATGATCCACCAGGAGCTTAATCTGGTGCCCTACATGACCGTCGCCGAGAATATCTGGCTGGGACGGGAGCCGATGAAGTACGGCTTTGTCGATCACGGCAAGCTTAACCAGCAGACGCAGACGCTGCTCAACCAGCTTAACATTCGCCTGAAGGCAGACCGGCTGGTGGGCGATCTGAGCATCGCCGCGCAGCAGATGGTGGAGATCGCCAAAGCGGTCTCCTGGAACGCCGACGTCGTGATTATGGATGAGCCCACCTCCGCCCTGACCGAAAGCGAAGTAGCGCATCTCTTCACTATCATTCGCGACCTGCGCGCCCAGGGCAAAGCCATCATCTACATCAGCCACAAAATGGACGAGATCTTCGCCATTACCGATGAAATCAGCATTTTCCGCGACGGCAGCTGGGTCGGCAGCAACCACACCGCGCAGTTTACCCGTCAGTCGCTCATTACCCAGATGGTGGGGCGCGAGCTGACCCAGCTCTTTCCCAAATTCAACAATGCCATTGGCGAAGAGGTGCTGACGGTCCGCGGCCTCACCAGTAAAGATCGCTTCCAGGACGTCAGCTTCAGCCTGCGGCGCGGTGAAATTCTCGGCGTTGCCGGCCTGGTGGGCGCAGGGCGCAGCGAAGTCATGGAGAGTTTATTCGGCATGGAGAGCGTCGACAGCGGTGAAGTGCTGATCGACGGCGTGCCGGTCACTATCGATTCGCCTTCCACGGCGATTGAAAAGGGCATGGCGTTTTTAACGGAGGATCGCAAAAAATCGGGGCTATTTCTCGTGCTGTCGGTGATGGAGAACATGAGCATCGTCAACATGCCCGAGTACAGCGGCAAAAGCGGCTTCGTCAGCCACGTCAAGATGGCGCAGGACTGTATGGAGCAAATCCAGCGGCTGAATATCAAAACGCCGACCATGGATCAGATCATCAACAACCTGAGCGGCGGCAACCAGCAGAAGGTGCTGATTGCCCGCTGGCTGCTGGCGCAGCCCAAAATTCTTATCCTCGACGAGCCGACGCGCGGTATTGACGTCGGCGCGAAAGCGGAAATTTACCGTTTGATCTCTGAGCTGGCCAACCGCGGCGTGGCCATCATCATGGTGTCGTCAGAACTGCCGGAAATTCTCGGCATGAGCGACCGCGTGATGGTGATGCATCAGGGGCGGATTACCGGCATCCTCGATAAAGAAGAGGCCGACCAGGAAACCATTTTGTCGCTGGCATCCGAGTGAGGCGCGAGACACCTATGAGCAATATTAAAGCAACAGCTACGCCAACAGCTGAACATTCATCCTTCTTCGGCAATCTGCGGCATAAACTGCCTAAAGATACCGGCATCTTTATCGTGATGGTCGGCATTGCGCTGATCTTTGAAATCGCCGGCTGGTATGTGCGCGATCAGTCGTTTCTGATGAACACTAACCGGCTGATCCTGATCCTGCTCCAGGTAGCCATTATCGGCGTGATCGCCGTCGGGGTCACGCAGGTAATCATCACCACCGGTATCGACCTCTCGTCAGGGTCGGTGATCGCGCTGACGGCCGTGGTCGCGGCCAGCCTCGCGCAAACCTCCGACAGCCTGTCGCCGATGTTTCCCGCGCTGGTGGATATGCCCGCCGTGGTGCCCGTCGCCGCTGGGATCGGGGTCGGTCTGCTCTGCGGCCTGGTCAACGGTGTACTTATTACCCGCACCGGCATTCCGCCGTTTATTGCGACACTGGGTATGATGGTGTCGGCGCGCGGTCTGGCGCAGTACTACACGCAGGGCAACCCGATCAGCTTTCTCTCTGACGGCTTTACCTCCGTCGGTCAGGGGGCAATGCCGGTCATTATCTTCCTGGCTGTGGCGCTGGTGTTTCATATCGCCCTGAAGCATACCCGCTACGGTAAATACGTTTATGCCATCGGCGGCAATATGACCTCGGCCAAAGTCTCCGGCATTAACGTGAACAAGTATCTGGTGATCGTCTATACCATCGCCGGTGCGCTTTCAGGCCTGGCAGGTGTGGTGCTGGCGGCGCGCGTCAGCAGCGGCCAGTCGAGCATGGGGATGTCCTATGAGCTGGACGCCATCGCCGCGGCGGTAATCGGCGGCAGCAGCCTGATGGGCGGCGTCGGGCGTATTACCGGCACGCTGATTGGCGCGGTCATTCTGGGCCTGATCAAAAGCGGATTTACCTTCGTCGGCGTCGACGCCTACGTTCAGGACATTATCAAAGGGATCATTATCGTGGCGGCCGTCGCTATCGATATGCATCGCAACCGCAAAAAACGCTGATTTCTCCCGCTACAGGCCTGCTTGCGCTGAAATCGCGCGCAGGCCTTTTTCTTTCTGAATAAGTTTTCCTGCTGGATACACCCCATTTACCCGCTTTCCGCCGCGTTATCGCCTCGGTTTTGCTTCGGGTCATCACTTTTATGCACGTCTGGCTCGCAGGGGCTGCACCAGCAGAGTGCAACCGCGGGGCGCCTTTATAGTGACGCACCATTCCCGCTGCTTATTAACTCTTTCCAGGTAATCAGAAAGGCTTATTTTTCGCGTTGTTAGGAATTTTCTGCAGCAGCCTGATCGCGCCTCAAGAAAAAGTGGCCTGCTAATTGCAATTTGTTCTGTAGCAGGCGGCCAGCAGGCCACAAGAACAGATGTTATTGGCATTCGGGGAATGTGACGGAGGCAAGATGAACTTAAGACGACTGAAATACTTTGTGAAAATCGTCGATATTGGCAGTTTGACGCAGGCGGCTGAAGTGCTGCACATTGCGCAACCTGCGCTCAGTCAACAGGTCGCTACGCTGGAGAACGAGCTGGATCAGCAGCTGCTGATTCGCACCAAGCGCGGTGTGACGCCGACCGAAGCCGGTAAAATCCTCTATGCACATGCGCGTACCATTTTGCGGCAGTGCGAACAGGCGCAGACGGCGGTGATCAATGCCGGGCAGATGCTGAGTGGTCAGGTCTCCATCGGCATGGCGCCAGGCACGGCGGCCTCTTCGCTGACCATGCCGCTGCTGCAAACGGTGCGCGAACAGCATCCGGAGATTCTGGTTTATCTGCATGAAAACAGCGGCAGTATGCTTAATGAAAAGGTGATGAACGGCCAGCTTGATATGGCCGTGCTTTACGATCGCGCGCCGACGGCGGGCATCACCAGTCTGCCGCTGATGAAAGAGGAGCTTTATCTGGTCGGCGCCACCGACTGCCCCGGCGGATCGGTAGATTTAGCTGAGGTGGCGCAGATGAGCCTGTTTTTGCCGCGCGACTACAGTGCGGTGCGCAAGCGGGTAGACGAAGCCTTTTCGCTGCGTCGTCTCAGCGCGCGCATTATCGGCGAGATCGAGTCGCTCTCGATGCTGACCGCCGCCGTCGCCAGCGGTACGGGCGTCACGGTGCTGCCGGAATCTGCCGCGCGTGCACTGGTGAGCTCAACTCAGGCCTGGATGGCGCGCATCAACAGTCCGGCGCTTAATCTGCCGCTGTCGCTGAACGTGTCGGCGCGCCTGCCGCTCTCACCCTCTGCGCAGGCGGTAAAAGATATTTTGCTGTCGCTGCTGAATAAACCGATGGCAGAAGAGCGGCCGCTGCTGCTGGTCAGTTAAAAGGGTTTGGCGGTCCTGTGGGACCGCTTTTGCGCCTTCATACAGCTTATCAGGCAGTGACTGACCCCTTTATATAGCAGTTAACCGCTTTAACCGGTTGCTCGCTCATTCCATGAGTCGGTGAAAAGAATATTCCCGTCACAATGCTTCCAGGTGATTTTCTCGTAGCGTAACAGAACCGTTTCAAGGTGCGTCCCCGTCTGCGCGCCGGGATAGAGGTCTGGCGTAATAGAGGTCAGCTTTACGCCTTCAAGAATAATATTGAAATATTCCTGCTCTATACCCGCCTCATTAATCTGATACATTTTTATTATAGCGGACCTGAGCGTTTTACCCGTGCTTAACGCGCGAAAAAGCAGCGGCGTCACGCGATCAAATTCTTTCTGAAACATAATGGGCATATGAACGCGCGTTCCCGTTAATCTGCCGGTATTGCCATTTACAGGAATATTAACGTTGTGGGTAAATGATTTTAGCTCGATGGCGCCTTCACGGCCTGACACAAGCGACGGCCCCCTCATCGGCGAGCCATTTTCATCTGTTAGCCACAGGTAAGCTGGATTAGACATAAAATTCCCTTTTCAAGTGATTATTTATCGTATTTATCAAACCGTCCAAATAAAACTGGATGAATGACAATAAAGACAATTATCGATATTAGCGTCAGTATGTGCCAATAGTCTGGAAAGAGATAAAGGAACAGAGATGCCCATGCAACTATCCAGACAGGAAATAAAATCTCAGTAAAAAGTATCGATAATAAGCTTTTAAACATGAAAGGCTTCCTTTATAAAGCTGTAAAACCCATCAAAGTCATGATGAAATTGCAATTGATGTTTTGTGATCAGCGTGGAAAGCACAGGTTCAATAAAGTAATACAGCATCTCAACTTCAGCCTGATAGAGTACCGCATAATATTCGGCATCAAGGGCCTTGAGCCGACGGGCGGCAAGGGCGCATTTTTGCTCGGTGCCAAAAAGCTGAAATGCCATAACAATAGTTGGTATTCGTCGCGACAGGCGTTTAATAGCGGTCTGCGATACAATATCAGACGCAGCGAGCGACTGAGCAAGCGTCAGAGATAAGGCAAGACGGGTAGCTCTGCCTGTCGGTATGGAGGTGGCAGCTTCGGTAATTTTTGCATTGGCATGTCGAATGCGATTTGTTTTATTTCCGGCACTGCAGTCGTCAATGATCATTTCAAAATAAAGCTTAAACATATGAGCAATCACATCACGATGGCGAAAAACAGACAAAATCGAGCAGAGCATTCTTTTTTCTTCTGAAATCAATCCACCACAAACATCGTGACAGGCTGGAATCAGACACGACGCATACCAGCTAGCCCGCTCCACGCCAGAGTAAATATCAGAGCCTGTTCCCTTCATTGCCTTCCAGGTGGAGGTCACGCCCTGTTGCGCATAAAGCGCCAGCAGCCTGTCGCTTTGGAACTTCATCTTTAAAACATCTGCAGCCTGCATAAGTATCCCTACTTTTTGTAATGATATCAGGGTATGCGTTGAAGCCTCTCCGCTTCAAGCCGCTCTGGCCGCTGCGCTTTCATTTTGTGATCCCGTTAGCGCTTAAGCATTAAAGAAGCTCTCCGGCAGCGCGTATGTCCCTTGCCTTATATTCCCACTGCGCATAAGCATAAATTTTTTATTATTTGTTGATATCAATAAACCTTCTTACCATCGGAAGTAACAATTTCGTAAAGTGAGGTAAATATCGTGAATTTCCAGCAACTTAAAATCATCCGTGAGGCAGCGCGCTGCGAGTTCAATCTGACGGAAGTGGCAAATACGCTATTTACCTCACAGTCGGGCGTCAGCCGTCATATCCGCGATCTGGAAGATGAACTGGGCGTAGAGATTTTTATTCGCCGCGGCAAGCGCCTGCTGGGCATGACGGAGCCGGGTAAGGCGCTGCTGACCATTGCCGAACGCATTCTTGACGAGGCGGGAAAAGTACGGCGACTGGCAGACGTTTTTACCAATGAAACCAGCGGCATCCTGACGATAGCCACCACGCACACCCAGGCGCGCTACAGCCTGCCGCGCGTCATCAAGGCGTTTCGCCAGCTCTATCCCAACGTGCGGCTTGAGCTTAACCAGGGCTCGCCGCAGGAGATCGTCGCCATGCTGCTGGCAGGCGAAGCGGACGTCGGCATCGCCAGCGAACTGCTGGTAAATAACCCCAGCCTCGCGGCCTTCCCCTGGTTTAGCTGGCATCATGCGCTGCTGGTGCCCCGCGGTCATGAGCTGGCGCAGCAGCAGCCGGTATCGCTCAGCACCCTGAGCCGCTACCCGCTGATTACCTATCGTCAGGGCATCACCGGGCGCTCGCGCGTCGACCGCGCCTTTCAGAGCGCCGGCCTGAAGCCCGATATCGTGCTGAGCGCGCAGGACTCAGACGTGGTGAAAACCTATGTCGAACTGGGGCTGGGCGTCGGCATCCTTGCCGATCAGGCGTGCGACATTCAGCCGGAAGAGGCGCTGGTGCGCATCGACGCGCATCACCTGTTTGACGCCAATACCGTCTGGCTTGGTCTGAAGCGCGGGCAGCTGCAGCGCAACTATGTCTGGCAGTTTATGGAGCTGTGCAACGCCAACCTGTCGCTGGAAGAGATCAAACGCCAGGCGCTCTCCTATCAAAACGAAGAAGAGCCGGCGATCGACTTTCAGATCTAATCCGGCAGCGACTCGACAAGGGCCAGCTGCAGGCCATCCCAGCCTTTGCTGCCGACGGTTTGCAGGGCGGTGGCCGTCAGGTGCGGATTCTCGCCGATGTCGCGCAGATACTGCCGTAGCCCCTGCACGTTTTCATCCGGAGACTGCGAGTCGACGATCCGCCCGCTGCGCACCACATTATCGCCGATAATCACGCTGCCGACGCGCGCCAGCTTGAGCGCCCAGCGCAGGTAGTGCGGATTATTGCGCTTATCGGCATCAATAAAGATCATATCGAAGGGGCCCTGCAGCGTCGGCAAACTCTCCAGCGCTGGTCCCACCCGCAGCTCGACTTTATCCGTCACGCCCGCCTCGGCGAAATTCTCGCGCGCCACCTGCGCATGCTGCGGCGAAAACTCCAGCGTCACGATTTTGCCGTTCTCCGGCAGCGCGCGCGCCAGCCACAGCGTGCTGTAGCCGCCCAGCGTGCCGATCTCCAGAATGCGCGAGGCGTTCATCATGCGCGCCAGCAGGTAGAGCAGTTTCCCCTGGTTGGCCGCGACATCAATCGGCGGCAGACCGGCGGCCGCGTTGCGCGCCAGCGCCGACGAGAGCGCCGCATCCGGTTTCACCAGCGTCTGCGTGAAGTAATCATCGACCGCACGCCACATATGATCGCTCATGGTTATCTCCTTGTTTAAAAACTGAGCATAGCAGCCGTGCGGCATAAAATTTTCTTTGTGCGCGCAAAACTCGCTGTTTGCGGTTTCTGCCCGGCGAGAAAAACATCCTGCGCTGAGGCGACGCGATAGAGTGGAAGAAAACCGATTAAACAGGGGGAGTAAGATGTCGCGTCTTCAACTAAAGGATACCGATCTGCTGCGCCAGCAGGCGCTTTTTGGCGGTTGCTGGCAGGATGCAAATAACGGCGAAACCCTGCCGGTGGTCGATCCCGCCACCCGTGAAACCCTGGCGACCATTCCGGCGCTGGGCCGTGCAGAGACTGAAACGGCTATCGCCTGCGCCGAGGCGGCGCGTATCGCCTGGGGCAGGACGCCGAATGCCAGCCGCGCCGCGCTGCTGGAGAAGTGGCATCAGCTGATCCTCGACAACGCCGACGACCTGGCGACCATCATGACCGCCGAGCAGGGCAAGCCGCTGGCCGAAGCGAAGGGCGAAGTGCTGTACGGTGCCAGCTTTGTCAAATGGTTCGCCGAAGAGGCGCGCCGTATTTATGGCGACACCATTCCGGCGCCGAGCGAGGATCGCCGCATCCTGGTGCTGAAGCAGCCGGTTGGCGTGGCGGCGGCCATCACGCCGTGGAACTTTCCCATCGCCATGATCACCCGCAAAGTCGCGCCTGCGCTGGCGGCGGGCTGCCCGATTATCGTGAAGCCGTCAGAGCTGACGCCGCTGTCGGCGCTGGCGCTGGCGGTGCTGGCGGAGCGCGCCGGCTTGCCAGCCGGCGTGCTGCAGGTGGTGACCGGCCTGCCGACGGAGATTGGCACGGCGCTGACCGGCAGCCGTCTGGTGCGCAAAATCTCCTTCACCGGCTCGACGCGCATCGGCCAGCTGCTGATGCAGCAGAGCGCCGACAGCGTTAAACGTCTGAGCCTGGAGCTGGGCGGCAACGCGCCGTTTATCGTCTTTGATGACGCCGATATCGATATTGCGGTGGCGGGCGTGATGGTCAGCAAATTCCGCAACGCCGGACAGACCTGCGTCTGCGCCAACCGCATTCTGGTGCAGCGCGGCATCTATCCCCGCTTCGTGGCGAAGCTGCTGGAGGCGGTCGCCACGCTCAAGGTCGGCGACGGCTTTGCGCCCGGCAGCACCATCGGCCCGCTGATCAACGACCGCGCAGTAGAGAAAGTTAACGGCCACATCGAGGATGCGCTGGGGCAGGGCGCGGAGCTGCTGACCGGCGGCGCCAGCCACGGCAGCGGCACATACGTGCAGCCGACGGTGCTTGGCGGGGTCACGACCCAGATGCGTATCGCCCATGAAGAGACGTTCGGGCCGGTAGCGCCGCTGTTTATCTTCGACGAGGAAGAGGAGGCGATCGCGATGGCCAACGATACGCCCTATGGCCTGGGCGCCTACTTCTTCACGGAAAATATTCGCCGCGCATGGCGCGTCGCCGAAGCGCTGGAATTTGGCATGGTCGGTTTTAATACCGGCGCCATCTCTCTGGAGGTCGCCCCGTTCGGCGGCGTAAAATTATCGGGAATAGGCCGCGAAGGATCGCGCTATGGCATTGAAGAATATCTGGAGCAGAAAACCTTTCATATTGGCAGCCTGAATTAATTCATCCTTAACATTAAATTTCTGATGCAAGCGTTTTCCGCACCCGCGGCAAACGCTTTTTTATTTTGTGCGCTGTATCGTGTTTTTATCGTCGCTGGCCATTTTAGTGCAAGTTTCATGCGCAATGCACCACGGCAATGCATGAAATTTGTGAGCCAAATCATCTGTTTATTGGTTCGGCAATTACGCAAAATTTCCGCTTTCAATACGGCAGAAAATTTTTTTGCGCAGTTTTAAACGCATTTTAATTTTTCGGGTGGCTGGCATACTTTCTGCATTACCTTTTGTCATGAGCTTATTCGCGCTGAATATAAGCCCTGCCAGCGCGCTAATTTCATAATGGTTGACGGGTGTAACAAATAAGGATTTATCCATGTTAAGTTTCGACCCTGAAAAAGTTTCGCTTCCTGTCGGCCACTATATTGACGGCCATCACATCCAGACCCAGGGTGCGGCGTTCGCGGTAAAACGCCCGTCGGACGGCAAAGTCTACGCCACGCTGCATGAGGCTGACGCCGCCGACGTCGATCGCGCGGTGCAGGCGGCGCACCAGGCGCTGAAAACCAGCGGCTGGTCGGGCTGCGCGCCACGCGAACGCGGCCGGGTGCTGCGTCGCTGGGCCGATCTAATCGAGCAGGACAGCCTGCTGGCGCAGCTGGAGGCGCTCGGCTCCACGCGCCCCATCAGCGACGTGGCGCAGCATGAAATTCCGTTTACCGCCGAAGCAATCCGCTTCTACGCCGAGTGCGCCGACAAGTACAGCGGCGATCTCTTTCCTACCCGCGACAGCAGCCTCGGCATGCTGATCGCGGAGCCGTACGGCGTGGTCGGCGCCATTACGCCGTGGAATTTCCCGCTGTCGATGGCCTCCTGGAAGTGCGGCCCGGCGCTGGCGGCGGGCAACGCCGTGGTGCTCAAACCCTCTGAGCTGACGCCGTTCTCCACGGTGCGCATGGCGGAGCTGGCGGTGCAGGCCGGCTTGCCGGCCGGCGTGCTTAACATCGTGCAGGGTAGCGGCGCGGTGACCGGCCACGCGCTGGTGACCCATCCGCTGGTGCGCAAAGTCTCCTTTACCGGCTCGACGCTGACCGGCTCGCGCATCATGAGCGACGTGGCGCAGCACGGCATGAAGCCGGTGACGCTGGAGCTGGGCGGCAAAAGCCCACAGCTGGTATTTGACGACGCGGGCGACATCGAGGTGCTGGCGCAGCGCATTCTGCGCGGTTTTACCGCCAACGGCGGCCAGGCGTGCGTGGCGGGCACCCGCCTGATTGTGCAGCGCGCGATTGCCGCGCCGCTGCTCGATCGCCTCGCTGCCTTATGCCGCAGCGTGAGGCCTGGCGTCACCTGGCATGGCGACAGCCGCTACGCGCCGCTGATCGACGAGCGGCAGGGACAAAAAGTCGCGTCGGTGGTGGCCGCCGCGAAAGCGCAGGGCGCGGAAGTGCTGGTGGGCGGCGAGCGTTTCGCCGACACCCGCGACGGCTGGTTCTGGCAGCCCACGCTGCTGTGCGGCGTGGCGCAGGATAACCCGGCGGTGCAGCAGGAGATCTTTGGCCCGGTGCTGACGGTGCAGACCTTCGACGAGGAAGAAGAGGGGCTACGGCTGGCGGCGCATGAGATTTACGGCCTGTGCGCGGGCGTGCATACCCTGAGCCTGCCGCGCGCGATGCGCGCCATACGCGCTATCGAGGCGGGCACCGTGTGGGTCAACCGCTACGGCCGCTCCGGCGATTTCATCATTCCCACCGGCGGCTTTCTCGGATCCGGCATCGGCAAAGATTTGGGGCGGCAGGCGTTTCAGGCCTGCCAGCGCCAGAAAAGCGTACTTATCGATTTTTAACCTTTCCTGATCAACACGAGGTCGCGTCATGGCACTGTTTAAACCGAAATTCATCACCTTTGACTGTTACGGCACGCTGATTAACTTCGACATGGCAGGCGCAGCGGCGCGCTGCTTTAGCGATCGCGTGGCGGCAGAGGAGGTGCAGGCCTTTACTACCGATTTCGCCCGCTATCGCCTGGATGAAGTACTGGGCGCCTGGAAGCCCTATTACGACGTGGTGAGCAATGCGATACAGCGCACCTGCAAAAAGTGGGGCGTCGCATGGGATAAGGCGGACAGCGACTATATCTACACCGACTGCGCCACCTGGGGCCCGCATCCCGACGTGCCGGCCGGACTGGCGAAGCTGGCGACCGAATTCCCGCTGGTGCTGCTCAGCAACTCGATGAAGGATCTGCTGCCGCACCATATTCCGCGACTGGGCGCGCCGATCCACCTGGCGATTACCGCCGAAGAGGTGGGCGCCTACAAACCGCAGATGAAAGGCTTTGAATATATGCTGCAGAAGCTTAACTGTCGGCCGGAAGAGATCCTGCACGTCTCCTCCAGCTTCCGCTACGACCTGATGACGGCGCACGATCTCGGCATCACCCATAAAGCCTGGGTAAATCGCGGCCATGAACCGGCTAATCCTTACTACGGCTATACCGAAATCCCTGACATCGGCGGACTGCCCGCCCTGGTCGGACTCTGAGGATCGCGCTATGAAACTCGAATCGTTCTGGCAGGCCACCGCGCCGCCGTTTCACGGCGCGGCGGAAGGTCCGCTGCCGTCGCGCGCCGACGTGGTGGTGATCGGCGGCGGCTTTACCGGCGTCTCGGCGGCGCTGAGCCTGGCGCGCAGCGGCCTCGACGTGGTGCTGCTGGAGGGCGGCGAGGTGATGAGCCAGGCCTCGGCGCGCAACGGCGGCCACTGCAATACCGGCGTGGCGCAGAACTTCGCCTCGCTGGTGGCGAGCCAGGGCATAGAGAAAGCGACGCGCTTCTACCGCGCCTATGACGATGCGGTGAGCTACGTCGAACAGCTGGTGCGCAACGAGCAGATCGACTGCGATTTTCGCCTGTGCGGCAAGCTCAAGCTCGCCAGCAAGGCGTCCCATTTCGCCGGGCTGCGCGAGGCCTGGGAATTGATGCGCCGCACCGTGGACCCCGAGATCGAGCTCATCGGCAAAGATGACATTCGCCGCGAAGTCGACAGCGACGCCTTTCACGGCGGGCTGCTGCAAAAGCGCGGCGGCCAGATGCATATGGGTAAATTCGGCATCGGTCTGGCGGAAGCGGCGGCGCGCAGCGGGGCGAAAATTTTCCCGCACCACGCGGTGACGGGCTTAACCCGCCTTGACGGCTATCGCCACCGGGTGCAGACCGCCAGAGGCGAAATCCTCGCCGATAAAGTGCTGATGGCGACCGGCTGCTCCAACGTCGGGCCGTTCCGCTGGTTCCAGCGCCGCATCGTGCCGGTGGGCAGCTTTATCGTGGTGACGGCGCCGCTGGGCGACGCGCTGATCCGCCAGGTGCTGCCGCAGGATCGCACCTACGTTACCTCGCTCAACCTCGGCAACTACTTCCGCACCACCGCCGACCGTCGGCTGGTATTTGGTGGCCGCGCGCGCTTTGCGGTCAGCAACCCTACCTCCGACTCGCGCAGCGGTGAAATTCTGCAGGGAACGCTGGCCAGCCTCTTTCCGCCGCTGGCGCAGGCGGGCATCGACTACTGCTGGGGCGGCATGGTGGATATGTCCGCCGATCGGCTGCCGCACGCGGGCGAGCATGATGGGGTCTTCTACTCCATGGGCTACAGCGGACACGGTACCCAGATGTCGGTGTGGATGGGTGCGGTGATGGCGGATCTCATCGCTGAAAAAAGCAACCGCAACCCCTGGCAGCGCGACGCCTGGCCCGCACTGCCAGGCTATCACGGCAAGCCATGGTTTTTGCCGCTGGCCGGACTCTATTACAAAGCCAAAGATCGCTTCTCTTGATGCTTGCATTCCAGGGGCTGAACCTTAAATGAGGGTACGCAGATGAGTCAAAATGATAATAATGCGCTGACGCGCATGCTGACCGAAGGCACGCTGTCGCGCCGCGGCCTGATGAAAATGCTCTCCGCCGGGGCGGTAATGAGCAGCGGCATTATCGGCTTTCCACAGCTGGGCTTCGCCGCCGACACGCCGGTGAAAGGCGGCAAAATTCGCGCCGCCATGGCCAATGCCTCTGCCACCGATACCCTGGATCCCGCCAAAGCCAACAACAGCGGCGACTATACCCGCCAGTGTATGTTCTACAACGGCCTGACCGAACTGAATAAAGATCTCAAAGCGCTGCCGGCGCTGGCCGCGTCGCTCGATTCCGGCGACGGCGTCACCTGGCAGATCAAGCTGCGCAGCGGGGTGACCTTCCACGACGGCAAGCCGCTGACCGCGAAAGATGTGGTCTTCTCGCTTAGCCGACACAAAGACGCGGCGGTCGCCTCGAACGCCTTTAAAATTGCCGAGCAGTTCAAGACCATCAGCGCCGTTAACGACAACGAAGTGCAGCTGGTGCTGAGCCAGGCGAACTTCGATCTGCCCTATATCCTCGCCGCACCGCCGTTTTTGATCGTGCAGGATGGCACCAAAGACTTTACCAAAGGCATCGGCACCGGGCCTTACGTCTGCAAAGAGTTTACCCCGGGCGTGCGCTCGGTCGGCACGAAAAACCCCCACTACTTTAAGCCGGGCCTGCCGCATCTTGACGAGGTAGAGCTGCTGGGCGTCACCGACCAGGCGGCGCGCGTCAACGCCCTGATGTCGGGCGACCTGCATATCGTCTCGACCCTGAGCGCCAACGACTGCAAGCGCATTAAGGCCACCAGCGATTTCGGCGTGCTGGAGAGCAAGTCGGGCATGTACACCAACCTGATTGTGCGCACCGATATCAAGCCCGGCAGCAACGAAGATTTTGTGCTGGCGCTGAAATATCTGCAGCCGCGCGAGATGCTGGTAAAAACCGTGCTGCAGGGCTACGGCGACGTCAGCAACGATACGCCGGTGCCACCCTGGCATCCTCTCTACAACGCCGAGCTGAAGCCGCGGCCGCTTGACGTGGAGAAGGCGAAATTCCACATCGGGAAGGCAGGGATGACGGGCGCAACGGTCGAAATTATCACCACGCCGAACATCGAAGGCGCGGTCGAGGGCGGCCAGCTGATCCAGCAGATGGCGCGCAACGCCGGCCTCAACATCAAGGTGCGCCGTGTGCCCTATGACGGCTACTGGTCGACGCACTGGACCAAGGATCCGGTGGGCTACGGCTCCATCAACCCACGCCCGACGCTCGATATGCTTTTCTCGCAGTTCTACCTTTCCGGCGCGCCCAACAACGAGTCGGGCTGGAAGAACGCGCAGTTCGACCAGCTGGTGGTGGCGGCGCGCGGGGAGCGGGATCAGGCGAAGCGCAAGCAGATGTACGGCGATATGCAGAAGCTGATCTACGACCACTGCGGCACCATTATCCCGACCTTTATCAGCTCCACCGACGGCTACAGCAAAAAGGTGAAGGGCGTCGAAGCCTGGCCATCCGGCATGATGATGGGCTATCGCTTTCACGAGTTTGCCTGGCTGTCCGCTTAACCCTCTCTTTACAGGAGAACGCCGATGAACCGATACATGCTGTTCCTGATCGCCCGACGCACCGGCGCTGGCCTCCTGACGTTGCTGATCGTCTCGGCGGTGGTGTTCTTTATCACCAGCCTGCTGCCGGGCGACGCGGCGCAGATGATCCTTGGGCAAAACGCCACGCCGGAGACGGTGGCGGCGCTGCGCGCCCAGCTTGGGCTGGATCAGCCGCTGCTGCTGCGCTACTTCAGCTGGCTGGGCGGCATGCTGCAGGGCGACTTCGGCACCTCGTTCGCCAGCCACCTGCCGGTGATGCAGCTGGTGGCGCAGCGTATTCCCGCTACCTTTGAGCTGGCGGCGATCACCACGCTGATCTGCGTGCCGCTGGCGCTGCTGATCGGCATTACCGCGGCGATGGCGCGCGGCTCGCTGCTCGACCGTGCGCTGGTGGTCAGCACGATGGCGATGGTGGCGGTGCCGGAGTTCCTGGTGGCGACGGTAGCGGTGCTGATCTTCGCCGTGAAGCTGCACTGGGTGTCGGCCATGTCCTTCGGCTCGCCCAATATGGATCTGGTCAGCTATCTGAAAGCCTACGCGCTGCCGGTGCTGACGCTCTGCTGCGTGCTGGTGGCGCAGATGGCGCGCATGACGCGCGCCGCCATTATCAACCAGCTCGACAGCCCTTATCTGGAGATGGCGCTGCTGAAAGGCGTTTCGCCGCTGCGCGCCGTGCTGCGCCACGCCTTGCCCAACGCGGTCGGCCCTATCGCCAACGCCATTTCGCTCAGCCTCTCCTATCTGTTCGGCGGCGTCATCATTATCGAAACCATCTTCAGCTATCCCGGCCTCGCCAGCCAGCTGGTGGACGCGGTGAGCAACCGCGATCTGCCGGTGGTGCAGTTCTGCGTGATGCTGTTCGCCGGCTGCTATCTGCTGCTGCTGCTGCTGGCCGACGTGCTCACCATCGCCTTCAACCCGAAATGGAGAAGCGCATGAATACCTTACTTCCCGTTCGTTTCTTTCAGTCGCTGTCGATCTCCGGGCGGCTCGGCCTGACGGTCTCCCTTTTCTGGCTGCTGATGGCGCTGTTCGGCAACCAGCTGGCGCCGCACAACGTCGAAGATATCGGCGGCGGCCCGCTGTTCGGCGGCTTTACCGCCGATAACTGGCTCGGCACTGACGGGCTGGGGCGCGATATTCTCAGCCGAATTCTCTACGGCGCGAAGTTCTCTATCGGCCTGGCGCTGGGCGCGGCGATCGGCGCCAGCCTGATCGGCACGCTGCTGGCGCTGCTGGCGGCGGTGACCGGCCGCTGGCTGGAGGAGATCCTCGGCCGCGTCAACGACGCCATGCTGGTGCTGCCGGGCAAGGTGCTGTCGCTGATGATCGTGGCGGTGTTTGGCTCGTCGCTGCCGATGCTGCTGCTCACCGCCATCTTTACCTACTGGCCGGGCGCGTTCCGTATCGCCTTCGCCATGGCGGGCAGCCTGCGCAATATGGACTACGTACGCGCCTCGCGGCTGCGCGGCGAAAGCCGCTGGTATATCGCCATCCATGACATTCTGCCCAATATGGTGCACCCGATGCTGGCAGATTTCGGCCTGCGCTTCGTCTATATCGTGCTGCTGCTGAGCGGCCTGAGCTTTCTCGGCCTCGGCGTCCAGCCGCCCTATGCCGACTGGGGCACGCTGGTGCGCGAAAACATTCAGGGGCTGTTTGACGGCTCGCCGGCGGTGCTGATGCCTGCGCTGGCGATTGCCAGCCTGACCATCGGCGCCAACCTGTTTATCGACAGCCTCCAGCAGATGCGTCCGCTGACGCTGGCGAAGGAGGGCGTATGAACGTGATGCCGCATACTGCAATGCCAGCCATCTCGGTGGAAAAGCTGCGCGTCACGGCGCAGAGCGACAAGGGAGATGCGATCGACCTGGTGTCGGATATCCGTTTTACCGTGCAGAAAGGGGAAGTGCTCGCCCTGATTGGCGAATCGGGATCGGGAAAAACCACCATCGCCATGGCGCTGATGGGCTATGCCCGTCCCGGCTGCCGCATCGCCGAGGGCAATATTCACGTGGCGGGCGTCGACGTGAACAGTCTGAACCCGCAGCAGCTGCGCGCATTTCGCGGCAACAAGGTCGCCTATATCGCCCAGAGCGCCGCCGCCTCGTTTAACCCCGGCATGAAGATCATCGATCAGGTGATCGAGCCGGTGGTGATCCACGGCACCATGACGCGCCAGGCGGCGAAAGCCAAAGCGGTGGCGCTGTTCCGCGAGCTGGCGCTGCCCAGTCCCGACACCATCGGCGACCGCTGGCCGCATCAGGTCTCCGGCGGGCAGCTGCAGCGCCTGATGACCGCGATGGCGCTGATTGGCGATCCCGATGTGGTGATCCTCGACGAGCCGACTACCGCGCTCGACGTCACGACCCAGGTGGAAGTGCTGAAGGCGTTTCGTCGCGTGGTGGCGCAGCGCGGCGTCACCGCCATCTACGTCAGCCACGATCTGGCGGTGGTGGCGCAGATGGCGGACCGCATTCTGGTGCTGCTGCGCGGCCAGATCGCCGAGTACGGCACCACCGAACGGCTGATCGGCGCGCCGCAGGCGGACTACACGCGGCTGCTGATGGACGCGGCGCGGCAGCAAGAGCGCCCCAGCCCGTGGCGCGCGGAGAGCGGCGAGCGGCAGCCGCTGCTGGAGGTGCGCGATCTTTCCGCCGGCTACGGCCCGCGCGGCAGCGACGGCCAGCCGAAAATCCGCATTCTCGAAGATATCAATCTCCAGCTGTGGAAAGGGCAGGCGATCGGCATTATCGGCGAGTCAGGCTCGGGTAAAACCACCCTGGCGCACGCTATCGCCGGGCTCAACGCCCCCTGTCACGGCCATATGCTGTTTAACGGCCACTATATTGCTGGCGATATGCATAAGCGGCCTGACAACGAGCTGCGCCGCATTCAGTATGTGTTCCAGATGGCGGACACCGCGCTCAATCCGGCGCACAGCGTCGAGCGCATCCTGTCGCGGCCGCTGGCGCTGTTTCACGGCCTGCGCGGCCAGGCGCTGACCCAGCGGCTGCACCAGCTGCTCGATCTGGTGAAGCTGCCGCGTAGCGTGCTGTGGCGGCGGCCCTGGGCCCTCTCCGGCGGGCAGAAGCAGCGCGTTAATCTGGCGCGCGCGCTGGCGGCGGAGCCGGATCTGATCCTGTGCGACGAAGTGACCTCGGCGCTCGACACCGTGGTCGCGGCGGCGGTGCTGGATCTTATCAGCGAGCTGCGGCGCGAGCTGGGCCTGTCGGTGCTGTTTATCAGCCACGATATGCACGCGGTGCGCGCGGTGTGCGACAACATCGTGGTGATGAAGTCGGGACGCATCGTCACCCAGCTGGCGCGGGAAGATTACGACAAGCCCACCAGCGAGCTCTACTTCGAGCGCCTGAAGCGCGCGGTGCCGGAGCTGCGTCAGGGGTGGCTGGATGAACACGAAGAGATTCTTAAGGCGGAATAGCGCAGGGCGCGCCTGCCTGCCATTCTCTCAGCGGACCGCGAAACCGGCTGGGCCGCTCGCCGAATCCACACGCTATCGCGCCGCCACAGAGCAGAAGGCGGCGCGCCTGAAATGCCTGGCATGATGTAAGGAGCAACGCATGACCACAACTTTTCGCGCCATGAACGCGCACGATATCGAACCCTGCTACGCCATGACGCAGCAGCTGAAGTGGCCGCACCGCCGCGAGGACTGGCAGCAGGCGATGACCTTCGGCGAGGGCGTGGTAATAGAGGAGCAGGGCAGACTGCTCGGCAGCGCCATCCTCTGGCGCTGGGGCGAACGCGCCGCCACTATCGGGCTGGTGATTGTCGATAGCCAGCAGCAGGGGCGCGGCCTGGGCAAACAGCTGATGCTGACCCTGCTGGAAAAAGTGCCCGACTATAACGTGCGGCTGCACGCCACCGAGATGGGCAAAGGGCTCTATGAAAAGCTCGGCTTTGTGACGACCGGGCAGATTTTCCAGCATCAGACGCGGGCGCTGGAGGCGGTGCCGCCCGTGGCTATCCCGACAGGATTAACGCTGCGCCGCGCGCAGGCGCAGGACGCGGCGATCCTCACCGCCCTCGACCAGCAGGCGCACGGCATGCTGCGTCCAAAGCTGATCGACCACCTGATTAACCAGCATCAGACGGTGCTGCTGGAGGATGCGCAGGGTGACGTCCGCGGCTTCGCCAGCCTGCGCCGCTTCGGCCACGGCTGGGCCATTGGGCCGGCGATCGCGCAGGATTTTACGACGGCGCAGGCGCTGGTCGCCTCGCTGATGCAGGGGCTGCGCGGCGAATTTGTCCGCATCGACACCGACGCCGCGCTGCCGCTGGCTCCCTGGCTCGCCACGCTCGGCCTGGCGCAGGTAGATAACCCCACCACCATGGTGCGCGGCACGCCCTGGACGCCGCCAGCGGGCGCGATGCAGGCGTTCGGCCTGATGACCCAGGCGATGGCCTGATGCATATCCTCTATAAATCGGATCCCCAGCGCGGCGCACTCTGGCAGCAGTGGCTGGCGCAGCACGCGCCCGATATTCAGCTGCATCTCTGGCCCGACATCGGCGATCCGCTGGATGTGGAGATACTGATCGCCTGGCAGCCGCCGGAGAGGCTGCTGGAAACCTTTCCCAACCTGAAAGCGCTGCTGTCGGTGGGCGCGGGCGCGGACCAGTTCGATCTCGCCGCCTTGCCGCCCGACCTGCCGGTGGTGCGCATGATTGAGCCGGGGCTGACGCAGGGCATGGTGGAGTACGTGACCTTTGCGGTGCTCGGCATCCATCGCGATATGGTGCGCTACCTGCATCAGCAGCGTGACGCACGCTGGCAGGCGCACAGCGTCACGCCCGCCGCCGCGCGCCGGGTCGGCGTGATGGGGCTGGGCGAGCTGGGCCAGGCGACGCTGCGCCAGCTGGTCTCGCTCGGCTTTGACTGCGCAGGCTGGAGCCGGACGCCGCGTCAGCTCGACGGCGTGCAGTGCTTTCACGGCGCCGCGCAGCAGGGGGAGTTCATGGCGCGCTGCGACATTCTGGTCTGCCTGCTGCCGTTAACGGCAGAGACGCGCGGCCTGCTTAACCGCGATCTCTTTGCGCAGCTGCCGCCCGGCGCGGCGCTGGTGCAGGCGGGACGCGGCGCGCAGCTTAATCATGCCGATCTGCTGGCGGCGCTCGACGGCGGCTGGCTGAGCGCGGCGGTGATTGACGTCACCGATCCCGAACCGCTGCCGCCGTCGCATCCTTTCTGGCGTCATCCCGCCATCTGGCTGACGCCGCACATCGCCAGCCAGACGCAAAACGAGAGCGCCGTCGCCGCGCTGCTGGAGAATCTGCGTCGCTATCAGCGCGGCGAGCCCATGACTGGTCTGATCGACCGTGCACGAGGATATTAATGGACATTGACGCACTTATCGCGCTGCGGCGCGATCTGCATGCCCACCCGGAGCTGGGCTATCAGGAGAGGCGCACCAGCGACATCGTGGCGCGCTTTCTGCATCAGCTGGGGCTGGAGGTTCATCGCGGCATCGGCCAGACCGGCGTGGTCGGCGTGCTGAGGCGCGGCGACAGTGCGCGCGTTATTGGCCTGCGCGCCGATATGGACGCGCTGCCGATGCAGGATCAGGGCGATGCCCCCTGGAAAAGCGGGGCGGAAAACCTCTGCCACGCCTGCGGCCACGACGGCCATACCGTGATGCTGCTCGGCGCGGCGCAGCAGCTGGCCGACGCCGAGGATCTCAACGGCACCCTCTGCTTTATCTTTCAACCGGCGGAAGAGGGGCTGGCGGGCGCGAAGGCGATGATCGACGACGGCCTGTTCAGCCGCTTCCCCTGCGACGCGGTCTACGCGCTGCACAACTGGCCGGAACTGCCGCTCGGTGAGGTGCAGACGCGGCCCGGCGCGATCATGGCGGCGGCGGATCGCTTCGATATTACCGTGAAGGGCGGCGGCGGCCATGCCGCGCAGCCGCATCTGACGCGCGACACGCTGCTGGCCGCCAGCGAGCTGGTGGTGCAGCTTAATACGCTGGTGGCGCGCGCCATCGATCCCTGCGAGGCGGCGCTGCTGAGCGTGACGCGCATACAGGGCGGCTTTTCGCACAATATGATCCCGGCGGAAGCGTCAATAACCGGCACGGTGCGCACCTTTAGCCCGGCGGCGCAGGAGAGGCTTGAAGCGCGGCTGCGCGAGATGGCGCGCCACGTCACCGCCGCGCACGGGCTGGAAGCCGAGGTCAGCTATCTACGCTACTACCCGGCGACCATCAACAGCGACGCTGAAGCGATGCTGGCGCTGGAGGCGCTCGGCGAGGCGGGCTTTACCGCCAGCGTCGCGCGACAGCCCGCGCTGACCTCGGAGGATTTCGCCTTTATGCTACAGGCGAAGCCTGGCGCCTGTCTTTGGATCGGCTCCGCGCCTTCTCGGCCGCTGCACCACTCCGCCTACGACTTTAATGACGCGCTCATCCCTTATGGTGTGCGCGCCTGGACAGCGCTCGCCCGACGCGCGCTGCGTTAAGAAATTTCCCTGCTGAAAGGGCACGCATTTTGACAGGATATGCCGCAGCACTACCCATAACGGC
Organism: Pantoea phyllosphaerae; assembly: GCF_051025595.1. Taxonomy (NCBI): domain Bacteria; kingdom Pseudomonadati; phylum Pseudomonadota; class Gammaproteobacteria; order Enterobacterales; family Erwiniaceae; genus Pantoea; species Pantoea phyllosphaerae. The sequence continues at coordinate 344,203 of NZ_JBPFDE010000001.1, forward strand.
AGCATGCGAAACCAGTGGGTTGCGATACTTGAGCCAACCGAACGTTACGTGGATGAGGGTTTAAAATGCAGAATATCATGGCCGAACAACAGACCTATTCAGACAACAGTTTGCTGCTGGACGCGCGCGAGCAGAATGTGCCTCGCGGGGTGGTCACCGCGCACCCGCTGGTGATTGAGCGGGCAAAAGGCAGCGAAGTCTGGGACGTCGAGGGCAACCGCTATCTCGACTTCGTCGGCGGTATCGGCGTGCTCAACGTCGGGCACAACCATCCGGCGGTGGTCAATGCGGTAACGCGTCAGCTGGGCCTGGTCTCCCACGCCTGTTTCCAGGTGGTGGCCTACCCGGGCTACATCGAGCTGGCGCAGCGCCTTAACCGGCTGGTGGGCGGTGGCGAGGCGTACAAAAGCGTCTTCTTTACCAGCGGCGCAGAGGCGGTAGAGAACGCGATCAAAATTGCCCGCTCGCACACCAACCGCTCCGGCGTCATTGCTTTCGACGGCGCATTCCACGGCCGCACGCTGCTTGGCGTCACGCTAACCGGTATGAGCCAGCCCTATAAGCAGAATTTTGGCCCGTTCCCGGCGGATATCTATCGCCTGCCGTTTCCTAATCCGCTGCACGGCGTAACGGAGGTGGATTGCCTGAAGGCGCTGGAACAGCTTTTCGCCGTGCAGATCGCGCCGGAGCGCGTGGCGGCGATCATTATCGAACCGGTGCAGGGCGACGGCGGCTTCCTGCCAGCCGGACCGGCGTTTATGCAGGCGCTGCGCCGCATTACCGAGCAGCACGGCATCGTGCTGATCTGCGATGAGGTGCAGACCGGCTTTGGCCGCACCGGCAAGATGTTCGCCTTCCAGCACCTGAATATCAAACCCGATCTGGTCACGGTGGCGAAAAGCCTCGGCGGCGGTTTGCCGATCTCCGGCGTGGTGGGCAAGGCGGCGATCATGGACGCGCCGACGCCGGGCGGCCTGGGCGGCACCTACGGCGGCAACGCGCTGGGCTGCGCGGCGGCGCTGGCGGTGCTCGATCTGCTGGAGCACGACAACCTGCTGGCGCGAGCGAATGTGCTGGGCGAACAGCTGCTGGCGCGGCTGCAGCTGCTGGCGGAGAAGTACGCCTGCATCGGTGACGTGCGCGGCCTGGGCTTTATGCTGGCGGTGGAGATCCTCGATTTTGAAACCGGCAAGCCGGACGCCGCGCTGACGCAGAAGATCCTCGACAGCGCCTGTCAGGAAGGGCTGCTGCTGATCAAATGCGGCGTTCAGCGCAATGTGGTGCGCTTCCTGGCGCCGCTGGTTACCACCGATTCACAGCTGGAGGAGGCGCTGCATATTTTCGATATTGCGCTGGCGCGTGCCACCGGTCGTCTGGGCTGACGCTATCTTCCTCATTGATATTGCTGGAATAATTATAATTTTTACTGATGGATAACGCGCGCGTTACCGCTGGCGCTGGCGGCGCAAAGCGTGTTATACCATCAGCACGTCCTGCACAATTGGTTAACAATGAGGGGTGGTATGAACGGCTTAATGAAACTTGACCGCATCGACATCAACATCCTGGTGCAACTGCAAAAAGATGGCCGTATCAGCAATGTTAATCTCGCCGATGCCGTGGGACTCTCGCCCAGCCCCTGCCTGCAGCGCGTCAAGCGCCTTGAGCAGGCGGGCTTTATCACCGGCTACGAAGCCCATATCAATCTCACCAAAATCACCGACTCGGTCACGGTCTTTACCGAAGTGACGCTCTCCGGCCATCGTCGCGAAGATTTTATGAAGTTTGAGAGCGCGCTGCGCGACGTGGACGAGCTGATGGAGTGCCATCTGATTACCGGCGGCTACGACTATCTGCTGCGTTTTATCACCCGCAGCATTGAGCACTATCAGGAAGTGATTGAGAAGATGCTGGATGCGCAAATTGGCATCGACAAATACTTCAGCTATATCGTGATCAAATCGCCGGTCATGAAGAGCAGCGTGCCGCTGCGCTCGCTGATTACCCGTCAGAATGATGTGCTGGGGGCGCTGTAGCTTTCAACGCGTGCTGGCTGAAATGGGATTAACCGTCTCTGACCTGGTACGCATCACCCTGACTAAGGTCGCCAAAGAAAAGGCGCTGCCTTTTGCTATGCGCATTCCCAATGACATCACAGCCAGCAGTATCGAAGCGAGTGAGCAAGGGAAAGGCGTGAAAAAAGCGAAAGATGAAAAGGATCTGTTTGACCAGTCAGGCATTTAGCAGGGCATCGCGACGAGAAGGAAACCTCATGGATAAGCAAAGGGAAATTGCCTACTCAAGCCAGTTCTACAAAGACGGAAGGGCAACTATAACGGCTACAGAGATGCGCATATTGAACCCGACTGGCTACTGATCGACAAAATCACAAATGAGCGAGTCAGGTTCGAAAGAACCGGCACGCACGCCGACCTGTTTTAACAAAGCGCCTCTCTCTGTTCAGCTCCGCAATGGGGCCTTATTAAGCCCGCAGCCAGCCTCTTTCACGCAGCATAAAATTTCTTTTCTACTCTTTTTTCACCGCATTTGACCGGTTCACCGCGTCTCTTCAGCCGCGTCGGCTGATGCCGCGCGCTTACTATAAGCCCATGTCGCCACAAGGAGTTATTTATGACCGCACCGATCATTGCCGACCATCTCTGGCAGCGCGACGATTTTACCCTTTCAACTAAACGAACGCGGCTGGATATGGACTGGATCCACCTCCAGCTTGCCGAGCGGTCTTACTGGGCGAAAGGGCAAACGCGCGCCGCCACCGAGCGGGCAATCGCCGCATCGCTGCCCTTCGGGCTCTATCACGTTGACGCGCAAATCGGTTTTGGTCGCCTGATTACCGACTACACCCGCTTCGGCTGGCTGTGCGACGTGATTATCGATGAGGCGTGGCGCGGACATGGCCTGGGCAGCTGGCTGGCAAGCTGCGTGCGCGAGCATCCGGAGCTGGCCACGGTGCGGCGCTGGATGCTGTCGACAAACGATGCCCATCAGCTCTACCAGCGGCTTGGCTGGCGCGTGGTGCAGGAGCCGCACAAGCTGATGGAATTCCCTCCCTCCTGACTCTGGAGTGACACAGATGCGTTACCGCGTTGGCGTGGATATTGGCGGATCCTTTACCGATTTCGCCGTGCTGGATCGGCAAACCAATCAGATCCATACCCTGAAAGTGCTGTCGCGGCCCGATGCGCCGGGCAGCGAAATTCTTACCGGACTGGCGCAGTTCGCCGAGCGCGATGGCCTGGATCCGGCAGAGATTGGCTACTTTACCCACGGCACCACGGTCGGCATCAACGCGGTGATCCAGCGGCGCGGCGTCCGGCTGGCGCTGTTCGCCACCGCCGGCTTTTGCGACGTGCTGGAGCTGGCGCGGCTGAAAATTCCCCATATCCACGATCTCTTCTCTCGCCGGCCCGCGCCGCTGATTAGCCGCGACCGCGTCTTCGCCATTCACGAGCGCACCGACCGCGACGGCAAGGTGCTGCAGCCCGTGGATCGCGGTAGCGTGCTGGCCGCTATTGAGGGGGCGCGCGCGGCAGGCTGTCAGGGCATTGTGGTGGCGCTGCTGCACAGCTATCGCAACCGGTGCAATGAGGCGGCGGTGAAGGCGATCGTCGAAGAGGTCTCGCCCGACCTGCTGACCTCCTGCTCCGCCGATATCTGGCCGATTATCCGCGAATATGAGCGCACCATCACCGCCACCATCAACGCCTACGTGCAGCCGATGGTGATCAACTATCTGGAGAAGTTTGAAGGCGCGCTGCGCGCCAGAGGCGTGACCGTGCCGCCGCGCATCACTAAATCCAACGGCGGCGTGATGGGCGTCGAGCAGGCGAAGCGCGAATGCGTGCAGATGGTGCTCTCCGGCACCGCCTCGGGCGTGATTGGCGCCAGCTATCTCGCCAGCGCCTGCGGCTTCGACCGCATCCTGAGCCTGGATATCGGCGGGACCAGCGCCGACGTGGCGGTGATCGTTAACGGCGAGGTGGCGCAGGGCAACGGCGAGATCATCGGCGACTTCCCAATCTATATCCCGTCGGTGGCGGTGACTTCTGTCGGACAGGGCGGCGGCTCGCTGGCGTGGATCGACGAGCAGGGCGTGATGCAGATGGGGCCGGAGAGCGCCGGTTCGCTGCCCGGCCCGGTCTGCTTCCAGCGCGGCGGCACTCAGCCGACCGCCACCGACGCGTTCGCCGCCTGCGGCATGATCGGCCATGGCGATCTCGGCTACCACGCCGTGCAGGTGGATGTCGCCGCTGCGCGCGCCGCCTGGCAGCCGCTGGCCGATCGCCTGGGCGTCTCGGTAGAACAAACCGCCGAAACCGCCATCGAACTGGCGATCTCCAGCATGTATGGCGATACCAGCGGCCTGCTGTCGCGCTTCGGCCTCGATCCGCGCGAATTCTGGTTCCTCGCCTTCGGCGGCGCCGGGCCGATGATGGGCTGTTTTCTGGCGCGCGAACTCAATATGAAAGGCGTTATCGTGCCGCCAACGCCGGGCGTGCTCTCGGCGCTGGGCGGGCTGGTGGCGGATATTCGCAACGACTTTATCCGCACGCTGTATGGCGATCTGAACGCGCAGCTGGCGGACCGGCTCGCCTCCGAAGCGGAGAGCCTGAGCCAGCGGGCGCAGGCCTGGCTGGCGGCCGAGCACGGCAAGGAGATGCCTTTTACGCTGCAGTTCAGCGCCGATATGCGCTATCGCGGCCAGTCGTTCGAAATCGACGTCCCGCTGGAGGCGGCGTGGCTGGCGAGCGCCGACGTGGCGGCGCTGCACGCGGCGTTCGACCAGCAGCATCACCAGCTGTTTGGCCACAGCGACGGCGCCGCGCCGGTGCAGCTTATCAACCTGCGGCTGGTTATCGCCTCGCCCACGCCGAAGCCCGCCCTGAATCGTCCTGCGGCGGCCAGCGGGCCGGTGCAGGTGGCGAAGCAGGTTCAGGCGTGGATAGACGGTGCCTTTCATCAGGTCGATCTGGTGCTGCGCGCGACGCTGCGTCCCGGCCATCGGCTGCGCGGGCCGGTTATCGTGGCGCAGGACGACTGCACCACCTGCGTGCCGCCGCGCATGCAGGTTGAGGTGGACAGCTTCGGCAATCTGTTAATTACCCCGCTGAGCGAGGAGACGTAATCGTGGCTATCGACGGACGTAATCTGCAAATACTCGCCAACTACTGCGCGGCGGCAGCCGACGCCATGGCCTTTACCCTGATGCGCACCGCGCACTCCACCTTTGTGAAGGAGACGGAGGACTTCTCCTGCCAAATCGTCAGCCGGGACGGGCTGGCGTTCGCCTCGCCGCGCAGCTTTGGCGCGCCCTGGTACAGCGGCATCGACTATGCGCCGGTGCTGACGCTGATCGACCACTACGACGAAGGCGACATCTGCATTACCAACGACGCCTATGCGGGCAACGTCGCCACCCATTCGCCCGATATTCATATCTGGAAGCCGGTCTTTTACCACGGCGAAATCCTCTGCTTTGTGGTCGGCCATATCCACAATACTGATATCGGCGGCGCGGTACCTGCCTCGCTGTCGCGCTCGCTGACCGATATCGTGCAGGAAGGCATTCGCATCCCGCCGCTGAAAATCATGCGTAACGGCGAGCTAAACGAGGATGTGGCGCGCATTTTGCGACTGAACGTGCGCGTGCCGGAACAGAACTGGGGCGACTTCAACGCGCAAATCGCCTCGGTCAACATCGGCGAACGCAAGATCCACGAGATTGTCGCTCGCTTCGGCGCGGCGGATTTCCTGCAGGGCGTCGAAGGCATCCTCGACTACGCCGAACAGCAGGCGCGCGCCATTATCCGTACCATTCCCGACGGCGAATATGTCTACGCCGATTACGCCGATGAAGATGGCGAAGGCGGCTATCCCTGCCGTATCGTCGTTACGCTGCGGGTGCGCGAAGAGACGCTGGAGCTGGACTATACCGGCAGCGATCCGCAGCTCGCCTCGTCGCTGAATATGCCGACCGGCGGGCGCGAGCGCCATCCGCTGGCGCTGGTGGGGGTGACCTATGTGCTCTCGACGCTGGACCGGCGGCTATTGCTGAACGCCGGCACGCTGCGCCCGACGCGCGCCATCCTGCCGCCGGGCACGGTGATGAACTGCGAAGCGCCCGCCGCCGTCGGCATGCGCTCGCTCACCTGCGCGCTGTCGCAAATCGCCACCGTCGGCGTCTTTTCGCTGGCGCTGCCGACGCGGCTTCCGGCGAACTCGCCGGGCGGCAACTCAATTATGAATATCCGCACGCTGGACGCGCGCAACCGTAGCGTAGTCGCCTCGCTCGGGCCGGTCGGCGGCGGCGCGGGCGGCACGCCGCGCCACGACGGACCGGACGGCTCGGGCGGATTGTCGGCGTTCCTGAAAAACACCCCGATTGAGATCAATGAAGCGGAGGTGCCCATCCGCTTCCTGCGCTACGGCCTGGCGGCCGACAGCGCCGGCGCCGGACGCTTTCGCGGCGGGCTGGCAACCGAAATGGCCTTTGAGATCTTCACGCCGGAAACCATTGTCACCGCGCGCAACCGCAACCGCTCGCTGTTCGCCTCGGCGGGCGCGGCGGGCGGCCGCGCGGGCGGGCTTTCTCATTTTCGCACCCTGCGTGACGGCAAGACGCTGGAGCACGGCAACCGCGACGTGATCCACTGCCAGCCGGGCGATGTGGTCGAGGTGCGCGGGCCAGGGGCGGGCGGCTATGGGCTGCCGTCGCAGCGCGACGTTGAGGCGGTGCTCAATGACGTGCGCTGCGGCTTCCTCAGCGCGGCGGCGGCGCGCGCGCAGTACGGCGTGGCGCTAGCGGACGGCGAGCTGGACGAGGCGGCGACGGCGCAACTGCGCGCCGCGATGCCGCAGCAGGTCGAGGCGCATTTTCATCACGGCGCGGCGCGCCAGGCATTTGAGGCAATCTGGACGCCGGAGCGCTACCGTTCGCTTACCCTCTTTCTCGCCGCCGCGCCGATCAGCTGGCGTCATTTTCTCAAAACCCAGGTGTTTCGCGCCGTGGAGCAGGCAGGGGAAGCGGCGGATATGGCGCAAATATTCAGCGAGTTACGGCTGCGCTTTTCCGCATTAGCAGGCGAATAGGCCGGATTGTCGTCTACCCTTACTCTCTGACACGGATTTTCACCGAGGGGACAACGATGAGCATGAAAACCAGCGATTTCTTTGTGCAACGGCTAAAAGCCTGGGGCGTGACCCGTATTTACGGCTATCCCGGCGACGGCATCAACGGCGTGCTCGGCGCCATTCAGCGCGCCAATGAGAAGGGCGACGGCATTGAATTTATCCAGGTGCGGCACGAAGAGATGGCGGCCTTTATGGCGGCCGGGCACGCCAAGTTTACCGGCGAGCTGGGCGTCTGCCTTTCGACCGGCGGGCCGGGGGCGACCCATCTGCTGACCGGCCTCTACGACGCCAAAATGGATCACGCGCCGGTGCTGGCGATTGCCGGCCAGGCGGAGGTGACGGCGCGCGGTGCCAGCTATCAGCAGGAGATGAACCTGGATCGCGTCTTCGCCGACGTCGCCAACTTTGTGCAGGAGGCGGCCGCGCCGGCGCAGGTGCGTCATCTGGTCGATCGCGGCGTGCGCATCGCCAAAGCGCAAAACGGCGTGGCGGTAGTGATCGTGCCGAAGGATATTCAGGACGAACCCTGGGAAGCGCCGAAGCATCTGCACGGCTTTACCCACTCCGGCCCAGGCTATCAGCGGCCGAAAGTGGTGCCTTATGAGGCTGACCTGCAGCGCGCCGCCGAGGTGCTCAACGCCGGGAAAAAAGTCGCCATTCTCATCGGTGCGGGCGCGCGCGGCGCGGCGGTGGAAGTGGTGCAGGCCGCCAACGTGCTGGCGGCGGGCGTCGCCAAGGCGCTGCTCGGCAAAGACGTGCTGCCGGACGACGCCCCCTTCGTCACCGGCTCTATCGGCCTGCTCGGCACCAAACCTTCGTGGGAGCTGATGCAGAACTGCGACACGCTGCTGATGATCGGCAGCGGCTTCCCCTGGACCGAGTTCCTGCCGGAAGAGGGCAAGGCGCGCGCGGTGCAGATTGATATCGACCCGGCGATGCTTGGCCTGCGCTATCCGTGTGAGGTGAACCTGCACGGCGACGCGGCGGAGACCCTGCGCGCGCTGCTGCCGCTGCTGGAGCATAAAGAGGACCGCAGCTGGCAGGAGAAGATTGCGGTGCAGGTGCGCGACTGGTGGAAAGTGATGGAGGATCGCGCCCACGCGCCCGCCAACCCGGTTAACCCGCAGCGCGTGGTCTGGGAGATGTCGCCGCAGCTGCCCGACAACGCCATCGTCACCTCCGACTCCGGCTCCTGCGCCAACTGGTTCGCCCGCGACTATCGCGTCAAGCAGGGCCAGCGCGCCACGCTCTCGGGCGGGCTCGCCTGCATGGGCGCGGCGGTGCCTTACGCCATTGCCGCGAAATTTGCCCATCCCGACAAACCGGTGGTAGCGCTGGTCGGCGACGGCGCGATGCAGATGAACAATATGGCGGAGCTGATCACCATCCAGAAATACTGGCAGCAGTGGCGCGATCCGCGCCTTATCGTCTGCGTCTTCAACAACCAGGACCTGAACCAGGTCACCTGGGAGCAGCGCGTCATGGAGGGCAATGCGCGCTTCGAGGCGACGCAGCAGCTGCCGGACGTTCGCTACGCCCAGTTTGCCGAGTCGCTTGGCCTGCAGGGCATCTTCGTCGACAACCCGGATGAGCTGGAAGAGGCGTGGCGACGCGCGCTGAGCGCCGATCGTCCGGTGGTGCTGGAGGTGAAAACCGATCCGGAAGTGGCGCCGCTGCCGCCTCACATCACCTTTAAACAGGCGAAAGCCTTTATGAGCTCAATGGCGAAGGGCGATCGCGGCGCGGCGCAGATCATCAGCGACACCGCCAGCCAGCTGCTGCATAAAAAGTAACAGGCACGAAGCGTTAAGCGGCCCGGTCGCGGGCCGCTACGCTTACCCACTCTCTTTCCCCAGGCCGTTCGCGTCGGGGTTCAGGCGATTCGCCACTAATCAGTTTGGGAGTCACTCATGGCTACAGATAACAATCCGGTGTGGTTTATTTCAGGATGTTCGACAGGTTTTGGTCGCGAACTGGCGCAGCAGACCATTGCGCGCGGCTTCAACGTGGTGGTGACGGCGCGCGACACCGCGAAAGTCGCCGACCTGGTGGAAGGCCACAGCAACGCGCTGGCAGTGGCGCTCGATGTGACCGACCAGGCGAGCATCGAGGGTGCGGTCAGGGCGGCGCTGGAAAAATTCGGCACTGTCGACGTGCTGGTGAATAACGCCGGCTACGGCTACCAGAGCTCGGTGGAGGAGGGTGAGGAGCAGGCGATCCGCGATCAGTTCGACGCCAACGTTTTCGGCCTCTTCGCCCTGACGCGCGCGGTGCTGCCGACCATGCGCCAGCAGCGCCGCGGCCACATCATCAATATTACCTCGGTGGCGGGCTTTATCGGCTTCGCCAGCTCCGGCTACTACTCCGCCAGCAAGCACGCGGTCGAGGGCTGGTCCGATTCGCTGGCGCAGGAGACCGCGCCGCTCGGCCTTCACGTCACCTGCGTTGAGCCGGGCCCGTTCCGCACCGACTGGGCTGGCCGCTCGCTGCATCAGACGCCGAGCAGGCTGCCGGAGTACGCCGACACCGCGGCGGCGCGCATGAAGGCGACCTCAGAATACAGCGGCACGCAGAAGGGCGATCCGGCGCGCGCGGCGCAGGCGATGATTGCCATTACCGAGCGCGATGATCCGCCGCGCCATCTGGTGATGGGCGCCTGGGGCTACGACGCGGTGACGGCAAAGCTGAAAGAGCGGCTGGCGCAGATTGAAGCCTGGAAGCAGACCGCTGTCGACACCGATTTCCCGGAATAGCTGACAGGCGCGCTGGCTGCCAGCGCGCCTGTTTCAGCGCATCCAGTCGCCCAGCCGCTCAAGCGGCACCGCCTGGCTGAACAGATAACCCTGGAGCTGATTGCAGCCCGCGTCGGCCAGCGCGTTCATCTGTCCCGGCGTTTCGACCCCTTCCGCCGTCACCGTCAGCCCCATCGCATGTCCCAGCTTCACCACCGACTCGATAATCGCCACCGAATTCTCCGCCACCCCCAGCGACTGGGTAAAGGAGCGGTCGATCTTGATTTTGTCCACCGGAAAGGTGCTGAGATAGTTGAGGCTGGAGTAGCCGGTGCCGAAATCATCCAGCGCGATACGGAAACCGGCGTCGCGCAGCGCAATGATAATGGCGCGCGCCTCATGCTCATCCTCTATCAGCACCCCTTCGGTGATCTCCAGCTCAATCCGCTGGGGATCGCCGCCGCTTTCGCGCACGATCTCCACCATGCGCGCCACAAACCCCGTGGCGCGGAACTGCACCGGCGAGACGTTCACCGCCACCATCAAGTCGGGAAAGCGCTGCTGCGTCAGGCAGGCTTCGCGCAGCACCCATTCGCCCAGCGGGATAATCAGCCCGGTCTCTTCGGCGATAGCGATAAAGTCGCCCGGCGGAATGGCGCCGCGCGTCGGATGATCCCAGCGCAGCAGCGCCTCGACGGCCACCATATTTTTGCCGTCAATATCCATCAGCGGCTGGTACCAGACCGCCAGGCCCTGATAGTTTTGCAGCGCGGCGCGCAGATCGGCGGCGATGCTTTGCCGCGTGCGGATCGACTCGTCCATCACCCGTTCAAACTGCCGGTATTTGCCGCGCCCGCTGCTTTTCGCCTCGTAGAGCGCGATGTCCGCTTTGCGCAACAGCTCCTGACGATCGACCCCATCCTTCGGCGCCAGCACCAGCCCGATGCTGGCGCCGCTCCACACTTCGCTGCCAAACAGCGGAAAAGGCTGGCTGAGCGCGTCGAGAATACGCTGCGCCAGCGCCTCGACCTGCCCGATATTGTCCACTTCCGGCATCACCACAAGAAATTCGTCGCCGCCAATGCGCCCCACGGTATCGCAGGGGCGCATCAGGCTGGCGAGACGATGGGCCACGGCGATAATCAGCTCGTCACCGGCGTGATGGCCGTAGGTATCGTTGATGTTTTTAAAGCGATCGAGGTCAATCAGCATCAGCGCCACGCGCTGCTCGTGGCGCGTCGCCAGCGCCAGCGCCTGGGTCAGGCGATCCTCCACCAGCGCGCGGTTCGGCAGGCCGGTCAGCACGTCATGGAACGCCAGGTGCAGCGCCTGCGCTTCGCTGGCGCCGAGCTTCAGCATCGACTGCGACAGGTTAAAGGAAGAGGTCCAGAGCCGCCGCACCATATAGAGGCAGAGCAGCGTCACCACCAGCACGGCAATGCCGGTTGAGGGACCGATGGCGCGCAGCATCTCCGCGCCGGGCCGTGCTGGATCCCAGTTGATATAGCCGACCTCGCCGTCCGTCTGCGAGGTCAGCATAAAGCGGGCCGGCGCGACGGGCGGGGCGCCGGGGTCGGAGAAGTGCAGCCCCTTGAGCTGGCTGCGCTCCGCCAGGGCGGCGAGGTAGCCGTCGTCGAGATATTTCAGGCTCACCAGCATGAAGCGGGGCGCGGCCTGCGCCTCGCGGCGGATGGCACCCGTCGCCAGCGCCGCCACGCGTCCGTCGACGCGGGCGAGATCCGCCGCCTCCTGCTGCGCTGCTGCGCGTAGCTGCGCGCTGGCTAAAATCGCCTGCACGCCAGCATCGCGCGCCGGATCGGTCAGCAGCACGCCGTTACGCCATGTCCGCACCGGTCGACGCGCCTCATCCAGCACCATAATCAGCTGGTGGCCGAACATCTCGTAGAGCCAGCGGCCGACGTTATCATCCAGCCAGCGCAGATCGGGCTGCGCCGCGTCGAGATGCGTCTGCAGCGGCGTCCAGCGCGACAGGCTCTGCAGCTGGCGCTGATGTTCCGCCAGGCTCTGGGCAAAAGAGGCCTCAATCATGCGCTGCTGCTGCGCCTGCGCTTTCTGGTTAGTGATAGCGGTACTGAGAAAAAGGCCGGTTGCGGCGCCCGCCAGCGTCAGCAGCAGGATCGCCGCCAGCGGCAGCAGCACTTCACGAATAAAACTGCCGCGCAGGCCCGCGGAAAGTTTGGCGCTATTAATCATTTTGGTTTTTCACGTAGCAAGGATATATCAGTTAATAGCCTGGCAGAAATCCCCCAGCCTGCACGCTGTCTGACGCGCAAGGTTGTTATTGATAACGCGCCAAAAATTGGGCCGCGCCGCGCAGGCGAAACCGTTCAGCAGCGTTAATTGATCGTGCCGCGTCTGGCCGCGCCTCTGTCTGACATTCATCGTCGCGTCACTGCACGGTCACCCTCCTGTCATCTGCGCAGGTCAAGGTAGTGGCCAACACGCAGCCGGGCTCACCGCTGCGCTCCCCACTCAGTCAAGGTTGAGGATCTGTTCAAGATGGAGATATCCAGACATCCGACCACTGTTTACCAGGCCGTCGCCGCGCAGCTCGAGCAGGCGCTGCGGGAAAACTACCGCAGCGGCGACTATCTGCCCTCCGAACAGCAGCTGGCCGAGCGCTATGAGGTGAACCGCCACACGCTGCGGCGCGCGGTGGACGAACTGGTCAGTAAAGGTCTGCTGCAGCGCCGCCACGGCGTCGGCATTCTGGTGCTGATGCGCCCTTACGACTATCCGCTGCATGCGCAGGCGCGCTTTAGCCAGAACCTGATGGAGCAGGGCAGCCATCCCACCAGCGAACGGCTGCTGGCGGTGGTGCGTCCCGCCAGCGCCGACGTCGCCAGCGCGCTGGGCGTCGTCGAGGGCGACAGCGTCATCCATCTGCGCACCCTGCGTCGGGTGAACGGCGTGCCGGTCTGCGTGATTAACCACTTTCTGCCCGATCTGCGCTGGTGGCCGGCGCTGCAGCGCTTCAGCAGCGGTTCGCTGCACGATTTTCTGCAGCAGCACGGCGGCCACCAGCTGACGCGCAGCCAGACCCGCATCAGCACGCGCCGCGCGCAGGCCAAAGAGTGCCGCCTGCTGGAGATTGCGCTGCATGCCCCGCTGCTCTGCGTGCGCACCCTGAATAAAACCCGCGACGGCGCCGTGGCGGAGTACTCCGTCAGCCTGACGCGCGGCGACATGATCGAACTGACCCTGGAGCACTGATGGAAAGCTTAACGCAACGACAGCAGTGGCTGTCGGTACTGGCGCACAGCAGCGCCCCGGCGCTGGCGCAGCACTGGGATGCGCTGCGCCTCGCGCCGCGCTTCGCGCTGATCCGCCCGGCGGAAATCGGCCTGACGCGGCTGATGGCGCGCATGGGCGCCAGCGGCAAGCGCTTTGTGATGGGCGACGCCACCGTGACGCGCGCCGTGGTGCAGCTTGAGGACGGCACGCTCGGCTACAGCTACGTGCTGGGGCGCGACAGGGCGCACGCCGAACGCTGCGCCCTGATTGACGCGCTGTTGCAGCAGCCGCAGACCCACGCGCTGCTGACGGAAAAAGTGATAACGCCGCTGGCGGCCCTGCGCGAGGAGCAGCGCCAGCTGCGCGCGCGGGAAGTCGCCAGCTCGAAAGTCGATTTTTTTACGCTGGTTCGCGGAGATAACTGATGACATTACTGGCGAGTTTTAACCATCCGGTGGCCGATGCGCAGCGCGCCTTCCGCCGCATTCTGAAAGCGATGAGCGAGCCGGGCGTGATGGTCTCGCTGCCGCTGGCGCAGGGCTGGGGCGCGCTGTCGCCCGCCGCGACCGCGGTGCTGCTGACGCTGGTGGATCAGGAGAGCCCGCTCTGGATCGAGCCGCAGGTCGATAATGAGATCCTGCGCAGCAACCTGCGCTTCCACACCGGCGCGCCGCTGAGCGAGAGCCGCGACGCCCCGTTTGCGCTGAGCCATGCCGCCAGCAGCCCGCGCCCGGCTGACTTCGCCGCAGGCGACAACCTCGCCCCGGAAAAAAGCACCACGCTGATTATTGAGGTGCCGTCGCTCAACGGCGGGCTGACGCTGCGCCTGTCAGGCCCGGGCCTGCGCGAGTCGCGCGCCATCGCGCCGCAGCTGCCGGAGAGCGTGCTGGAGTACCTGCGCAACCGTCCGCATCCGTTTCCCCAGGGCGTCGATCTGATTTTTACCTGCGGCGAAGCGATGATGGCGCTGCCGCGCACCACCGACGTGGAGGTGTGCTGATGTACGTCGCGGTGAAAGGGGGCGAGAAGGCGATTGCCAACGCCCATCAGCTACAGGCGGACCTGCGGCGCGGCGCGCGCGACGTGGCGGAGCTGGGCTGCGATCAGGTGGCGCAGCAGCTCGGGCTGGCGGTAGATCGCGTGATGACCGAGGGCGGCATCTACGATCCTGAACTGGCGGCGCTGGCAATCAAACAGGCGAGCGGCGATTTAGTGGAGGCGATCTTCCTGCTGCGCGCCTACCGCACCACGCTGCCGCGCCTGGCCGACAGCGCGCCGCTGGCGACCGGCGAGATGCGCCTCGAGCGCCGTATCTCCGCCGTCTATAAAGATCTGCCGGGCGGCCAGGTGCTCGGCCCGACCTTTGACTACAGCCACCGCCTGCTCGACTTTACGCTGCTGGCCAACGGCGAGGCGCCCGCCGCGCCGCGCGGCGACGAGGCGCTGGCGTCGCGCTGTCCGCATATGTTCGCCATGATGAGCGATGAAGGGCTGGCGGCGCAGGAGATTGACGACGGCAGCGAGCCGGTGGATATCACCCGCGAGCCGATGGGCTTTCCGGCGACGCGCGCGGCGCGCCTGCAGCAGCTGGTGCGCGGCGACGAGGGCTTTTTGCTGGCGCTCGGCTACTCCACCCAGCGCGGCTACGGCCGCACCCACCCCTTCGCCGGGGAGATCCGCACCGGCTACCTCAGCGTCAGCATCTGCCCGGAAGAGCTGGGCTTTGAGCTGGAGATCGGCGAACTGCTGCTGACCGAATGTGAAATGGTCAACGGCTTCACCACCCAGGGCGAGGCGGCGCCACACTTTACCCGCGGCTACGGCCTGGTGTTCGGCCGCGCCGAGCGCAAGGCGATGGCGATGGCGCTGGTGGATCGCGCGCTGCAAACCCGCGAGCACGACGAACGCATCACCAGCCCGGCGCAGGACGAAGAGTTCGTGCTGGCGCACGCCGACAACGTCGAGGCCGCCGGCTTCGTCTCCCACCTCAAACTGCCGCACTACGTCGATTTTCAGGCGGAGCTGGCGCTGCTGAAGCAGCTGCGTGCGGATTATCAGGAACCTGGCGATGAGTAAACTGAGCGGCTATAACCCCGGCTATCTCGACGAGCAGACCAAGCGCGCCATCCGCCGCGCCATCCTGAAAGCGGTGGCGATCCCCGGCTATCAGGTGCCGTTCGCCGGACGCGAGATGCCGATGCCCTACGGCTGGGGCACCGGCGGCATTCAGATCACCGCCAGCGTGATTGGCGACGCCGACGTGCTGAAGGTGATCGACCAGGGCGCGGACGACACCACCAACGCGGTGTCGATCCGTCGCTTTTTCCAGCGCGTCAGCGGCGCGGCGACCACCGAGCGCACCCCCGACGCCACCCTGATCCAGACGCGCCACCGCATCCCGGAGACGCCGCTGGCAGAGGATCAGATCCTGATTTTCCAGGTGCCGATCCCGGAGCCGCTGCGCTTTATCGAGCCGCGCGAAACCGAAACCCGCACCATGCATGCGCTGGAGGAGTATGGCGTGATGCAGGTGAAGCTCTACGAAGATATCGCGCGCTACGGCCATATCGCCACCACCTACGCCTACCCGGTAAAGGTCAACGATCGCTATGTGATGGACCCGTCGCCGATCCCGAAATTTGACAACCCGAAGATGCATATGATGCCCGCGCTGCAGCTGTTCGGCGCGGGCCGTGAAAAGCGCATTTACGCGCTGCCGCCCTTTACCAGAGTCGAAAGCCTCGACTTCGAGGATCACCCCTTTAGCGTGCAGCAGTGGGATGCGCCCTGCGCCCTGTGCGGTTCGCGCCACAGCTATCTCGACGAGGTGGTGATGGATGACCAGGGCACGCGCCTTTTCGTCTGCTCCGACACCGATTTTTGCCACCAGCAGCAGGAACAGCAACATGCAGAGTGAACAGCCGCTGCTTGCGGTCAACAACCTGACGCATCTCTATGCGCCGGGTAAAGGCTTCGAAGCCGTGAGCTTCGATCTCTATCCCGGCGAGGTGCTGGGCATCGTCGGGGAATCGGGCTCCGGCAAAACCACGCTGCTGCGCAGCCTCTCGGCGCGCCTGACGCCGCAGCAGGGCAACATTCTCTACAACCAGCGCGATCTCTATGCGCTGTCGGAGAGCGACCGCCGCCGCCTGCTGCGCACCGAATGGGGCGTGGTGCATCAGCACCCGCTCGACGGGCTACGCGCGCAGGTCACGGCGGGCGGCAATATCGGCGAGCGGCTGATGGCGGTGGGCCATCGCCACTACGGCGACATCCGCGCCCAGGCGAGCCGCTGGCTGCAGGAGGTGGAGATCGCCGCTAACCGCATCGACGATCTGCCCACCACCTTTTCGGGCGGCATGCAGCAGCGACTGCAGATCGCCCGCAACCTCGTCACTCAGCCGAAGCTGGTGTTTATGGACGAGCCGACCGGCGGCCTGGACGTCTCGGTGCAGGCGCGGCTGCTCGATCTGCTGCGCACCCTGGTGCGCGAGCTGAACCTGGCGGTGATTATCGTCACCCACGATCTCGGCGTGGCGCGCCTGCTGGCGCACCGGCTGCTGGTGATGAAGCAGGGCCGCGTAGTGGAGAGCGGCCTGACCGACCGCGTGCTCGACGATCCGCACCACCCCTACACTCAGCTGCTGGTCTCATCGGTGCTCAACTCATGACGGACAATTCCATGAACAGACGACTGCGCGTCGAGAATTTGTACAAAACCTTTGTGCTGCATAATCAGGGCGGCGTCGAGCTGCCGGTATTGCAGAACGCCTCGCTTGACGTGTCGGAGGGCGAAGTGGTGGTGCTGCACGGCCGCTCCGGCAGCGGCAAATCGACGCTGCTGCGCGCGCTCTACGGCAACTACCAGGCCAACAGCGGTCATATCTGGCTGCGTCACGACGGCGAATGGGTCGATATGGCGCACGCCCCGGCGCGTCAGATGCTGGCGATGCGCCGCGACACCCTCGGCTGGGTCAGCCAGTTTCTGCGCGTGATCCCGCGCGTGCCGACGCTGGAGATCGTGATGCAGCCGCTGCTGGAGCGCGGCGTGGCGCGCCCCTTTTGCGAGAAGCGCGCGAAAGAGCTGCTGACGCGGCTCAACGTGCCGCCGCGCCTCTGGCCGCTGGCGCCCGCGACTTTCTCCGGCGGCGAGCAGCAGCGCGTCAATATCGCGCGCGGCTTTATCGCCGACTACCCGGTGCTGCTGCTGGATGAACCGACCGCCTCGCTGGATAAAGCCAACAGCGCGGCAGTGGTGGAGCTGATTGAGCAGGCGCGCGCGCGCGGCGCGGCCATCGTCGGCATTTTTCACGATGACGCGGTGCGCGAGCGGGTGGCGGATCGCCTGCACGTCATGCAGCCGCTCAACAGCGGAGTGGAAGCATGATTATTAATAATGTCCAGCTGATTCTGGAGAACGAGCGGGTGACGGGATCGCTGGAGATGCGCGACGGCCTGATCGCCAGCTTCAGCGAAACCCCGAGCCGCCAGCCCGGCGCGCTGGACGGCGAGGGCGGCTATCTGTTGCCCGGCCTGGTGGAGCTGCATACCGACAACCTGGATAAGTTCTTCGCGCCGCGGCCGAAGGTGGACTGGCCCGCCCACTCGGCGATGAGCAGCCACGACGCGCTGATGGTGGCCAGCGGCATTACCACGGTGCTGGACGCCATCGGCGTCGGCGACGTGCGCGACGGCGGCCATCGTCTCGATAATTTGAGCAACATGATCGACGCCATCCGCGACAGCAACCGCAAAGGGCTGAACCGCGCCGAACACCGGCTGCACCTGCGCTGCGAGCTGCCGCATCACGCCACGCTGCCGCTGTTCGAGGCGCTGATGGGCACGCCAGAGCTGTCGCTGGTGTCGCTGATGGACCACTCGCCGGGCCAGCGCCAGTACGCCTCGCTGGAGAAGTACCGCGAATATTACCAGGGCAAATACGCGCTCAACGACCAGGAGATGGATGCCTTTGAGCTGGAGCAGCTGACGCTGGCGGCGCAGTGGTCGCAGCCGAACCGTCAGGCGATCGCCGCGCTCTGCCGCGCGCGCCACATCGCCATCGCCAGCCACGACGACGCCACCGAGGCGCACGTTGAGGAGTCGCACGGCGTCGGCAGCGCCATCGCCGAGTTTCCCACCACGCTGGCGGCGGCGCGCGCCTCGCGCGCCAGAGGAATGCAGATCCTGATGGGCGCGCCCAATATCGTGCGCGGCGGCTCCCACTCCGGCAACGTCGCGGCCTGGGCGCTGGCGGCGGAGGGGCTGCTCGATATTCTCTCCTCCGACTACTATCCAGCGTCGCTGCTCGACGCGGCGTTTCGTCTTGCCGCCGACGAGCGCAACCCGCTGACGCTGCCGCAGGCGGTGGCGCTGGTGACGCGCAACCCGGCGCGCGCGCTCGGCCTTGCGGATCGCGGCGTGATTGCCGAAGGGTGCCGCGCCGATCTGGTGCTGGCGCACACCGACCACGGTCATCCCCATATTTGTCACGTCTGGGCGCAGGGCAGGCAGGTCTACTGATGGCGCGCCTGATCTGGCTTATCGGGCCGTCAGGCTCGGGCAAAGACAGCCTGCTCAACGCGCTGCGCGACGCGCCGCCGCTGAATCTGCTGATCGCCCATCGCTACATCACGCGCGCGGCCGACGCGGGCGGCGAGAACCATATCGCCCTGACTGAAACGGAGTTTGCGCGCCGCGCGGCGCAAGGGCTGTTCGCCCTGCGCTGGACGGCGCACGGCCTGCACTATGGACTCGGGCTGGAGCTTGATCTCTGGCTGGCACGCGGCCACGACGTGCTGGTCAACGGCTCGCGCCATCATCTGCCGCAGGCGCAGGCGCGCTACGGCGCGCGGCTGCTGCCGCTCTGCCTGACGGTGTCGCCGGAGGTGCTGGCGGCGCGTCTGCGCCAGCGCGGGCGGGAGAGCGAGAGTGAGATTGCGCAACGGCTCGATCGCGCCGCGCACGCCCCGCCGCCGGGCTGCCGCCTGCTGAACAACAACGGCGCGCTGTCGCACACCCTGCTGCAGCTGCGCCAGCTGCTGGAGCCGCTCTCATGAAGCTGACCTTTCTCGGCACCGGCGGGGTCACCGCCGCGCCGCTTTTCGGCTGCGACTGCGCCGCCTGCCTGAGGGCGCGCGGCGACAGGAAACGGCAACGCGCGCCGTGCAGCGCGCTGATCGAGGCGGGCTGCGAGCGCATCCTGCTCGACGCCGGGCTGCCGCTGCTGGCGGAGCGCTTCGCCCCCGGCGAGCTGTCGCGCATACTGCTGACCCACTACCACATGGATCACGTGCAGGGGCTGTTCGCGCTGCGCTGGGGCGTGGGCGAGGCGATCCCTGTCTGGGGGCCGCCGGACGAGCGGGGCTGCGACGATCTCTTTAAACATCCCGGTCTGCTCGATTTTCGTCCGTCGCTGACGCCCTTCGTGCCCCATCTTTTCGGCGCGCTGCAGGTGACGCCGCTGCCGCTGCAGCACTCGAAGCTGACGCATGGCTACCTGTTCGACTGGCACGGCGCGCGGCTCGCCTGGCTGTGCGACACCTGCGGTCTGCCGCCCGACACCGACGATTTTCTCACCGGCCAGCGCATTGATGAGCTGGTGATCGACTGCAACGATCCGCCGTCTCCCGCCGCGCGCAACCATAACGACGTGACGCGCGCGCTGGCGATCGTCGACCGGCTCACACCGCGTCGCGCCTGGCTGACCCATCTGTCACATCAGATGGATAACTGGTTAGCAAACAATCCGTTGCCCGCGTCCGTATCCGCGGCGGCCGACGGGCTGACGCTGTCGCTGAGCGCGGACGACCCTGTCACCGTTTGATCACCTTCCTGTCATCAGAGAGTCATCCCGCCGGGCCGTAATAGGCGTCAACTTACCCCTTGTCAACGCATACGGAGTGAATCATGGCACAGGCACTGTTAAGAACGGTGGTGGATAACAGCAGCGCGCCGCTTAGCCAGACCGGAGAGAAGGTGTTGTCGGTGCAGGGTCTGGGCAAGCGCTGGGGCGAGAACCGCGTGCTGGAGAATGTCAGTTTTGATCTGCATGCGGGAGAAATGGTCGCCGTGATCGGCCGCTCGGGCGCAGGCAAATCGACGCTGCTGCATATGCTAAACGGCACCATCGCCGCCTCGGAAGGCGCGGTATATAGCCTGCGCGACGGCGAGGTGCAGCGCAATCTGCTGGCGCTGAACAGCCGCCAGCTGCGCCAGTGGCGCAGCGAATGCGGCATGATTTTTCAGGACTTCTGCCTGGTGCCGCGCCTTGACGTGCTGACCAACGTGCTGCTGGGCCGTCTCAGCCAGACCTCGACGCTGAAATCCTTTTTTAAACTCTTCTCCGACGGCGACCGCGCCCACGCCATCGAACTGCTGCAGTGGATGAATATGCTGCCGCAGGCGCTGCAGCGTGCCGAGAACCTGTCGGGCGGGCAGATGCAGCGCGTGGCCATCTGTCGCGCCCTGATGCAGAACCCAAAAATCCTGCTGGCCGATGAGCCGGTGGCGTCGCTCGATCCCAAAAATACCAAACGCATCATGGATGTTCTGCGCCAGGTGAGCGAGCAGGGCATCAGCGTGATGGTAAACCTGCATTCGGTTGAGCTGGTGAAAAGCTACTGTACGCGCGCGATCGGCATTCAGCGCGGCAGAGTGCTGTTCGACGGCCATCCGGCGCACCTGACCGACAGTCTGCTGCAGCAGCTGTACGGCGACGAAATCAATCAGCTTCACTAACTCCCACGGTAAGAGAAAAACCTCGAATGAAACTGACTTTATTAGCCTTACTCACCAGCGTAATGACCTTTGGCGTGCACGCGGCGGATGCGCCGAAAACCCTGAATCTGGGCATTCTCGGCGGGCAGAACGCCACCCAGCAGATTGGCGATAACCAGTGCGTGAAGGACTTTTTTGATAAGGCACTCAACGTTGATACGAAGCTGCGCAACTCCTCCGACTACGCGGGCGTGATTCAGGGGCTGCTGGGCGGCAAGATCGATATGGTGCTGAGTATGTCGCCCGCCTCCTACGCCTCCGTCTATCTGCAGGATCCTAAAGCCGTGGATATCGTGGGCATCCTGGTGGACGACAAAGATGGCTCAAAAGGCTACCACTCGGTGGTGATCGTGAAAAACAGCAGCCCCTATAAAAAGCTGGAAGATCTCAAGGGCAAATCGTTCGGCATGGCCGATCCCGATTCGACCTCTGGTTTCCTGATGCCAAACCAGGCATTTAAGAAGCAGTTCGGCGGCAGCGTCGATGACAAGTACAACGGCTTTTTCTCCAGCGTTACCTTTTCCGGCGGCCACGAGCAGGACATTCTCGGCGTGCTGAACAACCAGTTCGACGGCGCGGTCACCTGGAGCTCGCTGGTGGGCGACTACAACAGCGGCTACAGCGCCGGCGCTTTCGGTCGTTTGATCCGCATGGATCACCCCGATCTGATGAAGCAGATCCGCATCATCTGGCAGTCGCCGCTGATCCCGAACGGCCCGCTGCTGGTGAGTAATAAGCTGCCGGCCGATTTCAAACAGAAAGTGGTCGAGACGATTAAGAAGCTGGATAAAGAGCAGCACGCCTGCTTTGTGAAGGCCGTCGGCGGCGCGCAGCATATCGGCCCGGCGTCGGTAGCGGACTACCAGAATATTATTGATATGAAGCGCGACCTGGCGAAAGGCCAGCGCGGCTAAGGTCGATACCCGGTGCTGACTCGGGTGACAGGGAGAGATCGCAAAGACGCAAGGACGGCATCCCTGCCGGCTCGGCCCGCGCGGATACGCACCTCATCCCTGAGGTGCGCCCGTCACCGGGCCAACGCGCGGCGTTGTTCAAAAACGCTCCCGGCGTTTTTGTCCCTGGCGCGGGACGCTTTGCTCTTCTCCCCCTGTAACCCGCTGAGTAAGCTATTCTGCGGCCTGAGAATCTGCCTGTTGCACGCTCAGTTAATTTCTTTTATTACGCGGGAATCTTCTTTTGACTGACTTCGAACGCTACTACCAACGCATCCGCCGCCAGCAGAAACGCGACACGCTGATTTGGTCGCTGCTGTTGGTCACGCTCTACCTGCTGGCTGGCAAAATGTCAGAGTTCAGCCTGACGACGCTCTGGGCGTCAATGCCGCACTTCTTCGACTACCTGTGGGAAACGCTGCCGGTGCTGCATTGTTCCACGCTGTTCGACAGCGTAAAAACAGAAGGATCGCTCGCTTACTGGGGCTATCGCCTTCATTTTCAGCTGCCGCTGATCTGGGAAACGCTGCAGCTGGCGCTCGCCTCCACCATCGTGGCGGTGTGCATCGCCGCGGTGCTGGCCTTTTTCGCCGCCGACAACACCAAAACCCCGGCAAGCCTGCGCGTGGCTATTCGCGCCGCCGTCGCCTTTTTACGCACCATGCCGGAGCTGGCCTGGGCGGTGATGTTCGTGATGGCGTTTGGTAT
Source organism: Pantoea phyllosphaerae (assembly GCF_051025595.1). Taxonomy (NCBI): domain Bacteria; kingdom Pseudomonadati; phylum Pseudomonadota; class Gammaproteobacteria; order Enterobacterales; family Erwiniaceae; genus Pantoea; species Pantoea phyllosphaerae. The sequence goes on from NZ_JBPFDE010000001.1 coordinate 366,779, forward strand.
CGGCGCCATCCCCGGCTTCCTCGCGCTGGCGCTGCACACCGTCGGCAGCCTGACCAAGCTCTTCTATGAAGCGATTGAGAGCGCCTCCGATAAGCCGGTGCGCGGCCTGGCCGCCTGCGGCGCCAGCAGGTTCCAGCGCATGCGCTTTGCGTTCTGGCCGCAGGTGAAGCCGATCTTTCTCTCCTACAGCTTTATGCGGCTGGAGATTAACTTTCGCTCCTCAACCATTCTCGGGCTGGTGGGCGCGGGCGGCATCGGCCAGGAGCTGATGACCAATATCAAACTCGATCGTTACGATCAGGTCAGCATCACGCTGCTGCTGATTATCGTGGTGGTATCGCTGCTGGACAGCTGTTCCGGCCGGCTGCGCCGCCGCGTCGTGGAGGGTTCCGCATGATCGCGCTGGCACCGGATATTGACAAAATCAGGCGGGAAAACCCGGCGCTGTTCGCCGCGCAGAAGCGCTATCTGCGTCGGCTTGCGCTGGCGGGGGCCGCTATCCTGCTTTACTACCTGTTCTTTTTTGCGTTTTACGGTATCGAGTGGAGCCGCGCCGTGCTGGGCGCGCAGCAGCTCGGCCGCTATTTTCTGCGCATGTTTGTCTGGCACGATTTTATGCACTGGCCGTTCGGCTACTACTTCTCGCAAATCGGCATTACGCTGGCGATCGTTTTCGCCGGCACCCTGACCGCATCGATTATCGCGCTGCCGCTGTCGTTTTTCGCCGCGCGCAACGTGATGCACGCCCGCGCGACGCGGCCGATCGCCTGGGCGGTGCGTCGCCTGCTCGATCTGCTGCGCGGCATCGATATGGCGATTTGGGGGCTGATATTCGTCCGCGCCGTCGGCATGGGGCCGCTGGCGGGCGTGCTGGCGATTGTGATGCAGGATGTCGGCCTGCTGGGCAAACTCTACTCGGAAGGGCACGAGGCGGTCGAGCGCTCGCCGAGCCGCGGCCTGAGCGCGGTGGGGGCCAACAGCCTGCAAAAGCATCGCTTCGGCATCTTTACCCAGTCGTTTCCCCATTTCCTGGCGCTTAGCCTCTATCAGATCGAATCCAATACCCGTTCGGCGGCGGTGCTGGGTTTTGTCGGCGCGGGCGGCGTCGGGCTGGTTTACGCCGAGAATATGCGCCTGTGGAACTGGGACGTGGTGATGTTTTTAACCCTGATCCTCGTGGCGGTGGTCATGATCATGGATGCGCTCTCCAGCCGCCTGCGCAAGCGCTATATCAGCGGGAAGCCGGTGCCGCTCTGGCAGCCTGTCGCGCGCGACTAAGCCGTTCGCTGCGCTGCCAGGCGCGCGCCAGCGCCTGCGCCAGCTGCGCGCCTTGCCAGGGTTTCGCCAGCCGTTCGCACAGCGGCAGCGCCACCGGCTGCAGGCGCAGATCCTGACCGCTGATCAGCAGCGTCGCCAGCTGCGGCCACTGCTGCTGCGCCTGGCGGATCACCTCGGCGCCGTTCAGGCCGCCGGGCAGCATCAGGTCGCTGATCAGCAGATCGATATCGGGCGTCTGGCGCAGCAGCGCCAGCGCCTCTTCGCCGCTGGCGCACTCCAGCGTGACGTAGCCGAGCTGGTGCAGATGCTCGCAGAGCGTCTGGCGCACCGCCGGTTCGTCATCCAGCACCAGTACCAGCTTGTCGCGCGGCGTCGGCGGGGCGACCGGCTGCGCCGGCGAGGAGGATGCCGCGCTTTCAGGCGCGCGCGGCAGCAGCAGGCGCACGGTGGTGCCCTGTCCGGGCGCGGTGTCGATCTCAATCTGGCCGCCCGACTGCCGCACGAAGCCATAGACCATCGACAGTCCCAGCCCGCTGCCGCTCCCGGTCTCTTTGGTGGTGAAGAAAGGCTCGAATACCTGTTCCCGCACCTCCGGCGTCATGCCGCACCCCTGGTCGATCACCTCAATGACCACGCGTTCCCCTTGCTCGTGACGCTGGCTGGCGATACGCAGGCGGATCTCGCCGCTTTTCTGCTGCATAGCGTCGCGCGCGTTGACCACCAGATTCATCAGCGCGTTCTCCAGCTGGCTGGCGTCGATCCAGGCGAGCCAGCCGGGCCGCTGCGCCTCGACCGTCAGGCGCTGGCCGGGCAGCAGCGAATGCTGCAGCAGGTTTTGCAGTTCGTCCACCAGCTGCGTCACCGAGACGGCGCGCGGATGCAGCGCCTGCTTGCGCGAAAAGGCGAGCAGGCGCTGGGTGAGCAGGGCGGCGCGATCCGCGGCCTGACGGGCGCGTTCGATGCGGCTCGCCAGGCTGCCCGGCGGCAGCTGGCCTTGCGTCAGCGCCAGGCTGCCGATGATCACCGCCAGCAGGTTATTGAAGTCGTGCGCGATGCCGCCGGTCAGCTGGCCGACCGCCTTCATCTTCTGGCTGTGCAGCAGCGCCTCTTCCAGCGCCTTGCGCGCGGTGCGCTCCAGCACGGTGTTGACGATGCCGCGGCGCGGCACCGGGCTGAAGCGCAGCTCCAGCGTACGCCCATCCGCCAGCCGCACCTCCTGCGGCTCGCCCGGATGCTGCAGATCTACGCCCACTTGCCTCAGCAGCTGGCGATAGTGCAGGCCGCGATGGAGCGCCTCGCCGGAGAGCCCCAGCAGCTGCGGATATTGCGCATTCCACACCACCAGCTGGCCCTGGTTGTCGAACAGCGCGAAGCCGTCGCGCATGGCGAGGAAGGTGGATTCCAGCTGGCTGCTCTTCTCCTTCAGCAGGCGCGAGGTGTGCGCCAGCGACGCGGTATTGCGGGCAAAGACGTTAAAGGCGCGCGCCAGATCGCCCAGTTCGTCGCGCCGCTGCAGGCCCGGCACTGAAACGTGCTTTTCTCCCTGCGCCAGCCGCGTCATGGCGTCGGCGATGGCGGTCAGGCTGGAGCCGAGGTTGCGGTAGATATAGATCCCGGCATAGCCGGTGATCGCCAGCGCCAGCAGAGCAAAGAGCGCGATAAAGAGGATCACCGAGTTGAGCTCGCGATGGGTCTCCATGCTGCGCATTTCGCTCTGCTGCGCCACCTGCTGCACGCAGGCGGTGATGTCGTCATTGAGCGCCGCCACCAGCGCCTTGATGCGGTAGGTGGAATAGGCGATAGCGAGATCGTTCTCCGCCAGACGATCAGCCAGCGGCCGCAGCGACTGCTGGGTGGCGATCAGGCGCGCAATTTTCTCATCCAGCACCGCCTCGCCGGAATCGGGCCGCCACGCCGTCATCACCTGCTGCAGCTGGTCGACCACCGCGACCGGCGACGGCGTGCGGATCGCCGCCGCCAGCAGCCGCTCGGTCTGCTGACGCAGCGCCGCAGTCGGGCCGCGCTGCGCGGTGAGCTGGTTGATATGATCCAGCAGCAGCTGCGACTGCCACAGGCCGCTGAGCAGCGCGTTGCGCTGCAGGTGACGCTGATGGCCGTTGATCAGCAGCTGCGTAATGGTCTGCTCCAGCATCAGGCTGCGCGCGCGGATGCGCGCTACCCGCGCCGTCTGGCGCGCCGCGAGCGGCGCCGAGGCGAGCAGCGTCAGCGACTGCTGCAGCGCCTGCTGGTTCTGCTGCAGCCGCTGCGATTCGCTTTGATACTCCAGCGCCCCCACCACCTGCGACAGGCGCACCGCCGCGGTGGCGACGCTGGCGGTATCGCGCGCCAGCGCCAGGCTGGCGCTCATATCGCTCAGGGTCTGCGCCTGCGCCTGCTCCTGAATGCGTCCGGCATGGCGAAAGCCGAGTATCGCCACCGCGCTCACCATCAGCGTGACGCAGACCACCAGCAGATTAAACAGCAGCAGGCGGCCACGCGCGCCCGCCTGCCAGGGATGTTGATGCCGCATACCGCGCCTCCGCGCCCGCCCTGTTTGAGGCGAGTATAGGGCGCGGCTCAGGCGCATTTATGACAAATATGAACGGCCGCTGACATTTTCCATTTATCTGGCGCTGCTTTACTCAGCCCCAGTTACCGTTATCTGGAGCGCCCATGACAGCCACACCGATTCTGCAAATGCGCGACATTACGCGGCGATTTGGCCAGTTCTATGCGCTGAAAGGGGTCGACCTCACGATCTATGCCGGGGAGATCCACGCGCTGATGGGCGAAAACGGCGCGGGCAAGAGCACCCTGATGAAGATCCTTGCTGGCGCCTACAGCGCCACCAGCGGCGAGATCCTGATCGACGGCCAGCCCTGTGCTATTAAGGGGCCCAAAGAGGCGCTGGCGGCAGGCATCACGCTGATCTATCAGGAGATCAACCTGGCGCCCAACCTGACGGTGGCGGAGAACATCTTTCTCGGCAGCGAAATCGCGCGCGGCGGGCTGGTTCGGCGTCGCCAGATGGCGGAAGAGGCGCAGCAGGTGATCGATCGGCTCGGCGCGCAGTTTAGCGCCACCGACCGCGTCAGCCGCCTCAGCATTGCCGAACAGCAGCAGGTGGAGATTGCGCGTGCGCTGCATCGCAATAGCCGCATTCTGGTGATGGACGAGCCCACCGCCGCGCTGAGCAACCGCGAAACCGAGCAGCTTTTCGCGCTGATTAAGCGCCTGAGCGCGGAGGGGATGGCGATTATCTATATCAGCCACCGTATGGCAGAAGTCTATGAGCTCTCTGACCGCGTCAGCGTGCTGCGCGACGGGCAGTATGTCGGCAGCCTGACACGCGACACCCTGAATGCCAGCGAGCTGGTGCGCATGATGGTCGGCCGTCCGCTGAGCGACCTGTTTAATAAGGATCGCACCATTCCGTTTGGCGACATTCGTCTGGCGGTCAATCACCTGACCGACGGCGGCAAAGTGCGGCCGAGCAGCCTGGCGGTGCGCGCCGGCGAAATCGTCGGGCTGGCGGGGCTGGTGGGCGCCGGGCGCAGCGAGCTGGCGCAGCTGATTTTCGGCGTGCGTCAACCCCGCGGCGGCGAGATCTGGATCGACGGGCAGCAGGTGACTATCCACTCGCCGCGCGACGCCATTGCGCGCGGCATCGGTTTCCTCACCGAAAACCGCAAAGAGCAGGGGCTGTTTCTGGAGATGGCGGCACAGGAGAACATTGTGATGGCGACGCTGGAGCGCGACGCCAGCTACGGGCTGCTTAACCGGCGCAAAGGCCGACAGATCGCCGGCGACGCCATCGCCACGCTCAATATTCGCGTGCCCCATGCCCAGGTGCGGGCGGGCGGCCTCTCCGGCGGCAACCAGCAGAAGCTGCTGATTTCACGCTGGGTATCCATCGGGCCCCGCATCCTGATACTCGATGAGCCGACGCGCGGCGTCGACGTCGGCGCCAAAAGCGAGATCTACCGCATGATGAATCAGATGGCGCAGCAGGGCGTGGCGATCCTGATGATCTCCAGCGAGCTGCCGGAGGTGGTCGGCATGAGCGATCGGGTGTACGTGATGCGCGAAGGCGCTATCGCAGGGGAGCTGGATAGCGATCGGATCAGCCAGGAAAACATTATGACGCTGGCCACCGGGGCGCACAGCGCCTCGCCGCTGGAAAGATAAGGAGACGAGAGCGATGACTGAGACCACGCGGGCGAAACCGCCCACCGTTAAGCGGGCGCTGACAGGCGACATGCTGCAAACCGTCGGCATTCTGCCGATCCTGGTGCTGATTGTGGTGGTGTTCGGCTTTGTCGCGCCGAACTTCTTCACCGAGGGCAACCTGCTTAATATTACCCGGCAGGCCTCAATTAATATCGTGCTGGCGGCCGGTATGACCTTTGTCATCCTCACTGGCGGCATCGACCTCTCGGTGGGATCGATGCTCGGCACCACGGCGGTAGTGGCGATGGTCGCCTCGCTCGATCCGATGCTCGCCGGTATGACCATCCCCATGGCGCTCGGCGCAGGCCTGGTGATGGGGCTGTTCAACGGCATTCTGGTCGCCTGGGCCGGGCTGCCACCCTTTATCGTCACCCTCGGCACCTATACGGCGCTGCGCGGCGCCGCCTATCTGCTGGCGAACGGCACCACGGTAATTAACTCCGATATCAGCTTCGAGTGGATAGGCAACGGCTATCTCGGCCCGGTGCCCTGGCTGATCGTTATCGCCTTCGCCGTCATCGCCGTCTGCTGGTTTATCCTGCGCCGCACCACGCTGGGCGTTCATATCTACGCGGTGGGCGGCAATATGCAGGCGGCGCGGCTGACCGGCATCAAAGTCGGCGCGGTGCTGGTGTTCGTCTACGCCATGAGCGGGCTGCTTTCCGGATTAGGCGGGCTGATGTCGGCGTCGCGCCTCTATAGCGCCAACGGCAATCTCGGCGTCGGCTATGAACTGGACGCCATCGCCGCGGTGATCCTCGGCGGCACCAGCTTCGTCGGCGGCATCGGCACCATTACCGGCACGCTGATCGGCGCGCTGATTATCGCCACGCTGAATAACGGCATGACGCTAATGGGGGTCTCCTATTTCTGGCAGCTGGTGATCAAAGGCGCGGTGATCATTATTGCGGTGCTGATCGACAAATATCGCACCCGGCACCACGTCTCCTGAACGCGGCGCCCCTTTTTTACCCTACGCCATTCAGCCGTTGGCGATTCTAATAACAGCAGGAGAAGGTCTATGCGTTTTAATCCGATCGTAACCGGGCTGCTGGCGGCAACGCTGTTCAGCGGCACCTTCGCCCAGGCGAAAGATCTCAAGTCCATCGGCGTCACCGTCGGCGATCTCGCCAACCCGTTTTTCGTGCAGATCACCAAAGGCGCGGAGAAGAAAGCGCACGAGCTGGCGGGGGACAACGTCAACGTGACGCTGGTCTCCAGCGGCTACGATCTGGGCCAGCAGGTGGCGCAGATTGATAACTTTATCGCGGCGAAAGTCGACATGATTATTCTGAACGCCGCCGATTCCAAAGGCATCGCGCCGGCGGTGAAGCGCGCCCGCGACGCCGGAATTGTGGTGGTGGCGGTCGACGTGGCGGCCGACGGCGCCAACGCCACCATTACCTCCGACAACACCCAGGCGGGCGAGATGGCCTGTAAATACATCTCCGATCGCCTGAAGGAGAAGGGTAATGTGCTGATCATCAACGGCCCGCCGGTTTCCGCCGTGCAGAACCGCGTCGAGGGCTGTATGACCGAACTGAAACGCCATCCCGGGATCAAGCTGCTCTCCTGGAACCAGAACGCCAAAGGCAGCCGTGAAGGCGGGCTGGAAGTGATGACCGGCCTGCTGTCGGCCAATCCGAAAGTAGACGCGGTGTTCGCCATCAACGATCCGACCGCCATCGGCGCCGATCTGGCGGCGAAACAGGCGCAGCGCAACGAGTTCTTTATTGTCGGCGTCGATGGATCGCCAGATGGTGAAGAGGCGTTGAAGCGCAAGAATTCGCTGTTCGTCGCCACCCCGGCACAGGATCCACAGGTGATGGCGGCGAAAGCAGTCGAGATCGGCTATGACATTCTGCAGGGCAAACCGGCGCCGGATAAGCCGGTGCTGATCCCGGTTACCCTGATCGATCGCAACAATGTCGGCAGCTACAAGGGCTGGACGGTGAAATAGTACCGTTCCCGGCTGTTCGCCTCTCAGGCGCTCAGCCGGACCGCTTCCGGGCGCGCCACATCGGCGGAAAAGACATAGCCGAGGCCGCGAATGGTGCGGATCAGGCTGGGCTGATGCGGATTGATTTCAATTTTGCGCCGCAGTCGCATAATCAGCACGTCGATGGTGCGGTCGAAAACATCAAGGCTTTCACCGTGGGTGAGCTCCAGCAGCTGATCGCGCGTCAGGACCTTGCGCGCATGGCGTACCAGCGCGCGCAGCAGCGCATATTCGCCCTGGGTCAGCGGCACCGCTTCGCGCTGCGGATTGAGCAGCTGACAGCGCGCTTCATCCAGCTGCCAGCCGTTAAAGCGCCAGCCGCTCTCCGCCGCCTCCGGCGGTATAAGCCGACCGCCGCGCCGCAGCGCCGCGCGCGCTCTCGCCACTACCACGCGCGGATTGAAAGGCTTGGCGATATAGTCATCCGCGCCCATCTCCAGCCCAACCACCATTTCCGCTTCGGAGCCCATGCCGGTCAGCATGATCACCAGCACATCCGGGCGCTGACGCTGTAGCTGTTGCAGCACCAGCAGGCCGTTGGTATCGGGCAGCATCATATCCAGCATCACCAGCGCGATGTCGTCGTGCTGCGCCAGCAGCGCGGCCGCGTCGCGGCCATAGTGGCAGCAGTAAACGCTAAACTGTTGTTCATCCAGCACATCCTGCAGCAGTTCGCAGACGGCCTTATCATCATCGACAACCAGAATGGCGGGCTTCATGCAGCGCGACCTCAGGGTTAAAAAAAGGTTAACAAGATTGTACACGGCGCGTTTTTCGCCGCGCTGGCAAGCGATGGAAACGTGAGCGATATCGCCATCGACGTGACTGAAGCGTGCGTTGGCGCAGAATTTTTTCGCAGCGCAGAGGAGGTGATGAAAACGATTGCGCGGCAGCGGGGCAATGCACCATAATCGCGCCTTCTTTTGGTTCAGATTTCTCTTATAAACTGCCAGGCCTGGCAAGGTAAACGATTGCGTTTGCGGCTGGCATAGCGATTGCTATGTCTTCAGGCCTTATGGAGATTCAAGGCGTGACGACAGCGGCCGTCAGCATGCAGCGGCGCGTCGTGCGGTATCACAATAATCAGCATGTAACCCACACTGGCAAGTGAGAACGCGCATTCGTGCCGTCTCCGCTCTTGAGAGATGATGATGTTAGAAAAACTGTTCAAGCTAAAAGCGCATAACACCACGGTCTGCACCGAGGTGGTCGCCGGGATCACCACCTTCCTGGCGATGGCCTATATCCTGTTTGTTAACCCCAGCATTCTGGGCGCCACTGGAATGGACAAAGGCGCGGTCTTCGTTGCCACCTGCCTGGCGGCGGCGATCGGCTCGGTTCTGATGGGATTGATCGCCAACTATCCGATTGCGCTGGCGCCGGGCATGGGGCTGAACGCCTTCTTCACCTATACCGTGGTGCTGCATATGGGGTACACCTGGCAGATCGCGCTGGGCGCAGTGTTTTTGTCGGCGGTGATCTTCTTTGCGCTGTCGATTTTTAAAATCCGCGAGTGGATTATCGCCAGCATTCCGCTGCCGCTGCGCGCCGGCATTGCGGCGGGCATCGGGCTGTTTCTCGCGCTGATCGCGCTGGAAGGCGCAGGCATCGTGGTGGATAACCCGGCGACGCTGGTGGGGCTGGGCGATCTCACTAAGCCGGGGCCGCTGCTGGCGCTGCTGGGCTTTGTGGTCATTGTGGTGCTGGAGGCGCGTCGCGTCACCGGCGCGGTGCTGATCGGCATTCTGCTGATCACCTTTATTTCGATGGGCATCGGTCTGTCGCCTTTTGCCGGCGTCTTCTCCGCACCGCCCTCTATCGCGCCCACCTTTATGCAGCTCGATATCGCCGGGGCCTTTAACGTCGGCCTGGTCAGCGTGATTTTCGCCTTCTTGTTTGTCGACGTCTTCGACAACACCGGCACGCTGCTGGGGGTCACGAAACGCGCCGGACTGGCGGATGAGCAGGGCAATATCCCGAAAATGGGCCGCGCGCTGGTGGCCGATAGCGCCGCGGCGCTGTTTGGATCGCTGCTCGGTACCTCGACGACCACCAGCTATGTGGAGTCCGCAGCGGGCGTGAGCGCGGGCGGGCGCACCGGCTTAACGGCGGTCGTGGTCGCGATTCTGTTCCTGCTGGCGCTGTTTTTCTCGCCGCTGGCGGGTAGCGTGCCGGTCTACGCTACCGCGCCAGCGCTGCTGTTTGTCGCGGTGCTGATGGCCTCCGGCCTGGCGGAGATCGACTGGAAAGATATCACCACCGCGGCGCCGGTCACCGTTACCGCGCTGACCATGCCGCTGACGTACTCTATCGCTAACGGCATCGCCTTCGGCTTTATCACCTGGACGGTGGTGAAGCTGCTGAGCGGCCGCACCAAAGAGGTCAACACGGCACTGGTGATCCTCTCTTTACTGTTCGTGATCAAGCTGGGCTGGCTCAGCGCCTGATCTGTCGCTGCGCCAGCTGGCGTGGCCTTATTCTTTTACTGCGCGCAAGACGTCGGTCGTTTTGCGCGCTTTTTTTATTTCATTCCCCAGGGATTTGCGTAGCGGATTCCAGCTTTTGACAGAAAGGGTGTTCGCTTTTCTGGCGCAGCGCTACTCTGCCTCTGCGCATTCAGGTGCGCTTCGCCTGCCATTTATGACTGAATTAGCGGAACGGGGAATGTTAACCAGGCGGCAATCTGGTTAAATACTCAACAGTCAGGGGCGGTGCCGGTAGCATGACTGTAAGGCGTAACAAGGAAAGGAGAGAATAGTATGGACATGTCGTTAATCCCGCTTCCGCGCACGGTTTCTGTTCCCCGCATCCCTCTTCGTCAATCAGGAGGTAACCTTATGGAGCGATTGACCAAACGTGTTGAGCGGCTTGAACTGGATACGCACCAGATAAAAACAGACCTGGCCGTACTCACCGAGCGTTCGCAACACTTCGCGACAAAAACGGATGTTGAGAGCCTGCATACCGAACAGTTCAGGCTGCGCTGTGAAATGCTCGAAGGCTTCTCCCGGTCAGCAGCCCAGTTTGCCCGGATTGATGAGAGATTTACGCGCATAGACGAAAAGTTTGACCGCATAGATGAGAAGTTTGAGCGTATAGACGAAAAGTTTGACCGCATGGATGAGAAGTTTGAGCGTATAGACGAAAAGTTTGACCGCATGGATGAGAAGTTTGACCGCATGGATGAGAAGTTTGAGCGCATAGACGAAAAGTTCGACCGCCTTAACGATCGCATCACCTGGACGCTGTTGGTTCCGGCTGTGTTGGCCGTGCTTGGCTGGCTGGCGAGAGAATTTATGGTGAACATATAGCGAGGCAGCATGCGCGCTGCCTCGCTATATTGGGAGATGAAAAGCTCGAGGCTTCCCTCGTGCGCTAAGCCATTACCGGAACGGCGGCTCGTTAAAGGTTCGCAGTTTGCGTGAATGCAGCTTATCCCCTTCGGCGCGCAGCAGCTCTACCGCGCAAATACCGATCTGAAGATGCTCTGAAATTGCCCCTTCATAAAAGCGGTTCGCCTGGCCCGGCAGCTTGATTTCGCCATGCAGCGGCTTGTCCGAAACGCAGAGCAGCGTGCCGTAAGGGACGCGGAACCGATAGCCCTGCGCGGCGATAGTGGCACTCTCCATATCCACCGCCACCGCGCGGCTCAGGTTAAAGCGCAGCGCCGAAGCGGAGTAGCGCAGCTCCCAGTTGCGATCGTCCGTCGTTACCACGGTGCCGGTGCGCAGACGCTGCTTGACCTCTTCGCCGGGCATATTGCTCACCGCTTTGGTGGCGTCATAGAGGGCGCGCTGCACCTCCGCGATGCTCGGTACCGGAATGTCGGGCGGCAGCACGCTGTCAAGCACGTGGTCGTCGCGCAGATAGGCGTGCGCCAGCACGTAGTCGCCGATGCGCTGGCTTTCGCGCAGGCCGCCGCAGTGGCCGATCATCAGCCAGGCGTGCGGCCGCATCACCGCCAGGTGATCGCAGATGGTTTTGGCATTGGATGGGCCAACGCCGATATTCACCAGCGTAATGCCGCGTCGGCCAGGCGAGGTAAGATGCCAGGCCGGCATCTGATGCTTTTTCCACGCCAGATCCAGCATCGCCGCGTCGCTCTCCGCCGTATCGGCGGTGATTACCGCGCCGCCCGCGCAGGCCAGACTGTCATAGTCGCTGGCGGGGTCGCGCACCTGCTCAGTCGCCCAGCGCACGAACTCATCCACATAGCGCGTGTAGTTGGTGAACAGCACAAACGGCTGGAAATGCTCTACTGAGGTGCCGGTGTAGTGGCGCAGGCGCGCCAGCGAGAAGTCGGTGCGCAGCGCGTCGAAGTGCGACAAGGGGAAAACGGCGTCCGGGTTAAACAGGCCGTCGGCGGTTTCATCGCCGATCTGCGACAGTTCGGTGGTAGGAAAATAGCGCGCAATGCTGGCGCTCATGGTGCGGTCCAGCGACAGATCGGAACCGTCAATCACGTAAGGGTAGGGGATCTCCTGGCTGGACGGGCCAACCTGAATCTCCACCTCATACTCTTTTTCCAGCATCGCCAGCTGTTCGCTGAGATAGTGGCGCAGCAGCGCCGGGCGCGTGATGGTGGTGCTGTAGCTGCCGGTATGGGTGAAACGTCCCCATGCGCGCGTGCGGTTTTGCTGCGGGCCTTCGCCGCGCCAGGTGATGCGCAGTTCAGGGTAGACAAACAGCCCCTGGCGACGCGCCTCCGCCTCAGGCAGCGTGCCCTGTTCGGTATAGGTTTTTATCGCCGCGCGCAGCGCGTTCACCGCGTTATCGTACAGACGCTCCAGTTCATCCAGCGCCTGCTGGCGGGTAAGGCCGTTCCGTTGTGTAGGCATAAACTCTCCTGATATGTAGCGAACTTTCCCCACAGCTTAGCGGTTTTGCCGCCGCTGCAAAGCAAGAATCTGTGATCGACCGCATTATGCACCAACAGGGTGCTGGCGTGTTGCCATTCCCCGCCTACGTTTAAATGAATCAGAAGGTGACGTCGTGCGCTGTCGCTGGCGTTGCCACCTTCCTTTGGCGAAATCCCGCGTCCCGTTTCGTTCTGGCGAGATTCTTGCTTGCAATAAACAGCGGCCTCTGTCGCCGCGCCTGGTCGGTCCGAACCGGATAAAAACATTCACCGCGCCTGTTCCGTGGTCTGGCGAACGCAAATTCACTGTGTCGAGGATAGACAGCATGTCTCAGAAACTGATCAAGTTGTCGTTAAACGTCGTAATAGCAGGCTGTATCGGCGTAGCGCTTAGCGCGCAGGCCGATATAAAAATCGGCGTCGCCGGGCCGTTTTCCGGCCCTAACGCCACCTATGGCGCACAGTACTGGAAAGGGGCGACGCAGGCGGCAGAGGATATTAACGCGGCGGGCGGCATTAACGGCGAGAAAATCGTGCTGGTGCAGGGCGACGACGCCTGCGAACCCAAACAGGCGGTCGCGGTGGCGAACCGGCTGGTCGATCAGGATAAGGTGATGGCGGTGGTTGGCCATTTCTGCTCCTCCAGCACCATGCCAGCCTCTGAGGTTTACGACGACGCTGGCGTGCTGTCGATTACGCCAGGCTCCACTAACCCGCAAATCACCGAGCGCGGCATGAAAACTCTGTTTCGCATGTGCGGACGCGACGACCAGCAGGGCGCCATCGCCGCCAACTTTATGCTCGACAAGCTGAAAGCGAAGAAGGTCGCGATTATCCATGATAAAGATACCTACGGTCAGGGGCTGGCCGACGCCACCAAAGCAGCGCTGGAGAAGCGCGGCGTCAAAGAGGTGATGTATGAGGGCCTGTCGCGCGGCGAGAAAGATTTTAACGCGCTGGTGACCAAAATCGCCCAGGCAAATCCCGACGTGGTCTATTTTGGCGGTTGTCATCCCGAAGCCGGTCCGCTGGTGCGCCAGATGCGCGAGCAGGGCGTAAAAGCGAACTTCTTCTCCGGCGACTGCATCGTGACGCAGGAGCTGGTCACCGCCGCGGGCGGGCCGCAATACACCAGCGGCATCTATATGACCTTCGGCAACGATCCGCGTCAGATCGCCGACGGCAAAGCGGTGATTGATGCGTTCCGCAAAGGCGGCTTCGAGCCGGAAGGCTATACCCTCTACGCCTACGCCTCTGTTCAGGCGCTGGCGGCCGCCTATAAGGGCGCAGGCAAAGATAACGAGAAAGCCAGCGAATGGCTGAAATCTCACGACGTGCCGACCGTGATGGGTAAAAAAGCCTGGGACGGAAAAGGCGATTTGAAAATCTCCGATTACGTCGTTTATCAGTGGGACGACAAAGGCAAGTATCACCAGCTGTAGGCCTGAGCCCGCCCTGCGCAGCGCAGGGCGTTTCCTGTCCGGACCGCCCGGTTGCGCGGTCCGCTTTGTGCAGAGACTTCGTTATGGACGCCTTCTTACTTCAGCAACTGATCAACGGGCTGACGCTGGGCGCGGTATATGGCCTGATCGCGATCGGCTACACCATGGTGTACGGCATCATCGGTATGATTAACTTCGCGCACGGCGAGGTCTATATGATCTCCGCCTATCTCTGCGCCATCGGCCTGGCGCTGCTCTCGTTCTTCGGCGTGCACTCTTTCCCGCTGCTGATTTTCGGCACGCTGCTCTTCACCGTGGTGGTGACGGCGGTCTACGGCTGGACCATTGAGCGTATCGCCTATCGGCCGCTGCGCCACTCGACGCGGCTGGCGCCGCTGATCTCTGCCATCGGCATGTCGCTGATCCTGCAGAACTATGTTCAATTGAGCCAGGGCCCCAATCAGCAGGGAGTGCCAACGCTGCTGACCGGCGTGCTGCGCGTCGAGTTTGACGGTGGGATGGTGCAGATCACCTGGACCAAGCTCTTTATTCTTGCCGCTGCCTTTTGCGGCATGGCGCTGCTTACCTGGATTATTCAGTACACACGCCTCGGCCGTATCTGCCGCGCGGTGCAGCAGGATCGGCGCATGGCCGCCATTCTCGGCATCAATACCGACCGCGTGATTTCACTGGTCTTCGTGATCGGCGCGGCGATGGCCGGGCTGGCAGGGGTGCTGGTGACGATGAATTACGGCACCTTCGATTTTTACGCCGGGTTTATCATCGGCATCAAGGCGTTCACCGCAGCGGTGCTGGGCGGCATCGGGTCGCTGCCCGGCGCAATGCTGGGCGGACTGCTGCTCGGCGTGGCGGAAGCGCAGTTCGCCGGGCTGGTGAACTCCGACTACAAAGATGTCTTCTCGTTCGCGCTGCTGGTGGTGATCCTGATCTTCCGCCCGCAGGGGCTGCTTGGCCGTCCGCTGGTGGCAAAAGTATGAGGGCGCGGTGATGAGGCGATCTATCAGTGTGTCTCAGGCGCTGCGTGAAACCCTGCTGGCCGGGCTGATTGCGGTGGTGGTGTTCGGACCGATCGTCGGCGTGGTGCTGAAAGGGTACGCCTTCCAGCTCGCCCCTGCGCGCGTGGCGCTGCTGGTGGCGGTGGTGATGGCGGGACGGCTGCTGCTTAGCCTCTTTTTGCAGACCGAGCGCGGGCGGGCGCTGCTGCGGCGCGTCGAAGGCGCGGACGACGGCGTTTACGTGCGCGAGCCGGGCTACCGCTCGCGGCTGCGCTGGATCCTGCCGCTGCTGCTGGCGGTGGCGCTGCTGTTTCCCTTTCTCTCCAGCAAATATCTGCTGACCGTGGCGATCCTCGGATTGATCTATGTCCTGCTGGGGCTGGGGCTCAATATTGTGGTGGGGCTGGCGGGGCTGCTCGATCTCGGGTACGTGGCTTTTTACGCCATCGGCGCTTATGGGCTGGCGCTCGGCTATCAGTATCTGGGGCTGGGATTCTGGAGCATGCTGCCGCTGGCCGCGCTGCTGGCCGCTTTCGCCGGGGCGCTGCTCGGCTTTCCGGTGCTGCGCATGCACGGCGACTATCTGGCGATTGTCACCCTGGGGTTCGGCGAGATTATCCGTCTGGTGCTGACCAACTGGCTGAGCTTTACCGGCGGGCCGAACGGCGTCTCCGTGCCGTCGCCGACCTTTCTCGGTCTGGAGTTTGGGCGACGCGCACGCGAAGGCGGTGTCCCTTTTCATGCGTTTTTCCACCTCGACTACAACCCCAATATGAAGTTTATCTTTCTCTACGTGGTGCTGCTTCTGGTGGTGGCGCTGGTGCTGTTTATCAAACATCGCCTGACGCGTATGCCGATCGGGCGCGCCTGGGAAGCGCTGCGCGAAGATGAGATCGCCTGTCGCGCGATGGGGCTAAACCATGTGCTGGTGAAGCTCTCCGCCTTTATGCTCGGCGCCTCGACGGCGGGTATCGCAGGGGTCTTTTTCGCCAGCTATCAGGGATTTGTCAATCCGACCTCGTTCACCTTTTTCGAGTCGGCGCTGATCCTCGCCATTGTGGTGCTGGGGGGAATGGGCTCGACGCTCGGCGTGGTGCTGGCCGCTTTTGTGCTGACGGTGGCGCCGGAGCTGCTGCGCAGCTTTGCCGAATACCGCGTGCTGCTGTTCGGCATGCTGATGGTGCTGATGATGATCTGGCGGCCGCGCGGCCTGGTGCGCACCAGCCGCGTCGGCGTCGCGCCGCGTAAAGGAGTGCGCCATGAGTGACGCTATTTTGCAGGTCGATCATCTGATGATGCGCTTCGGCGGTATCAAGGCGCTTAACGACGTCAGCCTGCGTGTGCAGCGCGGCTCGGTCACCTCGCTGATTGGCCCTAACGGCGCGGGCAAAACCACCGTGTTTAACTGCCTGACCGGCTTCTACCGCGCCAGCGGCGGCCGCATTTTGCTGAATGCTCAGGCGCGCAGCACCGACGTCATTCAGATCCTCGGCCAGAAAATCGAGCCGCAGGACTGGCTGCGCCCGACGCAGCTGGGATCGCGGCTCTGGTACAAGATGTTCGGCGGCGCGCACCTGGTGAACCGCGCCGGGCTGGCGCGCACCTTTCAAAATATCCGCCTGTTCCGCGACATGTCGGTGATTGAGAACCTGCTGGTGGCGCAGCATATGCTGGCGAACCGCAACCTGCTGGCGGGAATTTTCAATACCCGCGGCTATCGCGAGGCGGAGAGCCGCGCGCTCGATCGCGCCTTCTACTGGCTGGAGACGGTGGATCTGGCACCGACGGCCAATCGGCTGGCCGGCACGCTCTCCTATGGCCAGCAGCGGCGGCTGGAGATCGCGCGCGCCATGTGCACTCAGCCGGAGCTGATTTGCCTCGACGAACCGGCGGCGGGACTCAATCCCGTGGAGACCGAGACGCTGAGCGCGATTCTGCACCGCCTGCGCGCCGATCACCGCATCAGCGTGCTGCTGATCGAGCATGATATGCCGATGGTGATGGCGATCTCTGACCATATCGTGGTGCTCGACCACGGCGACGTGATTGCACAGGGTGCGCCGCGCCAGATTCAGCAGGACCCGCGCGTTATTGCCGCCTATCTTGGCGCAGAGGAGGAGGATCTTCATGGCTGAACCGATGCTGAAATTTGACGCGGTCGATCTCTACTACGGCCCGGTGCAGGCGTTAAAAAAGGTGTCGCTGAGCGTGCAGCCCGGCGAGACCGTGGCGCTGATCGGCGCCAACGGCGCCGGCAAATCGACGCTGCTGATGTCGATTTTCGGCCAGCCGCGCATTGCGCAGGGGGAGATCTACT
Source organism: Pantoea phyllosphaerae (assembly GCF_051025595.1). NCBI lineage: Bacteria > Pseudomonadati > Pseudomonadota > Gammaproteobacteria > Enterobacterales > Erwiniaceae > Pantoea > Pantoea phyllosphaerae. The sequence goes on from NZ_JBPFDE010000001.1 coordinate 383,919, forward strand.
TTCAGGGAGAGCCCATTAGCCAGCGCTCAACCCACTTTATCGCCGCCAGCGGCATTGCTCAGGCGCCGGAAGGCCGGCGGATTTTTGCTGATATGACCGTAGAAGAGAATTTGCAGATGGGCACTATTGCCATCGGCAGCGCGCATCAGAAAGCCGATCTGGCGCGCATGTATGAACTCTTTCCGCGCCTGCTGGAGCGGCGCAGGCAGCGGGCAATGACCCTTTCCGGCGGCGAGCAGCAGATGCTGGCCATCGCCCGTGCGCTGATGAGCCGTCCCAGGCTGCTGCTGCTCGATGAGCCGAGCCTCGGGCTGGCGCCGATTGTGGTGAAGCAGATCTTCGCCATTTTGCGTGAGCTGACGCAGCAGGGCATGACGCTGTTTCTGGTCGAGCAGAACGCCCGTCATGCCCTGGCGCTCGCCGACCGTGGCTATGTGATGGCGAACGGGGAGATTCGCCTCAGCGGCAGCGGGCGGGAGCTGCTCGATAATGAGGAGGTGCGTAGCGCCTATCTGGGCGGCGCGGCAGCAGCTGCGGTGACGAGCGAGAAAAGAGTGTAATAATGATTGAAAAATCAGGGAAACGCTTTGCATAAATAGTTAAGCGCACCCATCATTACAACTCCTGTCCAATCTGTTCTGATTTGGTTATTCCCTTGCAAAATCCTGGCGTAGCAGTGATGCAGGCGATCAAGCGTACGGCGTGGTATCCCAAACGTCGCTTTTATCGCACGCTGTTCTGGCGTGAGATCACGCCACTGGCGGTGCCCATCTTCATCGAGAACCTGTGCGTGATGCTGATGGGCGTGTTAAGCACATTCCTGGTGAGCTGGCTGGGCAAAGAGGCGATGGCAGGCGTTGGGCTGGCGGACAGCTTCAACATCATCATCATCTCATTTTTCGCCGCCATCGACCTCGGCACCACGGTGGTGGTCGCCTTCAGCCTGGCGAAGCGCAACGGCAAGCGCGCCCGCGCCGCCACGCGCCAGTCGCTGGCGCTGATGACGGTGCTGTCGCTGGTGCTGGTGTTCGCCATCGAGCTCTGGGGGCATCTGATCATCGATCTGATCGCCGGCGGCGCGGAGCCCAAAGTCAAAGAGCTGGCGCTGAGCTACCTGCAGACCTCGGCGTGGAGCTATCCGGCGGCGGCGATTGCGCTGATAGGCAGCGGCGCGCTGCGCGGCGCGGGGAATACCAAAATCCCGATGCTGATCAACGGCGGGATGAACATCCTCAATATCGTTATCAGCAGCGTGTTGATTTATGGCGCCTTCTCCTGGGAGGGGCTGGGTTTCGTCGGTGCCGGTCTGGGGCTGACCATCTCGCGCTATATCGGTGCAATCGGCGTGATTTACGTGCTGATGATCGGTTTTAACGCCTCGCTGAAGATCAGCCTGCCGAGCTATTTTCGCCGCTGGGACCTAAAAATCCTGATGGAGGTGTTAGGGATAGGCGTGCCGGCGAGCATTGAATCAGTGCTCTTTAACGGCGGCAAGCTGCTGACACAGGTGTTTGTGGCGGGCATGGGCACCGACGCCATCGCCGGCAACTTTATCGCCTTCTCGATCGCCTCGCTGATCAACCTGCCGGGCAATGCGCTGGGCTCTGCCTCAACCATTATCACCGGCACCCGCCTTGGGCGTAACCAGGTCTATCAGGCGGAGCGGCAGATCAGGCATGTTTTCTGGCTGGCAAGCCTCTGTCTCTGCGCGCTGGCGTTTATGACGGTGCCCCTCTCCGGCGTGCTGGCGCGCTTTTATACCCGCGATCCGGACGTAATCAGCGTAACCCAGCATCTGATCTGGCTCAACGCCGCCTTTATGCCGATCTGGGCCGCTTCCTGGGTGCTGCCTGCGGGGCTGAAAGGGGCACGCGACGCCCGTTACACTATGTACGTCTCAATGTTCAGCATGTGGGGCGCGCGCGTGGTGGTGGGCTACGTGCTGGGCATCATGCTCGGCATGGGCGTGGTCGGCGTCTGGCTCGGCATGTTCCTCGACTGGGCGGTGCGCGGCGCCTGCTTCTGGTGGCGGCTGAAGAGCGGTAAGTGGCTGGATAACTACCGCAAAATGGTGGCAAAGATGGCGAAGCAGCAGTAGCCGCCGGGCGTTTAGCTGTTTTCTGGCAATAAAATGCAGAAAATAATGGTTCAGCTACGGCTGTACCAGGGGTTTACTGAACCTCTCAATAACGGAGGATCAACCCGATGAAAGCACTGCTGCAGCTGTGGAAAAAAGGCGTCGCCATCTGGCAGGCGCGCAAACGCGATGGGCACGGCGAGAGTGAATTAAGCCTGGAGCAGGAGCTGCTGCTTCCCATCAGCCAGCTTTACGGCTTTGAATATTTTCCCTCCGTGCATCGCTACCATGAGAAATAGCGCCCCCTGTTATCGCTACCGGAATTAAAGCCCACTCTTACCCGGCGGGCTTTTTTTTCGCCTGCGGTACAGCCGCAGCGGCTATGGTTAAAAGGGCAGCATGCCTTTTATCCTGGAGAAGCGAATGAGCGATAAAGAGAGCGCCGCGCTGATGAGCGCGCGGCTGGCACTGACCGCGCAGCAGCGCGCGCAGACCCGCGCCGCACTGGCGCAGGGCGTTACCGCGGAGCCAGATCGCGCCCGCGCGCAGCGCTACGCCTTTCAACAGCATCTGCGTCAGGGCGTCATTACCGGCAACAGCAACGATCTGCTGCCGGTGGCCTTTTTGGCGCAGGGCCTGGCCTGCGCGCGCGGCGTGGCGCTGCTGCGCGACGATGGCGTGCCTGCAGGCAGTGCGTTTCTCACCCACGGCGGCCTGCTTATTACCAACCATCATCTGCTGCCAGCGCCGCCTGCGACGGGCCGCGTCACCCTGCAGTTCGGCTGGCGGCGCAGCGAGGCGGGCGAGCTGGTGGACGGCGTTACGTATGGCGTCGATGCCGCCCGTTTTTTTCTCACCAGCCCCACCGATGCGCTCGACTGCACCCTGATTGCGCTGGGGGAGGTTACTGGCGGAGGCGGCGAGGCGCCGCAGCCGATTGCGCTGAACGATCGCAACGACAAACATGCGCTGGGCATCAGCCTCAACCTTATCCACCATCCGGGCGGCGCGCCGCAGCAGATTACCTTGCGCAACAACGCGCTGCTGGCGCGTCACGCGCAGCTGCTGCACTACGCGGCCGATACCGACGGCGGCTCGTCCGGCGCGCCGGTATTCAACGATGGCTGGCAGCTGGTGGCGCTGCACCACGGCGGCGTGGAAAGCGACGACGGCTGGGTGAATGAAGGGATTCGCATCAGCGCCATTATCGACTGGCTGAAGGGCGAGCTGCCGCAGCTGCCTGCGCCGCAGCAGGCGCTGTTGATGCAGGCGCTGACCGCCAGCGACAGCGCGGCTCCGCTGGCCGCCTCCGCCGCGTCGGAGAGCGGCTACGCCAACCGCGACGGTTTTCAGCCGGGTTTCCTTGAGGGCGCGCCGATCGATCTGGCAGCTATTATCGCGCCGCGCGCCGCCGAGGTGGCGCCGCTGCGCGACGGCCGTCAGGGTGCAGACGCGCAGCTCGACTACGAGCACTTTTCCCTGCTGATGAACGCCGAGCGGCGGCTCGCCTTTTTTACCGCCACCAACATCGACGGCGCGCGCTATATCGCCATCGATCGCGGCAACGGCCAGCCGTCGCTGCTGGAGGAGGGGGATCGCTGGGTTGACGAGAGCCGTATCGACAGCCGCTACGTCACCGGCCAGGCCTTTTACAGCGCCTTCAGCCGCTGGTTCGATCGCGGCCATCTTACGCGCCGCAGCGATCCCACCTGGGGCACGGCGGCGGAAGCGGTGCGCGCCAACAAAGATACCTTTCACTTTACCAACTGCTCGCCGCAGCATTTTCGCTTCAACCAGAGCCTGCAGTACTGGCAGGGCGTGGAGCGCTATATTCTGGAGTCGGGCGTGCTGGCGTCGAAGCGGAAAATTAGCGTGCTCACCGGCCCGGTCCTGAACGACCAGTGGCGGCAGTATGCGGAATGGCAGGTGCCGCTGATGTTCTGGAAGGTGGTGCTGCGCATCAACGCGGCGGGGAAGCCGCAGGCAACGGCGCTGCTGGTCAGCCAGGCGGAGCTGCTGGATGAGCCGCGCCGCGTGCTGCCCCATGCGCAGACGACGCCGCGCCCTAACGTTGACGAGTACCGCGTGACGGTCAGCGCGCTGGAGACGCTGACCGGGCTGAACTTCGCCGCTTTTCGCGACTGGGAGAGCTGGCAACCGGATGAAAGCCTGCTGGCGCAGCCGCTGCCGGCGAAGCTGATTATGAACTGGGAGGATCTGCTTTAGCCGCTGCGCTTGCGGCGTCCAAAAGCCCGCTCAGCCCGCCCAGTGCGGGCTTTTTTACGCTCCCTTTCCGCTAAAATCGCTGAGCCTTCAACCCGTTACGCTTAGTGGGCAGACTTGCGCTTCTGACATGGCTGCTACACTTAGCGCTCGAGGCTGATAACGATTCAGCTCTACTGACAAGCGTGAAAGCGTGGCTAAAAGGAGAGAACCTATGACAGATCGTCCCCAGAATCCTCAGCAGGCGCAGCAGCAGAAATGGCCCGGCAGCTTCCTCAAAATGGATCCAAAACCCGATCACGGTGAAACCAGCTATCAGGGCTCCGGCCGCCTGAAGGGCAAAACCGCCATTATTACCGGCGGCGACTCCGGCATCGGCCGCGCTGTTGCCATCGCCTACGCCCGCGAAGGCGCGGACGTGGTGATCTCCTACCTGGATGAGCATGAAGACGCGAAAGATACGGCGAAACGGGTGGAAGAGGCGGGCCAGCAGGCGCTGCTGATCGCAGGCGATGTGACTGAGGCGGAGCATTGCCGCAGCATCGTGGCGCAGACCGCTGAGCGCTTCGGCAAGATCGACATCGTGGTAAACAATGCCGCCTTCCAGATGACGCGCACCGCGCTGGAGGAGATCGGCGATGATGAATTCGATCGCACCATGAAAACCAATCTCTACGCCATGTTCTATATCTGCAAGGCGGCAGTGCCGCACATGCCGGCTGGCGGTTCCATTATCAATACCGCATCGGTGAATGCCGACCAGCCGAAGCCGAAACTGCTGGCTTACTCTGCGACCAAAGCCGCGATCGTAAACTTTTCCGGCGGTCTGGCGGCGCTGCTGGCGGAGAAAGGGATCCGCGCCAACGCCGTTGCGCCTGGCCCCATCTGGACGCCGCTGATCCCGGCCACCATGCCGCCGGAGCAGGTGGAAAGCTTCGGCAGCGAAGTGCCGCTGGAGCGTATGGGACAGCCTGCTGAGCTCGCCCCGACCTATGTGATGCTCGCCAGCGACGAGGCCAGCTATATTTCCGGCGCCACTATTGCGGTTACAGGCGGCGTCGCGGTTATTTAATGTCGTCCAGGAGGAGAGATGAACGCCTATCCTTTAAAGCTGACTACGCCCCTCGCCACCCATATCTTTGGCGGGCAGCGTATCAGAGAGCAGTTAGGAAAAGCGGAGCTGCCTGAGACGCGCGTGGCGGAGAGCTGGGAAATCAGCGATGTGGACGGCATGATCGCCTCCGTCACCAACGGCGAGCTGGCGGGCCAGACGCTGCGCCAGCTCACCGAACGCTATCCTGATGAGATGGTCGCCCCCGGCTGGCGCGGCCCCTTTTTCCCACTGCTTAGCAAGTTTATCGACGGAAGCGGCATGCTTCCGGTTCACCTGCACGCTAACGACGCGCTGGCGAAGCGGCTGGAGCAGCAGCCGAATGGCAAAAGCGAAGCCTGGCATATCTTATGGGCTGCGCCTGACGCCACCTGTCTGCTGGGCGTGCGCGACGGCGTGGAGAGTGCTCGCCTGAAGGCCGCGCTGCTGGCACAGGATTACGACGCGGTGATGCATCGGGTGCCGGTAAAAGCGAGTGACACCTTTTATGTGCCCGGCGGCATGCTGCACAGCTTTGGTCCCGATACCCTGATCTATGAGATTGAGCAGACCTCCAATATCCAGCAGCACGCGATGCCGTGGCGCATGGAGGATGGGTCGCGCCTCTCTCAAGAGGAGTGGGAAAAGAATATCGACGCAATGCTGCAGGAGCTGCGGCCGGAACTGCGCTGTACGCCGCAGCCGGGGCTGACGTTAGAGGTGGAAGGGCTGACGCGGCGCTTCTGCTGCGCGGGCCCCTACTTTGCGCTGGAGCGCTGGCGCTTTAGCGAGCCACAGCGGTTCAGCTTTGATAGCGCGCGTATCCTTTCCAACCTCGGCGAGCCGTTAACGGTCGAGGCGAATGGCGTTAGCGTCGCGCTGGGCCGCGCCGAATCGCTGCTGCTGCCCGCTGCGCTGGCGGAGGTCGCGCTGCGCGACGCTGGCGAACTGCTGATCGGCTATGTGCCCGATCTGGCGCGCGAGGTGATCGCGCCGCTGCGGCAGGCGGGCTATAGCGAGGCGGAGATTGCGCGGCTGGGCGACATTCACGGCACGATGATATAGGAGGATCTATGCTGCCTTTTAGCCTGCAGGGAGAGGGTGAAACGACGTTTGTGCTGATGCATTATCTGGGCGGGTCGCACCGCACCTGGTTTCCTGTGCTGCCCTGGCTTGACCGCGCCGCCCGCTGCGTGGCGTTAGATATGCCGGGCTTTGGCGCCGCATCGGACAGGGAGGAGTATGGGGTGGCTGCAATGGCGGATCGGGTGGATGAAACCCTTCGCCACCTGCAGCTGGAAAGGGTGATTCTCGTTGGCCACTCCATGACGGGAAAAGTGGCGCTGGCGCTGGCTGCCCGACGGCCCGATTACCTTCAGCGCCTGGTGCTGGTCGCACCTTCGCCACCTGGACCGCAGCCAATGAGCGAGCAGGATCGCCAGGCGCAGGCCGCGTTTGACGGCTCGCGCCAGCAGGCGGAAACCTTTGTTGATGGCGCCTGCTCCACGCGCCTGCCGGATGTGCTGCGCGAGGTGGCGATTACCGATGCGCAACGCGCCGCGCCGGCCGCTTTTCGCGCCTGGGCGCTGCACGGCAGCCGCGACGATCTGCGCGAACAGATTGGCCGTCTTGAACTGCCTGCCATGATGGTGCTCGGCAGCGAGGATGGCAACGTGCCAGGCGTGGAAGCGCAGCTTGAGGTGATGCGCGCTCATTTGCCACAGGGCGAGCTGGAGATTATCGACGGCGCCGGACATCTGTTGCCGATGCAGACGCCGCAGGCGCTGGCGGAGGGGATGCTGGCATTTGCGCAGCGCGCGCGCTGAGGCGTGGGATTAACACAGTAAATCATCCGGCCCGCTCAGGTAGCGCTGAGCGGGCTCCTGCTGGGGCTGGTAAGGTAAGAGGCTGGGTGACTGAATCAAAAGTCGTTTGCTGTTAAAAAAAGCGGGCATAACAGGCCAGCAAAATGCGAGGCTGATGCAGTGCGGCTTGACGTCTGTTAACCCAGATTTAGCGGTGACACAGGGCTGAGAGTCATGCAACTATTCGCTCTTATCAGTTACCTTCTGGCTTATCTCTTCGCTTCTCCAGTCAATATGGAAAGAGAGGTCGTTATTAGCAAAGGTATATTTCACCCGGTAACCCGCCTCTTCAAATTTGCTCTTAATCTCCGTCAGATATTCTTCAAATGCACCGCTCGACAGAAGAGGATACTTTTCTTTCAGGCCAGCATACACAAAAGATCCGAGCTTATGCTTTTCCGGCTGTCGCAGCGCGTTGACGATATCGTTGGTAATTCGAAAAGATTCTCTCTGCGCGATATTTTGCGACTGGGATAAATTTTTCAAATAGCATTGCCTTAAAAATCTGGCTTTAGGAATGATCATCTGTCACTCAACTCTGTCGATACCGGGCAGAACGATAAGCCCCAGATAATGCGCCGGGGCTACAATCTTCTGCTGCTTGCCTTAGCGCAGGGATCCGCTAATAACAGAGGCAAGATCGGCATCTTTAGCAATGGCACCCGCAGATGAGATCTTGTCAACTAACTGGGGAAGATATTTAGCCAGCAGGCTAGCGGCATCTTCGCTGTTTACGCCGACATTGCTGGCTAACTGTTGAACCGCTTCCGCGCTAAACATTTTTTTCACGATATCACTGCTGATGGCCATATTATTCTCATCGGCGAGCCAGGATTTGACGATATCGCTAAATTCACCCGCCTGCAGATGGTCAACAATGGCGTGAATACCCCCTTGCTGTTCTATCCATTGCAATACGCCTTTTAATTCCTGACCGGCCTTATCATTAACGCCAACCAGCTCCAGAATAGTATTCAGTAAACCCATCTTTTTTACCTCCCGTCCTGTTTATGCTTGTTTTAGCGCTCTGATTTTGTGTACCGCAAACAAAACGATAATGGCGCCCGCAGTTGAAATCAAAATGCTGTAAAGGTTGAAGCCGCTGATTTTGCCAAATCCCAGTTCCATGCTGATCGCGCCACCAATCAGCGCGCCGATGATACCCAGCAGAATGGTCATAACGATTCCCAAATGTTCCTTACCTGGCATTATGCAGCGTGCCAGAACGCCTGCGACTAATCCAAAAAAAATCCATGATAATATCCCCATTGTGCACTCCTTAATGATCAATTGATCTGATTAAACCACGCCAGGCAGCTATGTTATATGGAGCGTTATTTTCATGACAATCTTCATCCTAAACCTCGGGTAAACAATCGAAGAGTAGATAAGGCGGACGCGCCTCGTTGCCCAGGAAAATGACAGGAAGGCTAATCTGATGTTTTTTATTATAGAGATGGCGTTAATTTTTTGTATCTCTTCTGATGGTGTCAATATTCCAGACAATAATAATGGAACGCATGTGTATATTTACGGGTAAATGATAACTACATTGACAAGTAATAATTTTTTTCCTGTTTATTCTCTATTGCATGTTTGCAAGGCTGGGTTTGCTTATAATCTACAGGCTAAACTAAAAAATATGTCGTGTTGAAAAATAAGGTCAGAAGATGAGTATTTTAGATAAGGTTAAAGATATCGGCAGCGATCTGCTTAAGACAGTGGAAAACAACACCGAAGCGAAAAGCACAACGGCGAATAAAGATGAGCGCACCTATACCGTGCAATCCGGCGATACGCTAAGCGCTATTGCCAGACATTTTTACGGCGATGCTTCTCTCTATATGAAGATTTTTGCAGCGAACAAATCTACGCTGACCAACCCTGATAACATCGCGCCGGGTCAGGTGCTGCACATTCCCGAGTAGCGGCCAGACTATTTCTTTAGGCCAGCTGCTATGAACAGGCCGCAGCTGGCATTTATGTTTCGCCTGCCGGTGCGTCACTTTGTCAGCGCTTGTGGGTCATTGAGGCAGGGAGGAGGAGATATTCTCTTGATGCGATTTTATAGCCAGATAGTCGGGATAATGGAAATATTGAATGCGGGTAAAGTGGGTGGTTAGAAAGTAGAGGCGGCGTATTGAAGGCGTTTCAGAGAGGGGGCGGTCAAGCCATCAGGACGATGAAAGTCTGCGAAATCAGACCGCCTTTGTTGTCCGATGCGCTGCAGACAGCGGTCGCGCATCGGAAAGGCTTTTCACGCCTGCCGTTGAACCTGCATCGTAGCGAGATTCGCGAAGCGGCATGAAAGTACAAATATGGCTCCTCTGACTGGACTCGAACCAGTGACATACGGATTAACAGTCCGCCGTTCTACCGACTGAACTACAGAGGAATCGTGTCGATGGGGCGCATATTAATGGCCGCGCTCCGGCCTGTCAACAGCGAAAAAGATATTAGCATTCAACTGGCTAGCTTTACAGCAAAGCGATCGCGAATTAAGCGGTGGCGGTGAAAAAGCCGTCAAAACGCGGCAGCGGATGCTGGCGATAAAACTGACTCAGGTGACGATACATCGCTGGAAAGCGTTCGTATAACAAATCAGGCGCGGTAAAAAAATACTCGGACAGCACCGCAAAGCACTCGGCGGGATCGCTGGCGGCGTAGGGATCGATCGTCGCGGCCTGTTCGCCGACCAGTTCAACCTCATTTTCAATCTCGTCCATCGCGGCGCGCAGATCTTTTTCCCATACCGCCACGTCACGCAGCGCCATGACCGGTATGCCGCTGGTATAGCCGCGACCACGCGCGTCGAGCTTGTGCGCCACCTCATGGATCACTAGGTTATAGCCAGAGAGATCGAAGGCGTCCTGCAGGTCGAGCCAGTTGAGCACGATTGGGCCCTGCGTCCAGCTCTGCCCGGCATGCACCGCGGCGGCGTGATGCACCAGCCCCTGCTCATCTTCCCAGCTGTCCGCCACTTCGAAAGGCTCCGGGTAGATCAGCACGTCGTGGAAGCCGTCCAGCCACTCCAGCCCCAGCTTTAACACCGGCAGACAGAAGAGCAGGGCGAGACGCGCGCTGGGCAGTTCGTCCAGCTCGACACCCTGCAGCGGCACCAGTTTCTTCTGCTGCAGAAAACGCTGCGCCATAGCGATCAGCGCCTGCTGCTCATCCTCGTCCAGCCAGCTGAACACCGGCTGCGCCAGCGCCTGTTGCCAGGGAAGGTCGGCAAGGGCGGTGCGGTTCTCGTTTTTCCACGGCCATTTAAACATCGCAATACTCGCTGACGAATTACCCGCGCTATCCTGACCGGCAGAAAAAATGCCAGCATCCGAAGCGGTCGCTGGCACCTTAATCTGGCTGCAGGGGTGAAAGCTGCCTATTCAACCGCTTAGCATGCAATTTGTCTGTGATTCAGCCCGCAAAGCGCTATTAATTGCGCGCGACGCGCTTAAATTCGATCACCCACACCCAGGGATTCACCTCCCAGCTGGTCGCGCCGTACTGCTTCTGCCACGCCTTGCGGTAGGCCTCTTTAGGTGACTCTGCATTCATGTTCATGGTGAAAAAGTTATTAAGGAAGTGCGAATCGGTCTGCACGCCCTCGGCCATGATGTCATCTTCGCTAATATCCTGGATTTTTTCCGCACGCACGGCGGTGATTTGCAGGTTGATGCGGCTGGCCCAGCGCGGCATGTGAATGGCGGTCTGCCAGCCGAACTGATCGGCTTCCGGGCCGCTCTGGGTATGGTGTCCCAGCTCGTTGCTGTCAGCGCGGTACTGGCAAAACGCCGGCTGACGGAACGGCACCGGATCGCGCTCATACTCCGCCAGATCGTTTTCCGGCACGATAGGTCCGCGCCAGGTTTCGCGCACCCAGAGAATATCGCCCGGCTTGCCGTAGGGGCAGTGCTGGCTGATATCCGCCATCGACATCAGTTTATAGCCGTGCAGATGGTTGGCGTTAACGTCAAAGGCATGCACACCTTCATGATGATCCTGACCGGGTCCGAAAGACTGCGTTTTCATGATTCGCCGGGTCTGGGTTTGCTGGTCAACCAGCAGGGCGCGAACCCGCTGTTCGGAAAAAAGAATCGGCCGTTCTTTCATTGATTACCTCTGAATATAAATAGAGCCCGGTAGACATGCATTAAACCGATGTCTTGCACCTGCGTGTAGCGCTGATGAATTTACATCAGTCTGCTTAACAATTTGATGCCTTACAGTAACGGCAACACAACGATTTGCCTTTAGGAAAAAGCGAAAATGCAAAAAACGCACCAGTCCGAGTCTACTAAGTGGTCCCTTACCTGGTATAACCCGGATACAGTACGTTATATCGCGCGATTTTGGAACCTTTTCAGATTCTTTAACCTTCACAAAGTAGAAATATCCTGAGTGATGCCAGGTTTTGCTGGCCATCAGGCGCCACGATCGCTTCAGATACAGTGCGTGAATCTTGAGCGCTATTAATAAGTTTTACTTAAGATAATTGATATGGGTTAATGCTGAAAGTCTGTTAAAAACTGGGATAAGGCTTGAATTAGCGCTATAACTCGATTCCGGCCCCCTTTTTTTCGGGCCGGTTTTATCACTGCGTATTTTACACCACCCTGTGTCAAAAATTTGTCATCAGCTACTCGGTAAGATGACGTCCCAATGCGTACGGTCAGATGTTAAGACCGGTACCTAAACATTAACAGGGAGATAAGCCATGTCGCTCTCACTCTGGCAAACGCGCTTCGAAAGCTGGTTTCAGATTAACTGGATTCATGATGACAAGGCGCACGATATTGCCCATTTGCGCCGTGTCTGGATGAGCGCGCAGCGTATTATGGCAGGCAGTGACGCCAGCCCGCTGGTGGTGCTCACCGCCTGCTATTTCCACGATGTGGTCAATCTGCCGAAAAATCACCCTGAACGCCATCTTGCCTCGACCTATGCCGCTGAAGAGACGGCGCGCATCCTGACGCAAGATTTTCCCGACTTTCCTGACGCACTGATCCCGGCAGTGGCGCACGCCGTTAAGGCGCACAGCTTCAGCGCCGCTATCACGCCGGAAACGCTGGAGGCGAAAATCGTGCAGGACGCCGATCGGCTCGAATCGCTTGGCGCGATCGGGCTGGCGCGGGTGTTCTATACGGCGGGCGCGCTTAACCGGCCACTGTTCGATAATGAAGACCCGCTCGGCAAGATGCGCGAGCTCAACGACGTCAACTGGACGCTCGATCACTTTCAAAAAAAGCTGCTGCGGCTGCCCGATACCATGCAAACCGAGGCGGGCAGGGCGCTGGCGCAGCATAACGCCGATTTCCTGGTGCACTATATGGCGAAGCTGTGCGCCGAGCTGCAGGGTAATCTCACCAGCTTTGACGAGTCAGTATTGCGCGATTTCAGCCCCTTACGCGCCTAATATTAAATTTTTATGACAGTCTGTTAAATCTTCGTGACTTCCGCTAGGTTGATGACAACTAACGAAGGGAGTAATGGAATGACTGAGACGGTAAATTTGACGATTAAGATCGATCCGGCGCTGAAAGAGCAGCTCAAGCAGCTGGCGCTGGAGAATCAGATCTCAATGAGTCAGGAGATTGTTCAGCGTTTACAGGAGAGCCTGCTGCCGCCCACCGCCTCGGCGGTAGACAGTCAGGACACGGCGGAAACCGCGTCAAACGCGTTTTCCGCTGCCGAGGTTAAACAGCTTCGCGCCCTGCTAAAGAAGCAGTCCAGGAAGAAGAAATAGAAAAAACCCGTCGCGAGACGGGTTTTTTATGGGCGGCGTTTACGCCTGCTCCATGCGGAACTGCCGCACGCTCTGCGCCAGACGCGCCGCCTGCTGCTGCAGAGCATCGGCGGCCCGCTGCTGCTCTGTGCTGAGCTCGGTATTGGCCTGCAGCGTCTCGTCTAGCCTGTGGATTTCGGCAGCGATATGGCTGACGCGCGCGCTTTGTCCCGTGGCGTTCTGCTGCAGCGCCTGCAGCTGCGCGGCGATATCGGCTACCGCGCTGCTGATGGTCTGAAACAGCGCCTCCAGCAGCTTGACCTTATCAAAGCCCTGGGTGACATGCTGCTGCGTGTGCTGGATTAAACCGTCGATGCGCTGCGTCGATGCACTGCTCTGGCTGGAGAGCAGGCCTATCTCTTTGGCCACCACGGAAAAGCTGCGGCCATAGACGCCGGCGTGGGCAGACTCAATCGCCGCGTTAAGCGCCAGCAGACGCGTTTGCAGCGAAAGGCTATCCAGCATCTCGACGATCCCGGCGATATCTCCGGAAGCGGCGACAATCTGGCGCATCTGCGTCTCCATCTCATCTACTCGCGAGACGCACTGCTGCATCAGGCGATCGGCGTCGTGCGCCTGCTGGGTCGCCTGCTGCGACATCTGCGCGCCGCTCTCTACCTCATCAGCCACGCGGCGCAGCCGCTGCGACAAATGGGTGAAGCTGGCATTTTGCGCCTGATGCTGAGCGCTTGCGCGCGCGTTGTGCTGCTGCATCTCGCCTGCGCCTGCCGCCACGCTGGCGGCGATGGTATTGATCTCATCAACAATGTGGCGCAGCCCGTGGCGCATCTCCGCCATGGCGCTGAACAGCTGCTGCGTTTCGCGCGGCTGCAGCCGTCCGGCAGGGGGGGGCGGAAGCAGATTGCCGGTGGCGATGCGCTGCAGCTGGCCGCTGGCGTGGCGCAGCGGCGCGATAACGCCGCGCGCCAGCAGCACGCCGCCCACCAGCAGCAGCGCAAACAGCAGCGCGCTGACCAGCAGCGACAGGTTGCGGCTTTGCGTCATGCTCGCCAGCGTGCTGCGGTTGACCGCGCCGAGCGCGCGGTTGGCTGCGTCGATCTCCGCGAACCAGGCGTCGTTAAACTGCTGCTGCCAGGCCTGCATCGGCACCATGAAAAAGGCGTCGATTTGGTTCTCCCTCAATCCTTTTAATTGCTCTTCCAGCCCCTGCGTCAGCAGCGTAAAGCCCTGAGCCAGCGCGCTGTTCTGGTCAGCATGGTAGCGGGCGAACAGCGCTTTCGCCTGCCGCAGTGAGGCGTTGGCACTGTCGGCCAGGCTTTTCCAGCTGTCCACCGAGCCGCTCTGCTGATCCTGCATCAGATAGATGCCTGCGCGGTGGCTGCTGTCGCTGGCGGTAAGAAGTTCGATGCGCGCTTTATCGAGCAGGGCCAGTCTTTCCCGCAGCAATGCGCTCTGCGTCAGCGCACGCTGCGTATGAGTGACCTGTGCCGCGAGCAGCGCAACGCCCAGCGCCTGCAGCAGACAGAAAAGGATAACGAACAGGATAAAGTTGCCGCGCAGGCTGCTGAGCCAGCCGGGAAATCCCGGCCTGCGCAGACGAAAACGGCGAGTTGACAACATGACAGAGGACATAGCGCAACCTGAAAATAAAAGCGAGTATTCGCTGGTTGCGTGACAGCTTTGTGACAGCGGGCGCACGGGCTGAAAAACAGCATAATGCGCCTGACTAAGGGAAATTATGGACCTGTTATGCCTGGTTAATCTGCCGGATGTAGGGCAACAGCAGCTTCGCCACCGCGGCGAAAACCGGCACCACCACCGAGTTGCCGAACTGCTTGTAGGCCTGGGTGTCGGAAACCGGAATGCGGAAATGGCACTCCCCCGGGGCCTCAAAGCCCATCAGGCGCGCGCACTCGCGCGGGGAGAGGCGGCGAGGCCGGCGCGCCATATTGGCAACATTGCTGAAATCTGCGTCGCCCAGCGCGCGATCCCAGCCGCGATCGATAAGGATTTCCGAGCCGTCTTTGTAATAGCGCGCCGAGAGCGTGCGGACGCAGACGTCGGCCTGACGCGGATCGTTCAGCCCGAACCCGAAGCCGTTGCCTTTCGCTTTATGCTTTCTGGCGTAGTCGTAGAGGTAGCGCCACAGCTGGGCAGAAAGAATATATTTCTCTTCCGGCTCAGGCTCCAGCAGGCTTTGCAGGCTCGGTACCGCAGGCGGATAGAGCTGCTGGATTTGTCGCAGCGAAAGGCTGTTGCTGAAGGGATAGTCGCGGCGGATGCCGACCAGCACGATACGCTCGCGGTGCTGCGGCAGAAAGTGGCGCGCGTCGATGATTTTCGCGTCCGGCGCGGCGGCATCGGCGTCTGCCACGTCGTAGCCCAGCTCGTCCAGCGTCGCCATAATGACGGCGAAGGTGCGGCCTTTATCGTGGCTTTTGAGATTTTTGACATTTTCCAGCACGAAAATCGGCGGCTTTTTGGCGGCGATAATGCGTGCCACGTCGAAAAACAGCGTGCCCTGCGCTTCGCACTCGAAGCCGTGCGCGCGGCCCAGCGCATTCTTTTTGCTGACGCCCGCCAGCGAAAACGGCTGGCAGGGAAAACCGGCCAGCAGCACCTGATGGTCGGGGATCGCCGCGTCGATATAGTGGTAGATAGCCGCCTCGTCACTCAGGCCGTCGGGCTGGGTTATCAGGCGGATATCGGTATTGAAGTGGTGCTCCTGCGGATCGCTGTAGTGATTCGCCTTGTAGGTGCGCACCGCCTCTTTGTTCCACTCGCTGGTAAAAACGCACTTTCCGCCGATGGCGTCGAAGCCGCGGCGGATGCCACCGATGCCCGCAAAGAGATCGATAAAGCGAAACAGCGGGTTGTCGTAGTGAGCCGGACGCGTCGGCAGCAGACTACGCAACAGCGTGAGTTCGCCTTCGCTCAAGGGCGGCAGCGCGCTTTTGTTTTGCCGCAGACGGGTCAGCTGCTGCGGCGTCCAGTCGTGGAAGCCCGCCTGGTGAAATGTCGCGGCTAAATCGCGCGCGGCGTAAATCGCCAGCGCCTGGCGCATCAGGTCAGCGGTTTCGCTATCGGCAGAGAGCAGGGGAGAAGCGGGTTCCGTCATTGCGGTGGCGTCATCGACAAGCATGCGTTTTTCCTTAACTGTGAACGGGCTATGCTAACACTCCTCTGGCCGCGAAGAAATTGGCGCGCGATGCCTTGAGGCTGTCGCGAGACGGATCGCCAGGATTTCACCCGCCTCGCTAAGCGCGGCGCAGGCTTTCGCTTTTAGTGAGGCAGGCTAAAGTTGATAGAGAAGGCAAAAAGGAGACGCCATGGCCGATGTACACTCCAGCACGACGCGCAGCAAAAATATGCGTGCGATACGCCAGCAGGACACCGCCATTGAACTGCGGGTGGCACAACTGCTCAAAGATCGCGGTTTCGCTTACCGCGTTCAGGACAAGAACCTGCCGGGCCGTCCCGATTTCGTTCTGCTGGAGCAGCAGGCAATTATTTTTGTACATGGCTGTTTCTGGCATCACCACCACTGCTATCTCTTTAAGGTGCCGGCGACGCGCACCGAGTTTTGGGTTGGCAAGATCAACAGCAACGTCGAGCGCGATAACCGCTATGTGCGTCAGCTGCAGGAGAGCGGCTGGAAAGTGCTGATTATCTGGGAGTGCGCGCTGCGTAACAAACTGCGGCTCAGCGACGGCGATCTGCAGGAGCGGCTGGAGGAGTGGCTGCTGGCGATGGATGAGAGCGCTGAGATCGATCACAACGGCATTCAGCACTATCGCCCGCGCTGAGGCCGCCTTGCCTTGCCAGCTTCGCCGGGTTAGATTTCGCCTTTCCCTGCGATCAGGAGTTGTGGATGAACAGTATTAAACTGACGGTAAAACGCCTCTATCAGCTGCGCGACGAGCGCATGGTCAACGCCCATGCGACCGCGCGCGTTTATATTGGCGACACCCTGGTCGCGACGGAAGAGATCACCGGCATGACGGAAAGCCCGGTTAGCAAATACCTGCATGCAGGCGAGCTGTCCGGCGCGGTCCGCGTAGAGTGGGAGTGCGACGGCATCGCAGACATTACCGTCGCGACGCTGGAGCGCTGTCCCTGTTGTCAACATAACGAACCGGAATAAGGAAGAGATTTTGGCAGGATCCAGCTTACTGACTTTATTAGATGATATTGCAACACTTCTGGATGATATTTCCGTCATGGGTAAAGTGGCGGCGAAAAAAACCGCGGGCGTGCTGGGCGACGATCTGTCGCTGAACGCGCAGCAGGTAACGGGCGTGAAGGCCAATCGTGAACTGCCGGTGGTGTGGGGCGTCGCCAAGGGATCTTTTCTCAATAAGCTGATCCTGGTGCCGCTGGCGCTGCTGATCTCCGCCTTTGCGCCCTGGCTTATCACGCCGCTGCTGATGATCGGCGGCGCCTACCTCTGCTATGAAGGGGTAGAGAAAGTGCTGCACAGCCTGCAGCATGATAAACAGGAGAAAAGCCCGGAGGCGCGCCAGCAGCGGCTGGACAAACTGGCGCAGCAGGATCCGCGCGAATTCGAGAAGAACAAAGTCAAAGGCGCGGTGCGTACCGACTTTATCCTTTCTGCCGAAATTGTCGCCATTACCCTCGGCATCGTGTCCGATGCGCCGCTGCTGAATCAGGTGCTGATCCTCGCCGGCATCGCTATCCTGGTAACGATTGGGGTTTATGGCATCGTCGCCGCCATCGTTAAAATCGACGATCTCGGCTACTGGCTGAATGAGAAGTCCTCCTCCGTCGCGCAGGGCATCGGTCGCTTTTTGCTGGCGTTCGCCCCCTGGCTGATGAAGATTTTAACGGTAGTTGGCACGCTGGCGATGTTCCTGGTCGGGGGCGGCATCATCGTGCACGGCCTGACGCCGCTGCATCATCTGATCGAATCGATCACTGGCGGTATGAGCGGGCTGGTGGCCAGTTTGCTCAGCAACGGCGCCAACCTGGTGCTCGGCTTTATCGTTGGGTCGATCGTGCTGTTAGCGGTGAATCTGATTGCTAAACTGCGCGGTAAATCGGTATAAAGCGCACTGTCATATGATGTGAAGTCAGGAGAGAGAACGCCATGAACGACGATATGTTTGAATTTGATATTGATGCCCAGCTTGAGCAGGCCGAAGCCAAAGCGGCAGAAAAGGTCAATGAAGTGCCTGACGACTTAGGCGACGAAGCGGATTGCGAAGGCTGCAAAATCTGATTTCAGCGCCAGCAGAGGTTAAAAGCGGATAAGCATGCTTATCCGCTTTTTTATTTTCACTATTTCTTACTGCTTTAATCTGAATTTACGCTTTTTTCCCTGCCTTTACGGGCAGGATGTCCAGATGGCTGCTATAGATAAAATGGTTCAGTCAACGGTCAGAGGAGGGAGGCGTAATGAGCTTTACGATTAGCGATGAGGTGCAGCATAAAGAGGGCGGGCCTGCCATGGTGGTTACCGGCTACGCCAGTGGCATGGTGGAGTGTCGCTGGTATGACGGCTACGCCGTGCGCCGCGAAGCCTTTCATCAGGATGAGCTGAGCCACGCGATTTCTGAGAGTCCGCTCGCCAGCTAAGCGCTGTTCAACGGGGATGCGCTGACCATCCCCCGTGACTTCCCGCATTTTTTACTTTCCCACGCCTGTTATACTCACCCGATGTCAGTTATTCGGAGCACCGTTGCTAATGGCTGCTTTGCCGCTCTCCGTGCGAAAATTATCTCCTGAACTGCGCGTTCATCTCCTGTTTTTAGCGGTCTTTCTCTTCTCTTTCTTTCTGACATGGCGCGAACTCCATATCCTGAAAAGCAATTATGAAGATCGTCAGCGCGCCGCGCTGGCGGAGATGCAGAGCAGGCTGGAGAGTCAGTTTCAGGAGAGTATTGACGGGATGATCTACTACCGCCGCATGCTTACCTATGCGCTGGCGCATCCGCTCGATCCTCACCATGCGCGCTATGCGCTGGCGCAGTTTCAGCAGCTGCGCTCGCAGCCCGCCTGGCAGCTGCGGCTCAATATGCCGCGCAGCATGCCAATAAACGGCGTCGGCGACAGCTGGCTGACGCAGGATGCGCTGCTGCAGCGTGATGAGGCGCGGCTCCATGAGGAGCTGCTTGCGGCGCTGGAGTTCAGTTTCATTTTGCAGTTCAGCGATGCGGCAGCCGATTTTCACTCGCGCTTCTGGTACACCTCGCGCGCGGGCTTCTTTATCAGCTCGCGTCCGCCGCAAACGCTTTCCGCGGTCTCAGCCAGCTATGCCACCATGGTTTCGCGCCCCTGGTTCAGGGCGATGGCGACGCTGGCGCCCCCACCGCAGCTGCGCTGGTCGGGCGTCTATCAGGGCGCGGAAAAGGAGGGGGCCATGCTGACGGCGACGACGCCCATCCTCTATAACGGCTACTGGTATGGCGCACTGTCGATGGATTTCACCCAGCAGCGTATCGCCAGCCAGTTGAGCACGATGCGTCGCAGCGCGCTGTTGGGCAGCGTGCTGCTGCTCGACAAGGCGCAGCAGCCCGTGGCCTCCCTTGATGCGCCGGACGGCAAGCCGTTGAGCGAAAAGGCACGGCAGCGGCTCTACGCGCAGATTGCGCGGCAGCCGCAGGGCACGCTGCGGCTGGATCAGCAGTTCATCAGCTGGAGCAGGCTAAAAAACGTCGACGGCTATCTGGTGAATCAGCAAACCCTGGCCCAAGGGCTGCGCCAGGATTTAGGACGCGCCATGCTGTTTATGCTGACGATGTGGCTGCTGTTCGTGCTGCTGCTGCTGCTGGCACATCAAATTATTGTGCGTCTGGTACGGCGGCTGAGCCAGCTCTCCGAGCGGCTGGCGTGGCGTGCCAGCTATGACGGCCTGACGCGTCTGCTTAACCGCAGCGCCTTTTTCGAACGCTTCGACGCAGAGGTAGCGCGCTGTCGTGCGCTTAACGCGCCGCTGACGGTCATCCAGCTCGATATCGACCACTTCAAAGCCGTAAACGATACCTGGGGTCATCAGGCGGGCGACCAGGCGCTGATACGCGTCGCGGCGATTATTTCCCAGGCGCTGCGGGAAAAGGATCTGGCCGGCCGGGTCGGCGGCGAAGAGTTCTGCGTGGTGCTGCCAGAGACCGGGCTGGCAGAGGCGCAAGAGGTCGCGGAACGGATGCGCGCGCGGCTGGCGGCAAAAACCATTCTGGTCAACGCCAGCCACGCTTTTAGCGTGACGCTCTCTGCAGGCGTCGCCAGCAGCGAAGAGCGGGGCGACTACCAGGCGACGCGCCTGCAGGCGGAAGCGGACCGCCGTCTCTATCTGGCGAAACGTCAGGGCCGCAACCGCGTAGTCGCCGGAGGTTAGACGTTGCCGGCGTTATCCTCTTCCACCGCCTGATAGATACGCTGCAGAATATCGGGGAAGGCGGACTGGACGCGGCTCCAGCTGGGAATAAACGGCTTGTCGTTAGGACGTTCGATAAAGGCCTGTCCCGCCTCCAGAATCGACTGGGTGAACATCTCTACCGCCGCTTCCTCGATATGCTGGTCAAACTTCAGGCCGTTCATCGCCGCTTCGTGGTTGTAGGTCTCCATGATATCGAGCGCGTTGCGGTAGTAGGTCGCCTTCAGCACGCGGAACGAGTCGCTGGTAAGCGGCACGCCCATCGTCGCCAGCTTACGCAGCAGCGACTGCACGATATCGCTGCTCATACGCTTCAGGCCGCCGGTGCCGTCATCTTCCGCCAGCGGCTGATGCTTATGATCATAGTTGTCGGCGATCTCCACCTGGCAGGTCTGACGCGTGGTGTAGTTGCGGTAGATTTCCGACAGCACGCCAATCTCCAGCCCCCAGTCGCCGGGAATTTTAATGCCGTTGAGCACGTGGGTGCGCATGGCGAATTCGCCCGACAGCGGATAGCGGAAGCTGGCAAGATAGTCGAGATACTCCGAGTGGCCATACACCTTTTGCAGCGAGCGCAGCAGCGGACCGACCAGCAAGCGTCCCACGCGGCCGTTTAGCTTGCCGTCGGCGACGCGCGCGTAAAACCCTTTGCAGAACTCATACTGAAACGCCGGGTTCGCCAGCGGATAGAGCAGGCGCGCCAGCATGCCGCGTTCGTAAGTCACGATATCGCAGTCGTGCAGCGCCACGCACTGGGTGCGATCCGAGGCGAGGGTGAAGCCGGTGCAGAACCAGACGTTGCGTCCTTTGCCGGGCTGAGAAGGCGAAAGCCCCTCTTTATCCAGCTCGGCGTCAATCGCCTTCAGGCGCGGGCCGTCATTCCATAAAATGCGGTGGCGCTGCGGCAGGCGCGAAAAAAATTCGCGCGCGAAGAGGAACTGATCGCGGTCGGCGCGATCGAGCCCAATAACGATCTCGTCGAGGTAGGGCACCTTGGCCAGCTCATCGACGATATTGCCCAGCGCCGGCCCTTCCAGTTCAGAAAAGAGCGACGGGAGAATCAGTCCCATTTTGCGCTTGCGCGCGAAGCGCACCATCTCTTTTTCCAGCGACTCAACGCTGCGGTTGGTCAGATTGTGGAAATTGGTAATCACGCCATTCTGATAAAAATCACTCATCGCGCCATCCTTTTAATCATCAGTGGTTGCGGCTTCATCGGGCTGGGTCAGAAAATAGTCGAGTCCCTCTTTCCAGCCCTCGGGGCCGTAGTGCGCCGTATGGTAGATCCGCTGCTTGTCTTGTCGGGTCAGCGTGACCGGCGTTTTGCTGTAGCCTTTTATCACCACGGCGTAGTCAACCGCATCCAGCATCGGCGCGTCGTTGGGGCCGTCGCCGAGGCCGATAGTGGCGGGCGCACTGTCATACTGGCTAAGCAGCCAGCGCAGCGCTTCGCCTTTGCCGCTGCCTGCGGGCATAACGTGCCAGAAGCGTCCGCCCTGCGTCAGCTGCAGCTGGTGCTGCGCCAGCGCGGCGCGAAACGCCTCCAGCTTCTCTTCGTCATCGCGCCAGACAATCACTTCCGACGCTTCGCGCTGGCGCGCCAGCGCCGAGTCGCTTTCGGCAAGACCGGTCATCGCGGCCACTTCGACATCGGTGAAGCGGCTGAAGCCCTGAAAGCGAAAGCCCGACTGGAGCGTATTCAGCGTGCGGCAGAGCGCCTCATAGGTGAGGCTCTCCGGCGGGATGCGCTCGCGTCGCTGCGCCGACATCTGCACCAGCGCGCCGTTTTCCGCGATAAAGGGGGTATTCGTCAGGCCGAGGCGCTTTTGCAGCGGCGCGATTTCCGCAGCGGTTTTACTGGAGCAGAGCACGACCGGTACCTGCTGGCGCTGCAGCTCGGCCAGCCAGTCTGCGGCGGCATCCCAGCGGTAGGTATGATGATCGAGCAGGGAACCATCCAGATCGGTAATCACTAACAGCGGCTGTTGCAAACTGGGCATAGCAGGCTCCTTGCGACATTAACTGGCGGATTTTCAGTATTATAGCTGATGGAGAATTGCGCCTGCTTTTCTCCTGACGGGCGGCACTTCCAGGATAATTCTTAAAACGCAGCGGCAAAGCGAAACGGGATGCACAAAAAACGCATGGTGCAAAGCGCCTGAAGTCAGGCTGTTTCCGGTAACATCAGGGGGTATAAGCAAAAAGGGCAGCAGTATTGTGCATAGCCAGGAGTTGTCTTAATGCCGGTCAGGCGTATTCTGCAAAGGTATTAAGCATTTCCTGATGTAACGAATTTACGTAATTACTTCCCCGGCGCTCCCTGCCGGGTTTTTTTGGCCTGCGGTTAGCGGTTCATCTCGTTACAGGTACAGTCGCGAATATCAAGTTCATATTCGTCCGCCAGCTCAATACTGTTTCCCCAGGCTCGGCCGCCGGTTCTGAGATGGCGGCTGCTGTCCGCCTCGGGAAGGGGTTGCGTGAGAACCGCCGTGCTGCGCGGCAGGCTGTCGAGCAGCGATTCCACATCAGATTTCTCATCGGGCTGAAGGTCAGGGCTACCCTGTTTGGTTTGCGCCATCATTGCTCTCCTTTTGTCTAAAAGGATAGTTTGCTTCTCTCCGACCACAGAGTGCGACGGATCGACTAAGTATAGACGGCGGTCTGGGCAGGCGAATAACTTTGCGGCGGGAAAAGCAGCAGGCAAAAAAAAGCCCGCGCTGCGCGGGCAAAATCCTTGTTACTTTTAGGTTGACTGCCCCTTTGGGGTGGAGCAGTAAAAGAAGTGTAAAAGGTTACCGTGTCAGAACTCTTGTAGCGAAACGTTAAGAAAGCGAAAAAGTGCCCGCTTACGTAAATTTACCTGGTTTTTCCTTTGTAATCAGCGGCATCGTCTATAATTACAGGCGAAGTTAACCCATAACGCGACAAGGAGAGACCATGGATCTGTTACGCATTATTATCGCCATTATTTTGCCGCCGCTGGGCGTATTTATGCAGGTCGGTTTTGGCGGCGCCTTCTGGCTCAATATTCTCCTGACGCTGTGCGGCTACATCCCCGGCATTATTCATGCGGTTTGGGTGATTGCGCGTCGCTGAGGCGGGCCTCATCGTTTACACTGATGCACAGGAAAATCATCAGGAGCAACGCGCATGAAGGTCAATGACCGCGTCACCGTGAAGACCGATGGCGGCCCGCGCCGCCTCGGCACTGTTCTCGCCGTAGAGCCATTCAACGAAGGGGTTATGTATCTGGTGGCGCTGGAAGATTATCCGCTCGGCATCTGGTTTTTTAATGAGGGCGACCATCCGGAAGGAATATTTGTTGAGCCTTATCTGGCGGAATAGCGGCACAGCGCTTTGCTTTTATTCTCTCTGAACATCGCAGCAATAATAAGGCGCCTGACGGCGCCTTATTTTATGCTGATTTAAAACGGATAAAGGCGCCTCAAAACGTTTCCCAGTTATCGTTGCCGGGCGTCGCCAGCGCCGGGCGTGGCGTCAGGCCCGGCGATTTCAGCGCGGGCGCTGCAGCGGCGGCCGTTGCCGTTGTCAGCGTCGGGTTGTCCTGCAGACGAAAAGCGGCGACAGCCCTGGTAAGTTTGCCCGCCTGATCTTCCAGCGATGCGGCGGCTGCCGAGGCCTCTTCCACCAGCGAGGCGTTCTGCTGCGTGACGTTATCCATCTCGGTAACCGCCTGGCTGACCTGCTGAATGCCGCGGCTCTGTTCATCCGAGGCGGCGGCGATTTCCGCCATAATATCGGTCACGCGGCGTACCGCTTCGACGATCTCACCCATGGTTTCGCCCGCTTCACCTACCTGATGCGAACCGTCTTTAATCAAATTGACCGACTCAGCAATCAGCGACTCAATCTCTTTGGCTGCCTGGGCGCTGCGCTGCGCCAGGCTGCGCACCTCGCTGGCCACGACCGCGAAGCCCCGGCCCTGCTCGCCCGCGCGCGCCGCTTCCACCGCGGCGTTCAGCGCAAGAATATTGGTCTGGAAGGCGATACTGTTGATGACGTTGGTGATTTCGGCGATTTTCTTTGAGCTGCCGGAGATATTGGTCATGGTTTTCACCACGCCGCTCACCAGCTCGCCGCCGCTGCGGGCTTTGCCTGAGGCATCTGCCGCCAGCTGGCTGGCGTGATGCGCGTTTTCGGCGTTTTGTTTTACCGTGGCGGTCAACTGCTCCATGCTGGCAGCGGTCTGCTCCAGCGCGGCGGCCTGCTGTTCGGTACGGGAAGAGAGGTCGGTATTCCCGGCAGAGATTTCGCCGGAACCCTGATAGATCGCCACCGCGCCTTCACGCACCGTGCCGACGGTTTTCACCAGCGAATCCTGCATCAGCTGCAAATTATGCAGCAGCGTGCCAATTTCACTGCGGCCGTGCGGTTCCGGCGGGGCGGTGAGGTCGCCCTTGGCAATGCGCTCAATACGCGCGACCGACTGGCGCAGCGGGCTGATCACCACGCGACGCAGGAATACAAAGGTCATCAGCGTCAGCAGCAAGGCGATGGCGAAGGCGACCGCCATCGCGATAAAGCCGATACGCGACTGATGCTCCGCCATGGCGTTAATCGCCTCGGCGCGCTGAGTACGCAGTTTGATCGCCTGGAGCAGCACCTCGTTATAAGCGTTATCGAGTTTACGCGTGACGTCGGTCTCCTGCGCAATAATGCCTTCGAAGCTGCCCTGCTTGCCGGCGTTGATCATCGGCTTCAGCCCCTTTTCGACATAGTCGTTGAAGCGCGCCGTCAGCGGGGCATCAAGTGCAATATCTTCGGGGTTTTTAATTTTACGTGCCAGATAAATCTTAAAGCCCTCCTGCGCCTGCTGAATACGTTTCTCAGTGGCGGCGACGCTGGCTCGAAACTCATCCATCTCGCCGATGCGGGCGGCGGCGCCCGCCTGAATAATATAGAGGCGCGCGGTGCGCAGGTGGTTGGAGCTGTTAGAGAGCCCCATACGCACCTGGATTTCGTCAGTGGCATCCTTAAGCGACTGATTGCTCTGGATGAGAAAATAGCTGGCAAGGGCGATACAGAGGGCAAACAGCAGCAGAATACCGCCGAAAATCATACTGAAAAGCGGCACCAGGCGTAGGTTGCGCCAGAGGCCAGCTTTGGACGGCGTGGATGAATCCAGTAGTGTGTTCATATCCTTGATCTCATGTCGGGGTTATGAAACTAACATCGGCAGAGAAGGGGAAAGGGTTAGGGAGCGGAGTGAGATCTGGCTCGCAAAAAAGGCGAAAAAAAACCGGCCTGGCGGCCGGTTTTTTTCGCGAGTTGATTATCTCACATTGACATAGATACCTGACGTCACATTGTCAGTTAAACGCACTACATGATAGATAACCTGTTTGTTATGGGTTTTAATCTTGCGTTTAATATTGCCTTTGTGTGACGAAACCGTCTTGGCCTTAATTTGCATCTTGTCTGAGATCTGAATGGTGTCATGGCCTGACATCCACATTTTCAGCATATTTGACTCCGTCTGACTTAACGTCAGAGGGTGTACATCCAGACCTGAAGAAATACGGGTAGACGCATTGAGCTTTTTCTGCAAATAGGTGCTGAGTAATGAGTCAAGTGTCGTTGTTTTTATCGATTTTGATGTAATAATCAAGTTCTTACGAACGTAGAGGTATTCCTCAAAATGGATATTAGAAATAGCCATGAAGATGAAAAACAGCGTTTCCGGGTGCTGCATAATAATATTTCTAATGCGGTCGCTGGAATCGGATTCATGGATGAAACATTCTTCGTTAATAAACACTACGCCAGGTTTTAACTGTTCGCAGCGCTGCTGTAATTGCTCAATATCGGAGACAGAAAAGATGTTTTTCTTTTTGACTCCCTTACAGGACATATAGTCCGATAATCCCAGGCGTGTGTAGTTGCATGAATCCATAATAATCGTTGGCATGTTTAGCGACCCTCACCAATTTGTTATCCGTTTAAATCAACGATGAATTACGCGTTGCGGTACGAGAGAGATTTCTAAGACACTTTTTTATTCTGCTCAGCAGTCTGGCGACAGGCCATATGCCTGCCAAAAGTATTCTTCCCTGACCCGTTTCTGCAAAGTTGTTTTTGTGCTGCCTTGACGTCACTTATTCCGCCAGTGATAGCGGGAATCGCTGGCGGTTTGCAATAAGCGTGCATAACACCCTGTTTTGAGATCCTCGTCACTATCGCGCATAACAAAGTCAATGCTGATAGGACGATTCTTAAAAACATTTGATTCGCGAAAGTGTGACGTTTTAGCGAGTGTTGACAATGCCGGAAAAAAATGGTCCTGACAAGAAAAATCGTGAAAGGATTTTTTTTGTTCCAAAACAACCTGTTGCCGATATTGTCAACGATTCCACCGGGTTAGCTGTGCCGGGAATCTGTGAAATAAAATACTTGAAGCGGGGTTTAATAAGAATAATTTTCAGAGTCACTTCTCACTTATCAGAATTTCCTTAGTTGATTTCTTAGAAAACTGGTTTGAAAAATGCACAGAATGTTTTAGCTGGCTTAAGTATCACTTCAGAATGATAGTGAGATACTTAATCATCAGGGGTGAGAGAGTTCCGAAAGAAACTGGGCGAGTAAATCAAAGACTTCGCTGAACAGATGCTCACAGAAGGGCGCAACCAGAGGCATCATCAGCCCCATAGTCAAAATTCCCACTGTTAAGGTAATCGGGAAGCCCACGGCGAAAATAGAGAGTTGAGGTGTAACACGGTTTAACAAACCCAGTACCAGGTTTACCAGAAGCAGCAAAACGATTAAGGGTAGCGCTAACATCATGCCATTAAGGAAAATTAAACCGCCTGCTTTGACCAGTGCGTTAAAGGCGTTGGCGTTTAACGGCTGTCCGCCAATTGGCAATGTATGAAAACTATCCGCCAGCAACGAGATCAGCCAGAGGTGCCCGTTGAAGGTAAGGAACAGCAGCATCGCCAGCATGTCGAGAAAACGGGCCAGAACCGGCATATTTAAACGACTGCCTGGATCGAAAAAGGTGGCGAAAGAGAGGCCCATCTGCAGACCAATCACCTCGCCAGAGAGGCGCACTGCAGCAAACGCCAGCTGCATCGTGAACCCCAGCCCGATACCAATCAGCATCTGCTGCAGCAGCAGCCAGAAGCCAGCGGGCGAAAACAGCGTGACCTCGACGGAAGGCAGCGTTGGCACCATTATCCAGGTGATTAACGCCGCCAGGCCAATTTTGACGCGTTTGCTGATAGCACGCTCGCTCAGCAGTGGCGCCGTGGCGAACAGCGCCAGTATACGCGCCAGCGGCCAGAAAAACTGACTGACCCAGTGAACCAGCTGGCCGCTGTCGAGAGTAACCATTAGCCGATCATATAAGGCAGGTTGCTGAAGAGGGTGCGGATATAGTCCAGCACCAGATTTAGCATCCAGGGGCCGGCAATCACGCCCGTCGCTGCAACGGCCAGCACTTTCGGTATGAAGGAAAGTGTCTGCTCGTTCACCTGGGTTGCGGCCTGCAGCAAACTGATAATCAGGCCGCTGACCAGCGCCGCCAGCAGCAGCGGCGCGGCGAGCATTAGCGCCAGGCGCAGCGCATCCTGGCCCATTGACATCACGGATTCTGGCGTCATTTGTTTCTCCGGGAAATCGGAATAATCAGGAATAGAAGCTCTGTGCCAGTGATCCGACCAGCAGTTGCCAGCCATCCACCAGTACAAACAGCATCAGTTTGAACGGCAGCGAGATCGTCGCTGGCGGCACCATCATCATCCCCAGCGCCATCAGCACGCTGGCGACCACCAGGTCAATAATCAGAAACGGGATAAAGACGGTAAAGCCGATCTGAAACGCGGTCTTCAGCTCGCTGGTGACGTAGGCGGGCAGCAGAATGCGCATCGGCACCGCTTCCGGCCCGTCGATAGGCGGGGTATTCGCCAGTCGGGCGAACAGCGCCAGGTCCGCTTCGCGCGTCTGACGCAGCATAAAGTCGCGTAGCGGCTGCGCGCCTTTCTCCAGTGCGACGTCCATGCCGATCTTGTCCTGGCTAAAGGGCAGATAGGCGTCGTTGTAAATCTTGTCGAAGGTCGGCGCCATAATAAAAAAGGTCAGAAAGAGCGCGAGGCCGAGCATCACCTGATTCGGCGGCGCGGAGGGCGTGCCGAGGGCGTTGCGCAGCAGGCCGAACACGATGATGATGCGGGTAAAGCTGGTCATCATCAGCAGTACGGCAGGAATAAAGGTCAGCGAGGTAATAAAAACCAGCGTCTGCACCGGCAGCGACCAGCTTTGTCCACCGTTGGGCAACGCATGGCTTACCAGTCCCGGCAGTTGGGCATGAGCGACCGGCGCCAGCAGTAACAGCGGCAGAAGAGAGAGCAGTCGACGCATCATTGGGGTTTTCCGGGACGTTTAACCAGGTTTTGTAACAGCTGACGGAAATCTTGCGGCGCGGCCGCGGCGGCCGGACGGGCATCCGGCGCGACCGGCGGCAGCGTGTGCAGATGGGTAATCTGCGCCGCCGTCACGCCCAGCACCAGGCGC
The DNA here is from genome assembly GCF_051025595.1 of Pantoea phyllosphaerae. Lineage (NCBI taxonomy): Bacteria > Pseudomonadati > Pseudomonadota > Gammaproteobacteria > Enterobacterales > Erwiniaceae > Pantoea > Pantoea phyllosphaerae. Next base: position 412,842 of record NZ_JBPFDE010000001.1, read on the forward strand.
GCCTCAGCGGTATCCACAATCACCACGCGTTCGCGCTGGCCGACCTGCACGCTGGCGCTCACCTTCAGCGCCTGGCTGCTCACCGTCTTCGGCGCGAAGCCGAGGCGGCGCGCCAGCCAGGCGCAGGCGAGGATCAGCAGAACAATCACGGCCAGCACGCTGCTGACCTGGGTCACAACGGAACCGCCAGAGATAGCCGGTGCGGCGGGCTGCTGCGTGTGGGATTGGGTATTCATCATATTTAGCGGCTCAGACGACGCATACGTTCAGACGGCGTAATAATGTCAGTGATGCGTACGCCATATTTATCGTTAACCACCACCACTTCGCCCTGGGCGATCAGGTAGCCGTTGATCAGGATATCGAGCGGCTCGCCCGCCAGACCGTCCAGCGCTACCACGGAACCCTGCGTCAGGCGCAGCAGCTCTTTGATGGTCATTTTGGTGCGGCCCAGTTCGACGGTCAGCTTGACCGGGATATCCATAATCAGGTCGATGTCCTGCAGCGAGCCGGCGGCGGCGCTGCTTTCGAACGTTTTGAAGACGTCGTCGGCCTGCGGCGCGCTGCTAACGGCCTGCTCATTCATCGCCTCAGCCCACAGATCGTCCGCAGAGATGTCGTCGGACGGTTTATTGCTGTCACTCATTGGGCTGTTCCTCATTCAGCGAATTCAAAATCGGGTTAATCAAATGCTCGACGCGCAGGGCGTACTGGCCGTTCATGGTGCCGTACTGACTGGTCAGTACCGGAACGCCATCGACGTGCGCGATAATGCGCTCTGGCTTCTCAATCGGCAGCACATCGCCGGGCTTCAGCTGCAAAATGCGCGACAGCCGCAGCGAGGTTTCAGCAAAGTGGGCGATCAGCTCCAGTTCCGAATGCTGCACCTGTTTCACCAGGTTCTCACGCCAGTGGTTATCCTCGGTGCGGGAGTTCTCCAGCGGCGGGTTAACCAGCAGTTCGCGCAGCGGCTCAATCATCGAAAACGGAATACAGATGTTGAACTCACCTACCAGGTTGCCAATCTCCACCTGAAACGGCGTGTTAACCACGATATCGTTCGGGGAGGTGGTGATATTGGTGAACTTCACCTGCATTTCGGAGCGGACATATTCCACCTCGAGCGGGTAGATCGCCTTCCACGCGTCGCTGTAGCCTTCCAGCGCCAGCTTTAGCATGCGGCGGATCACGCGCTGCTCGGTGTGGGTGAACTCCCGGCCTTCCACCTTGGTGGGGAAGCGGCCGTCACCGCCGAACAGGTTATCCACGGCGATAAACACCAGGCTCGGCGAAAACACCACCAGCGCCGTTCCGCGCAGCGGTTTCAGGTGGATAAGATTCAGGTTGGTCGGCACCGGCAGGTTGCGGGCAAACTCGTGATACGGCTGAATCTTGATCGCACCGACGCTGATATCCGGGCTGCGGCGCAGCAGGTTAAACAGCGCCATACGGAAATGTCGGGCGAAACGCTCGTTAATAATCTCCAGCGCCTGAAGACGCTCGCGCACCACGCGACGCTGGGTATTAGGGTCGTAAGGACGAATGTCGCCTTCCGGCCCGCTTTGACTCTTTTCATCTACCGCGCTGTCACTGTCGCCATTAAGCAGCGCGTCAATTTCAGCCTGGGAGAGAATGCTATCGCCCATTGGTTTACCTCAAAATGAAGGCGGTAAACAGTACGTCATTTACCACCTGCGCAGGCTGTCCTTTCACCAGCGGAGGTGACAGCACCTGCTTAATCTGTTCAATCAGCGCTTGCTTTCCTTGCTCCGACGCCAGCGCGGCGGCGCTCTGTCGCGAGAGCAGCAGCAGCAGGCGGCTACGCACTTCCGGCAGATAATCACTCATCCGACGACGGGTATCCTCGTCCGGCAGACGCAGGGTAAAGCCTACGTACAGCACGCGGTCCGGATCGTTATCGGGATTGACCAGGTTGACCGTAAAGGTGTCAAGCGCAAAAAAGACGGGAGCGGGTGGCGGCTCTACTTTCGCAGCTTCCGGGGTACCACTCTCATGTTTATTCATCATTCGCCAGACTGCATAGCCTGCCACGCTACAAGCGGCCAGCGTTACAATGAGCAACACCGGAATTAAGAGTGAACGTTTGCGGCCTTTTGCTTTCGCGTTATCAGACATTTTTGCAGTAAATTCCTGTGAATTATGGGCAAACCTCTCGGTTTGCCTGGACAGATTATCCCGCGTCTTAAGTCAAACAATGGGAAGAAAAGACGCGGGTTTTACGCTTACCTTCAGCGTTTGTCGCTGTCAGGCAAAAGTATCGACAGCGCCGGTGCCGAGGATGCGCGCCTGAAGGGCGGCGGGAACGGCGATCGGCGTTATCTCGCTATCGTCATTCTGGGAGAGAGAGAAGGTGCCGTGCTGTCCGTCGCGGCGCGCCTCCTGCTGCTGTTGCTGCTGCTGGAAGCTCTGGCTCTGCGCGAAGCTGTCACTGCTTACCTGACTCTGTCCCAGGTTAATGCCGCTTTCCGCCAGCGCGTTACGCAGCTGTGGAAGGGCGGCTTCCAGCGCGGCCCTGACGTGGCTGTGGCTGGAGGCCATATTGATTTGCGCCTGGTCGTTATCCAGCTTCAGGCTGATCTGGATGGCGCCCAGGTCAGCCGGATGCAGCCGCAGCTCGGCGTTTTGCTGGCCGTTGCGGGTGAACATGACAATCTGCTGGCTCAGAGCCTGCTGCCATTCGTCGCTGCCCAGCTGCGCGTTGAGCATCGGCGTTGACGGCGTGCTGGTCGTGGCCGAAGCGGTCTGCGTCATCAGCGGCGCGGCGCTGCTGCTGATCGGCGCGCTGGTCAGCGCATTGCTGTCCGTTTGCGTCAGCGGCGCGCTTTTTTCATCCTGTCGGCTGATGTGGCTCAGCGCCTGCTGAAAGCTGCCGTCCAGCGTCAGCGGCACACCGGCGCTGGCCGTGTTCGCTGCCGCGCCCGCTGATGCGGCGTTCAGCTGCGTTGGGCCCGCCTTCGCCTCAGCGTGCGCTGGTGCGCTGGCCGATGCCGATGGCGACGCGCTTTGCGTCAGCGACGCGCTTAGCGCCTGGCTCAGCGTGGAGAGGGCATTGCCAGCGAGCGCGCCGCGGCGCGCGTCGGCACCTGACTCGGCGGTGACGGATGCGGCGGAAAGATTGCTCTGCGCAACCGGCGAGGTCGGCAGCATGGCAAACAGCGCCTGCATCGCCTGCGCCTCGCGACTGGTTAAGGTTTCTGCGCTCGCCTTATCCTTATCATCGGCGGATTTGGTGGCGGCTTTAATATTTTCCGGCGTCAGCAGCGCATTCAAATCCGCTTTTTTACCAAAGGCGTTCAGCAGGGCGTCAAGCTGGCCTTTCGCTGCAGGCGCATCTTCAGTTTCCTCTGCGCTTTCAGCAGATTGCGCTGCGTTTCCCTGCTGTTTGGCCATCGTCAGCAGGCGGTTGCCCAGCTCGGTCAGAAACGCCTGCGGCAGCGATTTGACGCTGTGCAAAACCTCAGCGGAATCTGAACTTTTCAGCTCGCCTTTCGCGCTGGCGGTGGTGACAATATTTGGCAGCGTAATCATTCGCCTTTCCTCAGTGCGGCCCGTTGGGCGTATTCATCCATCCGTTTCTGATCGAGACGGTTTTCTACTCGTAATGCGTTGTCTGCCGCGCGGCTAATCAGCGTCTGATAGGCATTAAGACGCTGCTGCTTTTCGCGCCAGCTGGCGAGCGCCTGATCGAGGCGCTGGTTCCACTGTCTCAGCTGAGCGCGATGCTGCTCGATCGCCTGCTCCAGCGTCTGAATAAACTGGTGGTAGTTGGTCCAGCGCGTCGTGGCGATGCCGCCCGACATATCGCTGTTTAGCTTGTTGCGGTACTCATCCTGGTAGTCGAGCAGCATAGTGAGCTGCTCGTCCGCCTGGCGCACGCCGCGGCGCATATCGCCGAGGTGGATCACCGCTTTTTCCAGGTCCTGCTCCGCTAAATCGCGCAGCGTGTCGATGGCACTGGCGCTCTTCATCGCTTACTCCTCCCGTTACGCCGCCGTTAGCCGAACAGCGCATGCAGATGCAGGCAGGCGTCGTCATAGTGGCTGCGCTCAAAAATGCCCTGTTGCAGAAAAGCTTCCATCTGCGGATAAAGGCGGATCGCCTTGTCCAGCATGGGATCGCTACCTGCGGCGTAGGCGCCGACGCTCACCAGATCGCGGTTGCGCTGGAAGCTGGAGAGCAGCTGTTTAAACTGACGCACCCGTGCGTAGTGATCCTCGTCGATCAGGGCGGTCATGGCGCGGCTGATAGAGGCCTCAATGTCGATCGCCGGGTAGTGACCCGCTTCGGCCAGCCGACGCGACAGCACGATATGGCCGTCGAGAATGGCGCGCGCCGAGTCGGCGATAGGATCCTGCTGATCGTCGCCTTCGGTCAGTACGGTATAGAAGGCGGTAATTGAGCCGCCGCCGTGCGTGCCGTTGCCGGCGCGTTCCACCAGCGCCGGCAGTTTGGCGAACACCGAAGGCGGATAGCCTTTGGTGGCGGGCGGCTCGCCGATGGCCAGCGCAATCTCACGCTGCGCCATGGCGTAGCGCGTCAGCGAGTCCATGATCAGCAGCACGTGCTGGCCGCGATCGCGAAAATCTTCGGCGATGCGCGTGGCGTAGGCGGCGCCCTGCATGCGCAGCAGCGGCGAGACGTCCGCGGGCGCGGCGATCACCACCGAACGCGCGCGGCCTTCTGCGCCGAGAATATTTTCAATAAAGTCTTTTACTTCGCGGCCGCGCTCGCCGATCAGCCCGACCACGATGACGTCCGCCTGGGTATAGCGCGCCATCATGCCGAGCAGCACGCTCTTGCCGACGCCGGACCCGGCGAACAGGCCCATACGCTGGCCGCGACCCACGGTCAGCAGGGCGTTAATGGCGCGGACGCCGGTATCCAGCACGTCTGTAATCGGCGTGCGCTGCAAGGGGTTAAAGGGCGGCGTGATCAGCGGCGCGCGGTAGCCGGTATCGGGCGACGGCAGGCCGTCAAGCGGCTTGCCGCTGCCGTCGAGCACCCGGCCCAGCAGCTCCGGGCCGAGCAGCAGCTGTTTGCCGCTGTGGCCGCTGTCGCGTGCATAAACGCGGGCGCCGGGCAGAATGCCGTCGACCTCTTCCAGCGGCATCAGAAAAAGCTTCTGGCCGTTGAAGCCCACCACTTCGCTTTCGACTTCGGTCAGGTTCTTGCCGTCGTTGCGTTCGATAACGCAGGTGGCGCCGAGCGGTAGCTGCAGGCCGGTCGCCTCCAGCACCAGGCCGGTGGCGCGCGTCAGGCGGCCATAGCGGCGCACCGGCTGCACCTGCGCGATACGGGTTTCAAAGGCGTCGAGCGCGCCCAGCCAGCGAGAGAGTCGCGAGGTCATTAAAATTCTCCAGGCGCGGCGAGGCGGCAGAGCTCCTGCCAGCGCGTCGCCACGCTGGCGTCGAGATCGCCATCCTCAGCGCTCAGCTTGCAGCCGCCAGGATGCAGCGTGCTGTCGGCCAGCAAACGCCAGCCGTGCAGATCGAGCGTTGGACCGAGGGTCTGCTCAATGCGCTGCAGATCGTCAGGATGCACGCGCAGCTGCGGTTTGCCGCTGAACATCGGCTCCTGCTGCAGCAGCTGCTGAATTTGACGCAGCAGGGCGCTGCCGTCCACCGTGGTCGCCTGGCCAATGACCTGACGTGCCGCCTCCAGTGCGAGCTGCATCAGGCGCGAAGCGATCACGCTGTCGAGCGCCTCCAGCGAGTGCTGAAACTCAGTGACCAGCTGCTGCATACGCGCCTGCAGCGGTGCCTGCTGCTGCTGCGCATCGGCCAGCCCCTGCTGAAAACCGGCGTCGTAGCCCGCTTTCTGGCCTTCGGCGAAACCCTGCTGATGGCCTTCGTTATAGCCCTGCGCCTGCGACTCTTTGCGGGCCTGCTGCTGCATATGCTCGAAGTGCTGCTGCTGTTCGTCGACCTCTGATTCGAATGCCTCCGGCTCCGGCAGCATCTCCGGCTCCGGTTCGTCGCGGCGGCCTAAATCATCAGGCTGCCAGAGCTGCCACGGGCGGGCGGAAAAAGCGTCAGACATAGGTTTCCTCGCCGCCGCCAATCACCATCTCGCCCGATTCCGCCAGACGGCGCACGATAAGCAGGATAGCTTTCTGTTCGTTTTCCACCGCCGACATACGTACCGGTCCGCGGTTGGCGAGGTCGTCGCGCAGGATATCGGCGGCGCGCGCCGACATGTTCTTGAGGAACTTCTCGCGCAGCGGCTGCTCGGCGCCTTTCAGCGCGACCAGCAGCTGCTCCGACTCCACTTCCTGCAGCAGGCGCTGGATGCTGCGGTCGTCCACTTCCACCAGGTTTTCGAACAGGAACATCTCGTCGATAATTTTCTGCGCCAGCTCGCCGTCGAAGTCGCGAACCGCTTCGATGACCGCCTCTTCCTGCTGCGTTTTCATCAGGTTGATGATTTCCGCTGCGGTTCTCACGCCGCCCATCTTGGCGCGCTTGAGGTTGGTGCCGTCCAGCAGGCCGTTGAGCACTTCGGTCAGCTCCGCCAGCGCCGCCGGCTGTACGCCGCCGAAGGTGGCGATACGCAGCATGACGTCGTGACGCAGGCGCTCGTCGAACAGCGCCAGAATATCCGCTGCCTGGCCGCGTTTGAGGTGCACCAGGATGGTCGCGATGATCTGCGGATGCTCGTCGCGGATAAGATCGGCGGCGGCCTGCGGCTCCATAAAGTTGAGCGTTTCCATGCCGCTGGTGGTTTCGCGGGACTCGAGAATATCCTCCAGCAGGCTGGCGGCGCGCTCTTCGCCCAGCGCTTTGGTCAGCACCGAACGCAGATACTCGTTGGAGTTGAGGCTCAGCGCCGCGAACTGCTCGGCGTCGCTCTCGAACTCACGCAGGATCTCGGTAAGCTGCTTATGCGACACCTGGCGCATATTCGCCATTGCGGCGCTCAGGTGCTGCACTTCACGCTGGTTGAGGTGCTTGAACACCTCGGCGGCGCGCTCTTCGCCGATGGTCATCATCAGGATGGCGCTTTTTTCAGTTCCGGTCAGACTCATAGTTCTTTACTCATCCATTCGCGGATAACCAGCGCGACGACGCGCGGATCGTTCTCGGACATATCGCGGATGCGCTGGCTCATCACCTCGGCGCTCATGCGGTTGTTAGACTTACGCTCGGCATCCTGCTCATCTTTGCTGAGCTGTACGCTATAGGCTTCTTCTTCCTGCATGGCGGCGGCACGCTGTTCTGCGGCTTCCACAGCGGCTTTTTCCGCTTCGCGTTTACGCATCAGCTGCGGACGCACCATTTTGCGGTAGAGAATGAAGGCGACCAGCGCGATCAGCAGCCATTTGCCGATGTTCATCATCTGATCGAAGAAGGCCTGCTGCTGCCAGAAGGGCAGGTCGCCGCTGGTCGGCTCGGCGGCGGTGAATTCCGAGTTCACCACGTTGACGCTGTCGCCGCGCGGCTGGGAGTAGCCCATCGCCTCGCGCGTCAGATCTTCCACCTGCTTCAGCTGCTGTTCGTTCAGGGCGATCGCCTTGCCTTTATCGTCGGCGCGATAGTTCACCACTACCGCGACCGAGAGACGCTGCACGTCGCCAACGTTCATTTTGGTGTGGCGAATGGTGCGGTCCAGTTCGTAGTTCACGGTATCGTCGCGACGCGAGTTGGTCGGCACGCTGCTGCTGGCGGTGCTGGTAGTTGTGCCGTTGTTCGCGTTGTTCTGCTGGCCGTTCTGCGCGTTTTGCCCATTTTGCGCGTTCGGCGCGTTGACCGGCGCGGTGTTAGCAGGCGCTGGCTGGTTAGAAAGGGCGCCCGGCACGCCGCCCGGATACGGGCTGCCGGTCTGATCGCTGGTGCTGGTCTGACGCGAGCGAATAGCGGTGTTGCTCGGATTGCCGTTCGGCTGATACTTCTCGTCGGTCTGCTCGCTCTTGTCGAAGTTGATCTGCGCCGTTACCTGCGCGTGTACGTTGCCCTGGCCGAGAATCGGGTTCAAAATCGCTTCGATGCGCTGCTGGTAGCGCGCTTCCACTTCGGCGGTATATTTCAGCTGAGCGTCGTTAAGGTCGCGGCCTTCGCTGTCTGAACGCGTCAGCAGGCGTCCGCTCTGATCGACGACGGTGACGTTACCCGGCGGCAGGCCTGCCACGCTGCTGGAGACCATATGCACGATGGCTTGAATCTGGCCCTCATCGAGCGCACGGCCAGGCTGCAGGTTCAGCGTGACCGAGGCAGAAGGGGCTTTCTGCTCGCGCACGAAGAGCGTCGGCTTCGGCATCGCCAGATGCACGCGCGCCGTTTTAACCGGCCCTAAGGTTTCGATGGTGCGCGCCAGCTCGCCTTCCAGCGCGCGCTGGTAGTTGACCTGCTCGCTGAACTGGCTGATGCCGAACTTCTCCTGATCGAGCAGCTCAAAGCCCACCGAACCGCCTTTCGGCAGTCCCTGCTGTGCCAGGCGCAGGCGCAGCTCATGCACCTTTTCCGCCGGCACCATCAGCGCGCCGCCGTTGTCGGCGAAGCGATAGGGGATGTTCATCTGGGTGAGCTGGGTAACAATCGCGCCGCCATCTTCATCAGAGAGATTGTTGTACAGCACACGGTAATCGGGCGCTTTCGCCCACAGCACCAGCGCCATCACGATGGCGATAGCGGCGGCGGCGGCAACGATAAGGGGGATACGCGGATTAGCGCGCAGGCGAGCGATAAGGTCACCGAAACCTTTTTTGGCTGAATCCTGTGGGGCGGCTGCGCTCGCGTTCATGACCTATTCCTGCCTGACATAATTGACCGGGTTTGTTGTAGTGACAAAACAGACTCCCTGACACTGCGTAAATGAAACTCCACTTCAATGCATGGCATTATTTTCTTTATCGCAAAATTCGATGGGCGAATAAGCCGGGTTTTTTGCTGTTATTTAGCGCCTTTGTCTCATTGACATTGTGATAAATTTTTGAGCGTAGAAAATTCCATCTCTCTTTCAATGAGGTAACGGCATGTCCATTCAGGCAATCGACGGCGTTTTACAGCAGCTTCAGCTAACTTCGCTGCAGGCCAGTAACAAAAACAGCGAGGCGACGCAGCCGGTCGACTTCGCCGCCACCATGAAAGCGGCGCTGGATAAGATCAGCGAAACGCAGAACACCGCCCGTACGCAGGCGCAGGATTTTGAAATGGGCAAGCCAGGCATCGCGCTCAACGATGTGATGGTGGATATGCAGAAGTCTTCTATCTCGATGCAGATGGGGATTCAGGTGAGGAATAAGCTGGTGGCGGCTTATACTGATATTATGAATATGCAGGTTTAACTTCTCAACAATCGGCACGGTTGACAAGCATTCCAATGAAACAAATATGGTTAATCGCAGCCGTGCTGCTGCTCTCCGCCTGCGCAACCAAACAGTACCCCCAGGCTTCCGCGGTAACGGATCAAGAAGCGGTGACGCTGAACTGCCAGATGCTTGAACAGGAAATCGTCAAAACGCGCCACATTCAGCAGGAAATCACAGAAACTGGCAGCTTTGATTATCGCACCGTTCTGGGCTTTATGGGCGACCTCGGCATCGGCAACGGGCTCGCTCGGCACAACGCCAGCGAAAAAGCGAAATCGCGTCTCGCTGAGTTGCAGGCGCTGCGCGATGTAAAATGCGCAACGGCAACGGATTCATTACCGCAGGCGCAAGGGCTTTTCCATTCCAGCTAGCGAGAGTGCAATCGCAAAGCTTGTCTTTGGAAATGTTATATCATAACATTTTACACTCTTTCACTGATGGAGGGTAAATATGTTGGCAAGCAAAAGGAAAGTTATCGCATTGAGTCTGCTGCTTAGCGGGCAGGCTATGGCGCATGGTCACCACGCGCACGGTCCGGCGCTGTCGCAGATAGAGCAAAAAGCAGCAGAAGGCGAGTTTGACGACAATAATGTCAAAGATCGTCCGCTGTCAGACTGGGATGGCGTATGGGCATCCGTCTATCCGCTGCTGGAGCAGGGAAAGCTGGATCCCGTCTTCGCGCAGAAAGCGCAAAAGGAAGAGCGCAAAACCGCAGAGCAGATTAAAGCTTACTACCGCAAAGGCTACGCTACTGATACCGAGCGGCTGGAAATTGAAAATGACACAATTGAGTTTCATCGTGGCGACAGCGTCGCCTCCTGCCGCTACAGCTATGCCGGACATAAAATCCTGACATACGCTTCAGGAAAAAAAGGTGTGCGCTATCTGTTTGAGTGTCGCGATAAAAACAGCCTGGCGCCTAAATATGTGCAGTTCAGCGATCATATAATCGCGCCGCGCAGGTCGAGCCATTTTCATCTTTTTAGCGGCAATATCTCTCAGCAGGCGCTGCTGGAAGAGATGGATAACTGGCCCACTTATTATCCCTGGCAGCTAACAGATGATCAGGTGGTTGATGAAATGCTGCATCATTAATATAGCTGAAACTGGATGAATATATTTCAGTCAGGCATTTATCCTGGAAAATAATATTATTCAGTCGGCCGGAGAAATATTGTGGACAATGCTTATCAAACAGCAGTCTTATTACAGACCTTACTGAGCAGGCTTCCGCGCTGAAGCGGTTCTCAAGCAAAAGTGTCGCATCAACGAAGGTTGTTTCCATAATATTACCTGCGCGTGACCATTCTCTTACTGGATTAAATATATTCCGGCGACAATCGTGCTGACAGAGATAATATGTAATAGTTCGGTCATGAGCTTTTCCTCCTGTGCAGTCTCTTATTTCATTGAAGAAGCTATTAAGCGATCCGTCAATAAACAGACTTAAATTTATCTGCGCTAACGACGGGCGCTTTTGTGAAAAGTTCAGGGAACATGACCTGTTCGATAAGCCAAACGGCAACGGCGGTATGTTTGATCTTTTACGCTTTGTTCACGTTTCAGCAAGAGAGGGCGCATATTAAATAGTCACAGCACTAAACTAAATATACCCAATAGGGGTAACTGGAGGTGCCTATGTCAGAACGTCCCAATGATATCGATCCCATTCCCGGCGACGGCCAGCTCCCAGGCGGCGTAGATGATATCCCCGGCAGAGAGGGGGATGCGATGCCCGATGATGACGAGTATGTAGAAGATGACATCGAGGATGAGGATGAAAATCTGAATCCCTGAATGTGTAAGCCGTCTGCGGACGGCTTTATTCATTACAGCGAACAAAAAATTGCCCGCACAGGTCAGCGGGCAAGTCCATTCAGGCAGAATTCTCGTTTGCATTACGTAAAGGGTATGCGCATAGCGCCAGATTATCTTCTCACCGGCGGCAGGATAAAGAAACGCAGAAGCAGAGATTCATCACAGGAAATTCTTATGGGCAAAAAAAAGCCCGCGCAAGGCGGGTGAAATCGTTACATGGAATTATCCACATGCTGAATTGGATGCTGCTTCGCAGCGAAAGTTCGAGCGAAGCGGAAGATTTAAGCGGCTTACCGCGCCGTGTCGCGGTAGCGCCGCCACTCTACCAGCGTTCCCAGCACAGAGAGCGCCTGTTCCGAGGAACGCAGCAGTGGATAATCCTCGTTGAGCGGCGCCAGCTCAAAGCTGTGATGAGTGCGCGCGCGGTATTTCCGTAGTACATACTCGTTCTCTCCAGTAAGCGCCAGCACCAGATCCCCTGGCTGCGGCGGTAAGTCTGGATCGATAAACAGCAAATCGCCACGCAGGCATTGCGGTGCCAGCGCGTTATCCCACAGGGTTAATGCAAAGCTGGTGGCAGAGTAGCTGCGATCGGTGGGGACTCGCCTGAGGATCTCCACCTGCTCTGCCTCGGCCAGCCAGTCGCCGATCTGTTCTCTTTCCAGAACAGGCAGGCCGGTTTGCGTTAACGTTTGTACAGTAAATACCGGCCCATCTCCATCTACCAGCCAGGCTGGCGCGCACCCCAGCACTTCCGCGAGCCGCAGCAGGTTTTCTCCGCGCGGCAGCGTTTCCTCTTTTTCCCATTGTGATATCGCTACATGGGATACCGAAATTTTTTCCGCGACTGCTTTCTGCGTCAAATTCAGTGCCTTACGACGAAGGCGAATACGATCGCCCGCTGTTTCTTTTTCCATCTTCTTGACATCTCCTGAGAGCCAGACTTAAGTATACTTAAGCTGTGAATTTAAGCAATCTTAAGTTTCGGCGAGGGAGGCGCTTTGCGTTTTACGCCTGACGTCAGCAGCCGTTACCCGACGAGGTACAGAGGTGATGCATGGAAAGTAGTTTGATAACCAGTGTTGGCGCATTAGTACTTGGAGGCGGAGCGGCGGCGCTTTTCTGGAAGCCGCTCATTGCAGGCATTGCTTCTATTGTCACCAGCAACCGTGCCGGTGGAGAGATCATTACCAGCTACAAGGAGCAGGTCTTATTGCTGAAGGAGAGCAATGCACTTCTCCGTCAGGAAAATGACGATTTGCGCATACGCCATGACACTAATTTACGGCGGATATCTACCCTGGAGACCGATTTGCGCTTAATCAAAAATGCGCTCGGCATTCTGGTGGTCATGACCGATGCCGATCAGAACAGCAAGTTTCGTAATGAAATCGACAGGTTAATTTCCACTCTGGAGGAGCATAGCGATGGCAGAGATACACAGTGAAATAAGACCGACGACCCACAAGCGCAAGGTCATGCTCGGGGTGCTGATGCTGAGCATGTCATTGGTATGCATTGTGATGACAATTCTTTTTTTATATGTCAGCAGCACAGCTAACCGGCGCGTTGAAGAGATTCGTCGCGCATCTATCGAGGCTGCCGATCGACGCGAACAAAAAGTGGATCAGCTGACGAAACAGGTGTCCGTACTCCAGCACAAGCTGGATGCGCTGCCGGATCAGACTGCTGCTCAGACGGCTGACAAAGTGAAACGTGTGGTTATACAGGATGAAAAAGCTTTGAAACCGTAACGGGAGAAGGTTATGCGAATTTTTAACCTGATTGGTGAAGGCTTTCATGCCCTCCGATCGTTCATCATCACTAAGGAGTCTGCCATGACCGATACCAGCATCATTAACTCAACCACGCCAGCAGGCGACGCCGAGCTGCCGCAGTTTGCTATACCGGACGCTAATGTGCCGACCGATCCGCAGCTGCAGCGGTTATCTTCTCCTTCGACGGTGGCACCCGCCACCTCCGAAGAGACGCCGGGCGAAACCCATGTAGCGCCTGATGCGACGGCACAGCACACGCCCTCGCCATCGGGGGATCAGAGCGCTGTGCCGGACGCCTCAGCCTCACCGGCCGCTGTTGAGGATGCCGCTACTGTGCAGCCCGCGGAGCAGTCGGCAACGCCCGACGCTGCCGCTGCGCAACCTGCGGATCAGGCTGCGACCCCAGAGGCCGCCGCAGCGCCACAGCCCGCAGAGCAAAGCGTGCCGCTGGACGCGCCCGCTCAGCCTGTCGATCAGCCCGCTGCGGCCGACCCTGCCGCCGATGCGCAACCCCAGGCGCAGACATCCGTGGCGGATGCCGCTGCCGAGCAGGCGAGCGCGCAGGCTGTTAACGCTGCTGTTCAGGAAACGGCACCTGTAGCCGATTCCGGCAGCGCGACGTCTGCTGCGCCATCTTCAGCTCAGCCCGCCGGAGAAGAGGAGCAAAGCGACTTCAGCGCAGGGGTAAAAGATTTCGGCGCCGCGTTTGATTTTGTACAGCAAGGGATTGAGCATCTTGGCATGGCAGCCCGAAAGGAGCTGTTCGAACTGGCGCGTAAGTATCTCTGATAGCTAAACAGATAAAGTATGAAAGGGGACAACGCGTCCCCTGTTTTGATCAGAGGGACGCTTCTGGAGAAGCAGCGTTAAGGCTGGCCTCAAGAAAAGGCCTACCAGCCAGAGAGGGTGAGGGGGCAGGCGCTACTTCCGAATATTCTTAAGGCGGCTTCGTTATATTCCACTATCTTTAATCATTCACGCGAGATATTTATTGGTTAAAACAGCAAAAGGAGAAACTGCATGAGTGATTCAGTCGAAACGAAAAGCAAAACTGACTACCTGCGCGATGTGACCTCGCAGCTGAAAGAGATGCGCCACTATGCGCAAACCAATACCGAAACGCTCTCCAGCCACTGGCTCGCGTTCGATGCTGGCGAATATAAAGATCCCGAGTTTGCCGGACGCATTGATGCGCTGCTGAACAAACAGGGCACGCTGCTGGATGATTTAGACGCCGTCATTCAGGATATCGAAATCGCCATTAACCACAGCGAGCAGGAGAAGTAATCCTGCTCCCGGCAGTGGTCGGCGCTTAGTCGGCCACCAGCCACATTTCCGCCTCGTCAAACATCTCTTCGACAATGCGCGCCACCGTAGCCTTATCGTTTTTGCTTAAGTCGGTCTCGATGGCGTTACGCTCCATTGGCTTTACGCGCACCTCAATCTCCGGGAAGACGCGCTGAACGCGTTTTTCCAGCTCCTGTAAAATTATCTCGCGTGCGCCTGGCAGGCCGGCAACGTTACGCTTATCGTAAATCAATTCCACAAACATACTGGTATTCCATACAGGGAAGAAATTCGCTGGCACATCATACTGTAAATCCAACCAGTGACAAGCCTCTCAGGCCAGTTGAACGATCTTTTTTCGGCGTGATGCGCAAATTCGTCTCAGATAATAAAACCGGGAGGGGTAACGAGGGGCAAGAAGAGGTAATAAAGCGAAAAAAATCAAACCTCTGGAGGTGGAAATCCAGCAAACACCTCCAGAGGCGGTGCAAACGCACCATTCGTTCAAGGACAATCACGACCGAAGTCGTACAGTAAACTTATACAAGTTTTATGATCTTGTACAATTTAATCCTGACTTATTTCACTGGTTGGAGGTGTTGCTGTTTTTAACCGCTTAAAGCTCGTTCTTGATGCAAAATTCTTCCCAGGTCATCCCCAGCGATTCAGCATGCGATTTAAGATAGTTTTCAATGGCTTCGGCGGCCACCGCTTTATCTGGCTCGGCAAGCTGGATCGAAAAGATCATGCCGTCGAGATTTTTCTGGCGCAGAAAGGCGGCGTAAATACGTTCCGCATGCCATTCGCGCAGCTGGCGCAGTGACATATTAGCGTGGCGCGCATCGCTCTCCGTCAGTTCATCGAGCGCGGCCTGAAAATCGGCATGGGCGGTGAAAAACATATCGCGCGCCTGCGCGTAATAGGCTTCTGGCGTTTTCATAAGATTTCCCGAAAGATTAAGTGTGGTGCAGCGCGCCAGTGTAACGCACCCTGCCGTCGCTGTCAGGGCGCGGTTAAACCCGGCGCAGAAGAAAAAAAATGGCCGTGCGAGTCGAAGCAGGGCGTAGATAGCTTGCGGAAAGCAGGCGAAAAATTATAACTTAGCCGCCATTGAAGCGATCTCAGGGATTAACGATGAAAAAGTGGATGCTGACGACGGCCGCGCTGGTGCTGGCCGGCTGTGCGCAAATCAACAGCTATCAGGATGCGGTACAGACGCCGGCGCCTGCCAGCCTGCAGGGGACCTGGCAAACGGTCGGGCCGCAAAGCGGGTTGCGCAGCGATCGCGCGCTGGGCACGCTGATCGTCAAGGCGGACGGCACTACGCTTGACTGCCGCCAGTGGATGCGCGTGATCGCCAAGCCAGGCAAGCTGACGCTGCTCAGCGGCGACTACGTTAACGTCAATCGCCAGTCGCGCGTTATGCCTCTGGAGCTGGAGGGGGGCGAGCTGCGCTATGACGGGCTGACGCTGCGTAAGGTCGAGCGCCCGACGGTAGAGTGCCAGCAGGCGCTGGAAGAGGTGGCGAAACAGCCGAACGCGGCCGTTATCCAGAATATTGAACCGGAAATCCTCAAGTCCGCCATCACTCAGGCGAACGAAAACAAGCAGTAATCCCGTCGCGCCTTATTCCATTCGCTGTGAAGGAATAAGGCGCGTGACGTTACTCCGCCAGCACCCAGACGCTGACGCTACCACCGTTGCAGCGCACCACGACGGTGCCCTGTTCATCCGCGGTGAGGATCTCGTCGCAATGACCTAAATAGTCGCGCCACGCTTTACCGGCAAAGCCGTCGCCCATCGCCACGCTTTTCTCACCCTCCTCGCCGTTCGACATAATAACGATGCAGCCCGGCTGTTCAGCGGTGCCGCTGCGGCTGAAGGCTACGCAGTTGGGATGATCGAAATAGTCCGTTTGCGCGCCCCAGCCGTAAATCTGGCGAGCGCGGATCAGCGCTTCCAGCTCCGCAATGGCGGGCATCTCGACGCGGTGGGTTTCGCCGTCGCCGCCTTCATCTTCGTAGCTGGCGCCGAACAGGTCGGGATAGAACACCGTCGGCACGCCTTGCTCGCGCAGCAGGATCAGCGCGTAGGCGAGCGGCTTAAACCAGGCTTCGACCGGCGCCTCCAGCGACTGCAGCGGCTGCGTGTCGTGGTTGGCGACGATCGTAACCGCATGCCAGGGATCGGCCTGCACCAGCGAATTAGCGAAGATCTGACTGAGATCGTAGTCGCTGCCCTGCGTGGACGCTTGATGAAAATTCATATGCAGCGGCGCGTCGAACAGCAGGGTTTTGCCCTCGACCTGCTGGATATACTCCAGCAGTTTATCGGTTTCGAACGACCAGTACTCGGCGACGATAAACATCGGCTCGTCGGCGACCTCCTGAACGTGTTCAATCCACTCTTTGTAGAACCAGGCGGGAATATGCTTCACCGCATCAAGGCGGAAGCCGGTGCAGGGCAGCTGTTCCCTGATCCAGCGCGCCCAGTATTTCAGCTCTTCGCGCACGGCATTATTGCGGAAATCGATATTGGCGCCCATCAGGTAGTCAAAATTGCCCAGCTCGCTGTCGACCTGATCGTTCCAGCCGTCGGCGGTATAGTCGTTGACGATCTTAAAGACGCCGTTTTCATCCGGGTTTTCGATATGGTCGACGCCACTAAAGCATTTGTAGTCCCAGACGAATCGGGAATATTCGCCCGCGCGCGCCGGGAAGCTAAAGCGCGTCCAGGCTTCGCATTCGATAACCTCGTCGCTGATGTCGTCGCGGTTGTCAGGGTTAACACGGTTAACCCGCACCCGCTCTTTCTCGTCGGCGCCCATCTTATGGTTCACCACTACGTCCAGCAGCACGCCAAGGTTGTGGGCGCGTAAGGCCTCCACGGCCGCCTGCAGCTGTTGCCTGTCGCCATATTTGGTGGCGACGCTGCCTTTCTGATCGAACTCGCCCAGGTCAAAGAGATCGTAGCTGTCGTATCCCACGGAATAGCCGCCTGATTCGCCTTTATAAGCAGGGGGCAGCCAGGCCATGGTAACGCCGATCTCGCTCAGCCAGGCCGCTTTTTCAGCGACTTCAGGCCAGAGCTGGCCGCCATCCGGGTAATACCAGTGAAAAAATTGCAGTAGCGTTGGGTTGTGCATTTGCTGTGCTCCAGCGGGAAGGAAAAGCAAGTATGGAGCACGGCGAAAAAAAGACGCACCGGCAGAAGCATTATTTTCTCTGTCGCGGTGCGTTTCAGAATCAGGAGAGCGGCGGGTTCTCTGTCGGCACCATGACGCAGCCCTGTTTGCCGTAGGCGCTGAGCACCGATTTCTGACGGGTGTTCTGGTTTACCAACGTGGAAAGCTCGTTCATGCGCGCCTGCAGCAGGCGCTTCACTTCCCCTTCATTATCAAGAATATGGCGCAGTACCGGGCGCAGCTGCTCCTGCGCCTGCACGGAAGGCGAGGCGGCTTCGGTCGATCGCGCCAGCCGTTGCACCGCGCTGACGTAATCAACTTCCTTTTTGATTAAATCGTCCCATTCTCCCTCGGCCGCAAGACGCAGCATTTGCTGGCTAAGATCGAGTAACTGCTGGTAAATGGTAATCAGTTGCGGTGCAAGTATCATTAAACGGCGTCCTGAATCTGAGGTTGAGGCTGGGCGATTTCCTTCCAGGCATCAGCGATATTACGCAGCAGTGCTTCGACCTCAACAATGGCCTCCACGTCGTTGCGTAAATTCGCCTGCAGGAGTCTTCGCACCATATAGGCATACAGTGAAATTAAGTTGGTGGTAAGCTCATCGCCGCTCTCTTCTGCGAGACCTTGCTTAAGCCCGTTTTCAATAATATTAATGGCCTTTGAAAGGGAAAGGCCTTTCCCTTCAATGTTGCCGTCCTGCATAAACAGGCGGGCGCGCACCAGCGCGCTCAGCGCGCCGTCAAACAGCATGTTGACCAGCTGATGCGGATTCGCGCTCATGACGGCGCTCTCGACGCCGATTTTTGCATAGGCCTGAATGCCATTTGCGGTGTACATGCTCACTCCTTATAAAAATCAGCTTTTGGAGCTGGAGTTCGAGGTGTCGAACTGCTGCGTCAGGTAGCTGCTGGTCTGGTTAAGCGAACTCATCATCACATCGAGCTTCGTAAACTGGGCTTTCAGCCGCGTAATCGTGTCGTTGATGCGATCGTTGACCGAGTTGTACTGGACGGTCAGGGCGTTAAGCGTTTTGCTGACGCCGTCGGTGGCGGACTGTACGATGCCGGTGCTGGAGAGCCAGCTGGTCAGGTTGCTGGAGACCCTGGTGGCGATGCCGGTGGTTTTGCCGTCGCCGATGATCATCTCTTTCACGTCCGACATATTGTTTTTCAGGCTGGTGCTCAGCTTGTCAGAATCGACTTCCAGCTGCCCGGTGGTCGGGTTGGAGGTCACGCCGATCTGCGCCATGGTTTTGAAGGTCGAGGAGCTGGCGGCATTGGTCAGCAGGCTCTTCAGCTGGTTCTGGATGGTACGCAGGGTGCTGTCGCCCAGCAGCGCACCGTTGCTGCTGTCCTGCGAGTCTGCGCCCACATCCACCGCGGTATATTTGGTCAGGCTGGAAAAGGTGTCCTGCAGAGTGTTGTAGGCGGAGACCCAGCCGGTGATAGCGGCGTTGGCTTTGGTGGTATCGGAGGCGATGGTCAGCGTCTGGGTGCCGCTGGTGACGTCGCTGAGATTCAGCGTAATGCCTTCCAGCGCGTCGCTGATGGTGTTGCTGCTGCTCTCAATCGCGACGTTATTGACCGTCAGCTTCGCATTCTGCGCCGTGACGCTTTCGGTCATCCCGTTACTGGTGGCGCTGGCGTCGTAGCCGACGATGCCCGCAAGCGTATCGTCGCCGGTCACCTTAATCGAGCTGACGGCTTTGCCTGAACCGCTCTCATTGGCGCTGACCGAGAGGCGGTAGCTGCCATCCCCAACCTTGATGATGCTGGCGGTCACGCCCGCGCTGGCGCCGTTGATGGCGTCGCGCATGCCGGTCAGCGAGGTCTGCGCGCTGGTCAGCGTAATATCTTTGCTGGAGCCGTCCGCCAGCGCGATGCTCAGCGTGCGGCTGCTGGCCGAGCTGTCGCCCAGCGGGGCGCTGTTGCTGCTCTGTACCGCTGAGGTCAGGGTCTGCGCCTGCGCCAGCTGCGTCACGCTAATGGTGTACTTGCCTGCCGCGACGGAACTGCCGGAGGTGGTGGCGCTAAAGGCGCTTGAGCTGCTGGTCGCCGTGGTGGCGCTAAACAGGCTGGCGTTATTCAGCGTGGTGTTCGCCGTCTGAAAGGTGGTCAGCGCGCTTTTCAGCGTCGCGTAGGCGCTCAGTTTAGCGGTATAGGAGGACTGCTGTTTAGAAATCGGAGTTAGCGCGGCTTTTTCCGCCGTCTGCATACTGTCTAAGATATCGCTTAAGTTAAGGCCTGAACCGACACCCAGGTTAGAGATACTTGCCATGTTTGTTTCCTTATCATGTCGACACGGAGAGTGAATACCGGGGTTATCGGCTGCCAATAAGGAAAGTTTAACGTTATTGATGGCTGCGCGATAAAGCGAATAGCGCATATAGAGAAGGGTATTTCAACGGCTAAAACAGCAGTGATTTTCTTCTAAAGAAGTGAGGGGCGAGGGCGATAAAGATAAGCGTGACAGGTTGAAGGAAAAAATTTTCACCTGGTACTAAAAAAATTCTAAAGGTTGTTTAAGGGCAGACGATAACAACTTTGACGGCGCTGAAGCCGGCGGGTTGAAGCCCACACCTTAACCGAAAGACTTGATTAACAGGAATATTTATCATGGCCCAAGTCATTAATACCAACAGCCTCTCGCTGATCACTCAGAACAACATCAACAAGAACCAGTCTGCTCTGTCTACCTCTATCGAGCGTCTGTCTTCTGGTCTTCGTATCAACAGCGCGAAAGATGACGCTGCTGGTCAGGCGATTGCCAACCGTTTCCAGTCCAACATCAAAGGCCTGACTCAGGCTGCACGTAACGCCAACGACGGTATCTCTGCTGCGCAGACTACTGAAGGCGCGCTGTCAGAAATCAACAACAACCTGCAGCGTATCCGTGAACTGACTGTTCAGGCGCAGAACGGCACCAACTCTGACTCTGACAAAGCATCAATCCAGGACGAAATCAAATCTCGCCTGAGCGAAATCGACCGCGTTTCTGGTCAGACTCAGTTCAACGGCGTGAACGTACTGGCTAAAGACGGCAAAATGTCTATCCAGGTTGGCGCGAACGATGGTGAAACCATCGACATCGACCTGAAAAAAATCGACTCTTCTACGCTGAAGCTGGACACCCTGAACGTGACCGGCCCGCAGGGCACGCCGACTGCTGCCGTTGCTGCTGACTTCCAGAAAGTTTACGGCACCACCAGTAACGTTTCTAAAGCAACCGTAGCGGAATCTGGCGCGACTGACGACCTGTCAACCCGTCTGGGCCTGGCCGCTGGCGGCGCGAAAGTAGACGGCACCAGCGTTTACAAAGACGACAACGGCAACATGTTTGCAAAAGTGACCATCAAGTCTACTTCTGCGGCAGAAACCAACAACCTGAAAGCGAACGGTTTCGACATCGCTAACGGTTCAAGCCAGGACTTCTACGTCGCTGTTGACCCGCAGTCAGCAACGACCACTGCAGGCGGCGACACCGCAGCGTTCAAAATCGACACCAAAAACATGAACCTGTCTGATTTCTCAACCGGCGCGACCTCTGACCCGCTGGCAAAAATCGACAGCGCAATCGCCAGCGTAGACAAGTTCCGTTCTTCACTGGGTGCGATTCAGAACCGTCTGGATTCAGCGGTAACTAACCTGAACAACACCACGACTAACCTGTCTGAAGCACAGTCTCGTATTCAGGATGCTGACTACGCGACCGAAGTTTCAAACATGTCTAAAGCGCAGATCATCCAGCAGGCAGGTAACTCTGTGTTGGCGAAAGCTAACCAGGTTCCGCAGCAGGTTCTGTCTCTGCTGCAGGGCTAATCGCCCTCTGGTGACATACCTGAAAACCCCGCTTCGGCGGGGTTTTTTTATGCCTGAGAAAAAGACACGAAAGCCTTTGTATTATGCGCATTGCGCTGGCTTACCTGCTGATAGTCTGGCCGCTATCGTTGTGTTTTTGCCGTTTTAACGCCATCAGCAGGTAAGATCATGAAAGAGATTTCTGTAGTTGAACCGCTGTTTTTCAGCGAATTTAAGTGCGCCGGCAGCGCCTGCCTCGACCACTGCTGCAAAGGCTGGGA
Organism: Pantoea phyllosphaerae; assembly: GCF_051025595.1. Taxonomy (NCBI): domain Bacteria; kingdom Pseudomonadati; phylum Pseudomonadota; class Gammaproteobacteria; order Enterobacterales; family Erwiniaceae; genus Pantoea; species Pantoea phyllosphaerae. Next base: position 434,315 of record NZ_JBPFDE010000001.1, read on the forward strand.
CATCTATCTGGATAAGCCTACGGTCAACCGTTATTTAAAGAGCGGCGACATTACGGTGCGCCAGATTGCGGAAGAAAACATTGTCAAAACCAAAAAGAGTTTTGATAACTGGGGCACCATGAAGTTTTCTGCTAACGGAAACTGCGGTTTCCTTGATGAGAATAGCCTCTGCAGCATCCATAAAAAAATGGGTGAAAAGGCGCTGAGCCCGACCTGTTCCAGCTATCCTCGCTCGCAGAAAAAAACCAAATATGAAATCCGGAACAGCCTGACGCTCTCCTGCCCGGAAGCGGTCAAAGGCCTGCTGGCCAGCCCTGATGCGATGCTGCTTAATGAACATAAATCGCTGCGTATTTCAGCGCTGAACGCGCCGGAAGTCGATCAGGCGTCGCGCTTTATCAATCTGATGTGCAGTAATCTGCTGCTGGCCAGCGGCGCTAACATCGAGCAAGGGTTGTACGGCATTGCGATGCTTTTTCTTTTTGCCGAGAAAACAGGCGACAGCGCAGATAAATATACCCGGCTTGAAGAGTACTTTTTCTCGGTTCTGAATCTGATCGAACAGGGAGAGATGGCTGCGAATATCGACAGCATCAAGCCTGACTATCAGCTGCAGTGGGCATTGCTGTTGCGTCTCCAGGCCTATCTGGGCAGTCACAAGGCGATTCGCGGGTCGGCGACGCTTATCCACTATGTCAATAAGCTGATTTACATCCAGAGCGATCTCGCTGAGGGCAATGACGTCACGGTATCGATGAAGCGTCTGGCAGCCGTCTGGCAGGATAAGCTGAAACCCTGGCTGGCGGAGCGCCCGCATATTATGGGTAATTATCTGCAGTACCGGATGTATCACGATGGCTTCCCATCCCACAGCGAGCAGAGCGCACTCGCAAATCTCTATCTGTTAACGGCGGAGTGGTTCCTGCTGAGATCGCTTCTCGCAGCCAGCCTGGATCTGGTAGGCACCGTCAGTGAAAACGACATCGTGAATATTATTTACAGCTTTCACTCCGTGACGAAACACGATCAGATTTCCGATAAAGCTTTTATGCGTGAAATTGAAAAAAGCAAAGTTAACGACGATCTCTCGCTGCTTCATCTGCTGCGATAAGTAAAACAGGCGTACTGATTCGCCCGAAACAGTACGCCTGACCTGGTCAGTTTGCTTTGATGACGCCAGCTCCTGCCTGATGCGTTACAGATCCCCGCGCGCCTGCCGATAACTCCCTACAGAACAACACACGCATTCAGTTTGACTATTTTCTGGAGTGTCTATGCGCTTCAATTATGACTTGTTACCCGGCGAGCAGCTCACCTTTGACGAGATCGCGCTGCGTTACGCGCGGCAGCATCCCGACGAAAAGGCGCTGACCGTGCGCGGCTTGCTAAGCCCGTCTACCAGCTATCGTACGCTGCGCATCCGTGCAGTCTTCGCCAGCGAAGAGAGCAACAGCCCGCTGGAAGAGCTGCTCTTCATCTCTGACGACAACGAGCGGAAGAACTACCTGCGCCGCTTCGAGCACTATATGAAGTCGCAGCAGCCGTTCGCCTGTTTTCGCCGCGCCAGAGAGGCGCAGCGCGAGAACCTCTGGCAGGTCATTGGCGAAAGCCGGGTCTACGCCATGCTCGATCCCCATTCCGCGACCGCGCAAAACCTGCTCGCCAGCCGGGGCTATCAGCTGGTGCTGATGCGTGAAGATGAGAACGAGGCGTACTGGCAGCTTTTCGACGCGCAGTCGCATCCCTGTTTCCCATATTCGCGCCGTATCCAGTTCATCGTGGTACTGAGCACGCCGCAGCATAAAATCCCGACGGCGGTGATGGCGGGCACGGAGGTCGGGCGGCGCGTAAAAACCAGCCTCTTTCAGCGCGCCAGCCAGGCGGAGTTTCTGGCTGCGGTAAAGGCACGCTACGGCGGTTGCGTCATTACCGGGACGCGTGTAACAGACAACACCCCTTTCCCCTGGGTAGAAACCTGCCACATCTCGCTGGCGGAAAATGAAGAGGGTCTAATCACCGACAACAGCGCTGATAACGGCCTCTACCTGCGCAGCGATCTTCAGCGCCTGTTTACCAGTAAGTTGCTGAAGATAGATGCGCAGACCGGGCAGGTCAGCTTCCTGCAGCAGGCGATGGAGGAAGAGACCCTGCAGCAGGATTACGCCTTACTCGATCAACAGATTTGCAAGTTATGGCATCTGGTGCCTGAAAGAACGCGGGCCTATCTGGCCAACGTCGGATAAACGCTATTAAAGGGAAAGATATGTTTAAATCAGGCGAAACGCTGTTATTCAACGACATTGCTCTGCGCTGGCGTGCGCAGAGTCCGGATGAACCCGGCCTGACCACGGGGGGAATGCTGAATCCATCGCGAGGCAATGAGGCAACCCTGGTTCGGGCGCTCTTCGCCCACGACCGCATCAACGGCGATCTGGATGAGTTTATCTTTATTGCCGGTGACAATGACTACAGGCATTACTTTGATCGGCTGAAGCGCGCTCAGCAGGATCAATCACCGTTCTGGGTATTTCGTAAGCCGCTCACAGGCGACGCGTGGATTGCGCAAGGGCACATGCAGGTGGCAGAGCTGCTCTCGCCGCACAGTCGCGCGTTAAAGATGCAGCTGGCGGCAAAGGGTTATCGACTGAAGCTGGATAACCGGTCAGGCGACGAGCGCTGGCAACTCTTTAATGGCATGGTGCCCGTGCTGGAATCGCCACGCAGCATTGAGTTTGTCCTTCAGCTTTCTCCCGCCGCGATGCCCGAGCAGGGCGCAGAGGAGAGGGGGAGGCGTGTCAGGCGTGAAGTCTGGATGCGTACCCAGCAATCCTTGTTCTCCAGCCGCGTGCGGCAGCGCTATGGTGCGTGCGTTATCACCGGCCTGCCGTTAAGCGAGCAGGTTGCATCATGCTGGATAGATGCCGCCCATATCGACGCGACAAAGAGCGCCGATGGCGGCTATCTCCGCGATAACAGTACAGATAATGGCCTGTGCCTGCGCAAAGATCTGCACGCCCTGTTTGATAACAGATTACTTTTCATTGAGCTTCCGGAGGGGCGTCTGCGCTTCGATCGCGAAAAACTGGGTGAAAAGGTGTTTGAACATTATGCTTCGCTTGAGGGGCAGATCTGCGCCCTTTGGGACCTCGTGCCGCCTGCCACGCGGCAGCGGCTGCGCGCGTCAGACTAAGCAGCGTGATGAGAGCGGAACAATCCGCTCTCTGACATAACAAAAATGAAATAACCTCGCTTTTGCCCGCCTATTCAGCCAATCAATCCCCCTACAGAATTGGATAATCTTGCCGATAACTTCATTAACGCAGGGTAGTCAACGTGAACGATTTCTATACCGCCGAAGGCGTGATGGATAAACATTCGCTCTGGCAGCGCTACGTGCCGCTGGTGCGCCATGAAGCGCTGCGTTTGCAGGTCCGTCTGCCAGCCAGCGTTGAGCTTGACGATCTGCTGCAGGCGGGGGGTATTGGCTTACTGAACGCTGTAGAGCGTTACGACGCGCTGCAGGGAACAGCCTTCACCACCTACGCCGTGCAGCGCATCCGAGGCGCAATGCTGGATGAGCTTCGCAGCCGGGACTGGGCGCCACGCAGCGTGCGACGCAACGCGCGCGAAGTGGCGAGCGCGATGCACCAGGTTGAGCAGAACATGGGGCGTGCCGCCACCGAGCAGGAGGTAGCCGAGAGGCTGAATGTTTCGATGGAAGAGTACCGGCAGATCTTGCTGGATACCAACAACAGCCAGCTCTTCTCCTACGACGAGTATCGGGAAGAACACGGCGACAGCGCGGAGCTGGTCACGGAAGGGCATGAAGAGGCCAATCCGTTGCATCAGCTGCTTGAAGGGAATCTGCGTGAACGCGTCATTGAAGCGATCGAAGCCTTACCCGATCGCGAAAAAATGGTGCTGACACTGTACTACCAGGAAGAACTGAACCTGAAAGAGATTGGAGCGGTACTCGACGTGGGAGAATCACGCGTCAGCCAACTGCACAGTCAGGCGATCAAACGCCTGCGTGCCCGACTTACGGGAGCGCGCTGACGGCCTCAGTTCCTGGCGATCTAAAAATAATAAAACCGGGGACTCAGCAATGGGAGCCAAATCCAAGGCCAGACCTTTAAGCCGTTATCTTAAAGATTATAAACATAGCCAGAGCCACTGTTCACACTGTGGCAAAGTACTGGACCGCATGGCGTTGGTCTTTCGCGGTCAGATCATCAATAAAGAGGCCATTGCGCGCATGGACCAAATGATTGATGAGCAGCTGTGGCTGAAATTACAGCCAGAACTGACCGCACTGTGCCGTTTTTGTAGTGATATTTTTTGCAATACGCATCCTAATTATTTCGACATTATGGCCTTCAAGCAGTATCTGTTTGAGCAGACGGAAATGAGCCACAGCACGATCCGCGAATATGTGGTCAGGCTGCGTCGTCTGGACGATATGCTTAAGGCCAAAAATTTCCCGGCTGACCGTTTAAGCGGCAACAGCTGGCACGCGTGCCTGGAGAACGATCTGCCCGATGCGGGCAATAATAACTATCGCATCGCGCTGCGCAAATATGACCAGTTTTTAGGATGGCAGCGCGGCTAGCGTCTGACGCGCTGGCCATCTGAACCCTTCTGCCCAGGCGGAAGCGAACCAGATAGCGCCAGCAACGCGTGAAGCACTCAGCCGCCGCGCACTCAGCCGGCGGCGGATTGGCGAGGCAGGGCGCTAAGACTCGTCCCCTGTAAGCGAGCGATGCTGCATCAGGCGCATCGACCGCCTCTTTTACGCGCGAAGTCAGATGATCCTTCGCGCAACTTCTGCAACACTGTAAAGATTACTGTGACTGCCCTGGAGGCCGCATTGTCTTTACATCTTATTCACCAGTATCCGCGTCTGGAATTGCTCGGTGCGCCCACGCCGCTTGAGCATCTGCCGCGCCTCTCTGACTACGTTGGCCGCGATATCTTTATCAAACGTGACGATGTCACGCCTGTCGCCCTGGGCGGCAATAAGCTGCGCAAGCTGGAGTTTCTGGCGGCGGATGCGCTGCGCGAAGGCGCAGATCTCTTGCTGACGGCGGGCGCCATCCAGTCCAACCACGTGCGTCAGACCGCCGCCGTCGCCGCGAAGCTCGGCCTGAAGTGCGTCGCACTGCTGGAAAACCCGATCGCCACCCAAGCGGAAAACTATCTCAGCAACGGCAACCGGCTACTGCTGGATCTGTTCGACTGCGAAATCGTGCTGGTCGACGCGCTGGACAATCCGGCGGCGCAGCTGGCGGCCCAGGCGGAACGCCTTGAGGCGCAGGGTTTTCGTCCCTATGTGGTGCCGGTCGGCGGTTCGAGCTGGCTCGGCGCGCTTGGCTATATCGACTGCGCGCAGGAGATTGCGCACCAGAGCGAGGGCGTGGTTGACTACGCCGCGGTCGTGGTCGCGTCCGGCAGCGCGGGCACCCATGCCGGACTGGCGGTCGGGCTTGAGCAGCTGCTGCCGGAAACAGAGGTGATCGGCGTCACCGTCTCGCGCCACGCGGAGCAGCAGCTGCCGGTGGTGGACAGCCTGCGGCAGCAGCTGATTGCTAAACTGGAATTGACCAGCACGGCCCCCGTGACCCTGTGGGACGACTACTTCGGCCCGCGCTACGGCGAGCCGAACCAGGAAGGAATGGAGGCGGTGAAGCTGCTGGCGCGGCTGGAAGGTATCCTGCTCGATCCGGTTTACACCGGCAAAGCGATGGCGGGCCTGCTCGACGGCATCAGCCAGAACCGATTCCGTCGTGAAGGGCCGCTGCTGTTCGTTCACACCGGCGGGGCGCCCGCGTTATTTGCTTATCATCCTTCGGTCTGAGCAGTTGGGAAAAAAACATTTATACTTCGCGGGTTATGACAGCAATACCGGGCGGCGCGCAGGCGCGGCCTGGCAACACACACATCACATACTAATAAATGGGGTAGATATGATTTTTTCTCGTGTTGGTCGCCATCTGGCGATGGGCGTGATGGCGGCGGCGCTGATTGCCGGCGTTAACCTGAAAACGCATGCGGCGGAAAACCTGCTGGCGCAGGTCAAAGACAAGGGCGAGCTGCGCGTTGGCCTGGAGGGCACCTATCCGCCGTTCAGCTTCCAGGATGAGAGCGGCAAGCTGACCGGATTTGAAGTGGAGTTCGCGCAGCAGCTGGCGCAGCATCTGGGCGTGAAGGCCAAACTGCAGCCGACCAAATGGGACGGCATGCTGGCGTCGCTGGACTCAAAACGCATCGACGTGGTGATCAATCAGGTGACCATCTCCGACGAGCGCAAGAAGAAGTATGACTTCTCTACGCCATACACCATTTCCGGCGTACAGGCGCTGACGATGAAGGCGAAAGCGGGCACCATCAGCAAGCCGGAAGACCTGGCCGGTAAGAAAGTGGGCGTCGGCCTGGGTTCGAACTATGAGCAGTGGCTGCGCGACAACGTAAAAGGCGTCGATATTCGCACCTATGACGACGACCCGACCAAATATCAGGATCTGCGCTCTGGCCGTCTGGATGCGATCCTGGTGGATCGTCTGGCCGCGCTGGATCTGGTGAAGAAAACCGGCAACACCATGGCAGTAGCCGGCGCGCCGTTCTCACGTCTCGAGTCAGGCGTCGCGCTGCGCAAAGGCAACGACGATCTGCTTAACGCCGTCAATCAGGCGATCGCCGCCATGCAGAAAGATGGTTCGCTGACCAGACTCTCTGAAAAATGGTTCGGCGCGGATGTGACTAAGTAATGCAGGAAAGTCTTCAACTGGTGCTGGATTCAGCACCTTTTTTATTAAAAGGCGCGCTCTTTACGCTACAGCTCAGTATCGGCGGCATGTTTTTCGGGCTGGTGCTGGGCTTTGTGCTGGCGCTGATGCGGCTGTCGCGTTTCTGGCCCGTTAGCCTGCTTTCCCGCTTTTACGTGTCGGTGTTTCGCGGCACGCCGCTGATTGCGCAGCTGTTTATGATTTACTACGGCCTGCCGCAGTTTGGTATCGAGCTCGATCCCATTCCCTCCGCCATGATTGGCCTGTCGCTGAATACCGCCGCCTACGCGTCGGAGTCGCTGCGCGGCGCGATTGCGGCTATCGAGCGCGGCCAGTGGGAAGCGGCGGCGAGTATCGGCATGACCCGCTGGCAGACGCTGCGCCGCGTCATTTTGCCTCAGGCGGCGCGCACGGCGCTGCCGCCGCTCGGCAACAGCTTTATCAGCCTGGTGAAGGATACCTCGCTGGCGGCCACCATTCAGGTGCCGGAGCTGTTCCGTCAGGCGCAGCTGATTACCTCGCGCACGCTGGAGGTTTTTACCATGTACCTGGCGGCGTCGCTGATCTACTGGGTCATGGCGACCGTGCTGTCGGCGCTGCAAAACCGGCTGGAGAAACGGGTTAATCGTCAGGATGAGGAGGCGAAATGAGCGCCATCGAAATCAGCAAGCTGGTGAAAACCTTCAACGGCCAGACGGTGCTGCACGGCATCGACCTTGAGGTGGCTTCCGGCGAAGTGGTGGCGATTATCGGCCCCAGCGGCTCGGGTAAAACCACGCTGCTGCGCTGCATCAACCTGCTGGAAACGCCGGACAGCGGCACCGTCAAGGTCGGGGAGATCGCTATCGACGCCCGGCTGGCGCAGACCAGGCAGAAAGAGCAGGTGCGCCAGCTGCGCCAGCAGGTCGGCTTTGTGTTCCAGAACTTCAATCTGTTTCCCCACCGCTCGGTGCTGGAAAACATTATTGAAGGGCCGGTGATCGTCAAAGGCGAACCGAAAGGGGAAGCCGAAGCGCGTGCGCGTGCGCTGCTGGAGAAAGTGGGGCTGCAGGGCAGAGAGGGCAGTTTCCCGCGTCGTCTCTCTGGCGGCCAGCAGCAGCGCGTGGCTATCGCCCGCGCGCTGGCGATGCGTCCGCAGGTGATCCTGTTCGACGAGCCGACGTCGGCGCTCGATCCTGAGCTGGTGGGCGAGGTGCTCAACACCATTCGCGCGCTGGCTCAGGAGAAGCGCACCATGGTGATCGTAACCCATGAAATGAGCTTTGCCCGCGACGTCGCGGATCGGGCGATTTTTATGGATCAGGGGCGCATCGTCGAGCAGGGCGCGGCGAAAGCGCTGTTCAGCAATCCTCAGCAGGCGCGCACCCGGCAGTTCCTCGATAAATTCCTCAACCAGTAATCAATACGCCTCTTCGGGGGCGTATTCTGTTTTTCTGCTGCGCGCGAGCCACACCCGCCACTATTTTCTTATTCGCTCTACCACAGTTAATTATTTATGCTTAAACCATTTGGGGCAAAAACGTTAACTATTTTCGTACGCATCAATCATTTTCTGGTTTAACCGATTCAGGCTTACTCCTATTTACCTGGGCGAATAAAGGTTGCCTGCCCGCCGCATTTTTTCCGCTTAGTCGTTAACAGATAACTAAAAAAGCGCTGTACGGAAGGAATGTAAAGAAAAAACGAAACGCGTAAAGCCTTGTTAATTCAGGGCCAGATTAAAACTTTTAAGACTTTCGCTAGAGTCAGCGGCAGGGGAAAGGCGAATAATCGCCAGATAATCCTAAAAGTATTATCTCGTTTTTTCTTTTTTCCTCTCTCATTTCTGACCTACACAGCAGGAGTCAAATTATGAACAGCGCTAAGTCAGATGAAATATCGTGGGTCAATACCCTTAAGGGGGCCTGCATATTGCTGGTCGTGCTCTATCACACCGTGCTGCCAGGCTTTGAAGGCACGCTGAAGTATCTTTCCGCAGGCTGGATCCCGGCGGAAATGTGGGTACAGTTTAATACCGTGCTGTCGCCGCTGCGTATGCCCGCCTTTTTCTTTGTCTCCGGCCTGCTGGCCACGAACGGCATTCTTAATCGTCCCTGGAAACAGGTTTTCACCAGCCGTATTACCAATCTCTTTTATCTCTACATTCTGTGGGGCTTTATTCAGTGGTGGTCGATTGTCGGCATCTCAACTGAAATAACCGGCCAGCGTATTTCTCAAAATCTTAACGCCGCCTATGCCGGTTCGCTGTTTGAATTTTTAAAACTGACGTTTCTGGCGATGAGCACTTCCTGGTATCTCTACGGGCTCGGCCTCTATTTTCTCTGCGCCAAAATCTTTCGCCAGCAAAAAGTGGCCCTGCTGGCGGTTGCCGTGCTGCTTAATTACCTGGCGGTAGAGAAAATTATTCCCTTCTGGGGGCCGCAGAGCGTGGCACAATATTTTGTCTTCTTCCTGCTGGGCGTGTTCTGGAGCCCGATGATGCTGCGCCTGAGCGAATGGCGACGGGAAAACTGGATGCCCTGGGCGATACTGGCGGCGCTGGCGGGCATGCACGTTATTTTCGGCCTCGATAAGAGCCTGTTTATGTGCATTATCGCGGTGCTGGGGAGCGTGGCGGCCTGCCGCTGGCTCAATCAGCATTTCAGCATGAGCTACATGAACTGGATAGGGCGCAACACGCTGCAGATTTATGTGATCCACCGTATCTTTATCGAATTCTTTGGTATGTCGGCGATTCTGTTCGCTCAGCGGCACCACCTGTTCGAGCAGGCCTGGTTCTCGTTTCTGTGGGCCTGCCTCTATCCGGTCGCGATAGTCGGCCTCTGCTCGCTCTGCTCGGTGGCGGTGTGGTCGGTGACCAATCGCGGCCTGGGGCAGTCGCTGTTTATCTTCCCGACGCTGATCGGCCTGAAACGCGCCCGTTCCACTACCTGAAAAAAAGCCCCGCGCAGGCGGGGCTGTTCAGTGCGCGGCAGCGGGCGGCAGGCCCGCTGCTGGCTTAGCTTTTTACGCGGCTGGCGAAGCTTTTACGCAGCTTCTGCAGCTTCGGCGGAATGACCGCCATGCAGTAGCCGTTGCGCTGGCCCGCGCCTTCCCAGTAATCCTGATGATAGGCCTCGGCGGGATACCACTCTTTCAGCGGTTCAATGGTCGTGACCACCGGATCCTGATGGTCCTGCTGCGCGCGTGCAATAGCGGCGACCGCCTCTGCTTCCTGCTCCGGGGTGGCCGGAAAGATGGCGGAACGGTACTGCGTGCCAATGTCGTTGCCCTGGCGGTTAAGCTGCGTCGGATCGTGGGTGGCGAAGCTGATATCCAGCAGATCGCCGTAGCTCACTTTCTCGGGATCAAATCCGATGCGAATCGCTTCCGCATGCCCGGTCGCGCCGCTGCAGACCTGCTCATAGGTCGGATTAGGACGCGCGCCGCCGGTATAGCCGCTTTCAACCGACTCCACGCCGATCACATCTTTAAAAACCGCTTCGGTACACCAGAAACAGCCGCCTGCGATCACTGCGTATTCGATTGCCATAATGCTTAACTCCTGTCGAGGTCGAGGTCGAGTATGAGAGAGTAGGGACGGCTGCGCGCCTTTTCAACCCGCGCAGGGCAAGATTGGCCGAGGGCAGGCTAAATCAGCATCTCAGGTTTAAACTGACCGCTGCGATCCAGCACCCGGTCGCCCATGATGGTAAAGCGTCCTTCGCCGGTATAGTGCAGGGTCGGCGGAAATTCCGGCTCGTCGGCGACGTGGGCTTTGACGATCTCGAAGATAAACAGGTTGTAGTTATCCACCATCGAATCGTCATAGAGCTGGCACTCAAAGCTGGCGAAACACTCATTAATCAGCGGAGCGTTCACCACGCTGGCCGGTTCGGCGGTGAGGCCAAAGGCATCGAACTTATCCAGCTTGTCGCCGTGGCTGTTGCCGATAGCGACGACCTTATCGATCAAATCCGCCGAGGGAACGTTTAGCACGCACTGTCCGCTGTCGCGGATCAGCGCATGACTGTGGTTCATGCTGGAGATCATGCAGCCGACCAGCGACGGTGAAAACTCCAGCACCGTATGCCAGCCGAGCGTCATGATGTCGCTGTGGGTGTCGAACTGCGAGCTGAGCAGCAGCACCGGGCCGGGCTCGAGGTATTTACGCGCCTTGCTGACCGGAAAGGCGGTTTTGTGCAGACGTTGACTCATGGCATCTCCTTATTTCGGGGCGATGCCTTTAAGTGTAGAAGCTACAGGTCGATCACCAGCGCTTTACTGCGGCTGCGCGAGCAGCAGAGCGCGATTTGTTGAAGCGGCGCAGACTTTTCCGTTTCGGTCTGCACGGTGTCGCGATGGTCCGCTTCCCCGGACACCACCGGGGTGAGGCAGGCGCCGCACAGCCCCATTTCGCAGGAGAGCGGCACCTCGACGCCGTTCTCCAGCAGCACGCGGGCGATGGTTTTATCCGCAGGCACCGGCCAGCTGGCGCCGGAAGAGGCCAGCGTGACGATAAAGCTTTCGTCGTCTGCCTGCGTCGGCGTCGGCGCGGCGGCGCTAAAGGCTTCGGTATGCAGCTGATCTGCCCGCCAGCCGAGCGCCTGCGCCTGCTGCTGCATATGCGTCATAAAACCCTGCGGCCCGCAGAGGTAGAGATGCGTCCCGTGCTCAGGGGCGCGCAGCGCCTCAGGCAGGTGTTGACGCGGGCTCCGCCCCTCGGCGCTGCACAGGATCTCGCCGTAGCCGTAGCGGAAGGGCTGCAGCAGCTGGCGCGTCAGGGCCGCATCCTGGCGTTGCTTCACATAATAGTGCAGCGAAAAGGGCACGGCGTCCGCTTCGAGCTGCGCCGCCATCGCCAGCAGCGGCGTCAGGCCGATGCCGGCGGCGATAAGCACCACGCGCTGCGCCGCCACCAGTGGAAACAGGTTGCGCGGCGCTGAAATAGTCAGCCGCTGGCCCAGCCGCAGCTGCTGATGGATATAGCGCGAGCCGCCGCGCGAATCGGCGGCCAGCCCGACGCAGATCAGATAGCGATCCTGGCGCAGCGGCGAACCGGTCAGCGAATATTGCCGCATCATGCCGTTGCCCAGCTGCAGGTCGATATGCGCGCCCGCCTCCCAGCGCGGCAGCGGCAGGCCGTCATCGCGCACCAGGCTCAGCGCAACGGCGTGGCGTCCCTGACGCGACAAACCATCGACAGTTACCGTAAACGTTGTCATCTCATCTCCTCCCTACACCAGGAAAAAGTCGCCGTAGCCCTGTTTTTTCAGGCCGCGACGGTAGGCGATAGAGCTGCGGTCGGCGGGAATATGCGCCTCCAGCGTCAGATCGAGCGGCAGGCGCTCCGGCATCTGCGTCTCCACCATCAGCCGGTCTTCCTCGAACACGCGATGGTTAAAGGCGTGCACCTCTTCGACGGGGATATGCAGGTCGAAGTTGCGCGCGATGGGCGCGAACATCCGCGTTTTGCGCGCTGAAACCGGCGAGGCGGCGTTCATAATCACCAGGCGCGCCGCCTCGGGAAAATGCACCGTCAGCGTGGCGGTAAAGGGAAGATGCATCTCAAAATGACGCAGCCACTGAAAGCCCTCCGGCGCCTGCTGATCGGAGCCCGCCGCGAAGTTGGAAACCGAGCTCCAGTAATCCACCGCAAAGCCATACGCCGTCTCCACCGGGTTGTAGGGCGGCACCTCCTGATTGCCGGGATCGGCGAAGGTTTCGCTGTGCACCCACGCGAAATGGGCCACGTCGAGAAATCCCTCGACCTGGCGTCCGGCAAAGCCGGCGACGTCGAAAGGAGGACAGGTGATCTGCTGAAAGCTGGCGTCGTCCCAGTGCGGCATCTGCGGCAGCGCGGCGGGGTTATCCGCATCCGGGGCGAGGCAGACCCATACCAGCCCGAAGCGCACCTCTACCGGAAAGTTGATGAGATTGAGCTTGGCGGGCACCGGCTGGTTGGGGCTAGAAGGAATGCGGTTACAGCGGCCATCCTCGCCAAAGCGCAGTCCGTGGTAAGGGCAAATAATGCCGTGTTCGTCGTGAAAGCCGAGCGTCAGCGGCACGCCGCGGTGCGGGCAGACATCTTTCGCGGCGACAATCTGCTCATTGATGCGGTAGATCACCAGCTGCTCGTCAAGCAGCACCGCTTTCATCGGCGCAGGACCAACGTCGCACAGACGCGCCACGGGATGCCAGCAGCGCGCCAGCCGCAGCCAGTCATCAGGTTCAAAAGTGCAATGGGCGGGAGGCGAAGGTTGTTTCATGGCGATTACCTGTCTGAGGCGCAAGAGAAGATATCAACATTGTGGACAAAGGTGGGTGCAACGATCCATCATCGTTTTTTCACTAAGGTGTTGCGTTAAACGGTACAGGTAACTGATGCTCCCTTTTTCTCGCTTCTCTCACTATTTTCTCGAACTGGCGCGCAGCGGTAGCCTGCGTAAGGCGGCGGAACGGCTGCACGTCTCCGCTTCGGCGATTAACCGGCAAATCTTACAGGCGGAAGAGGAGCTGGGCATGCGGCTGTTCGAACGGCTGCCGGACGGTATGCGTCTGACCAGCGCTGGCGAGCTGCTGCTGGATGACCTGCGTCGCTGGCAGCGCGAGTACCAGCGCACCCGTCAGCGCTTCGATGAGATTCAGGGGCTGCGGCGCGGCCACGTCACGCTTGGGCTGATTCAGGCGCTAAATGAAGGGGCCATTGCCGATGCGCTGTCGCACATTGCACAGACGCATCCCTGGCTGCGGCTCGACCTCAGCGTGCACGACAGCGCGCAGATCGGCGAGCAGGTGCGGCTGGCGGAGCTTGACGCCGGGCTGGTGCTCGACCCACAGGCGCAGGCCGGACTAAGCGTGATGGCCTTCGCCGAGCTGCCGATGGGGGTGGTGCTGCCCGCCGGGCATGCGCTTAGCGCACGCGCGACGCTCTCCACCGGCCAGCTCAGCGCGGAGCGGCATATCATTCCCGGCGCGCCGCTGGTGGTACATGAGCGGGTCGAGATGCTCTACCAGAAGCACAACCTGCAGCCGGAGAACGTCATTACCTGTAACGATATTCGTCTGATTAAATCGCTGATCAAGCAGGGCAGTGGCATCAGCATATTAAGCCTGCTGGACGTGATGGATGAGGTGGAGCGGGGGACGCTGAGCTTTGTGCCGCTGCGCGACGCTAACGTGCGGCCGCTGACGCTGGCACTATGCTGCGCGCCGGCGCGGCAGCTGTCGCGCGCCGCCCAGCAGGTGATTCAACATTTGACCGGTGTGATCGAATCGCTTAACGCGTCAGGCTAAGGTGAAGATTTGCCTTAAAATCAGCAGATAGCGCGCACCGGTCGCCCTTTTTGTAAATTAACGTAAAGCGGAAGCGGGTCAGGTTTAGCGGAAAGCCTAATTAGGCTATAAGTCCTCTACCACGCCAACCTGCTTAGGGTTTCACCTTACATGATGATGACTCTGCGACCTCTGCTGACGCTTCTGTTAGCATCCGCTTTTTTGCTTGGCGGCTGCTCCCGCCATTCTACTGAACCCTCCGCACGGAACGATACGCAGGTCAGCGATACGGGCCAGGGCGATCAGGGCGACCTCATTCCGGTTGTTGCCGCGCTGCACGATCAGATGCATACCTGGCACGGCACGCAATATCAGTGGGGCGGCACCGAACTTTCCGGCGTCGACTGCTCCGGCTTTGTCTGGCGCACGCTGAAGGATCGCTTTAACCTGCCGATGGATCGCGTCACCACCACCGAACTGCTGAAGATGGGCAAGCGCATTGCGCCGCGCGATCTGCAGCCGGGCGACCTGGTCTTTTTCCGCATCAAAGGCGGCATGCACGTCGGCTTCTATGATACCGACCAGCACTTTTTCCACGCCTCGGTCAGCCAGGGCGTGGTGCGCTCCGAGCTGAATAATCCTTACTGGCAAAAAGTCTTCTATCAGGCACGGCGCCTGCCGAAAGAGTACAACGCGCAGATCACCCTTAATAAAGGCAGCGGTATGACGCTGGCGCGTAAGTAAGCCTCCTCACCGATCAGAACGCTGTCGTGTTTACCTGTTGGAAACATCATCACGTTAGACTATGATGTTTCCAATAAGGAAAACGAGAAAGCAGGATGCACATCATCTCAAGAAAAATATTCCTCGAAGCGGCTATAAAGTTCCCGGCCTATGCCGCCGCGCTGGATGCAACTTACAGGATGCTCAATGGCAGAGAGTTTGCCGAGCCAGAGGATCTGAAATCTTTTTTTCCCTCGCTTGACCGGATGAAGTATCGGGCTAAATGGTGGGTAATTGATGTTGGCGGCAATCATTTAAGAGTGATGTTTTTCGCTGATTTCGTCGCTAAAAGAATTTTTATCAAGCATATCGTGACACATTCTGAGTATGACAGGCTGGTGAAGCATTATCGGGAGAACAAAGAATGATCGCAGAAGCCATCCAGGCAACGAACGATTTAATCAAAATCGTACCTTTTTTGGGCGCAAGTCCCTCAAAAGATGATTACAAGCAGGCACTGGAGCTGGTGGAGTATCTGGTTGAACATGAGCCGAACAGTCCCTTGATCGACATGCTGGCTGATAAAGTAGCGAAATATGAAAGTAACGCGCCTGAGTTCACCGCTTTCAATACTCGCATTGCTAATCTACCGGGAGGCGTTGCGTTGCTACGCGTGCTGATGGATCAGCACGGGCTCACTCAGTCATCCTTTGCTGAGGAGATCGGCCAGCGTTCATATGTAAGTCGTATCCTGAAAGGCGATCGCCAGTTGACCGATAAGCATAAAGCCGCACTGGCAAAACGCTTCAATCTCCCGTTCGAGGCTTTTCGCGACAGTTAATGTCGATCTCGCTCAGCAAGCCCGCCTTACGGCGGGCTTTTCGATCAGTGCCGAACGGCGCAGCCGCACTGGCCCATTTCGCCCAGCGCCGCTCTGCCCTGATGGGAGTGGCGCACCCGCAGCTCGCCGCTGCGCCAGGCGCCATCCTCCGCCACGCGATTAAGCAGCAGCCGGTTTAGCGCCTCCGTGACCCGCAGCGCCTGCGGCTGCGCCCAGCTTGTAAGATGCCAGGGCGAGGCGCCCGCCTCCAGGCAATCACCAAATCCCACCACGGCGACATGCGCCCCCTGACCAAAATCCCGCACCGCCTGTAGCGCGCCGAATGCCAGCGGGTCGCTGTCGCAGAATAGCGCCTGGATGCGCTCCGAGGCGCGGGCGCGCTTCAGGTAGGCAAGCATCGCCTGATAGCCGCTGATGCGTTCATCGCCCTCGTCGGCAATAAGCGACTGATCCAGGCGTTTATCCGCCGCCGCTAATACGCTGCAGAAACCGTCGATGCGGGCGGGATCGGCGCAGCGCGCCGGTTGCAGGTAGCCGAAACGCTGATGGCCCTGCGCCAGCAGCAGCTGACCCATCTCTGCGCCAGCGGCATAGCCGTCCAGATTTAGCTCATCCAGCGTCAGCAGCGGGATCGGCCCGGCAGCGGCGCGAAACGTATCGCTGAACTGACCGGAGAGGTGGAGCGCGCCGCTCAGCAGCGGCGCCAGCTGACGCGCGCGCTGATCGGCAGCGTCGACCAGCAGCGCCGCGCAGCCGCGCGCGTTAAGCTGCCGGTTCACCTCCTGCAGCAGCGCCGCCGTCTGCGGATGGCTGAAATCATGGCTCAGCACGCCAATGGTTTTACAGGTGTTGTTATACATTATGAAGACCCTGTTAAGGTGAGTAGAGGTCCCCGTACCATAAAGGATGCGGCGCCTGTTTCACAATGGTTCTGCGTCCGCCAGCTGCAGTTCGCGCCTGCCCAGCGTGCGGGTCGCCAGAACCGACTGCTGGGCATACAGGCTTGCCTGCTTGACCGCCTGGCTCAGCGGCGTGCCGCGCAGCAGGCGGGCGGTCAGCTCGGCGGTAAAGAGATCGCCTGTGCCTTTGGGCGGATTATCGTAGCGCGGGTGTTCGGTGACGAAGGTCTCTTCCGCGGTCACGCAAAACACCTCCATGCAGTGACGCGTCTCGTCGTGCGTAGCGCTGGTCACCACCACCCATTGGGTTTGGGCGCTGAGCAGCGAGCGGGCGGCGTCGATAATCTCGGCGTTGCTCTCCAGCGGCGCGTCGCACAGACAGCCCAGCTCAAAGCGGTTCGGCGTCAGGCCGGTCGCCAGCGGCGCAAGCTGTTGCCGATAGTGGACCGCCAGCTGCGGATCGACGTAGAAGCCACTGTCGTCATCGCCCAGAACCGGATCGATAATCACCGGCATCTGCGGGTTTTTCTCACGCATCAGCCGCAGCCAGCGCGCCAGCGACGCCGCCTTATCGGTGGATTTCAGATAGCCCAGCACCACGGCGCGCGCGGCGCTATCCAGGTTCCGCTCGGCCAGCGCGGTCAGATAGCCTTCAAACCAGGGCTGAGGGATCTCGCCGCCGTAGCAGCTGGCATAGTGGGGCGTATTGCTCAACAGCACCGTAGGCACTGCCACAACCTGCAGCCCATGGCGGCGCAGCGCAGGGACGGCGATGCTGTTGCCTACGCTGCCGTAAACCACCTGCGACTGAACGGAGATGACGTCGATGATTTCGCCATCTGCGGCGTCGGAAACCTGAAACATATTGCGCTCCTTGTTGGCACTCTTGCACCAGTATATCGCTACGAGGGGGCCAGCGGCAGGCAGCGCCTGGCGGTGCCGCTTCCCTTAACCCGCTTCAGCCCTTGCCGGACAAAGCGCGGCGCAACGCTAAGCGAAGCGCTAACGGCAGAATATTCTGCTAACAACACGCAAATAATGCCGCGTCGAGTGGCAAATATGGCAAGGCCGTCTACACTTAATCGCGACGATGTTTTCAGTCAGGTTGATATGTCTGTGAAGGTTCTAAAACGTAGTGGCGTCTTATCTGAAGTGACTTGCTGGTACCCGCAGTTTTTGCCCTGCACCTTACCCCACGCTCAGCCGTTCCGGCTGGTGCTCCCGCAGACATTCATCCTCACTCAAACATCCTGCAATGGCGCGTTGACGAGCCAGGCCTCTGACCTGACAAGCCGCGAATCGTACGCGCCCGAATCAACTACAGGAGAAGACACGTGACCCAAGCGGCGAATGAACATGCCTCGCTTCCTGCGCTAAGCGGCGGTCTTTATGCCTTCTTTTTTGACGTAGACGGCACCCTTGCGGCCATTCAGCCGCAGCCTGACGCCGTTTTTATCCCGGAAAAGGTGCGTCAGCAGCTGCAGCAGCTCGCCTCCCTGTGTCACGGCGCACTGGCGCTGGTGTCGGGGCGGCCGATTTCACAGCTCGACGCGCTGGCCGCACCCTTAATTGCGCCCGCGGCGGGCGTTCACGGCGCCGAGCGTCGCGATGCGCAGGGCGAACAGCACTTTATCCGTCTGGAGCCCGTGGTCGCCGACGCCCTGCAGCAGCAGCTGCAAGAGGCGATGGCGCGCTGGCCAGGCACGCTACTCGAGGCCAAAGGCATGGCCTTCGCGCTGCACTACCGTCAGGCGATGCAGCATGAGCAGGATGTCCTCACGCTGGCCGAACAGGCCGTGAAACGCTTTCCGGCGCTGGCGCTTCAGCCGGGGAAATGCGTTGTGGAGATCAAACCGCAGGGCGTTGATAAAGGCGAAGCCGTACGCGCCTTTATGCGCGAAGCGCCCTTTGCCGGTCGTATCCCGGTATTTGTCGGAGACGATCTAACGGATGAGAAAGGATTTATCGCCGTAAACGCCATGCAGGGCATTTCCGTGAAGGTTGGCCAAGGTTCCAGTCAGGCGCGTTATCGGCTGCCAGACGTTGAGGCGGTTTACGCATGGCTGGAGCGATTACTATTACAAATAAAACAAGACAATGTCGGTAAGGAGTAAAGGTTATGAGTCGTTTAGTGGTCGTATCTAACCGAATCGCCATTCCTGATGGGAAAAAAGCCAGCGCAGGCGGCCTCGCCGTCGGCATTCTTGACGCGCTGAAAAGCACCGGCGGCCTGTGGTTTGGCTGGAACGGGGAGATCAGCGAATTTTCCGGAGAAGAGGAAGACGAGCTGGTACAGGTAGAGCATGACGGCATCTCCTACGCCGCGCTGCCGCTGAGTCAGAACGATTACGATCTGTATTACTGCCAGTTCTCTAATACCGTTATCTGGCCCGCGTTCCACTACCGTCTCGATCTGGTACAGTTCCAGCGCGAAGCCTGGGACGGCTACTGCCGCGTCAACGAGATGCTGGCGCAGCGCCTGAAGCCGCTGATTAAGCCGGACGACACCTTGTGGATCCACGATTATCATCTGCTGCCGTTCGCCGCCGAACTGCGCAAGCAGGGCGTGAATAACCGCATCGGCTTCTTCCTGCACATCCCGTTCCCAACGCCGGAAATTTTCAACGCGCTGCCGCCGCATCAGGAGCTGCTTGAGATGCTGTGCGAATACGATCTGCTGGGCTTCCAGACTGAATCGGATCGCGTCGCCTTTCTCGACTGCCTCAGCCAGCTGACGAAGCTGCAGAATGCAGGCGACAAAAAGCACCGCGCGTTCGGCAACACCTTTATGACCGAGGTCTATCCTATCGGCATCGAGCCCGACAGTATCAAGGAGATGGCTGAAGGTCCGCTGCCGCCGAAAATGGCGGCGATGAAACGCGAGCTGGGCGATGCGAAAAACATTATTGCCTGCGAGCGCCTCGACTATTCCAAAGGGCTACCGGAGCGGTTCCTGGCCTATGAGGCGCTGCTGGAAAATTTCCCTGAGCATCGCGGCAAAATCCGCTATTCGCAGATCGCGCCAACCTCGCGCGGGGACGTGCAGGCGTATCAGGATATTCGTCATCAGCTCGAAACTGAAGCGGGCCGCATCAACGGCAAGTACGGTACGCTGGGCTGGACACCGCTCTACTACCTGAACCAGCATTTTGACCGCCGTCTGCTGATGAAGATCTTCCGTCTGACCGATGTCGGGCTGGTGACGCCGCTGCGCGACGGCATGAATCTGGTGGCGAAGGAGTATATTGCCGCGCAGGACCCGGACGATCCAGGCGTGCTGGTGCTGTCGCGCTTTGCCGGTGCTGCCAACGAGCTGACCTCCGCACTGATTGTTAACCCTTACGATCGTGATGAAGTGGCAGCGGCGCTGAATAAAGCGCTGACCATGCCGCGGACCGAGCGTATTTCACGCTACAACGACATGATGGCCGTACTGCGCAAGCATGACATCACTCACTGGCGCGAAAGCTTCCTGAAGGATTTGTGGGCTATCCCGCCGCGCAGTGAAGATCACAGCACGGTGAATAAAGTGGCCACTTTCCCCAAACTCGCCTGATTCTCATGGCGGTCCGCTCTATGGACCGCCCTTTATCCTGCTTCTCTCACTCACTCACTCATTCACTCACTCATTCATCGCTCTCCAGTTCCTCTTAAGATTATGGTTGTCAGCTGACAATTCCGACCGAGTCTGTTTGCTGTTTTAATCCACAGTTAAGAAAAAAACGGCTTTTTTTGCCCACGCGAACCTAAAGTCTGACGGCAAAATGCCGATAGTTATGAGTCATAAAAGTGTCAAATGCATTATTCATTCATATCTCTAATGTAACACCTTGTTACACCTGCTGTTCTCTGCTTTACGCCCACCTTAAAACATTAACGATTCGTTGTTAAAACGCGACGATTATGCGTCATCTCTCTTTACGCTTCGCTTACGCCCTCCAGGAAATATTTGCCCTAAGTAATTAATTTTCCAGCGGTTAGTCACGCCTGTTTTTAGCATATTATGCTGCTATACGATAAGTACATGGCGCCTTGTAGGGCGTTAATGGCATTGTTAAAAATAATCGATCGCTGGCGAGGCGGGATAAAAGAGATATCGGGTCCATTAGGGTAATAAGCCCTTTGTTAGGACGAAATATAAATGAAACAAAGCTGATTTGTGCAAAAAATAGACAAAATAAAAGCATCACTGAAGGGTTCGCGAAAAAATTTGCCTTAAAAGTGTGATGCAGATCACACTTTATCTAAAATTTCATGGTCCTGTCGTTGTATGTGTAAATCAGACGGGATAGATTTGCGTTGTTTTAGGAATAGTCTTAAAAGAATGTAAAAAGACGTCACGGAAGAGCGCAATAATTTAAAAAAGAATGGCCCTGGGGTTTTGACTAACACTGTAAATATGTCGTTCAGGACATGAGGCAGACTTCAGAGTACGTTTGGTTTTTGGCTGTCAATTTTTGCCATCTTTATACCTAACAACCAGCAACCCGTAACGCAGAGGGTTTTTCTGCGAAGCTCTCACGTCGTGTCTGTCAGGATGGAAAAAATGGGTACATCTGATTTACTGAAACATATTTATGATCTCAATCTGTCATATTTACTGCTTGCACAGCGATTAATTAACCAGGAAAAAGCTTCTGCAATGTTTCGCCTCGGAATTGATGAAGAGATGGCTAACGCATTGTCGCAATTAACTCTACCGGAAATGGTAAAGTTAGCGGAAACCAATCAGTTGGTTTGCCAGTTTCGCTTTAACGATCACACTATTATTAACCGCCTGACGCAGGAATCTCGCGTGGATGATTTACAGCAAATCCACACCGGCATTTTATTATCCAGCCGTTTACTGCGTAATGCTTCTAAAGATGAAGTGCCGGCGAAGAAGAGGGCGATGTAAATGTCGGAAAAGAGCATTGTTCAGGAAGCGCGCGATATTCAGCTCGCGATGGAATTAATTACGCTCGGCGCGCGTTTGCAAATGCTGGAAAGCGAAACCCAGTTAAGCCGCGGCCGCTTAATTAAACTTTATAAAGAGCTGCGCGGCAGCCCGCCGCCGAAGGGCATGCTGCCTTTTTCCACCGACTGGTTTATGACGTGGGAGCAAAATATCCACGCCTCTATGTTCTGCAACGCCTGGCAGTTTATGCTAAAAACCGGCATGGCGACCGGCGTTGACGCGGTCATTAAAGCTTACCGCCTCTATCTCGAACAGTGTCCGCAATCGGACGAGGGCCCGCTGTTGGCGCTGACGCGCGCCTGGACCCTGGTGCGATTCGTTGAAAGTAATATGCTCGAACTGTCCGACTGCAAAAGCTGCAACGGCAGTTTTATTAACCATGCGCATCAGCCGGTCGGCAGCTTCGTCTGCAGCCTGTGCCAGCCGCCGTCGCGCGCGGTAAAAAGACGTAAACTTTCTGCAGATTCTGCCGATACCTTTCCACAACTGCTGGATGAACAGGTTAAACACGCCGTTTAAGTTTGTTCGCATCGTGGAAAGTCATCCAGCAGCGGGTATCCCCCGCTGCTTTTTTTTTGCCCACGATCTGAATAGCGCCTGCGGCTCTCTGGCTTAACTTCCACCAACACGTTACGGACGTAAGGATGTTCTAGTGCTGATCTTATTGGGTTATATCATTGTTGTCGCATCCGTGTTGGGCGGATATGCGCTGGTGGGTGGTCATCTGGGTGCCCTTTACCAGCCGTCAGAGCTGTTAATTATCGGCGGTGCCGCGCTTGGCGCTTTTTTCGTCGGCAACAACGGCAAGTCGATTAAAAAGACGGTAAAAGCGCTGCCAAAGCTGATGCGCGGCTCAAAATATAATAAAGCCCTTTATATGGATTTAATGGCGCTGCTCTATCGCCTGATGGCTAAGTCGCGTCAGCAGGGCATGCTGTCGCTGGAACGCGATATTGAAGATCCAACACAGAGCGAAATATTTGCTAATTATCCGCGTATTCTCGCCGATAAACAGCTAGTGGATTTTATTACCGATTATCTGCGTCTGATGGTCAGCGGCAACATGAACGCCTTTGAGATCGAGGCGCTGATGGATGAAGAGATCGAGACCTACGAACATGAATGTGAAGTGCCAGCGCAAAGTCTATCCGCCGTCGGCGACGGCCTGCCCGCCTTCGGCATCGTGGCGGCGGTAATGGGCGTGGTGCACGCGCTGGCCTCAGCGGACCGTCCGGCGGCCGAACTGGGCGCGCTGGTGGCGCACGCGATGGTAGGAACCTTCCTCGGCATTCTGCTGGCGTATGGCTTTATCTCGCCGCTGGCGTCGGTACTGCGCCAGAAGTGCTCTGAAACCACCAAGATGATGCAGTGCATCAAGGTCACGCTGCTCTCCAGCCTGAACGGCTATGCGCCGCAGATTGCAGTGGAATTTGGCCGTAAGACGCTTTACTCCACCGAGCGTCCGTCGTTCAGCGAGCTGGAGGAGCACGTACGTAACGCGAAGAACCCGGCGAAACAGACTTCGGACGAAAGTGCATGAAGAACAGCAACCGCCCAATCATCGTCGTCAAAAAGCGCAAGCATAAAGGTCACGAAGGCGGTCACGGTTCCTGGAAGATCGCCTATGCCGACTTTATGACGGCGATGATGGCCTTCTTTATGGTGATGTGGCTGATCTCCATCTCCAGCCCGCAGGAGCTGGTGCAGATCGCTGAATATTTTAAAACGCCGCTTAAGGTCGCTCTGACCGGCGGCAAGCGCAGTAGCGATAGCGACAGCCCGATTCCAGGCGGCGGCGACGACGCGACGCGCATCCAGGGCGAGGTAAAAAAAGTCGTCAATATGGATGAGCAGAAGCGCAAGCTGGATGACATTCGCCTGAATCGCCTGCGCGAAAAGCTGGACCAGCTGATTGAAGCGGATCCGCGCCTGAAAGCCCTGCGTCCGCACCTGATTATCAACATGGTGGAAGAGGGGTTACGCATCCAGATTATCGACAGCCAGAACCGGCCGATGTTTAAAACCGGCAGCGCCGAAGTCGAGCCCTATATGCGCGACATCCTGCGTGCCATTGCGCCGCTGCTTAACGATATACCGAACCGCATCAGCCTGGCGGGCCATACCGACGACTTTCAGTACGCGAATGGCGATCGCGGCTACAGCAACTGGGAGCTTTCCGCCGATCGCGCCAACGCCTCGCGTCGCGAGCTGGTCATAGGCGGGCTCGACGGCGGCAAAGTCCTGCGCGTGGTCGGCATGGCCGACACCATGAAACTGAAAAATCGCGTCGGTAACGATGCCGTTAACCGCCGCATTAGCCTGCTGGTGTTGAACCATGACACCGAAGCGGCGATTGAAAAAGAGAACGCCGAGAGCGACGCCGTACAGGTGAGCGATCCGGCGGCCATAGAAAAGATTACCGCGCCGCCTGTGCCGCAAGGCAGCAGCCCGGTAACCACAACAGCCCCCTCACAGCCGAGGTGATCCCGTGAGCATGGACATCAGCGATTTTTACCAGACGTTTTTCGATGAGGCCGATGAGCTGTTAGCTGATATGGAGCAGCATCTGCTGGGGCTCGATCCCCAGGAGCCGGACTCCGAACAGCTAAATGCCATTTTCCGCGCCGCCCATTCGATAAAAGGCGGAGCCGGAACCTTTGGGTTTACGGTTTTGCAGGAAACTACCCACATTCTGGAAAATATTCTGGATGGTGCTCGTCGCGGCGAGATGCAGCTCAGCACCGACATCATCAACCTGTTTTTGGAAACCAAAGATATTATGCAGGAACAGCTCGATGCCTATAAAACCGCGCAGGAGCCCAACGCGGAAAGCTTTAACTACATCTGCGAAGCGCTGCGCCAGCTGGCGTTAGAAGCGAAAGGCCTGCCGGTGGCGGCGCCGGTCGTTGCCGTTGCGCCAGCCGTACAGAGCGCGCCAGCCAGCAGCGGCCTGCGCGTGAAGCTGGTCGCCCTGAAAGAGAAAGAGGTCGATTTAATGCTGGAGGAGCTGGGCAATCTCGGCGCCCTGAGCAACGTGGTTAAAGGCAGCGATTTTCTTGAGGCGAGCATCGACGGCGTCAGCAAAGACGACATCGTGGCGGTGCTCTGCTTCGTGATCGAAGAGGCGCAGATCCGCTTCCCGGACGCTGACGCCGCGCCGGTTGCGGAGGTTGTGCCGGTCGCCGCGCCTGCGCCGGTCGCAGAGGCCGCGCCAGTGCAGAGCGCCAGCGTGAGTGAACTGCCGGTGGCGAAGCGCGAAGGCAAACGCGCCGCCGCGCCCGCTAAAAGCAGCGAATCCAGCAGCATCCGCGTCGCGGTGGAGAAGGTCGATCAGCTGATCAACCTGGTCGGCGAGCTGGTGATTACCCAGTCGATGCTGGCGCAGCGCTCGGGCGAACTTGACCCGGTGGCGCACGGCGACCTGCTGAACAGCATGGGCCAGCTGGAGCGCAACGCGCGCGATCTGCAGGAATCGGTGATGTCGATTCGTATGATGCCGATGGAGTATGTCTTCAGCCGCTTCCCGCGCCTGGTGCGCGACCTGGCGAGCAAGCTGGGCAAAGAGGTAGAGCTGACGCTGCTCGGCAGCTCTACCGAGCTCGACAAGAGCCTCATCGAACGCATTATCGATCCGTTAACGCATCTGGTGCGCAATAGCCTGGATCACGGCATCGAAGCACCTGAAAAACGCCTGGCGGCGGGCAAGGTGGCCACCGGCAACCTGACGCTGTCGGCGGAACATCAGGGCGGCAACATCTGTATCGAGGTCTCTGACGACGGCGCCGGCCTGAACCGCGAACGCATTCTCGCCAAGGCGCTCTCTTCCGGCCTGCCAGTCAGCGAAAACATGAGCGACGAAGAGGTCGGCATGCTGATCTTCGCACCGGGCTTCTCGACGGCTGAGCAGGTCACCGACGTGTCGGGCCGCGGCGTCGGCATGGATGTGGTTAAGCGAAACATTCAGGAGATGGGTGGCCATGTGGAGATCGCCTCGAAGCAGGGTAAAGGCACCACCATCCGTATTCTGCTGCCGCTGACGCTGGCGATCCTTGACGGCATGTCAGTGCGCGTGGCGGACGAAGTCTTTATCCTGCCGCTCAACGCGGTGATGGAATCCCTGCAGCCGCGCAGCGAAGAGCTGAAGCCGCTGGCGGGTGGCGAATGCGTGCTGGAGGTGCGCGGCGAGTACCTGCCGCTGGTTGAACTGTGGAATGTGTTTGACGTGCAGGGCGCGAAAACCGAGGCGACGCAGGGCATCGTGGTGATCCTGCAAAGCGCCGGAAAACGCTACGCGCTGCTGGTAGATCAGCTTATTGGCCAGCATCAGGTCGTGGTGAAAAATCTCGAAAGCAACTATCGCAAGGTGCCTGGCATCTCCGCCGCCACCATCCTCGGCGACGGCAGCGTCGCGCTGATCGTTGACGTGTCGGCGCTGCAATCGCTTAACCGTGAAAAACGTGTGGCCGGCGCGGCCGCCTGACTGACAACAAAAGGGTAGAAAAATGACTGGAATGGCAACCGTGACCAAAATCGCCGGCGAAACCGTCGGCCAGGAGTTCCTGGTATTTACGCTGGGAGACGAAGAGTACGGTATCGATATTCTTAAGGTGCAGGAGATCCGCGGCTACGATCAGGTCACGCGCATCGCCAACACGCCGGAGTTTATCAAGGGCGTCACCAATCTGCGCGGCGTCATCGTGCCGATTATCGATCTGCGCGTGAAGTTTTCCCAGCCGGACGTCGAGTACAACGACAACACCGTGGTGATCGTGCTGAATCTGGAGCATCGCGTCGTCGGCATCGTGGTGGACGGCGTCTCTGACGTGCTGTCGCTGACGCAGGATCAGATCCGTCCTTCGCCGGAATTTGCCGTCACCATGTCGACCGAATATCTGACCGGCCTTGGCGCGCTCGGCGAGCGTATGCTGATTCTGGTAGACATCGAGAAGCTGCTGAGCAGCGAAGAGATGGCGCTGATGGATACGCTGCGCAGCGCGTAAATCCTGCTTTTCACGAGCCGGAATTAAACCGGCTCGTGATTATTTACTTTAAAAACAATAAGAAGCGCATTTGAGCCATCCCACCTTGCGCTAAATATATCCCGTACTCTGCCGATACCCCTTCTGCTTGATCTCCTACTTTTCCAGGGCTCCCTTATGCTAACCAAAATTCGTGTCGTCACCAGCCTGCTGCTGGTGTTATTGATGTTCGGCCTGTTCCAGGCGTTCTCAGGAGCAGTGTTTTTCTCTGCACTAAGTGATGATAAAACCAGCTTCAATGTATCGCAGCTCGCCAGCAAAAATTTGCAGGCGCTTAACGACGCCTATATGAGCCTCAACCAGAGCCGCGTCGTGCTGACGCGTATTCAGCTGCGCATTGCCAACAGTAAAGCAGATGGCAGCACGCCGGATATCGCCTCGCTGTTTACCGACAGCCAGCAATTTCAGAAAACCGCGGCAGCTAACTTCGATCTGTTCAAGGCGACGCCGGACACGCCGGGACTGAACAAAACACTCAACAACCGTCTGATGGACGCCTATGGCGCCTATGCGACCGCGCTGACCCAGCTGCAAACTGCGCTGCAGGCTAACAATCTTGCCGAGGCGGGCAAGGCGCCGGTGGCGCCAAGCCAGAACGCCTTTCTGCAGATCTACACCGACTGGCGCGCCGATCAGGCGCATCTGACCGAGCTGGGCGTGAAAAAAAACGCCAGCGCCTACACGCGCATGCTCTGGATCCTCGGCACCATCATGGCGCTGGTGGTGGTGGTGATTGCGCTGTGCTGGGTTGGCCTGCGCCGCGTGCTGATCGCTCCGCTGAACGCCAACATTGCCCATATCCAGCAGATTGCGCAGGGCGACCTGACGCAGCAGATCCACGCGGAAGGGCGCAATGAGATGAGCCAGCTGGCCGCCAGCCTGCACCAGATGCAGCAGGCGTTGGTGCAAACCGTCAGCAACGTGCGCGACGGCTCTGACGCCATCTTTACCGGCGCCAGCGAAATCTCCGCAGGCAACAACGATCTCTCCGCCCGCACCGAAGAGCAGGCGGCGTCGCTGGAGCAGACCGCCGCCAGCATGGAGCAGCTCACCGCCACGGTGAAGCAGAACGCCGAGAACGCCCGTCAGGCGTCGCAGCTGGCGCTGAGCGCCTCGGAAACCGCGCAGAAGGGCGGCAGCGTGGTGGACGGCGTGGTGAAAACCATGAGCGACATCGCGGGCAGCTCGAAGAAGATCGCCGATATCACCAGCGTCATCGACGGCATCGCCTTCCAGACCAACATCCTGGCGCTGAACGCGGCGGTGGAAGCGGCGCGCGCGGGCGAACAGGGCCGCGGCTTCGCGGTAGTGGCTGGCGAAGTGCGCAGCCTGGCGCAGCGCAGCGCGCAGGCGGCGAAAGAGATCAAATCGCTGATCGAAGACTCGGTGAACCGCGTCAACGCGGGCTCGCAGCTGGTGGGCACCGCGGGCGACACCATGAACGAAATCGTCAGCGCGGTGACGCGCGTCACCGACATCATGGGCGAGATCGCCTCGGCGTCGGACGAGCAGAGCCGCGGCATCGACCAGGTTGGTGAGGCGGTGACGGAGATGGATCGCGTGACCCAGCAGAACGCCTCGCTGGTGGAGGAGTCCGCCGCGGCGGCCGCCTCGCTGGAGTCGCAGGCGAGCCGTCTGAGCCAGTCGGTAGCGGTCTTCAGGATCCCGCGCGCCGCGGCTGTCGGCACCCGCCACGTGCAGATCGCGGCGCCTGTGGTCAGCCCGGCCTCCGCCGCGCCGCGCAAAGCGCTGGCCGCCCCTGCCAGCGACGCCAACTGGGAAACCTTCTGATCGGCCTCACCCTTTACTCTGCCGGGCAGCCGCCCGGCATGTCACCCCTCCAGCGTCACACCGCACTTTAAAAACCTACATAACTGTAAAAACCGTTAAAGAGGCTCAAATCTGGTGGCCGCCCGCCGATAGAGAGCCTGCACGTTTTTTTATGACTTCCGGGAAAATATATGTTGAAACGAATCAAAGTGGTAACCAGCCTGATCGCCGTGCTGGCTATCTTTAGCCTGCTGCAGCTCACGTCAGGCGGGCTCTTCTGGTCCGCGCTGCACAAAGATAAAGAGGCCTTCGCGCTGGCACAGGTCTCCACCAGCAACGTCACGGCGATGACCGACGCCTGGATCGCGCTGAATCAGACGCGTATCACCCTCAATCGCGCCATGCTGCGGCTGCAGAGCAGCACGGCGGCGCAGATCAACGGCGGCCAGCTGGACGAGCTGGTCAGGCAGACCGAGCAGCAGCTGGCGCAGGCCGATCGCCATTTCAAAGTCTATTACGATCTTCCGGCTACACCGGGCCTTGAGGTCGCGCTGCGCGACCGTCTCGAAGCGCAGTACGCCAGCTATCATGACGGCCTCGCCGGCATGCTGGAGCGCCTGAAGGCGCGCGATCTGGAGGGAATGTTCCGCTTCAATATCGAGCAGATCCAGAACTCGACGCAGGCGGCCTACGGTGAATGGCGCGCGAAGCAGACCCTGCTCGCCGCGCAGGGTGCCGAGCAGAACCAGCGCGCCTTTACCCAGATGATGTGGCTGCTGGCGGCGGTGGCGCTGCTGGTAATCGGCGTGGTGGTCGCCTGCTGGTTCGGCCTGCGTCAGGTGTTGATCCTGCCGCTGCGCCAGCTGCTGACCCATATTCGCACCATTGCGGCGGGCGATCTTACCCAGCCGATTGCGGTAGAAGGGCGCAATGAGATGAGCCAGCTGGCGAACGGCCTGCAGGAGATGCAGCAGGCGCTGGTCAGCACCGTCAGCAACGTGCGCGACGGCTCCGACGCCATTCTGAGCGGTGCCAGCGAAATCGCTGCGGGCAACAACGATCTCTCCGCCCGCACCGAAGAGCAGGCGGCGTCGCTGGAGCAGACCGCCGCCAGCATGGAGCAGCTCACCGCCACGGTGAAGCAGAACGCCGAGAACGCCCGTCAGGCGTCGCAGCTGGCGCTGAGCGCCTCGGAAACCGCCCGCAAAGGCGGCAGCGTGGTGGACGGCGTGGTGAAAACCATGAGCGACATCGCGGGCAGCTCGAAGAAGATCGCCGATATTACCGGCGTCATCGACGGCATCGCCTTCCAGACCAATATTCTGGCGCTGAACGCGGCGGTGGAAGCGGCGCGCGCGGGCGAACAGGGTCGCGGCTTCGCCGTAGTGGCTGGCGAAGTGCGCAGCCTGGCGCAGCGCAGCGCGCAGGCGGCGAAAGAGATCAAGGCGCTGATCGAAGACTCGGTGAACCGCGTCAACGCGGGTTCGCAGCTGGTGGGCAGCGCGGGCGATACCATGAGTGAAATCGTCGGCGCGGTGACGCGCGTCACCGACATCATGGGGGAGATCGCCTCGGCGTCGGACGAGCAGAGCCGCGGCATCGACCAGGTTGGTCAGGCGGTGACGGAAATGGATCGCGTGACCCAGCAGAACGCCTCGCTGGTGGAGGAGTCCGCCTCGGCGGCCGCCTCGCTGGAAGAGCAGGCGAGCCGCCTCAGCCAGTCGGTGGCGGTGTTTAACATCCCACGCGCCGCGCAGACGGCTGTCGGCACCCGCCATGCCCAGATCGCGGCGCCTGCGTTCAGCGCCGCCGCCGCGCCGCGTAAAGCAGTGGCGGCGCCCGCGGGCGGCGATAACTGGGAAACCTTTTAACCCGCAACGCACTGCCCGCAGGGAAGCGGGTCCCTTCGATCCTGTCTGTTGCCGCGCCGGTGACGCGCTCTTTTTTCATTTTCTCTCCAGCTGGTCCAACCCCGCGTTTCCTGCATAAAGATCCCCTCGCTGAGGCCGATAACTGGTGAGTTCCGCCAACCAATGAGGTGTTTATGTTTAATCGAGTACGCGTTGTTTCCGGGCTGCTGGGTGTGCTGGCGCTGTTTGTTCTGCTCCAGCTGGTTTCCGGAAGCGCTTTTTTTAATACGGTGAAAGCCGACAAAGAGAATTTTGCTTATAACCAGCGTCTCGCGACGCTACAGCAGGCGATGGGCACCTCATGGGTTTCCCTGGTACAGGCACGCAATACCCTGAACCGGGCTGGCATCCGCTACCTGCTGGACAGTCAGCAGGCCGGTTCCGGCGCGACGGTGCAGGATCTGGTGGCGCTGGCCAACCAGGAGCTGAAGGTCGCCGATCAGGGCTTCGCCGACTTTAACGCCAATCTGTCCGAAAAGGGGAAAACCGCCGAAAACGTGCTGGCGCTGCAGGCGAACTATAAAGCCTACCGCGACGCGCTGACCGAGCTGACCGGCTTCCTTGCCGCCGGTAACTTCAAGGGCTTTGTCGACCAGCCGACGCAGGGTTTTCAGGATAAGTTTGAAAACGATTACAACGCCTGGCAGAGCCACAACCAGCAGCTGGCAAAAGAAGGGGTTGACGCCAATGACCTCGCTTACAGCCACGCCATTCTGATGGCGATCGGCCTGGTGGTCGCCTCGCTGCTGATTAGCCTGCTGGTCTGGACGGTGATGCGCAGCGCGCTGATCGCTCCGCTGAAGCTGAGCATCGAGCATATCCGCCATATCGCGCGCGGTGACCTGACGCAGCCCATTACCTGTAGCGTCCGCAACGAGCTGGGCGACCTGCTTGAGGCGCTGCAGGAGATGCAGCAGGCGCTGGTGCGCACCGTCTCAACCGTGCGCGACGGCGCGGACGCCATCTATACCGGCGCCAGCGAAATCGCCGTTGGTAATAACGATCTCTCGTCTCGCACTGAAGAGCAGGCGGCGTCGCTGGAGCAGACCGCCGCCAGCATGGAGCAGCTCACCGCCACGGTGAAGCAGAACGCCGAGAACGCCCGTCAGGCGTCGCAGCTGGCGCTGAGCGCCTCGGAAACCGCGCAGAAGGGCGGCAGCGTGGTGGACGGCGTGGTGAAAACCATGAGCGACATCGCGGGCAGCTCGAAGAAGATTGCCGATATCACCAGCGTCATCGACGGCATCGCCTTCCAGACCAACATTCTGGCGCTGAACGCGGCGGTGGAAGCGGCGCGCGCGGGCGAGCAGGGCCGCGGTTTCGCCGTGGTGGCGGGCGAAGTGCGCAGCCTGGCGCAGCGCAGCGCGCAGGCGGCGAAAGAGATTAAAGCGTTGATCGAGGATTCAGTGGCGCGCGTCAATACCGGCTCGGTGCTGGTAGAGAGCGCAGGCGAGACCATGCATGACATCGTTAGCGCGGTCACGCGCGTCACCGACATCATGGGGGAGATCGCCTCGGCGTCGGACGAGCAGAGCCGCGGTATCGATCAGGTTGGCCTCGCGGTGACGGAGATGGATCGCGTCACTCAGCAGAACGCTGCGCTGGTGGAAGAGTCCGCTTCGGCGGCCGCCTCACTGGAAGATCAGGCCAGCCGACTGAAACAGGCCGTTTCTGTGTTCAATATTGGTAAAGAATTTGTCGCCCAGGCCGTTAACAGAACTACGGCGTCGAAAAGTTTACGGCTGGATGCGCCGGCTGCGGCCTCCCGTGCGCCAGCTGTTCGCAGCGACGATAACTGGGAAACCTTTTAATTGCCTGGATGGTCGGGCTGGCGGCAACGCCGCCCGACATAGCAGCAAAATTTAATGAATTACGTACAGTGCCAGGTGACCTGAAATGAAGAAATCGACGTTACTGGATCAAGCCGAAGCGACCACGCTGCTCTCGCAGATGGTGCAGCGCCTGCCGCTTTCGGATACACACTTTCGTCGTATCAGCCAGCTGATCTATCAGCGCGCTGGCATTGTGCTGGCCGACCACAAGCGCGAGATGGTCTACAACCGTCTGGTGCGTCGTCTGCGCACGCTGAACATTGACGACTTCGGCCGCTATCTGGCGCTGCTGGAGAACGACGTCAACAGCGCAGAGTGGCAGGCCTTTATCAACGCACTGACCACCAACCTGACGGCGTTTTTCCGCGAGGCGCACCACTTCCCCATTCTGGCGGAACATGCGCGCAAGCGCGCGGGCAGCTTTAACGTCTGGTGCGCCGCCGCCTCGACCGGCGAAGAGCCTTACTCGATCGCCATGACGCTGGCGGAAACGCTGGGCGCCGGTCCGGGCAAGTTCCAGGTGCACGCCAGCGATATCGATACCCAGGTGCTGGAGAAGGCGATTTCCGGCGTCTATCGCCAGGAAGAGCTGCGCACGCTCTCGCAGCAGCAGATGCAGCGCTTTTTCCTGCGCGGCACCGGCCCGCATAGCGGCATGGTGCGGGTGCGTCCGGAACTGGCGAACAGCGTTAACTTCGCCCAGCTTAACCTGCTGGCGAACGAGTGGGCGCTGCCGGGGCCTTTCGATGCGATCTTCTGCCGCAACGTAATGATCTATTTCGATAAAGAGACGCAGGAAAAGATTCTGCGCCGTTTTGTTCCCCTGCTGAAGCCGGGCGGACTGCTGTTTGCCGGTCATTCAGAGAACTTTAGTCAGATCAGCAAAGAGTTCTGGCTGCGTGGACAAACCGTCTATGGACTGACGAAGGAAAGATGATGAGCAAAATCACCGTAATGTGCGTGGACGACTCCGCGCTGATGCGCCAGTTGATGACCGAAATCATTAACAGTCATCCCGATATGGAGATGGTGGCGACAGCGCCCGATCCGCTGGTCGCCCGCGATTTAATCAAGCAGTACAACCCGCAGGTGCTGACGCTGGACGTGGAGATGCCGCGCATGGACGGCCTCGACTTTCTCGAGAAGCTGATGCGTCTGCGTCCGATGCCGGTCGTGATGGTGTCGTCGCTGACCGGCAAAGGGTCGGAGATCACCCTGCGCGCGCTGGAGCTGGGGGCGGTGGATTTCGTCACCAAGCCGCAGCTCGGCATCCGCGAAGGGATGCTCTCCTACAGTCAGACGATCGCCGACAAGATCCGCGCGGCGGCGCGCGCGCAGCTGCACGCCCGTCCGATGATGCCGGCGCCGGCGACCTTAAAGGCGGGGCCGCTGCTGAGCAGCGAAAAGCTGATCGCCATCGGATCTTCGACCGGCGGCACCGAAGCGATTCGCCACGTGCTGCAGCCGCTGCCGCCGACCAGTCCGGCGCTGATGATCACCCAGCATATGCCGCCGGGCTTTACCAAATCCTTCGCCGATCGCCTTAACAAGCTCTGTCAAATCACGGTGAAAGAGGCGGAGGACGGCGAGCGCATCCTGCCTGGGCATGCCTACATCGCCCCTGGCGCGATGCATATGGAGCTGGCGCGCAGCGGCGCCAACTATGTCGTAAAACTGAACGAAGGGCCGCCGGTGAACCGTCACAAACCCTCTGTGGACGTGCTGTTCAAATCGGTGGCGCTTAACGCCGGACGTAACGCGGTGGGCGTCATTCTCACCGGCATGGGCAACGACGGCGCGACGGGCATGCTGGAAATGCACCGCGCCGGCGCCTGGACCATCGCACAGAGCGAAGCCTCCTGCGTGGTCTTTGGCATGCCGCGAGAAGCCATCGCCAGCGGCGGTGTAAGCGAAGTCGTGGATTTAGGCAACATCAGCCAGCATATGCTGGCAAAAATTAGCGCCGGACAGGCACTGCGTATTTAACAGGCCCGTCCTGCCGGGCGAGATAACACAGGAGTAATTATGGCTGATAAAAACATGCGCTTTTTGGTGGTGGACGACTTCAACACGATGCGTCGTATTGTACGTAACCTGCTAAAAGAGCTGGGCTTCAATAACGTCGAAGAAGCGGAAGATGGCGTAGACGCGCTGGGCAAACTGAAAGCGGGCGGTTTCGACTTCGTGATCTCCGACTGGAACATGCCGAACATGGATGGCCTGCAGCTGCTGCAGACCATTCGCGCCGACGCGGCGCTGGGCAAGCTGCCGGTGCTGATGGTGACCGCAGAAGCGAAGAAAGAGAACATTATCGCGGCCGCGCAGGCTGGCGCCAGCGGCTACGTGGTGAAGCCGTTCACCGCAGCCACGCTGGAAGAGAAGTTAGGCAAGATCTTCGAAAAACTGGGCATGTAAGGAGATGTGATGAGCGACCTTCCGAAACCAACTGAGGATGTCTCGGCACACGATATCATTGCTCGCATTGGCTCTCTGACGCGCATGCTGCGCGACAGCCTGCGCGAGCTGGGTCTGGACAAAGCCATCGCCGATGCGGCTGAAGCCATTCCCGATGCCCGCGACCGTCTGGATTACGTCGTGCAGATGACGGCGCAGGCCGCCGACCGCGCGCTGAACTGCGTCGAGGCGGCGCAGCCGCATCAGGATAAAATGGAAGCCGGGGCAACCCAGCTGAAAGGGCGCTGGGACCAGTGGTTTGAAAACCCGATTGAACTGGCCGACGCGCGAGAGTTGGTGACGGATACGCGCGCATTCCTCAGCGAAGTGCCAGATCATACCGCCTTTACCAACAAGCAGCTGCTCGAAATCATGATGGCGCAGGATTTCCAGGACCTGACCGGTCAGGTGATCAAGCGCATGATGGATGTGATCCAGGAGATTGAGCGCCAGCTGTTGATGGTGCTGCTGGAGAACATGCCGGAAGTCAGCGCCGAGAAGCGTCAGGAGGGCACCAGCCTGCTGAACGGTCCGCAGATCCACGCCGATGCGCCAGGCGTGGTGGCGAACCAGGATCAGGTCGATGACCTGCTGGATAGCTTAGGGTTTTAACCCTGTGTGACCAGCCCTCAGGCTGGCCACAACCTGCCATAAGCGGGACCGCTTTCCAGCGGTCCCGTTCCTTATTGCCAGACTCATCCGCCAAAGAACGCCTCTTTTCCCCGTTTTATCTTCGCTTTAACCAAAGCCAAATTTGGCATCCTGTGTTCAAGATCCCTACCCACAGAGGTTTGTCGTGGCTGAAGAGAGCGACGAGGACAAAACAGAATCGCCCACACCCCACCGACTTGAAAAAGCGCGTGAAGAGGGGCAGATTCCGCGTTCGCGCGAGCTGACGTCGGTGCTGATGCTGCTGGTGGGCCTGATGATCCTCTGGCTGGGCGGCACGCTGATGGCGCGCCAGCTGGCGGCGATGGTCGCCTCCGGGCTGCGCTTCGACCACAGCATGGTGAGCGACAGTAAGCTGATTATTGGCCATATCAGCAACCTGATTGGCCTGGCGGTGATGGCGCTTCTGCCACTCATGGGCGGGCTGGTGCTGGTGGCGATCGCTGCGCCGATGCTGCTGGGCGGCATCGTGCTCAGCGGCAAATCGATCAAGATGGATTTCAAAAAGCTCAACCCGCTGCCCGGCTTCGCCCGCATGTTTGCCGCTCAGGCCTGGACCGAACTCTTTAAGGGCATCCTCAAGGCGATTCTGGTGGGCAGCGTTGGCGGCTGGTACATCTGGTCGCACTGGCCGGAGATGCTGCGGCTGATCAGCCAGTCCCCCACCAATGCATTGATGCACGGGCTGGGGATGATTGCCGCCTGCTGCGCGCTGGTGATCCTCGGCCTTATCCCGATGGTGGGCTACGACGTTTTCTGGCAGCTCTACAGCTACTACAAAAAGCTGCGTATGTCGCGTCAGGAGATCCGCGACGAATTCAAACAGCAGGAGGGCGACCCGCACGTTAAAGGACGCATTCGCCAGGCGATGCGCGCCGCCGCGCGCCGCCGCATGATGTCCGATGTGCCCAAGGCGGACGTGATCGTGACCAACCCGACGCACTACTCGGTGGCGCTGCAGTACAACGAGAACAAGATGAGCGCGCCGAAAGTGGTGGCGAAAGGCGCGGGCGAGGTGGCGTTGAAGATCCGTGAAATCGCCGCGGAGCACCGCATTCCGCTGCTGGAGGCGCCGCCGCTGGCGCGCGCCCTCTACCGGCATACTGAAATCGGTCAGCAGATCCCCGGCGCGCTTTACGCGGCGGTGGCGGAAGTGCTGGCCTGGGTCTGGCAGCTGCGCCGCTGGAAGCGTGAAGGCGGCCTGATCCCAAACAAACCGAAAAACCTGCCGGTCCCGGCAGAGATGGACTTTGCAGGAGAGAAGCGAAACGATGGCTAACCTGGCCGCAAAACTGCGTTTACCGAGCAACCTGAAAGATACACAGTGGCAGGTGCTTGCCGGTCCCGTGTTGATCATGATGATCCTGTCGATGATGGTGCTGCCGCTGCCCGCCTTCATCCTCGATCTGCTGTTCACCTTTAACATCGCGCTCTCAATTATGGTGCTGCTGGTGGCCATGTTCACCCAGCGCACGCTGGAGTTCGCCGCCTTCCCAACCGTTCTGCTCTTCTCAACGCTGCTGCGTCTGGCGCTGAACGTCGCCTCGACGCGTATCATTCTGATGGAAGGCCATACCGGCGCGGGCGCTGCGGGGCGGGTCGTTGAGGCGTTCGGCCACTTCCTTGTCGGCGGCAACTTCGCCATCGGCATTGTGGTGTTCGTTATCCTGGTGGTGATCAACTTTATGGTTATCACCAAGGGTGCGGGGCGTATCGCGGAAGTCGGCGCGCGCTTCGTGCTTGATGGCATGCCGGGCAAACAGATGGCGATCGACGCTGACCTGAACGCCGGGCTGATCGGCGAACAGGAGGCGAAAACGCGCCGCAGCGAAGTGACGCAGGAAGCGGACTTCTACGGCTCCATGGACGGTGCCAGTAAGTTTGTACGCGGCGACGCCATCGCCGGCATTATCATTATGGTGATCAACGTCATCGGCGGACTGATGGTTGGCGTGGTGCAGCACGGTATGGACGTGGGCCACGCCGCCGAAACCTATACGCTGCTGACCATCGGCGACGGTCTGGTGGCGCAGATCCCGGCGCTGGTGATCTCAACCGCGGCGGGCGTCATTGTCACCCGCGTCGGCACCGATCAGGATGTCGGCGAGCAGATGGTGGGGCAGCTCTTCAATAACCCGCGCGTGATGCTGCTCAGCGCCGGCGTGCTCGGCCTGCTTGGCATGGTGCCCGGCATGCCCAACTTCGTGTTTCTGCTGTTTACCGGCGCGCTACTCGGCCTGGCCTGGTGGATGCGCGGCCGCGAGATGGAGGCGAAGAAGAATCCGGAAGCCGCCAGCAGCGCGGTAATGAAAGCGTCCGATACGCCAGCCAATACCGAAGCCTCCTGGACCGACGTGCAGCTGGAGGATACGCTGGGCATGGAGGTCGGCTATCGGCTGATCCCGATGGTGGACAGCACCCAGAACGGCGAGCTGCTGGGCCGTATCCGCAGCATCCGTAAAAAGGTGGCGCAGGATGTCGGCTTTCTGCCGCCGGTGGTGCATATCCGCGACAATATGGAGCTGCCGCCTGCGCGCTACCGCATTCTGATGAAAGGGGTAGAGATCGGCAGCGGCGATGCCTATCCTGGCCGCTGGATGGCGATTAACCCAGGCACGGCGGCGGGCACGCTGCCGGGCGAGGCGACGGTCGATCCTGCGTTCGGCCTGGCGGCCATCTGGATCGACAGCGCGCTGAAAGAGCAGGCGCAGATCCAGGGCTTTACCGTGGTTGAGGCGAGCACCGTGGTGGCGACCCACCTTAACCACCTGATTGGCCAGTACGCCAGCGAGCTGTTTGGTCGTCAGGAGGCGCAGCAGCTGCTCGATCGCGTCAGTCAGGAGATGCCGAAGCTGACGGAAGATCTGGTGCCGGGCGTCATCACCCTGACGACGCTGCACAAGGTGCTGCAAAATCTGCTGGTCGAGCGCGTCTCGATTCGCGACATGCGCACCATTATCGAAACGCTGGCGGAGCATGCGCCGGTGCAGAACGATCCGCAGGAGTTGACCAGCGTGGTGCGTGTGGCGCTGGGCCGCGCCATTACCCAGCAGTGGTTCCCGGGCAATGATGAAGTGCAGGTGATCGGCCTCGATACCACGCTGGAACGTCTGCTGCTGCAGGCGCTGCAGGGCGGCGGCGGGCTGGAGCCGGGCCTGGCCGACCGACTGCTGGAGCAGGCGCAGGCGGCGCTGCAGCGTCAGGAGATGCTGGGCGCGCCGCCGGTGCTGCTGGTCAATCATCCGCTGCGCGCGCTGCTGGCGCGTTTCCTGCGCCGCAATCTGCCGCAGCTGGTGGTGCTCTCCAATATGGAGCTGACCGACAATCGCAATATCCGTATGACCGCCACCATCGGAGGCAAGTAATGCGTTATGGATTTTGGGGGCTGGCGCTGCTGTCGCTGACGGCGCTGCCGCTTTACGCCGCGTCGGGCGCGTGGCACGCCAGCGTGAGCGGTCCGCCGCTAAGCAATCGCGGCGCGTGGGTGAAGTCAAAGCCGCTGCGTGCGCCGCCGGGCGTTTCCGGCACGGTGAATCTGATTAACTGGCGCTATCAGCTTACCGGCGCGGCGCCGTCGGGATTGCAGGTGAAGCTCTGCGGCGCGCAGCGCTGCGCCTCGCTGGAGGGCGGCAGCGGCGCGACGCGCGAGCTGGCCTCGCTGGATGCCAGCGAAACGCTCTATATGGTGTTCGGCGTGGCGGGCAGGGGCGCATTGCCGCCGGGGCTTCAGGTGCTGAGCAGCGAAGTGATGGTGAACTACCAGGATTAAAAGCGCGGAAGGGGCAACCTAAAGCGCGCACAGAAGTGAGCTGTACGGATAGTCTGGACCGAAGAGCAAAGCGCCCCGCGGCAGGGACAAAAACGCCGGGAGCGTTTTTGAACGGCGCAGAGCGCTGGCCCGTTACGGGCGCACCTCAGGGATGAGGTGCGTATCCCCGCGGGGCGAGCGCGCATGGATGCCTTGAGCGACTTTGCGATCGGGCCAGACTATCCGTACCTGCACCACGCCTTAACAAAAAACCCCGCAAAGCGGGGTTTTTTGTTTGTTACATACGCTCGACGGTCTTAATGCCGAGGGTATCCAGGCCCTGCTTCAGCGTCTTCGCCGTCAGCGCGGCCAGCTGCAGGCGGCTCTGGCGCGTCGCCTCATCCTCTGCGCTGAGGATCGGGCAGTGCTCGTAAAAGCCGGAGAACAGACCCGCCAGATCGTAGAGATAGGCGCACATCACGTGCGGCGTGCCGTCGCGCGCCACCTGGGTAATGGTCTCTTCGAACTGCAGCAGGCGCGTCGCCAGCTGCGCTTCGCGATCCTCGGTAATCGCCAGCGGCGCGTCGATGCTGTCGACGTCGACGCCCGCTTTACGGAACACGGAGAGCACGCGGGTGTAGGCGTACTGCATATAGGGCGCCGTGTTGCCCTCGAACGCCAGCATATTGTCCCAGTCGAAAATGTAATCGGTGGTGCGGCTCTTCGACAGATCGGCATACTTCACCGCGCCGATGCCGACCACTTCCGCCAGCTGCTGCAGCTCCGCTTCGCTCATCTCCGGGTTCTTCTCGCGCACCAGCGCCAGCGCGCGATCGTGCGCCTCGTCCAGCAGATCGGCGAGCTTGATGGTGCCGCCGCTGCGGGTTTTAAACGGACGGCCGTCTTTGCCCAGCATCATACCGAAGGCGTGATGCTCCAGCGGAACGGATGCCGGCACGTAGCCCGCTTTGCGCACGATAGTCCACGCCTGCTGCAGATGCTGATGCTGGCGCGAATCGATGTAGTAGAGCACGCGATCGGCCTTCAGCGTCTCATAACGGTATTTGGCGCAGGCGATATCGGTAGTTGTGTAGAGGTAGCCGCCATCTTTCTTCTGAATGATGACCCCCATCGGTTCGCCTTCTTTATTTTTGAACTCGTCGAGAAACACCACGGTCGCGCCTTCGCTGGTCACCGCCAGCCCTTTGGCGCGCAGATCCTCGACGATGCCCGGCAGCATGTCGTTATAGAGGCTTTCGCCCATCACATCTTTACGCGTCAACGTCACGTTAAGACGGTCATAAATCAGCTGGTTCTGGCCCATGGTGATATCGACCAGCTTCTTCCACATGGTGCGGCAATATTCGTCGCCGCCCTGCAGCTTAACCACATAGGCGCGTGCGCGCTCGGCGAAGGCTTCGTCCTCGTCGTAGGTGCGCTTCGCTTCACGATAGAAGGCTTCGAGGTCGGCGAGCGCGATCGCTTCATGATGCTCGTTCTGTTGCTTTTCCAGATAGGCGATCAGCATGCCGAACTGCGTGCCCCAGTCGCCCACATGGTTAGCGCGGATCACGTTATGACCCAGAAAAGACAGGGTGCGCACGGCGGCGTCGCCGATGATGGTGGAGCGAACGTGGCCAACATGCATCTCTTTCGCCACGTTCGGCGCGGAGTAGTCCACGACGATGGTTTGCGGCTCAACGGCGGCGACGCCCAGGCGCGGCTGCGTCAGCGCCAGCTTCGCCTGCGCGGCCAGCCAGTCGCGGTCGAGGAAAATATTGATGAAGCCTGGCCCGGCGATCTCCACCTTGCTGGCGATGCCGTTGAGGTCAAGATGCGCAATCACGCTTTCAGCCAGCTGTCGCGGCGCCTGACCCAGCTTTTTCGCAACGGCCATAATGCCATTTGCCTGATAATCCCCAAACTGAACCTTGGCGGACTGGCGAACCTGGGGTTCACAGTCGGCCGGCGCACCGGCTAAAATCATCGCCTGACTGACTTTTTCGGAAAGAAGAGCCTGAATATTCACCGCATTACCTTCATGTGCTAAAAGGCTCGTCTGCCGCGCAGAGAGCCGTTGTCCTCACTCTGCCGACGCGCCCAAAGGCCGCGCAGAATGGAAAAAAGAAGAGGGGAAGTATACGTGAAATGTCACCTTGCGTCAGCAGCCGCCGCGCAAGAGAGCATGCGGGGAAACGGCGTCAGGCCGGTTTCCCGAAACAGAGAGATTAGCGACGGCGAAGATGGCGACGAGGATTTTTGACGCTTTTGTCTTCACGCACCTTCCAGTGGCGGGAAATTGCAAATCCCATCAGTGCGATCAGGACTGCGACAACAATGAGCATAGACATAGAGCCATTCCTTGTAGTTGTGTTAGGTCAAATTTATAAGAAAGGGGGGTTGGCTGCAATTGTTTGCCGGGAAAATGAGATTTATCTTATTGTACAAATGAAAGCTACTTTTTTCATTGAGTTAGGTTAATTTCATCCAGCAATAGCTGGCCCTGAAGAGGGGATAAATCCGAATTAAAAGGGTAATTTACATGGTTTTACGGCAAAATTACGGTCAAATCGGATGATTCCTAACATTTAATCGCGCCTGAAGCAGTGCTGGCGCGACTTTCCATTTATTAGAAAACTTAAACTAGCTGAGACATTTTATGACTTTTGCCCCGGTGTTTCCCTGTGAATTACAGGACTTAGAGAGAGATCTGGCGCGCTTCAGCGCCTCGCTGCAACAATTTGCCGATCGCCTCGGATTAAACTTAGCGGCGCTTGAGGCTGACCATATCGCGGTGCGCTGTCATCAGAACACCACGGCGGAGCGCTGGAAGCTGGGACTGATGAAAATGGGTACGCTGTTCTCGGAAGCGATCATCAACGGACGGCCCATCTGCCTGTTTAAGCTGCATCAGCCTCTGCAGCTCAACGGCTGGGAGCTGGACGTTATCGAACTTCCCTGGCCAGGGGAAAAGCGCTATCGGCACGAAGGCTTTGAGCATGTGGAAATCGTGCTGCGCGGCGATCACCAGACGCTGGGCGTGCGCGCCATGGCGCTGCTCAGCGACGACGCGCTGACGCAGCCAGGCATTTCGTTCAAAACCAGCTCGCCGCAGGGCAAAAACGAGCGGCTGCCCAACCCGACGCTGGCAGTGACCGACGGGCAGACCACAATAAAATTCCATCCGTGGCGACTGGAGGAGATTGTCGCCAGCGAGGCGGGCTAAGCGCGCGCAACGACGGCGGCGCTTAGCCGGTCGAGCGCCTCTTCCAGCATGGCGTGGGTGCAGCCGAAATTAAAGCGCACAAAGCGATCGTCGCCAAAATCACGCCCGGGCGAAAAGCCTAATCCCTGGTTTTCAAAATAGAGCGCCGGGCTGGCGACATCCAGCCCGCTGCATGCTATCCAGCCCAGGTAGGTCGCTTCCGGACTGGCCATCGACAGGCCCGGCAGCGCGTTAACCGCGGCGTGCAGACGATCGCGGCTGACGCGCAGATAGGCGAGCAGTTCCTCCAGCCACGCGTCGCCGCCGCGCCAGGCCGCTTCGGCGGCGACCAGCGCCAGGATATCAACCTCGGGCACGATGCCGTAGCGCGCCTGCTTGAAGCGCGCACGCAGTTCCGCATTGGGAATAATCGCCAGCGACGCGCCGAGTCCGGCGATATTGAAAGTTTTAGAGGGCGAAATTAGCGTAACGCTGCGCTGAGCGGCATCTTCGCTCAGGCTGGCAAAGGGAATATGTCGGACGCCGGGCTCCAGCAGCAGATCGCAGTGGATCTCATCGGAACAGACGATCAAATCGTGCTGACGCGCAAAAGCCAGCTGCGCTTCCAGCTCGTCACGGCGATAGACGGTGCCGCCGGGATTCTGCGGGTTGCACAACAGCAAAAGCTTCTCTTTGCCGTTAAGCAGGGCTGAAGCTTCGCTGAGATCGACGAGCCAGCGCCCCGACTGGAGTTTCAACGGCAGGGTGATCTGCTCGCGCGCCGCCAGCTTCGCCGCGCCGCGAAAAGGAGGATAGATGGGCGAAGGCGAGATTGAGCGCTCGTCGGGCGCGGTAAGCGCGCGCACCGTCAGATTGAGTCCGCTCACTACACCGGGCAGCACCACAATCCACTCCGGCTCTACTTTCCACTGGTAGCGCTGTTCGAAGCGCGCAATGGCGGCGTCGATCAATCCGGTCGGGCGGTCGCCGTAGCCAAAAACGCCATGTTCGGCGCGGGTTTTTATCGCGTCG
Source organism: Pantoea phyllosphaerae (assembly GCF_051025595.1). Lineage (NCBI taxonomy): Bacteria > Pseudomonadati > Pseudomonadota > Gammaproteobacteria > Enterobacterales > Erwiniaceae > Pantoea > Pantoea phyllosphaerae. The sequence continues at coordinate 477,430 of NZ_JBPFDE010000001.1, forward strand.
ATAATGCAATCAGGCGAGCGAAAATCGGTGTCCGCAACCCACAAAGGAAGGATGTCCCGGTCACTATATTTGTTCCATTTGAGGCTATTGGTGTGACGACGGTCTATCCGTTGGTCAAAATTGAATGCCATGTGTCGGTTTCCACGTAAACTCATTGGTAGTCAGACTAACTTATCGCCCTGTGTCGAACCAGACGTCATGTAAAGGAGGAGTAGATGACCCTACTGGAAATTTGCTGTTACGGCGTGGATTGCGCCATGACGGCGCAGCAGGCTGGCGCCGATCGCGTTGAGCTCTGTTCCGGACCGCGCGAAGGCGGCCTGACCCCATCGTCTGGTTCGCTGGAAGCGGCGCGCCGGGAATTATCCATTCCGGTTCATCCCATCGTTCGGCCGCGCGGCGGCGACTTCTGCTACACCGCGCGTGAATTTGAAATTATGAAGTCCGACGTGGCGAAAATTCGCGAAATGGGATTTCCCGGCCTGGTGATCGGCATGCTGGATGAGGAGGCGCATATTGACCGCTCGCGTATGCGGCAGATTATGGCGCTGTGCGACGGCATGCAGGTGACTTTTCATCGCGCCTTCGATCTTTGCCACAGCCCCAATCGCGCGCTGGAGGAGTTAACCGCGCTGGGGGTGGCGCGCATCCTGACATCCGGCCAGCAGCAGAGCGCGGAAAACGGAATTGCATTATTAAGGGAACTTAATGAACAGAGCGAAGGTCCAATCATTATGGCCGGTGCTGGCGTACGCCTGAGCAATCTGCAAAAGTTCCTGGACAGCGGACTGAGCGAGGTTCACAGCTCCGCCAGCCGCCTTGTCACCTCACCGATGCGCTATCGTAAAGCCGGTGTCTCCATGTGTTCCGAAGCCGAAATGGATGAGTTCAGCCGTTACTGCGTGGATAGCGATGTGGTGGAAGCCATGAAAAGCGTGATGCAGCTTAACAGCGTCAGGGTAGCCTGAATCACCCCAGATTTTGCCGCGCAGCACGCCATATGACGTGATGTTTGCAAGTACCAAACCCCAGTTATCTTGCTGGGGTTCTTTTTATCTGATACCTCTACCCGCCGTTTATGCCGCGAGTCTGCGGAAGGTCGGTCTGCCTGATATCACTCTCTGCCTGAGGACACGCTTTGATGACCTCGCGCAAGGCCTCTTGCGGCGTGGTATGCTCAACCAGTTTTTTAAATTTCAGCTTCAACGCAATCCCTTCGGCAGAGCAATCCGGTCTGTTTGCCAGCTGCACCGCCGCACTGTAGGCCTGATAGCAACGCGCCTCATCCTTAACCCTGATTTTACATTCACTGAAGAGCGTAAAGACTTCACCCGGTCTCTCTGCCAGCCTCTCAACCTCGGGGTCATTTTTTATATGCCTGAGCACGCCAGGCAGGAAAAAAATATTCAGCATAAGCGTCAATGCGGAAAGCGAGAGGATAAAAAATCGGTAGGGCATGCAAATGTCGTCCGGCTTGTGCGTAAAAGTCACCATTCAACATGGCGGTTATGCCACGTTGCGACAGGAAGCATAGCCCACTGCCTTTATACAGCGTGACAACGCATGAAGATCACTACTGTCTGATAATCCCCAGTGCTGCTTTACGTTGTTTCGCACGGCTTTTTTGAGGTGAGGCCTGCTGCATCTCTACATCTTGCTGTTTCACCCTCGGTCACTCGACCGCGCCAGATGGTGCCAATAGCGTTACACTCAGTTTATTGAGATCTTCTGGAGTGACACCATGAAATGCTCTCAGACTGCGGCGCTTGCGCTGGGTTTGCTGTTCGCCTCTCCCACGCTATGGGCTGCCGCCTGCGCGCCGCACAGCAAGGCCGTTGCCAGCAGCAACAGCTGGATTATGCTGGGCGGCAGCGCGAAAGGCGCGGTGCGGCAGGTGATCGCCGGCGAGTTCGGCAAAGATGTCGATTCGCAAAAGCGGGTGCTGGGACAGTTTGACCCCTGTGGGATATTGCAGGTGGCTGACGTCACCTTCGATAAAAAAGAGCACAATGTGGTGCTGAGTATGGAGCAGCATATTGCGCGCGTGCAGGGCGGCTGGGTAGCGGAGTACGCCTACCTGGTGAAGGTGCTGAAAGAGGGCAAAGAGCAGGTGGTAGATAACCGCCAGGGCACCATCAGCTGGCTCATCGGCCAGCACGGCAATATCGTTACCGCTTCCGATAAATTCACCAGCATGGGTAAAAGCGGTTTTACCGACACCACCTATCGCTACGACGCGCAGCTACGGCTGACGAAAAGCGTTTCGCGCGGCACTGATGCCCTGACCAACGGCGAAAGCAGCTGGCGCTGGAACCCCCAGGGGCTGGTGGTCAGCGCGGTCACGGCGCGCAGCGAAGATCGCTATACCTACGATAAAGGTTTCCGTGAATGGCGGCTGCACGGCACCGCGACCACGCCCGTCAGCACGCTGCGTTCGATCGACGAGTGTCAGCTCTGGGATGAGGTTGGCAACTGCACCTTAAGCTATCTGCACGAAACGGAAGTCTTTGATAAGGGCACTATCGAGCGCCATCTCAGCGCGGCCTATAAATATCAGTACTGGGATCGGCCTGCTGAGTCGGAGTAGCGCGCAGCAATAGCGCTTTTGCGTTAAAAATTTGTTAAAGTGAGCAGCCTTATTTCAGGGAGAAAGAGATGACCGCTACGCTGATGTTCTCGTTTTTATTCGCCATTACCATTTTGACGCTGACGCCCGGTTTCGATACCGCGCTGGTGTTGCGCACCGCCGCCGCACAGGGCTGGCGACGCGGCAGCGCGACGGCGCTCGGCATCAACCTTGGCTGTCTGGTGTGGGGTGTCGCGGTGGGATGTGGCCTGGGCGCGCTGCTGCTGGCGTCAGAAATGGCCTATAACCTGCTAAAGTGGGTCGGCGCGGCCTATTTGCTCTATCTGGGCGTCAGGCTGCTGCTCAGCCCGCGCTCGCAGCCGCTGCATGAAGCAGCGACAGACATCGCGCCGCAAAGCTATCTGAGCTGCTTTAACCGCGGCCTGTTCGGCAATCTGCTTAATCCCAAAATGGGCGTGTTTTACGTCACCTTTCTGCCGCAGTTTATTCCGGCGGGGGCGTCGGTGCCGCTCTGGTGCAGCCTGCTGGCGCTGATGCATATTGCGATTGGGCTGCTGTGGAACGCCGTATTGATTGGCGGCAGCCACTATTTCGCCGCGCACCTGCGCCGTCCGGCGGTGCTTAAGGTGATGGACCGCCTGACGGGCTTGGTGTTTATCGGCTTTGCGGCGAAGCTGGCGCTCTCGCGCCGCTAAGCATCAGGGTTTGGTGGCGACCAGCACCGCGCGCAGCGGTGCCGGGTAGCCTTCCACTGTTTTGCTGGCGTCTTGCGGGTCGAGAAACTCAGCCAGCGATTCGCTGGTCATCCAGCTGGTGCGGCGCTGCTCGTCGGTGGAGGTCACCGCATAATCGACAATCTTCACGTCGACGAAGCCGCACTTCTCCAGCCAGCTTTTCAGCGCCGGGGCCGAAGGAATAAAGTAGACGTTGCGCATCTGCGCGTAGCGCTCGCCCGGCACCAGCACATCTCGCTCATCCCCCTCAATCACCAGCGTTTCCAGCACCAGCTCGCCGCCGCTGACCAGCTGGTTTTTCAGCTGCAGCAGATGATCGAGCGGCGAACGGCGATGATAAAGCACGCCCATCGAGAAAACGGTGTCGAACGCCTGCAGCGTCGGCAGCTGTTCGATGCCGAGCGGCAGCAGATGGGCGCGTCGGTCATCGCCCAGCAGCTTGCGCACCGCTTCAAACTGGCAGAGAAAGAGCTGCATCGGATCGATGCCGACCACCAGCTGCGCACCGGCGCCGACCATGCGCCACATGTGATAGCCGCTGCCGCAGCCGACGTCCAGCACGGTGCGGCCCGCCAGCGAGGCGATATGCGGCGCGACGCGCTGCCACTTCCAGTCGGAACGCCATTCGGTGTCGATCTCGGTGCCGTAGAGCGAGTAGGGGCCTTTACGCCAGGGCATCAGATTGCGCAGCAGTTTCTCGATGCCCTGACGCTGGCGATCGCTGAGATCGTCGCGCGCTGCGCTGACGCTGTGCAGCAGGTCGAGCTGCTGCGGCTGCAGCAGCGGCAGATGCTCTACCGACTTCTCCCAGTTGCGAAACAGGCCATGCAGATTCTCTTTCTGCCAGGCGGCGATCTGCGCTGGCAGCACCTCCAGCCAGCTGGCGAGCGGGCCGGTGGCGATTTGCTGATAAAAACGGCCAAACTCAATCATTTTAACGCCACCAGCGAACCAAAGTTAAAGCACTGGAACCAGAGTTCCGCGTGAGAGAAGCCCGCCTGTTTCAGGCGCGCCTTGTGCGTCTCAACGCTGTCGGTCAGCATTACATTCTCCAGCATGCTGCGCTTCTGGCTGATCTCCAGCTCGCTGTAGCCGTTAGCGCGTTTAAAATCGTGGTGCATATTGAACAGCAGTTCGCCGACCTCGGCGTCCTCGAAGCTGAACTTCTCCGACAGCACCAGCGCGCCGCCAGGCTTCAGCCCCTGCCAGATCTTCTGCAGCAGCTGCAGGCGCGCAGGCGGGTCGAGAAACTGCAGCGTGAAGTTCAGCACCACCATCGAGGCGTTTTCGATGGCGATATCGCGGATATCGGCTTCGATGACGTTTACCGGCGTCTCGGCGCGGAAGGCGTCGATATGGCGACGGCAGCGCTCGACCATCGCCGGGGAATTATCCACGGCGATAATGGTGCAGCCGGGCGCCTTGATATTACGACGTACCGAGAGCGTGGCGGCCCCCAGCGAGCAGCCCAGATCGTAAACCTGGCTGTCGGGCGTGACGAAACGCTCGGCCAGCATGCCGATCATAGAGATGATATTCGAGTAGCCGGGCACGGAGCGCTGAATCATATCGGGGAAGACTTCAGCCACGCGCTCGTCAAAGGTCCAGTCGCCCAGCTTGTCGATGGGCGCGGAAAATAGCGTATCGCGGTCAGACATAGTAAATCCGGAAAGACAACGGAAAGGGCGCTATTCTGGCAGAAAGTGCGGCGGGCTGCACCCTTTACCCCCGCGGCCGGTCAATGCAGCGTCAGCACCAGCTCCCAGGGCAGATAGATCAGGTTAAAAACCGCCATGCCGCACAGGGCGAACAGCGTCAGCAGCATGCCATATTTGCGCCCGGCGAGCGCGCTGCGGCGCAGCCCCTGCGCATGCAGCACCCGACCGGCAAAAAAAAGCAGCGCGGTCAGATGCATCATCCACATATCGGCGCCGTTCATCTCCATCATCACCAGCAGCAGCAGCGCCAGCGGAATAGTTTCGATCGCATTGCCGTGAATGCGCATCGCCACGCGCAGGTCGTGAAAGCCGCCGTCGCCAAAGGCGACGCGGTAGTGGCGACGGTAGCGCACCACGTCCAGCGCGAACTTCATCACCATCAACACGCCCAGTACCACATATAACGCGCTTACCATGCTTATCCTCTTTTATCAGGTATCAGAACAGCGACGCCTGCTGCGGCCAGGCGGGGCCGCTGCCGATCCCGGCGTCGATCGCCTGCAGCTGCGGCCATAAACGCTGCACCAGCGGAAACACCTCGCCCATATCAGGCGTATGAATAAAAAACAGCGGGTCGCTTTCCGCCTGCCATTGTGCCAGTTTTTCGCGCCAGACCTGAAAAAATCGATCGCTCTCGTCCACGTCGTCGCTGCCGATAAAGCGCACCATGGGCCGCTCGCCGGTACGCACCGCATGCGGCGGCACGCGCGGCTTTTGCTGGCGGGCGTGGAGGGCAGCGGGGCTTTGCGAGGTCGAGGCGTGCGTCGGACGGCTGTCTAAAATCACCCGGTTGACGCCGCGCGCCTGCAGGCCCTGATTCAGGGCACGCTCCGCCTCGCCCTTGGCGAAAAAGGCGGCATGGCGCACTTCAACGCCATAGCTGAAGCGGCGCGGCAGCCCGTCGAGAAAGCGCCAGAGATCGGCGAGCTGCGCGGGCGCAAACGTCGCGGGCAGCTGCAGCCAGTATTCTCCAATACGGTCGGCCAGCGGATCGAGCAGCCGCAGAAAGTCGCTGAGCAGATCGTCGGTGTGCTGTAGCTGCGCCTGATGGCTGATGGTCTGCGGAAACTTGAAGCAAAAGCGGAAGTCGTCATGCGTCATATCACGCCAGCGCTGAACGGTGTCGGGTGCGGGCAGCGCATAAAGCGTGGTGTTGCCCTCTACGCAGTGGAACAGCCGGGCATAATCAGCCAGACTCTCAATGCCCCAGCGTTTCCAGTGCGAATGCTGCCACTGCGGCAGCCCAATACGAAGCGTCACGGCTTCTCCTTTCCTGCAGGTTTTGCCTTATAGACTAGCCTGGTTGTCCGGATGAGGAAAAACCGGCGACGAAATGCGCGGTTTGGCGCGGCTCTACTTATCCTGCCTGCCTTTTTCCATTATAATGGCCGCCTTTTTTGCGGCAGCATCTCAAAAGGTTACGCGGCCTGATGCTGCAGGCAGCAGCGGCGAAGTTAAAAGGATACGTTATGCGTACAGAATATTGCGGACAGCTCAATCTGTCTCATGTAGGTCAGCAAGTCACTCTTTGCGGCTGGGTCAACCGCCGTCGCGATCTGGGAAGCCTGATTTTTATCGACATGCGCGACCGCGAAGGCATCGTGCAGGTCTTCTTCGATCCCGATCGTCAGGAGGCTTTCCAGCTGGCGTCTGAGCTGCGCAACGAATTCTGCATCCAGATCACCGGTACCGTTCGCGCGCGCGACGAAAAGAACAAAAACGCTGAGATGGCCACGGGCGAAGTGGAAGTGTTCGCGCAGGCGCTGACCATTATCAACCGCGCCGAGCCGCTGCCGCTCGACTCCAATCAGGTCAACAGCGAGGAAGCGCGTCTGAAGTACCGCTATCTCGACCTGCGCCGTCCTGAAATGGCGCAGCGTCTGAAGACCCGCGCGAAAATCTCCAGCTTCGTGCGCCGCTTTATGGATAGCGAAGGCTTCCTCGATATCGAAACGCCGATGCTGACCAAGGCGACGCCAGAAGGCGCGCGCGACTATCTGGTGCCGAGCCGCGTGCACAAAGGCAAGTTCTATGCGCTGCCGCAGTCGCCGCAGCTGTTCAAACAGCTGCTGATGATGTCCGGCTTCGATCGCTACTATCAGATCGTGAAGTGCTTCCGCGATGAAGATCTGCGCGCTGACCGCCAGCCGGAATTTACCCAGATTGATATCGAAACCTCGTTCCTCACCGCGCCGCAGGTGCGCGAGATCAACGAGCGGATGATTCGTCAGCTGTGGCAGGAAGTGAAGGGCGTCGATCTCGGCGAGTTCCCGCAGATGACCTTTGCCGACGCGATGCGCCGCTATGGCTCCGACAAACCCGATCTGCGTAACCCGATGGAGCTGGTGGACGTCGCCGATCTGCTGAAAAATGTCGAGTTCCAGGTCTTCGCCGGTCCGGCCAACGACGCCAAAGGCCGCGTCGCCGCGCTGCGCGTGCCGGGCGGCGCACAGCTGAGCCGCAAGCAGATTGATGAATACGGCAAGTTCGTCGAGATTTATGGCGCGAAAGGTCTGGCGTGGATGAAGGTCAACGCGCGCGCCGAGGGCCTCAACGGCGTGCAGAGCCCGGTAGCCAAATTCCTTAACGAAGAGATCGTGGAAGCGATCCTCAGCCGCACCAGCGCGGCCGATGGCGACCTGATCTTCTTCGGCGCCGATCGCGCCAAAGTGGTGGCGGACGCGCTGGGCGCCCTGCGCCTGAAAGTGGGCCGCGACCTGCAGATCACCAACGAAAGCGCCTGGGCGCCGCTGTGGGTGATCGACTTCCCGATGTTCGAAGAGGACGACGAAGGCGGTCTGGCGGCAATGCACCATCCGTTTACCGCGCCGAAAGAGATGTCGGCGAAGGAGCTGGCGGCCGATCCGCTGAGCGCGGTGGCGAACGCCTACGATATGGTGATTAACGGCTATGAGGTGGGCGGCGGTTCCGTCCGTATCCACAACGGCAACATGCAGCAGGCGGTCTTCACTATTCTGGGCATTAACGAGCAGGAGCAGCGCGAGAAATTCGGCTTCCTGCTCGATGCGCTGAAATATGGCACGCCGCCGCATGCGGGCCTGGCGTTCGGTCTGGATCGTCTCACCATGCTGCTGACCGGCACCGAGAATATCCGCGACGTTATCGCCTTCCCGAAAACTACCGCGGCGGCCTGTCTGATGACCGAAGCGCCAAGCGAAGCCAACCCGGCGGCGCTGGCGGATCTCGGTATTCAGATCGCGCCGAAGAAAGAAAAGTCAGAGAATAAGTAATGTATAAGCATCCGGTATCGGTTCTGGTGGTGATTTTCGCGCAGGATACCGGCCGGGTGTTGATGCTGCAGCGACGCGACGACAGCGATTTCTGGCAGTCGGTTACCGGCAGTCTGGAAGCGGGTGAAACCCCGCTTGAGGCGGCGCGGCGCGAAGTGCTGGAGGAGCTGGCCATCGACGTCGCGGGCGAGGCGCTGGCGCTGGAGGATTGCGGCAAAGAGATTGAATTCGAAATCTTTCCGCACTATCGCCATCGCTACGCGCCAGACGTCACGCACAACCGCGAACACTGGTTCCGGCTGGCGCTGCCCGCCGAGCGGCAGCCGACGCTCAGCGAGCATCTCGCCGCGCGCTGGCTCGATCCTGCCGCCGCCGCAGCACTCACCAAGTCCTGGAGCAATCGCCAGGCGATTGAAGAATTTATTTAGCTGCTCGCCGTTGTTTTGGTGGCAGCCAGGATTAAAGAAAATTGGTGCGTTCCCGCAGAACTGCACCTCAAAACCTAAAGCGTCGGGCGTTATCGGCGCAGCGAGGTCGGCTACCGCCAGCGCGCAGCAACCGGAGCGTATTTCCGTACGTGAGGAGTGCGAGCACTGCCGGAAGGCGAGATCGCCAGCAAGATAGCCCGGGCGATGTCAAAGATCGGAGAATAACCAAGATGGCTGGTCATAGTAAGTGGGCGAATACCAAGCACCGCAAGGCGGCGCAGGACGCCAAGCGCGGTAAAATCTTTACCAAAATTATTCGTGAACTGGTTACCGCCGCTAAGCTGGGCGGCGGCGACGCCGCGTCCAACCCGCGTCTGCGCGCTGCCATGGACAAAGCGCTGTCCAACAACATGACGCGCGACACCATGAACCGCGCTATCGCGCGCGGCGTGGGCGGCGAAGATGACTCCAATATGGAAACCATCATCTATGAAGGTTACGGCCCCGGCGGCTCTGCCGTGATGGTGGAGTGCCTGAGCGACAACCGCAACCGCACCGTAGGCGAAGTGCGTCACGCCTTCACCAAAACCGGCGGCAACCTCGGCACCGACGGCTCCGTTTCTTACCTGTTCAGCAAGAAGGGCGTCATCTCCTTTGCGCCGGGCCAGGATGAGGACAGCGTGATGGAAGCGGCGCTGGAAGCGGGCGCGGAAGATGTGGTGAGCTACGACGACGGCGCGATCGACGTCTTTACCGCCTGGGAAGAGTTGGGCGCAGTGCGCGACGCGCTGGAAGCCACCGGCCTGAAGGCGGACACCGCCGAAGTCTCGATGATCCCGTCGACCAAAGCGGAACTCGATGCGGAAACGGCGCCGAAGCTGCTGCGCCTGATCGACATGCTGGAAGATTGCGACGACGTGCAGGAAGTCTACCATAACGGTGAGATCTCTGATGAGGTTGCGGAAACGCTGTAATGGCGTTCCTCTTTAGCCCGCACACCGGAGAGTCGGCATGGCGATAATTCTGGGCATCGATCCCGGTTCGCGCATAACCGGCTACGGTGTGATCCGTCAGACCGGCCGCCAGCTCAGCTATCTGGGCAGCGGCTGCATCCGCACCAATACCACCGAACTGCCGGCGCGCCTGAAGCTGATCTATGCGGGCGTGACTGAAATCATCACCCAGTTTGCCCCGGACTACTTCGCCATTGAGCAGGTCTTTATGGCGAAAAACGCCGATTCGGCGCTGAAGCTGGGGCAGGCGCGCGGCGCAGCGATCGTCGCGGCGGTCAACCTTGACCTGCCGGTCTTTGAGTACGCTGCCCGTCAGGTGAAGCAGACCGTCACCGGCACCGGCGGCGCGGAGAAGAGCCAGGTGCAGCATATGGTGCGCACGCTGCTTAAGCTGCCCGCCAACCCGCAGGCGGACGCCGCTGACGCGCTGGCGATCGCCATTACGCACTGCCATGTCAGTCAGAACGCGGCGCGCGTCAGCGACAGCAAACTGCTGCTGACGCGCGGACGGTTGCGCTCAGGCTAGTGGGCCGCACCGCGTTCTGTTTCAGGCTGGATATTCATCCAGCCTTTTTTATGTTATAAATCCCGCCACATTCGTTTATTAAGGAAGCGTTCAGGTGATAGGTCGTTTACGGGGCAATATTCTGGAAAAGCAGCCGCCGCTGGTGCTGATTGAAGCGCACGGCGTGGGTTATGAAGTGCATATGCCGATGACCTGTTTTTATGAGCTGCCTGAACTGAACCACGAAGCGGTAATCTTTACCCACTTTGTGGTGCGCGAAGATGCGCAGCTGCTGTTCGGCTTCAACAACAAACAAGAGCGCGCGCTGTTTCGCGAGCTGATTAAAACCAACGGCGTCGGCCCTAAGCTGGCGCTGGCCATTCTGTCCGGCATGTCGGCGCAGCAGTTTGTGACGGCGGTGGAAAAAGAGGAGATCGCCGCGCTGATCAAGCTTCCGGGCGTCGGTAAGAAAACGGCCGAGCGTCTGGTGGTTGAGATGAAAGATCGCTTTAAAGGCCTGCATGGCGACCTCTTCTCCGGCGAATCCGCCTTTACGCTCACCGCACCGCACGCCGAGCCGGAAAGCAACGACGCCGAGGCCGAAGCGGTTGCGGCGCTGGTGTCGCTGGGTTATAAACCGCAGGAAGCCAGCCGTATGATAAGCAAGGTTGGCAAGCCTGACGCAGACTGCGAAACCCTAATCCGAGAAGCTCTGCGCGCCGCCATTTGAGGTAAGTCATGATCGAAGCCGACCGTCTGGTCTCCTCCGCCAGCTATAACGAAGAAGAGAATCTCGACCGCGCTATCCGCCCTAAGCTGCTCTCGGAGTACGTGGGCCAGCCGCAGGTGCGCGAGCAGATGGAAATTTTTATCCGGGCGGCGAAGCTGCGCGGCGATGCGCTCGATCACCTGCTGATTTTCGGCCCGCCAGGGCTGGGAAAAACCACGCTGGCCAATATCGTTGCCAATGAGATGGGCGTCAATCTGCGCACCACCTCTGGCCCGGTGCTGGAAAAGGCGGGGGATCTGGCGGCGATGCTGACCAACCTCGAACCGCACGACGTGCTGTTTATCGATGAGATCCACCGTCTCTCGCCAGTGGTGGAAGAGGTGCTCTATCCGGCAATGGAGGATTACCAGCTGGATATTATGATCGGCGAAGGCCCGGCTGCGCGCTCCATTAAGCTCGACCTGCCGCCGTTTACGCTGATCGGCGCGACCACGCGCGCTGGCTCGCTCACGTCGCCGCTGCGCGACCGTTTCGGCATCGTGCAGCGCCTGGAGTTTTACAGCGTGCCGGATCTGCAGCACATCGTCAGCCGCAGCGCCGCCTGTCTGGGACTGCCGCTGAGCGATGAGGGCGCGCGGGAAGTGGCGCAGCGCGCGCGCGGCACGCCGCGTATCGCCAACCGCCTGCTGCGCCGCGTGCGCGACTTCGCGGAAGTGCGCGCCAATGGTGAAATGAGCGGCAACGTCGCGGCCAGCGCGCTGGATATGCTTAACGTCGACAGCGAAGGCTTTGACTATATGGATCGCAAGCTGCTGCTGGCGATTATCGACAAGTTCACCGGCGGGCCGGTCGGGCTGGATAACCTCGCGGCGGCGATTGGCGAAGAGCGGGAAACCATTGAGGATGTCATTGAGCCCTTCCTTATCCAGCAGGGCTTTATTCAGCGCACGCCGCGCGGCCGGATGGCCACGCAGCATGCTTATCGCCACTTCGGCATGGCGCGCGACGAGTAATCAGACGGCGGGCTTGCGTACCATGCTGAAAATAAACAGCAGCGCGGCGCAGAGCACCACCGACGGGCCGGCCGGGGTATCGTAGAAGGCGGAGAAGGTCAGGCCGCCCGAGACGGCGATAATGCCCACTACCACCGCCAGGCCCGCCATCTGCTCCGGCGAGCGCGAAAAGCGGCGCGCCGTGGCGGCGGGGATGATGAGCAGCGAGGTGATGATCAGGGCGCCTACGAACTTCATCGCCACGCCGATGGTCAGCGCCGTCACCAGCATCAGGATCAGGCGGGTACGCTGGATATTCACGCCGTCCACCTGCGCCAGCTCCGGACTGATGGTCATCGACAGCAGCGCGCGCCACTGCCACGCCATCACCGCCAGCACCACCGCCACGCCCGCGCCCATCACCCATAAATCCTCCGGCGTCACCGCCAGCAGATCGCCAAACAGATAGGCCATCAGGTCGACGCGCACGCCCGACATCAGGCTCACCACCACCAGACCGAGCGACAGGGCGCTGTGCGCCATAATGCCCAGCAGGGTATCGATCGCCAGATGCGGGCGGCGTTCCAGAAACACCAGCCCCAGCGCCAGGCAGACGGTGACGAGGATAACGGCGTAGTAAGGATTAACGTTCAGCAGCAGGCCGAAGGCGACGCCCAGCAGCGAGGCGTGCGCCAGGGTATCGCCGAAGTAGGACATTTTGCGCCAGACCACGAACGAACCCAGCGGACCGGCCGCCAGCGCCAGCATCACGCCGCCCAGCCAGCCCGGTAGTAACAACTCAATCATGATGGACCCTGTCCTCTGCGTAAAACGATACGTCCCTGAAGGTCGTGACGATGATTATGGTTATGGCGGTAGATCGCCAGCTGCTGCGCGCCGCGCGGGCCAAACATGGCGATAAATTCGGGATGCTGCGACACCGCTTCCGGCGTGCCGGAGCAGCAGATATGGTGATTCAGACAGAGCACCTCGTCGGTTTTCGCCATCACCAGGTGCAGATCGTGTGAAACCATCAGCACGCCGCAGTTAAGCTCGTGGCGCAGCTGGTCGATCAGATCGTAGAGCGCCACCTGGCCATTCACGTCGACGCCCTGCGTCGGTTCATCCAGCACCAGCAGCTGCGGCTGGTTGAGCAGGGCGCGCGCCAGCAGCACGCGCTGCGTTTCACCGCCAGAGAGCTTCTGCAGCGGCGCGTTGAGCAGATGGCCAGCCTGCACGCGCTTCAGCGCCGGCATTACGTCGGTGCGCTTTGCGCCGCGCGTCAACAGCATAAAACGTTCGACGGTAACCGGCAGCGTCGGGTCGATATGCAGTTTTTGCGGCACGTAACCGATGCGCAAGCCTGGCACGCGTTGTATCTGACCGGAGGCTGGCGCCAGCAGCCCCAGCACCACCCGCACCAGCGTGGATTTGCCCGCGCCGTTGGGGCCGAGCAGCGTCAGTATGCGCCCAGGCATCAGCTTCAGGCTAATACCAGAGAGCACGTTACGTCGTGCAAATTGCACGGAAATATTTTCAAGCGTGACGAGTGAAGTCATATTATTTACAGGTTGCACAGAATTTCGAATGTTATAATATCACATCCCATCCCCAGGTCACGATGGAATGATGCATTATGTTACACATTAAAAAGAGTACAATTTTCACCCTTTCTGCGATGGCATTCGCCGCCTCGCTATCGCTTCCCGCGCAGGCCAATGTCGTCGCTTCGGTCAAGCCTCTCGGCTTTATTGCTGCCGCCATCGCCGACGGCGTTACGCCTGTCGATGTTCTGCTGCCGGATGGCGCGTCGGAGCATGATTACGCGCTGCGTCCGTCTGACGTAAAACGTATAAAAAACGCGGACTTAGTGGTGTGGGTCGGCCCCGAGATGGAGGCTTTTATGACAAAGCCCGCGGCGGAATTACCCGCGGCTAAAAACCTTCAGATTGCTGATATGAAGGCGGTCAAGCCGCTACTGCTGAAGGGGGAAGATGATGACGATCGTCATAGCGAAGAGGCTGCTCACCCGGGAGATAGCGGCGATGAGGGCGCGGAACATCACCACCACCACGGCGAATTTAATATGCATCTGTGGTTGTCACCGCAAATATCCAGGCTAGCGGCGGTTGCAATCCATGGAAAATTATTGGAACTTATGCCCGGAAGCAAAGCAAAACTTGACGCGAATCTCCAGCAGTTCGAAAGCGAACTGGCGGTGACCGACAAGCACATTAGCGCGCAGCTCGCGCCGGTCAGCAATAAAGGGTATTTCGTTTTTCATGACGCTTACACCTATTTTGAAAAACACTACGGCCTCTCGCCCAGCGGGCATTTTACCGTAAACCCTGAAATTCAGCCGGGCGCACAGCGTCTACATCAAATACGAACACAGTTGGTTGAGCAGAAGGCCGTTTGCGTCTTTGCTGAGCCGCAATTCAGGCCAGCCGTCATCGATGCGGTTGCCCGGGGAACCAACGTGCGAAAAGGCACGCTGGATCCGCTGGGAACAAATATCAGCCTTAGTCAGGACAGCTACGTGAAGTTTCTTTCACAGCTGTCAGGCCAGTATGCGAGCTGCCTGAATGGAGCATGAGGAATAGGTAAAAGTGCAGCAGATAGCCCGCTCTGTCGCCCTCGCATTTAATAATTTGCCGCGCCCCCACCGCGTTATGCTGGGGTCTTTAACCGTCGTGACGCTGGCCGTCGCCGTGTGGCGGCCTTACGTTTACCATCCCACCGATGATGCGATGCCGATAGTCAAAAGCATCGAACTCGATAAAAATCAGCTGCGTACGCTGCTGCCTGAGGCCAGCGAACCCATCGATCAAACCACTTCCGAACCGGAAGAAGAACTGCCTGCCGATGACATCGACAGCGATGTGCCGGACGCGGCGGGAACGCATGAATACACCATCTCGTCCGGCGATACGCTGAGCAGCGCCCTGAATCAGTACGGCATTGAGCTAGGCGATATTAATGCGCTGGTTAACAGCGATAAAGCGCTGCGCAATCTTCAGGTCGGCCAGCAACTGAGCTGGACGCTGACCGACGACGGCAGCCTGCAGTCTCTCACCTGGGAGATAAACCGTCGTGAAACGCGCACCTACCAGCGCGGCAATAACGGCGCGTTCACCATGCACGCTGAGATGCAAAAAGGCGAATGGCAGAATCGCGTGCTGAAAGGTGACGTGCGCGGCAGTTTCGCCGCCAGCGCGCAGCGCGCCGGCCTGACCAGCAGCGAAGCGAGCGCGGTGATCAAAGCGATGCAGTGGCAGATGGATTTCCGCAAGCTGCGCGCCGGTGACCAGTTCAGCGTGCTGATGTCACGTGAAATGCTCGATGGCAAAAGCGCACAGAGCCAGCTGCTTGGCGTACGCCTGCGCTCCGGCGGCAAAGATTACTACGCGTTCCGCGCCGAAGACGGCAAGTTCTACGATCGCAACGGGTCGGGCCTCGCGCGCGGCTTTATGCGCTTTCCGACCGTGAAGCAGTATCGCGTCTCCTCCAATTTCAATCCGCGTCGTCTGAACCCGGTAACGGGCCGTATCGCACCGCATAAAGGCGTCGATTTTGCGCTGCCGGTTGGCACGCCCGTGCTGGCGGTTGGCGACGGTGAAGTGGTGATAGCGAAAAACGGCGGCGCGGCGGGCAACTATGTGGCGATTCGTCACGGCCGCCAGTATATGACGCGCTATATGCACCTGAAGAAAGTGCTGGTGAAGCCGGGCGAGAAAGTGAAGCGCGGTGACCGCATCGCGCTGTCGGGCAATACCGGCCGCTCCACCGGTCCGCATCTGCACTTTGAAATCTGGATTAACAACCAGGCGGTCAACCCTCTGACCGCGAAGCTGCCGCGCATGGAAGGATTGACCGGCAAAGATCGCAGCGACTATCTGGCGCAGGTGAGAACCAACCTGCCGCTGCTGCGCTTCGAGTAGTTCGCGCACCACGCCACGAAACCGACGCTTACCGCGTCGGTTTTTTTTCACCCTGCGCCAGGGATTGCAAAATTACCTGTCGCCACTATCATTAGCGCGTCATTGATTGAGGCGAGTGCATGGAAACCCCGAAAAAAAAGAATATTGAATTTATTCCCGTTTTTGAACGTTCGTTCCTGAAACCGAAATACTGGGGCAGCTGGCTGGCGATCGGCGCGCTGGCGGGCATGGCGCTGCTGCCGGCGAAAGTGCGCGATCCGCTGCTCGGCGGGCTGGGAAGAATGGCGGGAAAGCTGGCTAAAGGCGCTCGCCGCCGTGCGCTAATCAATCTTTACTACTGCCTGCCGGAGCTGAGCGAAGCGCAGCGCGGCGAAATCGTCGATGAGATGTTCGCCACTGCGCCGCAGGCGATGGCGATGATGGCGGAACTGGGCATGCGCGATCCGGCACGCGTACGCCAGCGCGTCGACTGGCACGGTCGCGAGATTATCGATCGGCTGCAGGCGGAGAAGCAGAACGTTATTTTTCTTGTGCCCCATGGCTGGGCGGTAGATATCCCCGCGATGCTGCTCGCCTCGGAAGGGCAAATGATGGCGGCGATGTTTCATAACCAGAGCGATCCGCTGCTCGACTACGTCTGGAACAGCGTGCGTCGTCGCTTCGGCGGCCGTATGCACGCTCGCAACGACGGCATCAAACCCTTTATCAGCTCCGTGCGCCAGGGCTACTGGGGCTACTATCTGCCCGATCAGGATCACGGTGCTGAGCACAGCGAGTTTGTCGATTTCTTCGCCACCTACAAGGCAACGCTGCCGGCGCTTGGCCGCCTGATGAAGGTGTGCCGCGCGCGCGTGGTGCCGCTGTTTCCGGTCTACAACAGCGAGACGCACCGGCTGGAGATTTTCGTTCGCCCGCCAATGGACGATCTGCTGGACGCCGACGACAACCGGCTGGCACGGCGCATGAACGAAGAGGTAGAGGTGTTCGTGCGTCCCCATCCCGAGCAGTACACCTGGATTTTGAAGCTGCTGAAAACGCGCAAAGAGGGCGATATCGAGCCCTATAAGCGCAAGGAGCTTTATCCGCGTAAATAGCAAAAGGGCCGAAACTGCGGCCCTTTTTACCGATCCTGTGCTGGCGCTGGGACGGTATGGCCCGCGCAAATATGCACCTCATCCCTGAGGCGTTTTGTCCCTGTCGCGGGACGCTTTGCTCTTCGTGCCATAGCGCCCCCCGCATTCCAGCTTCCGCAGCAGCTCGTGAGTAACACCTTGAGGCTCAGGATAACGCCGTCACCTGCGCACGGCGCTTGCGCTCGCGCAGGAACAGCGTCACCAGCACAAACCAGAGCACGCCGCTGACGAAATTGATCAGGCTAAACCAGGGGGTGCCGCCGCTAAAATAACCGCTTTTCGCCAGCTCGATGCCGATCGCCAGCGTCAGGATGCTGATCATCCCCAGCATCGCCGCGACGCTGCCTTTGCCCGCGTCGCTGGCGTAAAGCGTCAGGCGATAGAGCCCGGCGTTGACCATGCCCGCGCCGAAAGCGTAAAGGCTTAGCCCGGCGGTCAGAAAGAGATAGCTGTGGCTGTCCAGCAGATTCGCCAGCAGCGCAATGCCTAACCCCAAAAGAATCGGCCAGGCGGCGAACTTCACCGGCTGCTCGATAGGCACGCGTCCGGCCAGCTTGCCCAGGGTAATATTCCCGGCAATCATCGCCAGAAACACCGGCAGCTGCAGCAGCGCATAGTGCATGCGCGACAGCTGCTCCTCATGCATCAGAATCACCGGCGAGAGCGCCACCCAGGTCAGGATGGGAATAAATACCAGGCCGATAGCGAAAGAGCCCAGCATCACCATCCGGTCGCGCACCAGCTTGCAGTAGGTGCGCGCCAGCTGCGGCAGCGCGATGGAGTGACTGCGGTCGCCGGCGGTCTCGGGCATCACGCGCCACAAAATCACAAAGGCGAGGGCGCTGAGCAGGGCGAAGAGCCAGAACATACTGCGCCAGCTCGCCACCGTCAGCCAGGCGGCACCCGCCAGCGGACCTGCCAGCGGCGCCAGCAGCGCGACGTTGGCCATCAGCGCCATCACGCGCACCGCCAGCGCCTCGTCAAAGGCTTCCTGAATCGCGGCATAGCTGACCGCGCCGATAAAGCAGAGGCTGATGCCCTGAATAAAGCGCAGCGCGACAAATTCTTCGATTGAGCCAACCCAGGTGGTCAGCACGCAAGCCAGAATAAAAAAGAGAATGCCGCCCAGCATCACCGGACGGCGGCCAAATTTATCGGAGAGCGGGCCGAGCAGCCATTGCAGCACCACGCCGCCCAGCAGATAGGCGGTCAGCGACGTCGAGACCCACTCCGGGCCGACGCTGAACTCCTGCGTCACCAGCAGCATGCCGGGCTGGATCATATCGTGTGCGATATAGGTGGCGAATTCAAACAGCACCAGCGCCAGCGGAAACAGCAGCAGGCCTGCTGTCAGTTTGCTGACGGGTTGATAGCGGGGCATCCAGACTCCTTTTAAGAAAAATAAAACGCGACCGCCAGGCAGTCGCGTTTTTTGCAGCGTTACTACAGCGGGTGCGCAATCAGTCGACGCGCAGCACCCGGCTGGTATTGGTGGTGCCGGTCGCGCCCATCACGTCGCCCTGAGTAACGATAACCAGATCGCCCGAAACCAGGAAGCCTTTGTCGCGCAGCAGATTAATCGCATCGTGCGCCGCGACCACGCCGTCATTGTCGCTGTTGAAAAAGACCGGCGTTACGCCGCGATAGAGCGCGGTCAGATTCAGGGTGCGCTCATGACGGGACATAGCGAAAATCGGCAGGCCGGAGGTAATCCGCGACGTCATCAGCGGCGTACGGCCAGACTCGGTCATGGTAATAATCGCGGTGACGCCCTGCAGATGGTTAGCCGCATACATCGCCGACATGGCAATCGCCTCTTCGATATTGTCGAAGGTGACTTCCAGACGGTGTTTGGAGACGTTGACGCTCGGGATCTTCTCCGCGCCCAGGCAGACCTTCGCCATGGCGGAAACGGTTTCAGCCGGATACTGGCCGGCGGCCGTTTCCGCCGACAGCATTACGGCGTCGGTGCCGTCGAGTACGGCGTTGGCGACGTCCATCACCTCAGCGCGCGTCGGCATCGGATTGGTGATCATCGACTCCATCATCTGCGTGGCGGTAATGATGGTGCGGTTCAGCTGACGCGCGCGACGGATGAGCGCTTTCTGAATGCCAACCAGCTCAGGATCGCCAATTTCAACGCCCAGGTCGCCGCGCGCCACCATCACCACGTCAGAGGCGAGAATGATATCGTCCATCGCTTCCTGCGTGGCAACTGCCTCGGCGCGTTCGACTTTCGCCACCAGCTGCGCCTCGCAGCCCGCTTCGCGCGCCAGACGACGTGCGTAATTCATATCTTCGCCGCTGCGCGGGAAAGAAACCGCCAGATAATCGACGCCGATTTTCGCAGCGGTAATAATGTCCGCTTTGTCTTTCTCGGTCAGCGCTTCCGCCGACAGGCCGCCGCCGAGCTTGTTGATGCCTTTGTTATTGGAGAGCGGTCCGCCGACGGTAACCTCGGTGAACACCTTCATGCCCTGAACTTCCAGCACCTTTAGCTGCACGCGCCCATCATCAAGCAGCAGAATATCACCCGGCACCACATCTTCCGGCAGGCCTTTATAGTCGATGCCGACTTTCTCTTTATCGCCTTCGCCTTTGCTCAGGCTGGCGTCGAGCAGGAAGCGATCGCCGACGTTGAGGAATACTTTGCCCTCTTTAAAGGTCGACACGCGAATTTTCGGTCCCTGCAGGTCACCCAGAATCGCGACGTGACGACCCAGCTTCGCGGCGATTTCACGCACTTTGTTCGCGCGCAGCTGATGATCTTCTGGGGTGCCGTGAGAGAAGTTGAGTCGCACAACGTTTGCGCCTGCGGCGATGATCTTTTCCAGGTTGTTATCGCGGTCTGTTGCCGGGCCGAGGGTTGTAACGATCTTGGTTCTTCTGAGACGTCTTGACATGAAGGACTCCGTTGACAAATTTGCGTATCCCCTAAAGTGGACAGGGCGTGATCATTATTCTAACTGAAGCAGAGGCTGTGATACGACTCACATTGTGAATGTGATGTTAATTTTTTTGTTGGGCTGCGTTTTCCATGGCGAAAGGCTTGTCGAAACGCGACGCTTTCAAAACCTCTTTCACTCGCTTCAGGTTTTCACCAAACGCGGCGCCGCGCTCAAGAATAAAGCCGGTCGCCAGCACGTCGATAACGGTGAGTTGCGTCAGGCGGGAAACCATTGGCAGATAAACATCGGTATCTTCCGGGACGTCAAGCGTGAGCGCCAGCGTGGCGACCTCTGCCAGTGGCGAAGCGGGCGAGGTGATCGCGATCACTGTGGAACCGTTTACACCGGCGAGGCGAGCCAGTTCTACCATATTTTTCGTGCGGCCTGTATGTGAAATTAAAACAAACACGTCGTCCGCTCGACTATTTATACAACTCATGCGCTGGATCACAATATCCTCTGACCAGACGACAGGCAGATCGAAGCGCAAAAATTTATTAAAGGCGTCGTGGGCCACGACCGCCGAGGCGCCCAGGCCGAAGAACGCCACCTTCTGCGCGCGTAACAGCGCCGTTACCGCCTGCTGCACAACGGCGAGATCGAGCCGGTCGCGTACGCGCTGCAGTCCGGCCAGCGCCGAGTCGAAAATTTTATGGCTATAGCCACGAGTGTCGTCACCCTCATTGACGTTGTAACTGGCCCAGCTTTGCCCCTGCGCCAGGCTCTGCGCCAGCTGTAGCTTGAAGTCAGGGAAGCCGCGCATGCCGAGCCGATGGCAAAAGCGGTTAACGGTGGGTTCACTGACCTCAGCAGCGCGCGCCAGCCGGGCGATGCTGGAATGGATCGCCTCCTGCGGGGCGGCGAGGATGCGCGCGGCGACCTTGCGTTCCGATTTGCTGAGCGTCGCCAGCTGAGCCTCAATTTTTTCCAGGGTATTCATGGCCGTTATCGCTTTTATCGATGCCAGCAAGGGCTGGCTGAAAGGGCATAAGAGCGTGAATATACTCCGTTCGCTATGACTGCGCGCAAGTACGGATAAGATGGCGCGGAAAATTTTTGTCATAATTTGACCCGGATTCGATTTTGCCGCCTGTCGGCCCTCACGCTAGAGTGGGCTAAAGCGCACGCACTATCACATCGGCACACCTTATTCCGTTCAGAGTAAAGGCTGCGAACCCGCACGGAGTCGGTTTACCTGACCCCCTGAAATAAGTACATTGTGCTGAAAGAAAATTACAACATGGACCCGATGGATGAGGATGCAAACGCCCACGGGATCATCCTGCAACGAGGAGAGGAAAATGGCGGTAACACAAACAGCCCAGGCATGCGATCTGGTGATATTCGGTGCCAAAGGCGATCTTGCGCGCCGGAAACTGTTGCCTTCACTGTATCAGCTGGAAAAAGCGGGACAGATCCACGAGGAAACCCGCATCATCGGCGTGGGACGCGCCGACTGGGATAAAGCAGCCTATACCAAAGTCGTGCGTGAAGCGCTGGAAACCTTTATGAAGGAGAAGATTGACGAAGCGCTGTGGGATAAACTCAGCAACCGCCTCGACTTCTGCAATCTCGACGTTAACGACACCTCTCACTTCCCTAAACTCGGGAAAATGCTCGATCAGGCAAAACGCACCACCATCAACTATTTCGCGATGCCGCCCAGCACCTTCGGCGCCATCTGCAAAGGGCTGGGCGCGGCGAAGCTGAATGCGAAACCGGCGCGCGTGGTCATGGAGAAGCCGCTCGGCACCTCGCTGGAAACCTCAAAAGAGATCAATGACGCGGTAGGCGAATTCTTTGACGAGAGCCAGGTCTTCCGCATCGACCACTATCTCGGTAAAGAGACGGTCCTCAACCTGCTGGCGCTGCGCTTCGCCAACTCAATTTTCGTCAACAACTGGGACAACCGTACCATCGATCACGTGCAGATCACCGTGGCCGAAGAGGTGGGCATCGAAGGACGCTGGGGCTACTTCGACCAGGCTGGCCAGATGCGCGATATGATCCAGAACCATCTGCTGCAGATCCTGACCATGATCGCCATGTCGCCGCCGTCCGACCTGAGCGCCGATGCTATTCGCGACGAGAAAGTCAAAGTGCTGCGCTCGCTGCGCCGTATCGATCAGACCAACGTGCGTGAAAAAACGGTGCGCGGCCAGTACACGGCAGGCTTCGTGCAGGGTAAAAAAGTGCCGGGCTATCTCGAAGAAGAGGGCGCAAACAAGTCGAGCTCGACGGAAACCTTCGTGGCCATCCGCGTCGATATCGACAACTGGCGCTGGGCGGGCGTGCCGTTCTACCTGCGCACCGGCAAGCGTCTGCCGACCAAATGCTCTGAGGTGGTGGTCTACTTCAAAAATCCGGAGATGAACCTGTTCAAGGATTCCTACTCGGAACTGCCGCAGAACAAGCTCACTATTCGCCTGCAGCCGGACGAAGGCGTCGATATCGAGATTTTGAACAAAGTGCCGGGCCTCGATCACAAACACAAGCTGCAAACCACCAAGCTGGATCTGAGCTACTCCGAGACCTTTAACCAGTCGCATCTGGCTGACGCCTATGAGCGTCTGCTGCTGGAGACGATGCGCGGCATTCAGGCGCTGTTCGTGCGCCGCGACGAAGTGGAAGCGGCATGGACCTATGTCGACTCCATTATCGACGCCTGGGCCGCCGACGGCGACTCCTCCAAGCCTTACCAGGCGGGCACCTGGGGGCCGGTAGCCTCCGTGGCAATGATCACGCGAGACGGTCGTTCCTGGAACGAGTTCGAATAATCCTGAAAGTAGCCCGCCACGTGCGGGCTTTTTTGTGCCGGGTTTCAGGAAACTGAACCGCAGTTTCAAAAATAGCGCCGGGCGGATAGACGATGCGGAAGACGATCCTGTATGGTAGTGGCGCATTGATGGCGCGCCGCGCGGCTGACGCCGGTATGGATAAGCAAGGGGAACTGATGAAGAACTGGAAGACAAGTGCGGAAAAGATTCTGACCACTGGACCTGTGGTGCCGGTGATTGTGGTGAACAAGCTGGAGCATGCGGTGCCGATGGCGAAAGCGCTGGTGGCTGGCGGCGTTCGGGTGCTGGAAGTCACGCTGCGCACGCCGGTGGCGATGGAGGCGCTGCGCCTGATGATTAAAGAGGTGCCGGACGCTATTGTTGGCGCAGGTACGGTCATTAACACCCAGCAGTTGCAGGAAGTCACCGAAGCGGGCGCGCAGTTCGTTATCAGCCCTGGCATTACCGAGCCGCTGTTGAAGGCTGCGGTAGAAGGTCCGGTGCCGCTGATCCCCGGCATCAGCACCGTTTCCGAACTGATGACCGGTATGGATTACGGCCTGCGCGAATTTAAATTTTTCCCGGCGGAAGCCAACGGCGGCGTTAAGGCGCTGCAGGCGATTGGCGGTCCCTTCCCGCAGGTGCGCTTCTGTCCCACTGGCGGCATCTCGCCCGCCAACTATCGCGACTATCTGGCGTTGAAAAGCGTGCTCTGCATTGGCGGTTCCTGGCTGGTGCCGAACGACGCGCTGGAGACAGGCGACTGGGATCGCATTACGCGTCTGGCGCGCGAAGCGGTAGAGGGGGCGCAATAAGCATGATGCGGTGAGCAGGGCGCTCACCGCATCATGATCTACCCGCGGTTTTATTACTCTTCGACTTGTACCGCCGCGGCGCTGGCGATCGCCCGCGCAACGGCGTCATCGACGCTCTCGCCGCTGGCCAGCGCGACGCCAAGACGGCGCGAACCGGCGATTTCCGGCTTGCCAAACAGGCGCAGCTGCAGACCCGCGCCCAGTGCCGCTTCCACGTTGACAAACCGTACGTTCTGGCTGTGCAGCTGCGGCAGGATCACCGCTGACGCTGACGGGCCATACTGGCGCACACCGCCGATCGGCAGGCCAAGGAAGGCGCGCACGTGTAGAGCAAATTCCGAGAGATCCTGCGAAATCAGCGTCACCATGCCGGTGTCGTGCGGGCGCGGCGACACTTCGCTGAAGATAACGTCGTCGCCGCAGACAAACAGCTCAACGCCGAACAGGCCGTAGCCGCCCAGCGCTTTCACCACGTCGCCAGCAATCGCCTGCGCGCGCTGCAGCGCGACATCGCTCATCTGCTGTGGCTGCCAGGATTCGCGGTAGTCGCCATCCTCCTGTCGGTGGCCGATTGGCGCGCAGAAGTGAAGGCCGTCCACCGCGCTTACGGTCAACAGCGTAATTTCAAAATCGAATTTCACCACGCCTTCGACAATGACGCGGCCTGCGCCGGCGCGTCCGCCCTGCTGCGCGTACGCCCAGGCGCTGCTGAGCTGGCTGGCGTCGCGAATAAAGCTCTGGCCTTTGCCTGACGAACTCATCACCGGCTTGACGATGCAGGGAAAGCCGATCTCCGCCGCTGCTGCCTCAAAGCTCGCCTGGCTGTCGGCGAAGCGGTAGCGGGAGGTGGGCAGCGACAGCTCTTCCGCCGCGAGGCGGCGAATGCCTTCGCGGTTCATGGTCAGGCGCGCGGCGCGCGCGGTCGGCACCACGCGCTGACCCTGCTGCTCAAGCTCAAGCAGCTTATCCGTGGCGATCGCTTCGATTTCAGGCACTACATAATCGGGCTTTTCCTGCGCAATCAGCGCGGCCAGCGCCTCGCCGTCAAGCATGTTTACCACGTGGCTACGATGCGCCACATGCATCGCGGGCGCGTCGGCATAGCGGTCTACGGCAATCACTTCCACACCCAGTCGCTGGCACTCCAGTGCCACTTCTTTACCCAGCTCACCCGAGCCTAACAGCATGACACGCGTCGCAGCCGGACGCAGCGCAGTTCCAAGAGTCGTCATAATTTCACCTGTGAGTCAAAACGCGCGCGCAGTATAAACGAAAACGTTTGCGTTCTCATCCTCTGCGGCTTTGCCTCTCTTTTCGCACCTTGACGTTAACTGACGCCTGGTCGGGCAGAGTAGAGCCCTTATCGCTGAAAAAGGAGTGAATGATGAACAACCTGTTGCAACAGCTTCAGTCGCTGCTAGCGAAGAAAGGGCACAGCGGCGGCAACGGAGGTTTAAACGATATGCTGGCGCCGGGCGCGCTGGGCGGCCTGGCAGGCTTGCTCATCGCCAGCAAAAAGTCGCGCAAGCTGTTAACCGAGTATGGCGGCAAAGCGCTGATTATCGGCGGTGGCGCGGCGGCTGGCGCGGTGCTGTGGAACAAATATAAACAGCGCGTGCGCGAGACGCACCAGGCCGAACCTGGCTTCGGCGAGCTGCAGACGCCCGCCGATCAGCGTGCCGAGCGTCTGGTAACGGCGCTGGTGTTTGCCGCTAAAAGCGACGGGCATATCGACGATCGCGAGCGCGCCGCCATCGAGCGCAGCATCCATGAGGCGGGCTATGGTCAGGAGGCGGAAGCGCTGATCCAGAAAGCGATCAATCGGCCGCTGGATCCCGCCTGGCTGGCCGCCGACGTGAAAAACGAGGATGAAGCGCTGGAACTCTACTTCCTCAGCTGCGCCGCTATCGATGTGGATCATTTTATGGAACGCAGCTATCTCACGGCGCTCGGCGACGCGCTGAAGATCCCGCAGGATGTGCGCGACGGCATTGAAAACGACCTGCGTGAACAAAAAGCGCGCATTCCGGCAGAATAAACCCGCCGCGACCGCGCTTTGCGGTCGCAATAACAACGCGTTAGCGACAAAAATTTGGCTTCCCCGCCACCTGATGCCACCCTTAGAGGATATGAATAACAGGGAGAGAGAGCATGCAGGCCCCCATCGCAAAAAAAATTCCGCATGAAATGACCCTCCACGGCGAAACGCGCGTGGATGATTACTACTGGCTGCGCGACGACAGGCGCGAGAATGAAGAGGTGCTGGATTATCTGCGCGCCGAAAACAACTACGGCAAGCAGATCATGGCGACACAGCAGCCGCTGCAGAACCATATTTTAAAAGAGATCGTCGATCGCCTGCCGCCGCAGGATCATTCCGTTCCCTATGTGCACAATGGCTACCGCTATCAGAGCCGCTATGAGAGCGGTAACGAATATGCCGCCTACTACCGCCAGCCTGCCGAGTGCGCCGTGACCGATGAGTGGACACTGCTGCTGGACGCCAATCAGCGCGCCTCGCACAGCGAGTTTTACACCATGGGATCGCTCAACATCAGCCCTGATAACAAGGTGATGGCGCTGGCGGAAGATTTTCTCTCCCGGCGCCAGTACGGCATTCGCTTTCGCTGCCTGGAGAAGGGGAGCTGGTATCCGGAGGTGCTGAACAACGCCTCCTCCAGCTTCGCCTGGGCGAATGATTCACGCACGCTCTATTACGTGCGCAAGCATGAGCAAACGCTGCTGCCCTATCAGGTCTGGCGCCATGAGCTCGGCACGCCGCAGAGCGACGATCGGCTGGTGTATGAAGAGCAGGATGACACCTATCATCTCAGCGTGCATAAAACCACCTCCGAACACTTTATCTTGATCGCGCTATTCAGCACCAACAGCAGCGAGATCCAGCTCATCGACGCCGGCTTTCCCGACGCCGCGCCGCAGATCTTCCTGCCGCGCCGCAAGGATCATGAATACAGCCTGGATCACTATGAGCATCAGTTTTATATCCGCTCTAACCGCGAGGGGAAAAACTTCGGCCTCTACCGCACGCGCTGGCTGGACGAGTCGCGCTGGGAAACGCTGATCAAGCCGCGCGACCATGTGGTCATGGAGGACTTCCAGCTGTTTCGTGACTGGCTGGTGGTGGAGGAGCGGCAGCGCGGCCTGACCAGCCTGCGTCAGATCCACTGGCAGACCGGCGAGGTAACCGGCATCGCCTTCGACGATCCGACCTATGTGACCTGGCTGGCGTTCAACCCGTCGCCGGAAACCAGCAAACTGCGCTACGGCTACGGCTCGATGACCACGCCGACCACGCTGTTTGAACTCGATATGGATACCGGCGAGCGGCGCATTCTCAAGCAGAGCGCGGTGGGCAACTTTGACCCCGACAACTACAAAAGCGAGCACCACTGGCTCACGGCCCGCGACGGTACCGAAGTACCGGTGTCGCTGGTCTATCACCGCAAACACTATCAGCCGGGCAAAAATCCACTACTGGTTTACGGCTATGGCGCCTACGGCAGCAATATGGAGGCGGACTTCAGCGTCAGCCGGCTTAGCCTGCTCGATCGCGGTTTCGTCTATGCGCTGATCAACGTGCGCGGCGGCGGTGAACTGGGGCAGAGCTGGTATGACGGCGGCCGCCTGTTTAACAAAATGAACAGCTTCACCGATTTTATCGACGTTACCCAGGCGCTGGTAAAAAAGGGATTCGGCCAGCCTGGACAGCTCTATGCCATGGGCGGCAGCGCAGGCGGTCTGTTAATGGGCGGGGTGATTAATATGGCGCCGACGTTGTTTAACGGCGTGGTGGCGCAGGTGCCCTTTGTCGACGTGGTGACCACGATGCTGGATGAGTCAATTCCGCTTACTACCGGCGAATATGACGAATGGGGCAACCCAAACGACGCCGACTACTATGGCTATATTCGTCAGTACAGCCCCTACGACAATGTCGAGACCAGGGAGTACCCGCATATGCTGGTGACGACCGGGCTGCATGACTCGCAGGTGCAGTACTGGGAGCCGGCGAAGTGGGTGGCGAAACTGCGCGCGCTGAAGACCGACAACCATTTGCTGATGCTCTGTACGGATATGGATGCCGGTCACGGCGGTAAGTCGGGGCGCTATAAATCCTATGAGGGCATCGCGCTGGAGCTGACGTTCCTGATTGCGCTGGCGCAGGGCAGCCTGCCGCCGCAGCGCGATTACTGATCGTCGCTCAGATATTTGCGCAGCGCCTGCCGCAGCGGCGGGCGCAGATCGCGCACGTTCTCCAGCACCCAGCGCAGATAGCGCGGATCTTTACGCGCAATGGCGGCGACGCTCTGGCCGCGATATTTACCGAAGGGCAGCACGTCGCCCGTCACGCTGGCGGGCTGGCAGTGTTGCGCCATCTGCCCGGCATCCCAGCCGGAAATCTCCATTATGCGGATCAGCAGTGCGGCGGTGACGTAGCAGTCGTACAGCGCGCGGTGCGCGTGCAGATCGGCGGGCGGTGTCACCTCCAGCTTAAGGCTGTGGCGCAGCGCCTGGTTGCCGTACTTAATGCCTGGCCATAGCTTGCGCGCCAGCGTCATGGTGCAGATCCAGTCGCCATGCATCTCTGGCAGCATGCGGCGATCGAAGCTGGCATTATGGGCGACATAGAAAGGGCTGCCGTGATAGCGGCCAATCGCCTCTTCAATCGTGGGTTTGCCCACCACCATGGCTTCGGTAATGCGGTGTACGGCCATCGCCTGACGGCTAATAGGGCGGTCCGGCAAGATCAGGTCGCTCATCGGATTGACGATCTCTCCGTTGATGACGTCGACCGACGCCACCTCGACCACGCCGCCCTGGAGCCCGCAGGTTTCGGTATCAATTACGCGTAGCATGATTTATTTCAGTTTGGGTTCGTAGGGCAGGCGCGAGAAGTTCAGCGACGCCTGGCGATAGTGCATCAGGCGCTGACGAAACCAGTCGCGCAGCGCAGGGGGCTGCTCATATTCAACCATTTCGGCCACGACCGGCATGTTGTAGCGCTCTTTGAACGCCACGCCCGCTGCGGCCAGTTCAACGTTGACTTTATCTTTCTCTTCCTGAGAAAGCAGGGCGAGGTTTTGACTCATGGGGATCTCCTGAAGACAGGGGGCAAAAATAATGCTTATCCCGGCCTGAATCAAGGGCAAAGGATAGCATTGCTGGCCCTCGACACCTGAAAAGCCTCAGCGTATCCTTGCCCACATTTGCCGCTAGTACGATGGCTAAAAGGATGATCCCATGCAAAAAAGAACAATCTTGTCAGGCGTTGCCGCCTCGCTGTTGTTAGTGAGCCAGGCGGTGCTGGCGCATGCCCACCTCAAAGCATCTCAACCGGCCGCCAATGCCGCGCTCGATGCCTCGCCGCAGGCGCTGACGCTGAGCTTCACCGAGGACATTGAGCCCGCATTTAGCGGGGTAGTGCTGCTTGACGCCAGTCAAAAGCCTGTGGCCAGCGAGAAAGCGCAGCGGGATGCGCAGCAGCACAGCCGCCTGATCCTGCCGCTGAAAAA
Source organism: Pantoea phyllosphaerae (assembly GCF_051025595.1). Taxonomy (NCBI): domain Bacteria; kingdom Pseudomonadati; phylum Pseudomonadota; class Gammaproteobacteria; order Enterobacterales; family Erwiniaceae; genus Pantoea; species Pantoea phyllosphaerae. The sequence continues at coordinate 506,536 of NZ_JBPFDE010000001.1, forward strand.
ACCGCTGACGGCGGGCGACTATCAGGTTAACTGGCATGTGCTGTCGGTGGACGGACATAAGACCCAGGGCAGCTACCGCTTTAGCGTAAAATAAATCGTGACCTCGCTGTGGATCCTGCTGCGCGCGCTCCATTTTGCCGCCGTGATGCTGCTCGCGGGCAGTGCGTTTTATACCGTGCTGTTAGCGCCCGCGCGCTATCGCCATGCGCTCGGGCAGCGTCTTGGCGCCTTGATGCGCGGTAGCGTCTGGCTGGCGCTGGTCAGCGCACTGCTGATGCTGGCGACCCAGCTGGCGCTGATGAGTGGTGACTGGCGCAAACTGACCGACAGTGAGATCTGGCGCGCGGTGCTGAGCACGCGCTTCGGCACGGTGTGGCAGTGGGAAACAGGGCTGGCTGGCCTCACGCTGCTGGCGAGTCTGTTGAAAGACAGCGCGCGACAGCGGGCGTGGCTGATCGGCGCCTTGCTGCAGCTGGGTTGTATGGCGCTAATCGGCCATGCGGCGATGCGGGAAGGGATGACGGGCGCGCTGCAGCAGATAAACCATGCGCTGCACCTTGTTGGCGCGGCCTTCTGGGCGGGCGGTTTAGTGCCGCTGCTGATCCTGATGCGTGAGGCGCGGCAGATCGATCGCCGCAGCGATGCGATTCGCGCCATGATGCGCTTTTCACGCTACGGCCATCTGGCCGTTGCGGTAACATTATGCACCGGCGTAGTGAATGGGCTGCTGATCGCTGGCTGGCCTCGGCAGTGGCACGGCAGCCTGTATAGCGAACTGCTGGTGGCTAAGGCGGCGCTGGTGGCGTTTATGGTCGCTATCGCGCTGTGCAATCGTTACGTGCTGGTGCCGCGCTTTCGCCTGGCAGGCTCGGGCGCGCAACAAAAATTTATTCGCATGACGCAGCTTGAGCTGCTGCTGGCATGCGCAGTGGTTGGTCTGGTCAGCGTCTTTGCTACGCTGTCGCCAGCCTGAGTGTGACCCGTTTTGACTGAGTAAAAGGTAGGCTATTTTGCTGAAAAAAGTGATCCCCGCAATGCTGTTGTTATCTCTCGGTGGCCAGGCGCTGGCGTCTGAAATTATCACCGTCAGCCGCTTCGAGGTAGGTAAGGCGGCGTGGCCCTTTAGCCGTGAAGAGGTGATGCTGAGCTGCGAGAAAGATGGTTCGCTGTTCGCCATCAACCCCAGCACGCTGATGCAGTATCCGCTTAACGATAAAGCGGAAGCGCGCGTAAAGGCCGGGCAGGTAAAAGCGCAGCCCATCTCCGTTATCCAGGCGGAAGATAAAGCGCACCCGGGCCAGATGATGAGCCTGCAGCCGATCATTGAGCGTACTCAGGCGCTGTGTGATAAATAATCCTGCCGAGGCGCGAGCGTTTTTCGCGCCTGATTTCGCTGATTCTGCCGTCAGGATCACAATCTGATCCTGCGGATCGCCTCTGTCCGGCCGTTCGCTGGCATTTCCGCAATCGTGGGCTAACCTTAAGTTGCAAGGCGTCATCGCCTGCATTAATGCCAACTTTTAGCGCACGGCTCTTAAAGAGCCATTTCCCTGGACCGAATACAGGAATCGTGTTCGGTCTTTTTTTGTTTGCTTTTTGGCACGCAGATTGGGCTGCCCTGTTGTGATTTTATTTAACCTTTCATTTTACGTTTCTGTTAAAGCTTATTTTTCACTCCTCGGCAAAATTTAAAAAGCCGATACATTATGTCCTGGATTAGTTAACCTGCTGATCGAATGATTCAATCAGTACACAGCCTACAGGTGTTGTCTGTAAAGAGCAGAACGGTTAAGGTAAGCACGTTGATAATATTCTTTAAAGCGCTTATTCATGGCTAAAAAATCAGTAGAAAAAGAAAGCTTACAGCAACTGCTGCGCTATTGGCATGTTGAAGTGATAGGCCTTAACAAGTCTTTTAGCGTCTGGCGTATTTACACACGACTGAAGAATAAGCCTGGTTTAAAATATGTGTTCTGGTGGCGGCTGGCTAACCATCTTTACGTTAATGGGCATAAAAGAATGGCCTATCGCATTCATAATCGTATTAAAAAGAATTTTGGCTGCGATATTATGCCAGGCGCGACCATTGGTGAAGGACTGACGATTGCGCATCATGTCGGCGTGGTCGTCACAAAGCGTGTAGTGGCGGGGAAAAATATGAAGCTGACACAAAACTGCGTAACAGGCAGCGTGGGTAAGAATGAACAGGGAAAAATTATAATCGGCGATAACTTTTTTCTGGGTTCGAATAGCTGCGTAATTGGCGACGCGTTACGCATCGGTAATAACGTCACGGTTGGCGCGATGAGTTTTGTTAATAAGAATGTTGGTGATAACCATACTGTTTATACTGAAAAAAGTACTCGTCTGATAGAAAAAGCGCATTCAGATTCTGACAGGCTTTCCTGATATCCTTTTGGCGACTGTTAAGGTGTAAAGGATTTGCACGTTCTTTCGCCTCTTCTTCCAGTGGCGAACCTGCCGTTTGCGAGAACAAGCGGCAACGCGGGTCAGAGCGCATGCGGTAAAGCATTTATCTCCGCTTTCAATTTTTTTTCTGATAAAGCTGATAAGCAGTTACCGATGTACAATGTGACGTTCACAACGCGCTTCGTTTAAGAGTGAGTATCTTTCAACCTGGCGGAAAAGTAATCCCGACAAAGATTGAGTGTATTGGTGTAAAGCTGCAGTTTCATCCCAAAAAGTGAAATTTAAACGGGCTATAGCTAAGCGATTAATATAAATGAGTTGATGCCGCTTCCGGCCGCTTATATTTCCTGTCTGTCGTTACGGGCACGCTTTCATTTTCCGCCAGTCTCTTCCAGGCTTTTCTGGCTTATTCTTTTCAACAAGCCAGGAGATAATTATGTTTCACCATTCTTCAAAGCTTCAATACCCCGTACGCGTCGATAAGCCGGATCCGGAATTCGCCATGCTTTTGCAGCAGGCGATCGGCGGCGTGGAAGGGGAGATCCGTGTGGCGATGCAGTACTTCTTCCAGGCGATGGGCGCGCGCGGCGATGCGCGCATCCGCGATTTGCTGATCTCTACCGCAACCGAAGAGCTGGCGCATATCGAAATGCTGGCGCATGCCGTGGCGCTCAATCTGGAAGGCGCGCCGCTCTCCTACCAGGAAGCGTCGGCGAAAGATCCGGTGGTCAATGCGGTACTGGGCGGGATGAACCCGCGCCACATCCTTTCATCAGGTTTGGCGGCGCTGCCGGTCAACGCTAACGGCGTGCCTTTCGACATGAGCCATATCTACGCGTCTGGCAACGTAGCGGCGGATATGCTGGCCAACGTTACGGCGGAAGCGACAGGACGCGTACTGGCGACCCGCCTCTATAATCTCACTGAAGATACCGGCATGAAGGATTTTCTATCCTTCCTGATTGCCCGCGACACCCTGCATCAACAGCAGTGGCTGGCGGTAATTGAAGAGATGGGCGGGCTTAACGCTTCGCTGCCGATACCGAACAGCTTTCCGCAAAGCGAAGAGGCCAGCGAGCATGCTTACTATGTGCTTAATACCTCGCTGGATAAACCGCTGCCAAAAGGCCGCTGGTGCGAAGGCCCATCATTTGACGGCAAAGCCCAGTTCACCGCGAAAGAGAAACCTGAGCTGCTGGGCGATGAGCCGCTGCTGGGCCATGCCCGTCCGGGCTCGGGCGCGCAAAGCGAGCAGGAGCTCTCGGGCACCGTTCCGCCCGCGTTAAAACCTTAATCGCACGCTGTCCAGGGAAGGACACAGGCACTCTGCAGATTGGGCGCATCTGACGCTTGCTAAAAAATGAACTATTGCTTCAGCGGCGCCAGTGACTTTCGTGCCACTCTAAATCAGAGCGGCGAAAAATATTTTTTTCGACGCCACTCAAAAAGCGGTTCTTTACCTGCCGCGGCGCCAGAAATGAAAAACCCCAGCCTGCGCCGGGGTTAACTGAATCACTTATTTGGTATCGAGAACCTGCTGCAGCCAGACCAGTTCGTCATCAAAACCGGACTCGCGCAGCAGCTGGAAATAGGATTGCTGAATATCTGTTGAAACCGACGCCAACAGCATGCCCAGCATTCCTTTGGTTTTACAGATTTCTAATGCTGCGTTTTCGAGAGAATCAAGGTTAAAACTTACATTATCAAGCGTTTCAGCGACCATTCTTATTCTCCTGACCAGAGGTAATCAGCCATCCCTCCTTTGCTGTGTGTATCTGCTCCACATTGTGGACGGGCTGAGATGTCACACTAACGCAGTTTCGTCTGTCGGAAACATCCTGATATCTGAACAGTAATCGCCAATCGCTGGCGCTTTTACCGGCAAAGCGTACGGAAAATCTGAGTAGAGGAGAGAAAGCATTGCGTTCGGCCTGTCAGCCGACAAACAGCAGATGCACGAGGCGAGCCAGTGATTCCAGCAGCAGCAGGCTGCCAAGGAAGATAAGCACTAACACGCTGATAAATTGTTTACGGCTATTCATCACGCCTCCCTGAAGATGCGACCGGCTATACTTTAACCCGCAATAAGTAAACCTGTTATTAACAAGCGGAATCAAAAATGCACTACCAGTACCTAAACGGTGAAAACTGGCAAAACATCTGGATTGTCGGCGACCTGCACGGCTGCCGGCGCCAGCTGGACGCGCTGCTGCTGGAAAACGCTTTTGATAAAGAAAGCGATTTACTGATTTCCGTTGGCGACTTAATCGATCGTGGGCCTGATAGTCCTGGCTGTTTAGCGCTGCTTGATGCGCCATGGTTCCGCTGTGTACGAGGAAATCACGAAGAGATGGCGCTGCATGCGTTACAGTGTCACGATTCGCTTAACTGGATAATGAACGGCGGCGACTGGTTCTATAAGCTGACGGGCGACAGGCTGATTGCGGCGCGCCATGCGCTAAGAAAAGTAGAGAGCCTGCCGCTGATCCTGCACCTGCAGCTGGCGGATCGCATCGTGGTCGTGGCGCACGCAGACTATCCGGCGGAGCGCTATGCGTGGGAGCAGCCGCTGGACTGGGAGAAAGTGGTGTGGGATCGCGAGCGCATCACCCGACTGCAAACGGGCGATGCGGAAAAAATTGCGGGGGCGGATGCTTTTTACTTCGGCCATACGCCGCTGCAGCATCCGCTGGAATCGGGCAACCTGCACTATATCGATACCGGCGCGGTGTTCGGCAACCGGCTGACGCTGATACAGCTGCAGTAAGGCTTAGCGGAACAGACGGCCGTCGCGTACCAGCTCGCGCGGGTAGCTGTTCTTAATGCGGCTGCCGACGCGTTTCGCCAGGCCAATCGGCTGCTGCTGGTAGGTGACAATCACCTCATCACGCTGCGGCGGCGTATCAGGGAAGATATCCCGGCCGCGATACCACTCCAGCGCCTCGTCGGTACTCAGCTCAAACGTCCGCGCCGCCTCCGGCTGTGCCAGGGCGACAACCGCCTCATGCTGCCAGCGATAGCCTTTAGCAAAGGTTTCGGCCAGCCTGATGCCGATGCGGGAGAAGCGCACGCTGCCAAGCAGCGGCGTAATCGCCTCGGGAAACAGCCAAATCTCTTTGTCGCGCTGCCACAGCGTCAGGTCGTCGCCCCACTGCAGGCACACCGACGCTGCGGCCTGAGTCACCTCCGCCGCCGCCTTTTTATTCAGCGGCGTAAAAGGCAGCTTGCCCAGCTTATAGCCAGGCTCGGGCAGCGGCGGCACCGAGTCGGTTTTACGCAGGCGCGCCACGAAAAAGCCTTCGCTGTCGAAAAGCTGCGGGAAAACGTGCAGATACCCTTCCGGCGTCAACGCCTCTCCTGCGCCCGCGAAGAGCGCATCGAGCGAAACGACCTCTACCGCCTGCGGATAGCGCGCCAGCAGCCAGGCAATGACCTGCTGATTTTCAATCTGGTTAAGGGTGCAGGTGGAATAGACCAGCATGCCGCCAGGCTTCAGAGCATGAAACGCGCTCTCCAGCAGGTCGCGCTGCGTAGCGGCGATAGCCTCGGTGCTGCTCAGCGACCAGTTTTTCAGCGCGTCGGCATCTTTGCGTATCACCCCTTCACCCGAGCAGGGGGCGTCCAGCAGCACGGCGTCGAAACGCTCCGGCAGCGCCGGGCCAAAAACGCGCGCGTCAAAATGGGTCAGCGCCACGTTGCTGACGCCGCAGCGGCTGACGTTAGCGTGCAGCACCTTGACGCGGCTGGAGGAGAACTCGTTAGCGAGAATGGCGCCGCGGTTCTGCATATGCGCCGCTATCTGCGTGGTTTTCGAACCCGGCGCCGCCGCCATATCCATCACCGTTTGCGCCTGGGGTACGCCATCGAACAGCGCGCTGACCGGCAGCATTGAGCTCGCTTCCTGAATGTAAAACAGGCCGCTGAGATGCTCCGCCACGCTGCCGAGCGGCAGGCTCTCGTCATCCCGCTCAATCCAGAAACCTTCCGCGCACCAGGGCACCGGCGTCAGCCGCCAGCCATAGCTCGCCGTCTGAGCAAGGAAATCGGCGACGCTGATTTTTAGCGTATTGACGCGGATAGAGCGGCGCAGCGGCTGCTGGCTAATGGCGATAAAGCGCTGCAGTTCAGCATCGTCGGGCAGGGCGTCGCGCATCAGTTGAAGGAAGTCAGAAGGAAAAAGGTCGGCCACGGCAGGTTCCAGGTAAGGCGTTGAGGTCAAAAACAAGGGCGGCAGTGTAGCACAGAAAAGGTAGCGGGCAGATAAGGCGCTGGCGCGTGACGTTTCGCTCTTTGGCTGGTCGCACCCGCGCCGTTGATGCGTCAGCCGTCTGAAAGGGAGTCAGACGGCTGACGAGATTACTGCCGCGGCTCAGGGATCGCTGTTCCCCAGTTGCGCCAGTTTTTCGGCGCCTCATCCTGCAGCAGGAAATGCTTGCCCGCGCCCGCCTGCGGCGCCAGCGGCACTGTCGCCGGGGTGGCGAACTGAATGCCGCCGCGAATAAACTGCTGGAAGGTGCCGGTTTTCACCACCCCGCCGATCAGGCCGAAGTCGAGGTTATAGCCTGACGCCAGCCAGAACACCGAGTTGTTGCGCACCAGATGCTGATACTTCTTGCTGATGCGCAGCGCAATCTGCACGCGGTCCGCCATATTGCCTAGCGCGGTTCCGGTAACGGTGCCCACCTCGACGCCGCGGAACAGCACAGGTGTGCCGACAGAGAGCGAGCCCGCTTCGGCGGCATCAACATAGATCGTTAACCCGTTCAAGTAGCGTGAATCGGTAATGGTGCTCTCCTGCAGCTCAAAAATTCGCGCCGGACGCCCTTTACCAGGATCGACGTTGACGTAAGGCTGCAGCAGCGTCTCCAGATGGTTGACGCCAGCCGGAGAGATTTCAGGCGACACAACCGAGAAGTGGCTGTCGCTACGCGCAAAATCCTGTACATACTCTGGATAGAGCACCGCCTTCGCCACTACCTGATTGTTATCCTGGCTGAGCGACAGCGACTCGACCTGGCCGATATTGATGCCCAGATAGCGAATTGGCATGCCTTGCGACAGTTTGCTGGCGTCATAGGTATGCAGCGTAATCTGGCTGCCTACCGCGCGCGCCGCCGTCTCAGAAGGATAAAGCGTGCGTTTGCTGCCTTTGGCGGTCGCCGCGCCGCTCATATTGTCAAAGCTGATTGCGCCGCGCAGCGCCCGGTTCAGCGGCGATGCCTGGACGGTCAGGCCGCTGCCGTTAAGCTGCACGCGCGCGCCGCCTTCCGCCCAGAACACGCTCTCGCTGGTCAATAGCTTGCGGTACTCCGGCTTGATATGCACGGCGATATCGAAGGCGCTGGCGCGCGGCGTGACGTTGACAATTTCGCCCACTTCATATTTGCGGTAAAGCACCACCGAACCGGCCTGCACGTCCGGCAGACTATTGGCGGTCAGCGTCAGCGTTGTCGAAGGGCGGTCGCCAGTAATGCCTTCCTCCGCCTTTTCGGCGTCGGCAAACAGCGGATAGGCGGATTTCACCGCACCCTGGCTGCCCGGCTCCAGGCGGATGCCGCCGTCGACCCATTCGCGCGCGCTGGCACCCAGCACCTTCATGCCGTCGAGGCCGAATTTCACGTCGAGTCGGCTATTGACGATAAACTTGCTGTCGCCGTGCACCAGGTTGCGATAGGCCGGCTCAATCGCCGCCGTGAACTGAATACCTTTCTCATTCAGCTCGCGCGAAATCACCTGACCGATCTTCATGCCGTGCAGCATCACCGGCTGACCGGCATCGATGCCGTAACTCTCCGGCGCGCTGAGCTTCACCGTCAGCACGTCGGGCTTCTGCAGCAGCGACTCGTTGGCGGGCAGCACGGTAAAGTGGCTTTGCGGCTCGCCGTCGCCCGGCACCAGCTCAAGCGTATTGCCGGTCAGCAGGCTGCTGAGGTTGGTATCGGTCAGGCTCACTTTCGGGCTGCGCATCTCAATGCGCGTACCGCTGCGCATCAGGCTGACTACCGACGGGTCGAGGGTGAGCTCGCCCGTGACTTTGCCGCCGCTCAGCAGGTTGAGTTTAGTCAGGCTGCCGACCTCCAGCCCCTGATAGATCAGCGGCGTGCGGCCCGCTTTCAGGTTATTGCCGTCGGGCAGATCGAGCGTGACCACCACGCCGCGCTGGCTACGCGCCAAATCGGGATAGAGTGTGTAGTTCTGGTCGGTTTTTGCCTGCGGCGAATCTTCCGGCGAGTCGAAGGCGATAGCGCCGTTGACCAGCGCCGCCAGGCTCTCCAGCTCTACCTTCGCGCCGCTCAGGCTGACGTCGGCATTCAGCCCCGATACGTTCCAGAAGCGGCTGTTGGTTTTGACCAGATTATTGAAGCGGCGCTCGATCAGCACGTCGATGGTAACGCCGTCCGTCTTGCTGTTGATGCTGTAGTCATAGACGCGGCCCACCGGGATCTTGCGATAGTAAACCAGCGAGCCGGAGTTGAGCGCGCCGAGGTCGGGCGCGTGCAGGTGGATCAGCAGCTCGCCGGTATTGACGCGATACTTCGGCTGGGTATCCTGCGCGACAAAGTTTTCGCGCGGCTTGCCGCTGCCCGGCATCATGCCGATATAGTTGCCGCCCACCAGCGCGTCGAGACCCGAAACGCCCGCCAGCGACGCCTTCGGCGTCACCAGCCAGAACTCGGTGTTTTCGCGCAGCGCCTCTTTCATGTCGCTCTTGATGCTCGCCTTAATCTGAATGGTGCGGTAGTCGTCGCTCAGATTGATGCCCTGCACGGTGCCGACCTCCACGCCCTGATAGCGGATGGGCGTGCGGCCCGGCACGATGCCGTCTGCCGACTGAAAGTTAATGGTGATCACCGTGCCGCGCTCTTCATAGTTGGTCCAGAGCAACCAGCCGGCGATCAGCATGGCGATGATCGGCAGAAGCCAGAATGGAGAAATTTTACGCTTGCTGCGCAGCGTGGCGTTAGTCGGTGTAGTCGGCGTTTTGTGCATGTGCATCCCAAAGCAGGCGGCTGTCGAGCCACTCAACGGCCATAATGGTCAGGATGACCGCCGCACCAAAGTAAAACGCGGCGGGTCCCATAGTAAAAGCCAGCAGCTGATCGCGATTGACCAGCGACATGGTTAATGAAATGACAAAGAGGTCCAGCATGGACCAGCGCCCCACCCAGGTCACCACCCGCAGCAGGCGAATGCGGGTTTTCAGCCCCTGTTTGCAGCGGAAGTGAATGCTGAGCAGCAGCGTCAGCATCACCAGCACTTTGGTGAAGGGCACCAGAATACTGGCGATAAACACCACCGCCGCCACCGGAACATTGCCGGAGGCCAGGCCGAGGATGCCGGAAAAGATGGTGTCCTCGCGTCGCGAACCGTTCACGTAGACCACGGAAATCGGCAACAGGTTGGCGGGGATCAGCAGCACGATCGAGGCGATCAGCGCCGCCCAGGATTTTTGCAGGCTATGGCGACGCCGGAAGTCGAGCGGCGTATGGCAGCGTGGACAGCGGCCGCGCGCGTCTGGCTCGCCGGTATTATGGCAGTTGAGGCAGACCTGCAGCCTGTCGTGCGCGCGCATATTCTGCTTCTGCGGATAGAAATGTTCCCAGAGTTGCTCGACGTTGAGGTGGATCAGGGTCAGCAGGCTTAGCAGCGTGAGCGTCAGGTAGGCGGCTAACCCGTAACCCACCTCCAGCGAGGCGTAGTCCTGCACTTTAATTGAGGCCACTGCGATACCTATCAGGTAGATGTCGAGCATCACCCACTCTTTAACTTTCTCCAGCATCAGCAGCACCGGACGCAGGTTCATTCCCAGCCGATGGCCGAGGGTCAGATAGCCGATGCCCGCCACCAGCGCGAGCGGCGCGCCGATAGTGCAGAAGGCCACCATCGAGGCGGTCAGCACGTTGCCCTGTTCCGCCATCTGGATGACGCCGCCCAGCAGGCTGGCGTTAATGCGCATGCCGAGCAGGCGAATATCCACCAGCGGCAGGGTAAAGGCGAAAGGCATCAGCACCAATATCATCGCGGCCATGACCGTCAGTCGCGTCATCGACCAGTCGCGCCCGCTGATAATTTGTGCATGGCAGCGTGGACAATAGGCAGACTGATGCGATTTCACATCCGGTAAGGAAAAAAGGGTATCGCATTGCGGACAACGCTGATAACGTGCGTGGGGCAATGGCTGGCTGATAGCGTGAATTTTCATAGGGTGATGCAGGTTTCGCCCAGATATTTGTCGCTGTGACCGGATGCGGTCGTGGGGCAAAAAAACGTTTTACGTTTCCGGCATCCCCGCAAGGGGCCCACGTTTCGATCCACAAAAATCTAAGGTTATAGCAACTAACGCTATGATTCACCTTGTGGCGGTGGATATTTAGTGCTTATTTTAACGGGCGGTTAATTAAAGCCGCTCTGTTGTTAATGTTAATGGTTAAACAATGAACAAAACTGCCTTTTACGATGATTTGAATCGCGACATGCGCGCGCTGCTGGCGGGTGAGAGATCGTTTCTTGCCGCGCTGGGCAATTTCAGCGCGCTGCTGTATGAACGCCTTGAGGGCGTCAACTGGGCGGGCTTCTACCTGCTGACGGAAGCCGACACGCTGGTGCTGGGGCCTTTTCAGGGCAAAATCGCCTGCGTGCGCATTCCGGTAGGCAAAGGCGTTTGCGGCACGGCGATCGCGCAGGATAAAGTACAGCGCGTCGACGACGTGCACGCGTTTCCCGGCCATATCGCCTGCGACGCCGCCAGCAACGCTGAGATCGTGATTCCTCTGAAAGTAAACGGCGCGCTGGTAGGCGTTCTGGATATCGACAGCACGGTGTTCAATCGCTTCGACAGCGAGGATGAGACAGGGCTGGTTGCACTGACTGATGGGCTTTGCGACGTGTTGGCGGACAGCGATATCGAAAAATTTTTGCAGCTGACGCGTAGCTAATCGACTGGATCGCATGGTATTTGGCAATGTTGTCATTATAATGTCGCCTGTTCATGCCTGCTCTGGTCGGCAAATCCGTTGTAATCAGGAAATTTCATGGAAAATCAACCTAAGTTGAATAGCAGTAAAGAAGTGATCGCCTTTCTGGCGGAACGTTTTCCAAACTGCTTTAGCGCCGAAGGTGAGGCGCGTCCGCTCAAAATCGGCATCTTTCAGGATCTGGTCGAGCGTGTTCAGGGCGAAATGGGTCTGAGCAAGACTCAGCTGCGTTCAGCGCTGCGTCTTTATACCTCCAGCTGGCGCTATCTCTACGGCATCAAAGCCGGCGCGACGCGCGTCGATCTCGACGGCAACGCCTGTGGCGTGCTCGACGAGCAGCACGTGCAGCATGCGCGTCAGCAGCTGGAAGAGGCGAAAGCGCGCGTTCAGGCGCAGCGCGAGCAGCAGAAAGCCGCGAAGCGCGAAGCAGGCGAAGAGGGTGCAGAACCGCGTCGTCCGCGTCGTCCGGCCGCACGCAAGCCAGCCGAAGGCGAAGCGCCGCGTAAAGCGCGTCCTCAGTCGCCGCGTCCGGCCGCTCAGGATCGCAAACCAGCTCCGCGCCCGGTCGCTGAGGCGAAACCCATCACCGATACCTCAACGTTGCAACCTGGCCAGAATATCAAAGTCAAAGCAGGCAAAAGTGCGATGGACGCTACCGTTCTTGAAGTGTCAAAAGACGGCGTTCGGGTACAGCTCGCTTCCGGCATGGCAATGATTGTGCGCGCAGAACACTTGCAGTTCTGAAACGGAGGCTGACCCCGGCATGAACACCCTGTTAAAAATCGGTATGATTGCGGGCCTGCTACTGGCAGGCCCTTCATTTGGCGCTGAGAATATTACCCGCGTCGATCAAATTCCCCAGCTGCACGAAGATCCGCAGGATCCTACCGTCAGTGAACGGGTGACCTCTCGCTTTACCCGCTCTCACTATCGCCAGTTCGACCTCGATCAGGCCTTTTCGGCGAAAATTTTCGACCGTTACCTCAATCTGCTCGACTACAACCACAACGTGTTGCTGGCGTCGGATGTGGCGCAGTTCGCCGATAAAAAAACCACGCTTGGCGATGAGCTGCGCAGCGGCAAGCTGGACGTATTTTACGATCTCTACAATCTGGCGCAGAAACGCCGTTTCGAGCGCTACCAGTACGCGCTCGACGTGCTGAAGCGCCCGATGAACTTTACCGGCAACGACACCATCGATATCGACCGCGCCAAAGCGCCCTGGCCGAAAGATCAGGCGGAGCTGAATGCGTTATGGGACGCCAAGGTAAAGTATGACCAGCTCAGCCTGAAGCTGACGGGCAAAGACGAAAAAGAGATCCGCGATGTGCTGACCAAGCGCTACAACTTCGCGATCCGTCGTCTGGCGCAGAGCAACAGCGAAGATGTGTTCCAGCTGGCGATGACCGCGTTTGCGCATGAAATCGACCCGCACACCAACTACCTGTCGCCGCGCAATACCGAACAGTTCAACACCGAAATGAGCCTGTCGCTGGAAGGCATTGGTGCGGTGCTGCAGATGGATGACGACTATACGGTAATCAACTCTATGGTCGCGGGCGGTCCTGCGGCGAAAAGTAAAGCGATTGGCGTCGGCGATCGCATTGTTGGCGTCGGTCAGCCGGGCAAGCCGATGGAAGATGTGATTGGCTGGCGTCTTGACGATGTGGTAGCCAAAATCAAGGGGCCGAAAGGCAGCAAGGTGCGTCTTGAAGTGCTGCCTGCAGGCAAAGGCACCAAAACCCGCACCGTGACCCTGACGCGCGAGAAGATTCGTCTTGAAGACCGCGCGGTGAAGATGAGCGTGCACAACGTCGGCAAACAGAAAGTCGGCGTGCTGGATATTCCGGGCTTCTATGTCGGCCTGACCGATGACGTGAAGGTGCAACTGCAAAAACTGCAGAAGCAGAACGTCGACAGCATAGTGATCGATCTGCGCACCAACGGCGGCGGCGCGCTGACCGAAGCGGTTTCGCTCTCCGGCCTCTTTATTCCCAGCGGTCCGGTGGTGCAGGTGCGCGACAACAACGGTCGCGTGCGTGAAGACAGCGATAACGACGGCGTCGTCTACTACAAAGGCCCGCTGGTAGTGCTGGTGGACCGTTTCAGCGCCTCGGCGTCGGAAATTTTCGCGGCGGCAATGCAGGATTATGGTCGTGCGCTGATTGTCGGCGAACCGACCTTCGGCAAGGGCACCGTGCAGCAGTACCGCTCGCTGAACCGCATCTACGATCAGATGCTGCGTCCAGAGTGGCCTGCGCTCGGTTCTGTGCAGTACACCATCCAGAAGTTTTACCGCATCAACGGCGGCAGCACCCAGCGTAAAGGCGTCACGCCGGATCTGCTGATGCCGACCGGCGTGGAAGCGGCGGAAACCGGCGAGAAGTTTGAAGATAACGCGCTGCCGTGGGACAGCATCAACGCGGCGACCTACACCAAAACCGGCGACATCAAGCCACTGGTGGCGCAGTTAACCAAACAGCACGAGGCGCGTATCGCCGAGGATCGTGAGTTCAAGTACATCATGAAGGATATCGCCCGCTTTAATGCGATGAAGGACAAGCGCAATATCGTGTCGCTTAATCTCGCCCAGCGCGAGAAAGAGAATCACGAAGAGGATGCGCTGCGTCTGGAGCGAATTAACGCGCGCTATCAGGCGGAAGGTAAAAAGCCGCTGAAGAGCCTGGACGATCTGCCGAAAGATTACAAAGAGCCCGATCCTTATCTCGACGAGACAGTGAAAATCGCCAACGATCTGGCGCAGCTGGATAAGTCCCAGCCCGCGTCAACGACCCCCGCCGCGCAGTAAGCGCAGGGGAGTGAAAAGCACCGCGCTGCGGTGCTTTTTTTTGCCTGAAGGCAGCAGATGGCCCACTCAAACCTGGCGGTGTGACGAAAGCGTGACTAAATGTAAAGTTATGTCTTTTTAGACACTTAAAGGTTAAGGTCGCTTGAAATGCGCTGCGATGACCCTAGGATAAGGATCCGCGCAGCTAGCGCATGAACAACTGAGGAAGATTAACTTTTATGATGCGTATTGCTCTTTTCCTGGTGACCAACTTAGCTGTGATGTTGGTCTTTGGGCTGATCCTCAGCCTGACAGGGATCCAGTCAAGCAGTGTTCAGGGCCTGATGATTATGGCAGGCCTGTTTGGCTTTGGCGGTGCGTTTGTTTCACTGCTGATGTCGAAGTGGATGGCGTTGCGTTCAGTCGGCGGTGAGGTCATTGAACAACCCCGGAATGAAACGGAACGCTGGCTGATGCAGACCGTTGGGCGTCAGGCGCAGCAGGCGGGCATCGCGATGCCGCAGGTCGCTATCTACCATGCGCCCGACATCAACGCCTTCGCCACCGGCGCGCGCCGCGACGCCTCGCTGGTCGCCGTCTCAACCGGCCTGTTGCAGAATATGAGCCGCGACGAAGCGGAAGCGGTGCTGGCGCATGAGATCGCGCATATTGCCAATGGCGATATGGTCACCATGACGCTGATCCAGGGCATCGTGAACACCTTCGTGATCTTTATCTCGCGCATTATCGCGCAGGTCGCATCGGGCTTCCTCTCCGGCAACCGCGACGGTGAGGAGAGCAGCAACGGCAATCCGCTGGTCTACTTTGCCGTGGCGACGGTGCTGGAGCTGGTGTTCGGCATTCTGGCCAGCATCATCACCATGTGGTTCTCGCGCCACCGTGAATTCCACGCCGATGCCGGTTCTGCGAAGCTGGTGGGTCGCGAGAAGATGATCGCCGCGCTGCAACGCCTGAAAACCAGCTACGAACCGCAAGAGCCGAGCAGCATGATGGCGTTCTGCATCAACGGCAAAAACAAGTCGCTGAGCGAACTCTTTATGTCGCACCCGCCGCTGGATAAGCGTATCGAAGCGCTGCGCAGCGGTCAGTATCTGAAGTAACCGCTCAGACGATAAAAAGGCGACTCCCTGGAGTCGCCTTTTTTATGGCCATCACTGCGTCGCGGCGCTTTTCTGCGACAGCCGCGACAGGCTGAACAGCGCGGCGACGCTGGAGAAGAGCCCGGCGAGGATCAGCGAAGCGTGCGTGCCGCCCTGATCGAACCAGGTGAACATCAGCGCGACCAGCGCTGCGCCGCTGCTCTGACCCAGCAGACGTGCCGTGCCCAGCATCCCGCTGGCGCCGCCGCTGCGGTTGCGCGGAGCGGAAGAGATAATGGTATGGTTGTTAGGCGACTGGAACAGGCCGAAACCTGCGCCGCACAGCGCCATGCGCCAGATAATCTCCCCGTCCTGCGGCTGCGCGGGCAGCAGCGCCAGCAGAAACAATCCGGCTGCGAACAGCACCAGACCGATGCCGCCCAGCAGCCCGGCGTGAATATGTTCAATCAGGCGTCCGGCAATCGGCGCCAGCACCATCGTCGCCAGCGGCCAGGGCGTCAGCAGCAGGCCGGTCGCCACCTCGTCGCGTCCCAGCACGTTCTGCAGGAAAAAGGGCAGTGACACCATCGCCAGCATCTGCGCGCAGAAAGAGCAAATGGAGGTGCAGATTGAGAGGCTGAACAGCGGAATACGCAGCAGATCCACCGGCAGCAGCGGGACCGTCAGCCGCTGCTGCCGACGCACGAAAAACACGCCGAGCACCGCCAGCACAGCCATTTCCCCCAGCGCCAGCGCCCAGCTGCCGCCCTGGGCAAACCCCGTCAGCGCATAAATGAGCAGGCCGAAAAACAGCGCGTTCATCAGCGCGCTCGGCACGTCAAACTTCTGCGCCTTCGCTTTCTGGCTATTCTCCGGCAGGAAGCGCAGCGCCAGCCACAGCGCAATCACGCCGAGCGGCACGTTAATCAGGAACAGCCACTTCCAGCTGGCGAACGACAGAATTGCTGCCGCCACCGTCGGCCCGGCCGCGCTGGAAACCGCCACCACCAGCGAGTTGATCGCCATGCCGCGCCCCAGGTGACGCTGCGGATAGATAATACGGATCAGCGCGGTGTTAACGCTCATTAGCGCCGCGCCGCCAAAGCCCTGCAGCACGCGCGCCAGCGTCAACATCGACAGCGACGAGGAGAGGGCGCAGAAGGCTGAAGTGAGGATAAACAGACCGAGCCCGACCTGGTAGACCCGGCGATAGCCGAGCATATCGCCGAGAAAAGAGAGCGACAGCAGCGAGGCGACGATAGCAATTTGATAGGCGTTGACGATCCAGACCGACTGCGCCGGACTGGCGTGCAGATCGCGCGCGATGGTCGGCAGCGCCACGTTGGCGATAGCGCCATCCAGCACCGCCATCATAATACCCAGCGCAATGGTAATAATAGCGCCGTACCGCTGCGGAGCGGGCAGGCCATCCTGAAAAGGTGTTGGGGACATAGCGAGAAAAAATAAAGTGGGTGAGTATCACCATGCTAATGAATCTGCTGCTGAAACGCACCGTCTTTAGCGCAATAAGCAGGGTTAAAGTATGTCGTGCGGTGACAGATGAGGGTCTGGCGCGCTATATTGGCCATCTGTTCCGATTTTATTAAAACAATTTTAAAAAAGGGTGCGTGATGGCCGCCAGTGAAAACGATAAACAACCCGACGCCGTTTCCTCCGTGATGAAGGTGTTCGGCATATTGCAGGCGCTGGGCGAAGAGCGCGATCACGGGATCACCGAACTGGCGCAGCGCGTGATGATGTCGAAGAGCACCGTTTACCGCTTCCTGCAAACCATGAAAACGCTGGGTTATGTGACGCAGGAAGGAGAGAGCGAAAAGTACTCTCTGACCCTGAAGCTGTTCGAGCTGGGCGCGAAGGCGTTGCAGAACGTCGATCTTATCCGCAGCGCAGACGTGCAGATGCGCGAGCTTTCCCGACTCACCAAGGAGACGATTCACCTCGGCGCGCTGGAAGAGGACAGCATCGTCTACATCCATAAAATCGACTCGCTCTACAATCTGCGTATGTATTCGCGCATTGGACGGCGCAATCCGCTGCACACCACGGCGATCGGCAAAGTGCTGCTTGCATGGCGCGACCGCGCCGAGGTGAATGAGATTCTCAAAGAGGTGGAGTTCAAGCGCAGCACCGCCAATACCATCGTTACGCGCGAAGCGCTGATCGAGGTGCTCGATCAGGTGAAGATGCAGGGCTTCGGGGAAGATAACGAAGAGCAGGAAGAGGGGCTGCGCTGCATCGCCGTGCCGGTTTTTGACCGCTTCGGCGTGGTGATCGCCGGTCTGAGCATCTCTTTCCCGACGATTCGCTTCTCGGAAGAGGCGAAAAGCGACTACGTTGCCATGCTGCACCGCGCGGCGCGCGCGCTCTCCGCCGAAATGGGCTATCACCACTACGATTTTTAATAAAAAAGGCGGGCCCAGGCCCGCTTGACCTTTCGAAGCAGAGTCAGTGCGGCGCTGTTGGCCGCGTGCCCCTTAATTGTCTATCACCTCGCCGCTCTTCTTCAGCAGCGGGCAGTCGCTCACGCCAATAACGCCGCTGTCGGTATGCAGATATTGAGCGGTAATCAGACCGCGCGCGGTAAGGTAGTTACATTTCAGGCCCAGACCCGCTGCGTTTTTAGCGCTGCCGGTCAGCACGCCATAGCCGGTAAACAGCATGGCGACCCAGATAACGGCGAGCAGAACGATCGCCCGAATAAAGAGTTTCATTTTTTCTCCTTGTGATACATAACGCAGCTCTCCACCTTGAGCTGTCGCCCGTAATATTAACAGCTTGCCTCGCTTTGTCTGCTGAAGCGATCGGAGATTGCTGAAAGCGAGGCGTCAGGGAATTCTGCATTCAGGCGCATAGCCTGGTCAGCTGTGCGTGCAGCAGGTAGAATCGGCGTCATCAATATTTTTACGTTTTGAGGCAGTGATGAACGAAGTAGCCGCAACCACCGATCCCCTGTTCAGCTATGGCGTACTGGCGGTCACTATTATTGTGGCGTTTATCGCCTGGTTTTTCGTTAACCGGGCCAGCGTGCGCGCCAGCGAACAGATCCAGCTGCTGAGCCAGCTGCTGGAAGAGCAGAAAAAACAGAACGCCCTGCTGCGTCGCCTGGTGGAGAGCCAGAGCGTGGAGCAGGCAAAGCCAGAGGCGGAAGAAGCGCGCGATTTTATCCGCATGATCCCGGAACGCTAACGTTCCTGAGCCCGGCAAGGAGACGACATGCCCTGGCAAAACCCCTGGTACGACGCCAGCAAAACGCACCATACCCCTGAAGGTTTCCGTAATCCCGAGCCGGATCTGCGTCAGCCCGGCGATCTCCAGCGCTGGCGCAAAGCGCGCAAGGCGGCGGGGCTGCCCTTACCGCCGCAGGCGGGCTATGAGCCGTTCAAAGCGCGCTGGTGGCAGCCCGCCGATCTCGCTGGCGCGGACGATCGCATCTGGTGGTTGGGTCATGCGGCGGTGCTGCTGCGCCTTAATCAGCGCTATCTGCTGATCGATCCTGCGCTCTCAACGCGCGCCTCGCCGCTGCCCTTTGTCGGACCGAAACGCAAAACCCCGCCGCCGCTGGGCATCCAGGATCTGCCGCGCCTCGACTATGTGCTGATTTCCCACAATCACTACGACCATCTCGACGCCGCCACCGTCAAACGCATTCTCCGCCGCTTCCCCGAGGTTACCTTTCTGGTGCCGCTGGGGCTGGAAGGCTGGTTCAAACGGCGCGGTGCGCGCCATGTGCGCCAGCTTGACTGGTGGCAGAGCCAGCAGGAGGCGGATCTCACCCTGACCGCCGTGCCGGCGCGTCACTGGAGCATGCGCTCGCCCTGGGATCGCAACCGCTCGCTGTGGTGCGGCTGGGTCGTGCGCAGCAAGAGGCTGAATTTCTGGTTTTCCGGCGACAGCGGTTTTTCTGACAATCTGGCGGAGATCCCGCGCGAGCTCGGCCCTTTTAATCTGGCCGCGTTGCCTGTCGGCGCCTATGCACCGAAATGGTTCATGCAGAGCAGCCATATGGATCCGGATCAGGCGGTTTCATTATGGCGGCTAGCGGGCGAGCCGCTCACCCTGCCGATCCACTGGGGCGTCTTTGAACTCGCTGACGAATCGCTGGATGAGCCTCCCGCGGAATTAATGCGCGCTATTCAGCGCAGCGGAGAGGATAATGGCCGTTTCGCGCCGTGGAGAATAGGGGAGGGGCGCAGCCTGGAAAATAGTAACCAGGAAAATTCCTAAATATTGACGCTTATCCTCAGGCGGGTATTGGGTTTCAACAGAACAATTATTCAGGATCAAAGAATAAAAATTAATGATCGATGAGTGATGCTCTGCTTTTAATTGGGGCAACGCACTTTTTATTTTCATGATTTTGGTGCAAAGGTATTTATTATCTGCGCCAGTAAAAATGAGAGCCCGCTAGCGATTAAACGTTAACAACGGCGGCGCATTTTACTTTTGCGGTTTCGCTTAAGAAAAACGAATGCCATAATACTGCAATAATTTAGCTGTAAATTAACTTGTTACGGTGAACAAGGTTGGACGATGACGCGGTCATCCGCTAAAGTTATTTGCCTCTTCGCCAGATTGATGGATAGCGCTTTTTCGACTACCGCTGGATAAGTTATGTACCGAAATGAACAAAGGGCGCTGCTGCTTTGCAAAATTTGTGCGGCGCGTCCATGGTCGATTAAAAATGCCTTGCCATTAATTTGCGGATATGTGATAACAATTCGTGGGTCAAACGAGGTACAGTTCTGTTTATGTATGGCATCTTCAGTAAAGAAGTTACGAGTAAAAACGTTGACGTTGAATACCGCTTCCTTGCCGAACCTTATTAGTGCCTCATTCAGTAACGTCTCTGGTTTCTCTGTAGGTCTGCTTTCGGGCAAAATAAACACTCTAAGGAATTTGCAAAATGGCAAAGATTAAAGGTCAGGTTAAGTGGTTCAACGAGTCTAAAGGTTTTGGTTTTATTACTCCTGCTGACGGTAGCAAAGATGTGTTCGTACACTTCTCCGCTATCCAGGGCAACGGTTTCAAAACCCTGGCTGAAGGCCAAAGCGTTGAGTTCGAAATTCAGGACGGCCAGAAAGGCCCGGCTGCAGTCAACGTAACCGCTATCTGATTTCGTGCCAGCTCGGTGCCATGCACCACTGAAAACGAATCCTGTAAAGCCCTGGTCATCTGACCGGGGCTTTTTCTTTGCGCTTTCGATACGGTGGTTAACGGAGTACACTGCGGCGCTCATGTTAATGGAGTTCGTATGTTACTGATTTGCCCCCTCTGTCATCTCCCTTTACAGCCTGAAAATCGCAGCTGGCGCTGTGGAAACCGTCATCAGTTCGACCAGGCGAAAGAGGGCTACCTCAATTTGCTGCCCGTTCAGCATAAAGGCTCGCGCGAGCCTGGCGACAGCCCGGAGATGATGCAGGCGCGGCGCGAGTTTTTACAGGCGGGCTACTATCAGCCGCTGCGCGAGGGGGTAGTGGCGCTGCTGCGTGAAAAGCTGCAAGACCCGGACGCAGTGCTCGATATCGGCTGCGGCGAAGGCTATTACACCTCGGCGCTCGGCGCGCTGGGCGGCGAAGTCTACGGGCTGGATATCGCTAAAAACGCCATTCGCCTGGCGGCGAAGCGCTATCCTGACGTACAGTTTTGCGTCGCTTCCAGCCAGCGACTGCCCTTTGCCGACGCTTCTCTGGATGGCGTTGTGCGTATCTACGCCCCCTGCAACGAAGCGGAGCTGACGCGCGTTATCAGGCCTGGCGGCGTGCTGCTGACCGTCACGCCCGGGGCGCACCATCTGCAACAGTTCAAGGCGCTGATCTATCGCGAGGTGCAGCTTCATGCGCCAGAAGAGAAGTGTTACAGCGGCTTTAGCGAAGAGAGCCAGCAGTCGCTGCGCTACACGATGCACCTGAGCGGCGACGCGGCGGCCACGCTGCTGCAGATGACCCCTTTCGCCTGGCGCGCGAAGCCGTCGGTGTGGGGTGAACTGCAGGCGTCGAAAACCTTTGAATGCGACGCCGACTTCCGTCTGACGCTCTGGCGGCGCGATTAGCGCGCCTCCATCAGCGTATGGTAGATGCGTTCAAGATCGTCGAGCTGCTGCACGGCGATCAGCAGGCGTCGCTGCTCCAGCTGCATCACCAGAATGCCGTCTTCAGAGAGATTGAGGCTCTGAATGCGCGCATAGTCTATCCAGACGCCGCCATAAAACAGCCCGTCGCGCTTCATCAGCAGGGTGGGGCGACGCAGCCAGAAGAGCCAGAAGGCGAGAAAGAGCAGCACCATCAGCAGGGTGGTGGTGAGCTGCGGCCCCTGATGCGTCACATTATTCCAGAGTAAAATCGCCAGCAGACCGATAAATATCAGGCTGTCGATCTTGTGTCTGCGCCGCAGCGCCACGCTCAGGCGCGTCGGACCTTTGCGGCGCGGCAGAATAACGTCGTGGTAGAGAAAAAAAAGCAGCAGCGCGGCGATGCAGAGCGCGATGAGGCCGTCCGTTAGTGTCATCACATTCTCCTGAGGCGATACGGCGGAAAAGCGGGGAAGAGGCCGGGCGCGGCGCGCCCGGCGAAAGGACTACAGGCCAAGCAGGCCGATCCAGTAGCCGAAAATCCCGATAACGAAGAAGCCGACGATAATCCACAGCGCGTTGACCTTGCGGCGCAGCAGCCACATACAGGCGAAGGTCAGCAGCAGCGGCACAATGCCTGGCATCAGCTGATCGAGGATGGTCTGAACCGTGGTAACGGTGGTCTTCCCGGTCTGATCGGTAATGCGCGACACCACCAGTGGAATATTAACGTGCGTCCACTTGTTAACCAGCGCGCCCATGACAAACAGGCCGAGAATCGACGCCCCCTCCGTAAGCTTCTGCAGGAAACCGCCGCCCATGTCGCTGACGATATCGATCCCTTTGCGGTAGCCGTACGCCACGCCGTAATAGCGGGTCAGCAGGCGCGCCAGGTTGAACAGCACAAAGAAGAGCAGCGGGCCCAGCAGGCTGCCGCTCATGGCGATGCCTGCGCCAAGCGCGGCGAAGACCGGGCGCACGGTGCCCCAGAAAATCGGGTCACCGACGCCGGCCAGCGGGCCCATCAGGCCGACCTTGATGCCGTTGATGGCGGCGTCGTCGATCTCGGCGCCGTTTGCGCGCTGCTCTTCCATCGCCATGGTCACGCCTAATACCGGCGCGGCGACGTAGGGATGGGTGTTGAAAAACTCCAGATGGCGTTTAATCGCCTGACGGCGCGCCTCGTTGTTTTCCGGATAGAGGCGGCGGATCACCGGCACCATTGAGAAGCAGAAGCCCAGCGCCTGCATACGCTCGAAGTTCCACGACCCCTGGAACAGGTTCGACCGCAAAAACACGCCGCGGATATCGCCTGGGGTGAGTTTCTTTTGCGTTGTAGTGGTATCTACCATGTTGTCACCTGTTCCTTAGTCAAGTTCGTTATCGAGATCGTTATTTGCCGGACCCGCTGCAGGCGCGCCCGCCACGCGGTTATATTTCGGCGCCAGCTGGATATAGAGCACTGCCATGACCACGCCGATGACGCCCAGCGCCACCAGGTTGAAGCTGGTGAAGGCCGCGGTGACGAAGCCGAGGTAGAAGAAAGGCATCAGATAGCCTGCGCGCATCATATTGATGACCATGGCGTAACCGACCACGACGATCATGCCGCCGGCGATATTCAGGCCGTTGGTGACCACTTCAGGGATAGAGCTAAGCAGAGAGTGAACCGCGCTGGTGCCGACGGAAATCGCCACGATCAGCGCTGGAATGGCGATTCGCATCGCCTGCAGCACCAGCGCCGAAACGTGGATCCACGAAATCGCCGTCAGGTTGCCTTTCTCCGCCGCTTTATCGGCTGCATGCTGGAAGGCCACGGTGATGGTGCGCACGATAATCGTCAGCACCTGGCCTGCCGCCGCCAGCGGAATCGCCAGCGCAATGCCCGCGCCGACGCTCTGACCGCCAGCGATAACCAGAATGGTAGAGATAATGGAGGCGAGAGCCGCATCG
Organism: Pantoea phyllosphaerae; assembly: GCF_051025595.1. Lineage (NCBI taxonomy): Bacteria > Pseudomonadati > Pseudomonadota > Gammaproteobacteria > Enterobacterales > Erwiniaceae > Pantoea > Pantoea phyllosphaerae. The sequence continues at coordinate 529,870 of NZ_JBPFDE010000001.1, forward strand.
GGTGCCACGGCAGCGCCGATGTTCATCCAGCCCAGCGCGATCATCTCCAGCGTGCCGCCGATGATGATGCCGGTTTTCATATCGCCGAGCACTGCCCCAATCAGGGTACAGGCCACCAGCGGACGGTGAAACTGAAACTCATCCAGAATCGAGCCCATACCCGCAATACAGGCTACGATAAATATCAGGATGATTTGTAGCGAGGTTATTTCCATCATATCCCTTCTCCTCAGCAGGATAGCGTTAACTGGCCCGCAGGCGCAGCTGGCGGCGTTTTACGCATTGACCTTCGCAATCAGGTCCATCATTTTTAGTTTTTGATCGCTGGAGACTTTACGAACTTCCAGCTCGATATGGCGTTCGTTGAGCTTGCGGAACGCGGCGATATCTTTGTCATCGACCGAGACGGCGTTATTGACCTGGGTTTTGCCCTGACGAAACGCCATGCCGCCGATATTGACCGACTTAATCTCCACGCCTTGCTCGACCACGCGCAGCACGTCGGTGGGATTGGTAAACAGCAGCATCACGCGATCGCGGCCATATTTTGGGTTATTCCAGACGCGCACCATCTTGTCGACGTCTACCACGTGCGCGGTCACGCCGGGCGGCGCCACCTGCGTCAGCAAGGTTTTGCGCACGTGATCTTTGGCGACTTCGTCGCTCACCACGATGATGCGCGAGACGTTGGTCTCTTTGGTCCAGCGCGTCGCCACCTGACCGTGGATCAGGCGGTCGTCGATGCGCGCCAGCCCAATCTTCATATGTTCGCCCGGCGCCAGCGGCTGCGCAGGGGCAGACGGCGCTTTGGGCGCAGGCGCGGCGGCTGGTGCAGGCGGCGCGGCAAGCGCGGTTTTCTGCGCCTTGACGCCTTCGCGGCCCGTTTCTACCGCGATGCCAACCAGTTCGGCAAAGCCGGGATCGTCGTCGCGCGCCATCAGCGTTTCCACCAGCATCGGAATATTGACCCCGGCGATCACATCGTAATTTTCTTTATCCAGCACCACGCGGCTGGCGGCGTTGAACGGACTTCCGCCCCAGGTATCGACTAAAAACAGCGCCCCTTTCGAGGTATCCAGCTTTGCCAGCTGCGCCTGATATTTTTCAATAAGCGTTTCTGCATTTTCGCCGGGCACAAAGTCGATCCATCCGACATTCTCCTGCTCGCCCAACAGCATCTCTGCGGTTTTCAGCAGTTGTTCGGCTGCCCAGCCGTGTGTACCAATTACTATCGCAATGGTCACTTGCTACCTCCGTTCGCTAAAGAAATTCGTCTGGAGTCGACGAATCGTTATGAGTTATCACTACGGTTATCTGGCGACAAACGTAGTCAAAACATCTGAATTAATGAATCATTCTCCGGGCGTCTTGAATGATCGATAAATCGCGATTTATTTTAGTGCGCGAAAAAATAATTTATGTGACGGTTGTCAGTAATCAGACGGCCGAACCTGCCTTAAACAGGGTTTATTAGCGAATCGGCGCTGAATCATTTGTAAATGAAAGAAAATTTTTTGACGTACATTACTGGCCTGTTACATTAACGATCTGTTTATTACTCAGGAGTAACGGGTTTCAGCCCACCTTTATGGATCGTCACCGACGTCGCTTAACCACTTTGATGCGCGCATCCGCGCTTTCCCTCACGCCTGACGGCGTACCTGCAGTTTATCCGATTGTCTTTCTGTCACGTCTCCACAGGACGCTGGCACGATATCGTTCAGTCTGTCTCTCGTTCAGGAGTCAATGATGGAATTTCTCTTCGACCCCTCAATCTGGGCCGGTTTGCTCACGCTTGTCGTACTGGAAATCGTGCTTGGCATCGACAACCTGGTGTTTATCGCCATCCTGGCTGACAAGCTGCCGCCGAAGCAGCGCGATAAGGCGCGTTTGATCGGCCTGTCGCTGGCGCTGGTGATGCGTCTGGGCCTGCTGTCGCTCATCTCCTGGATGGTCACGCTGACGCGCCCGTTATTTAGCGTAGGCGAGTTTAGCTTTGCAGGACGTGATTTGATTCTGCTGGTGGGCGGGGTGTTCCTCTTGTTCAAGGCGACGATGGAGCTGCATGAGCGGCTGGAGAACCGTCAGCTCGAGCATCAGGGAAACCGCAGCTATGCCAGCTTCTGGGCGGTGGTGACGCAGATTGTGGTGCTGGACGCGGTCTTCTCGCTGGATGCGGTGATCACGGCGGTCGGCATGGTAAACCATCTGCCGATTATGATGACGGCGGTCGTGATTGCCATGGGCGTCATGCTGCTGGCTTCGAAGCCGTTGACCAACTTCGTCAACGCGCATCCTACTGTGGTGGTGCTCTGCCTGAGCTTCCTGCTGATGATCGGCCTGTCACTGGTGGCGGAAGGCTTCGGCTTCCATATCCCGAAAGGCTATCTCTACGCGGCGATCGGCTTCTCTATTCTGATCGAGCTCTTTAACCAGATTGCGCGCCGCAACTTTATGCGCCATCAGGCGCATCGCCCCATGCGCGAGCGCACTGCCGAGGCGATTTTGCGCCTGATGGGCGGTCGTCAGCGTCCGGCCCAGCCTGCGGTGAACGAGGAGTCCCCTCTGACGCAGGCGATGCCGCAGGAGGCCTTTAAGGATGAAGAGCGCTATATGATCAACGGCGTGCTGACGCTGGCGTCGCGCTCAATCCGCAGCATTATGACGCCGCGCGGCGAAATCTCCTGGGTTGACGCCCAGCGTCCAATGGATGAGATCCGTATTCAGCTGCTCGACACGCCGCACAGCCTCTTCCCGGTGTGCCGCGGCGAGCTGGATGAAATTATCGGCGTGGTGCGCGCTAAAGAGCTGCTGGTGGCGATCGAACACGGGATGGACGTATCGACCTTTGCCGCCGCGTCACCCGCTATCGTGGTGCCGGAAACGCTGGATCCGATTAACCTGCTGGGCGTGCTGCGCCGTGCCAAAGGCAGTTTCGTTATCGTCACCAACGAGTTTGGCGTGGTGCAGGGGCTGATTACGCCGCTGGACGTGCTGGAAGCGATCGCTGGCGAGTTCCCGGACGAGGATGAAACGCCGGATATTGTCGCCGACGGCGACGGCTGGATTGTTAAGGGCGGCACCGACCTCCATTCACTCCAGCAGCTGTTCGACGTCAACGACCTGGTCAACCCGGATGAAGATCACGCTTCGCTGGCAGGCCTGCTGATTGGTCAAAAAGGCCAGCTGCCGCTGCCGGGCGAGGTAATCGACTTGCCGCCGCTGCACTTCACTATCCTGCAGGCGACCGACTATCGTGTCGACCTGGTGCGCGTTACCAAAGATAAGCCGCACGAGGATGAGGAAGAGGAGCAGTAATCAGTCTAAATCTGTAGCGGGTTTATCGAACAGACGATGATGCTGTTCAACGCGTGGGTGAGAGGGGCCGAAGAGCAAAGCGTCCCGCAACAGGGACAAAAACGCCGGGAGCGTTTTTGAACAACGCGGTGCGTTGGCCCGGTTACGGGCGCACCTCAGGGAAGAGGTGCGTATCTGCGGGCCGAGCGAGCAAGGATGCGTAAAGCGACTTTGCGGTCGGGCCCTCTCATCCACGCAGGCATCCGCTCTTACAGGCAAGCTAAACGGCGCATATGCGCCGTTTTTTACGGGGTCAGCTGCGCCTGATGCTGCGTCAGCCAGGCGGGAAAATCCTCAATCGGCATCGGCCGCGCGTAGAAATAGCCCTGCAGCAGATCGACGCCGCGCTCGCGCAAATAGGCGGCCTGCTCGGCGGTTTCGACCCCTTCGGCCACCAGGCTAATGTTTAAACGCTGCGCCAGCGAAATCACCATATCGGTCACCGTCGCGTTGATGGCGTCGGTGCCAATCGCCGCGGTGAAAATCTTGTCAATCTTCAGCACGTCAGGCTGCAAATCCTTCAGATAGGAGAGCGAACTGTGCCCGGTGCCGAAGTCATCGATGGCCAGCCGCACGCCGATGCTGTGCAGCTGCGAAATCACCTTTTGGTCCACTACCGGCAGGGCGTCGCGCTCCGTCAGCTCCACTACCAGCTTCGGCAGCGGATTCGCCGGCCACCACAGCTGTTGCAGATCCTCAACGATGGCGCGATCGCGGAAGTGGCTGGCGGCCACGTTAATGGCGATATGAAATGAGGGACAGCGCGGCAGGTTCGGCAGCTGCGCCACCGCTTTGTTAAGCACGAAGCGCGTCAGCGGCGCGATAAGATTCTGCCGCTCGGCCAGCGGAATAAACACGTCCGGCGGGATCCAGCCCTGGCGCGCGTTATGCCAGCGCAGCAGCAGCTCGATGCCGTCGCACTCGCCGCTCTGGGCGTTAATCAGCGGCTGGCAGTAGACCATAAATTCATTGGCGGTAATGCCGTAGCTGATCTGCCAGCTCAGGCTCATGCGGTTCGCCGTCGCCAGCCAGACGATATAGCCGATCAGCAGGCTCAGCAGCAGCGCCAGCGGCAGCTGCGACGGCAGCGACGCCATCGCCAGGCGTGCCGGCGAGGGGCCATAGAGCGTAATGGAAAAGGGATAGCGCAGCGAACCCTGATCGTAGCTGACCTCATCTTCTGACGGCATCGTGGGCTCAATCAGCGGGTTGCCATACTCCAGACTTTCGCCGCCGACGCTGAAGATAGCGCGCTCTACCCAGGGATGCTGTGGCTCCAGCAGATAGGTGCTCATCAGCTCAATATTAATCGCCTGTAAAATGCCTGAGCGGTTATCGAGTGTCTTAGGCGTCCACAGCAGCAGGATCGGCGAACCCTTCAGCAGGTAATTGTCGGTTGTCAGCATCATGCGCTGATTATTAATGGCCAGCTCGGGATAGGTCTGACTAAAAGGAATGGCGCGCGGTCCGTAAATGCTGGAGCAGTAGATGGTGTCGTTTTCCACCAGTAGCATGGCGCGCACGGTTTGCAGCGCAGAAATCTTCTCAACAAGCGGGAAGCGCACATCCCGACAGGGCACGCCGACCAGCCCCAGCGTATTGTTTGCCGAAACGTCGAGCGGCGAAAACATGCGGTCAAAGCGCTGAATGGCGTTATTAGCGAAATTAAGCGACTGCTGTTCAATACGCGACTTCTCTTCAAAAAAGCGCAAAGCCAGCGTCAATATTAAAACCACAGCGGCGAGCACCAACGCGATAAAGAGTCGCTTACGGCGAAACTGTCCAACATATTGCTGGGCCAAAAGCATCAGTAACCACCTTCCACACACTAAATTAAAGCAGGATAACGGAGAGATTATCGGCAAGGCGGAAATAAGGTTTAGCCATGCTTGATAAAAAAAGCGGTACTGAAATAACCGCGTGACCTGAAAGAGTCGCGCGAATCATAACTTTATCGTTAATCAGGGCGATGAGGTAGAGCGAGGCGCGCGATTCATGACGACCGCGCGAAAAACAACCGATGCCGGAACATTAGTCGCACTGAACTTTTATCGCCAGGCCGCCGCGCGAGGTCTCGCGATATTTGGCGTTCATATCTTTGCCGGTTTCATACATGGTTTCGATAACCTTATCGAGCGAAACGCGCGGCTCGCTGGTGCGGCGCAGCGCCATGCGGGCGGCGTTGATCGCCTTTACCGAGGCGATAGCGTTGCGCTCAATGCAGGGCACCTGCACCTGACCCGCCACGGGGTCGCAGGTCAGGCCGAGGTTATGCTCCATGCCGATCTCGGCCGCAACGCAGACCTGTTCCGGGCTGCCGCCCAGCAGTTCGGTCAGTCCGGCGGCCGCCATGGAACAGGCTACGCCGACTTCGCCCTGACAGCCCACTTCCGCACCGGAAATCGAGGCGTTCATTTTATACAGGATACCGATGGCGCCCGACGCCAGGAAATAGCGGGTGAAAATATCGGGCGTCACGGTTTCGATAAAGCGATCGTAATAGGCGAGCACCGCCGGAACGATGCCGCAGGCGCCGTTGGTGGGCGCGGTAACGACGCGGCCGCCAGCGGCGTTCTCTTCGTTGACCGCCAGCGCGAACATATTAATCCAGTCGATGACGTTCATCGGATCGTTGGAGTGTTTGGACGATGAGGTCAGCAGGCGACGCAGCGAGGCGGCACGGCGCGGCACGCGCAGCGGGCCCGGCAGCACACCTTCGGTATTGAGCCCGCGATCGATACAGGCCTGCATCGTCTGCCAGACGTCGGTAAAGTAGTCGCGGATCTCGTCGCGGGAGTGCAGCGCCAGTTCGTTCTTCATCACCAGGCCCGAGAGTGACAGACCGGTTTCGCGGCAGTGCGCCAGCAGCGCTTTCGCCGAGTGAAAAGGCCATGGCACGCTCACTTCATCCAGCGTCGACTGGCCGAAATGCTCTTCGTCGACGATAAATCCGCCACCCACCGAATAGTAGGTTTTGCTTAAGATCAGCAGGTCGCCCGCAAAGGCGAGCAGGCGCATGCCGTTTTCATGCAGCGACAGATTCTCGCTGCGGAACACCATGCCGCCTTCGCGCGGAAAGTCTACTTCGTGCGCGCCCTTGGCCAGCAGCAGTCGTTCGCGCTGCTCGACGTCTTTAATAAAGGCAGGAATGCTGTCGATATCCACCGTGGCCGGGGAAGCGCCCGCCAGCCCCATAATAATGGCGATATCGGTATGGTGGCCCTTGCCGGTTAGCGAGAGGGAGCCGTAGACGTCTACAGCGATGCGCGTCACCTCCTGAAGTTTTCCCTGTTCAATCAGCAGGTCGACAAACTCCTTGCCTGCTTTCATCGGCCCCACGGTATGGGAACTCGACGGGCCAATGCCCACTTTGAACATGTCAAAAACGCTAATCACAGGCGACACTCCTCACAAAAAATTTTTTATCTCTGCCGGGGCAGTTTGTGGCGCTAATAGTAATCGTCGGCCCAGGTAAACGAACGCCTTTTCGCATGAAATAAACTAATCGTTCAGGCGAGAAATAGTTATGCTGCACAGCTGAGTGCAACCGATTGTTTATAAAGGCTAAAATAGAGCGAGGCGGGGGGTCAGAACGCAATCTGCTGGCTCAGAGAGCGGATGATGCCAGCCGTCATGCCCCATACCAGATACTCCTCATAGACCGAGAGCCAGACCGGATGACGCAGGCCGGCATGCTGCACCTCCAGCGACGCGTAACGGTTGAGCCGCAGCGCCTCTTCCAGCGGCATCTCAAAAGCGCTTTCCACCTCGTCGGGATTGATGTGCAGCGCAATCTGCGGCGAAATGATGCCAACCACCGGCGTCACGCGAAAGCCAGTGCTGCTGGTCACGGGAGCGAGCTGGCCGATCACCTTCACCTCATCAGGAGCGATGCCGACCTCTTCCTGCGCCTCGCGCAGGGCGGTCGCCACCAGGGAGATGTCGTCATCGTCCTGCATGCCGCCGGGAAAGGCGACCTGACCGGCATGCTTGCGCAGCTCCCGCGAACGGCGCGTCAGCAGCAGGCCCGGCGCGGCGCGCGCAACGATGGGCACCAGCACTGCCGCCTGGCGACCGGCGGGGCGCTGTTGCGGCTTCTCAGGCTGATGCAGCATAAAGCGGGTAATAAAGGCGTCGAGCGTAAGCGGCTTCATTCGTTGTCTCCGGACAGCGCAGGCAAAATGCGGCTGACTTTGTGTAGCGTTTCCTGATATTCGGCGTCCAGTTCGCTGTCGGCAACCACGCCGCCGCCCGCCGCGCAGAACAGCTGCTGGCGCTCGGCGATCAGCGTGCGAATAGTGATGCTGGTATCCATACGCCCGCAGAGGCTGAGATAGCCGATGCTGCCGCACCAGGCGTTGCGGCGATGCGGCTCCAGCTCGTCGATAATCTCCATCGCGCGGATTTTCGGCGCGCCGGTAATGGAGCCGCCGGGAAAACAGGCGCGCAGCAGATCGCTGGCGTGCAGCGAGGCAGGCAGGCGCGCACGTATGGTGCTGACCAGATGATGCACCGCCGGGAAAGGCTCGACCTCGAACAGCGCCGGCACGCTGACGGAGCCCGGCGCAGCGACGCGGCCGATATCGTTGCGCAGCAGATCGACAATCATCAGATTCTCGGCGCGATCCTTTTCCGACTGCGCCAGCGCCAGCGCTTCACGACGATCAAGCTCGGCATCGGCCGCACGCGGCCGCGTGCCCTTGATCGGCCGCGTTTCAATCTCATCGCCCTTCAGCGATAAAAAGCGCTCCGGCGACAGGCTAAGGATGGCGCTGTCGGGCAGGCGTAGAAAAGCACTGAATGGCGCACGGTTAGCGGCGTTGAGGCGGCAAAACGCCAGCCACTCATCGCCCTGATAGTGCGCCTGAAAGCGCTGCGCCAGATTGACCTGATAACAGTCGCCCGCCTGGATATAGGCCTGCACCGCGTGAAAACGCGCGGCGTAGTCGCGGTAGCTCAGGTTGGAGTGCCAGTCGCTGGTGAGCGAGAAGGGCGCGGCGTCGCGCGTCGGCCACTGCAGCAGCCAGCGCAGCCGCGCCTGCGCATCTCCCAGCGACACCAGCGTCAGGCGCTGCAGATGGTGGTCGGCGATCAGCGCCCAGTCGTAAATACCGATCGCCATATCAGGCGTCGTGAGATCGTCCACAGCCTGCTGCGGCAGGCGTTCGAAGCGGCGCCCGAGATCGTAGCCGAACAGGCCAAGCGCACCGCCCTGAAACGGCAGGTCGTCGCGAGCGTCGGGAGGCACACCCAGCGCCTCGCACTGGCGCTGCACCAGCCATAGCGGATCCTCAGCCGAGTGGCTCACGGCGTCGCGGGCGTCAATTGTCGTCAGGTCGCCGTGGGTCACCAGGGTGGCGCGCGGATCGGCGGTCAGTATATCGAAGCGGTTGTCCGCATGATCGGCATGGCCGGAGGTGAGCAGCATCGCCCAGGGAAGATGCGAAAGCCTGGCGAAATGCGCGCTGAGCGCATCCTGCGTATAGTGTAGACTGAGCGTTGAGACCATTATTCGGCAAAAATCAGACAGTAATGAGGGCGTTAGCCTGACATATTTTTTACCGGCTGGCATCTGTTTGTTCCCCTGGGAACCCTGCTGCCCGCCTTGCAACCAGGAGTGAAGAATGTTTAAAGGTTTACCGGCACTCTCCCACGAGCAGCAGCAGCAGGCGGTGGAGCGCATTCAGGAGCTAATGGCTGGCGGCATGTCCAGCGGAGAGGCGATTACGCAGGTCGCGCAGGAGATCCGCCATACCCATACGGGCGAGCAGATCCGGGCGCGCTTCGAAGATGACGAGGATGAAGAGTAACGCCCGGCGCGGCCCTGTTGCCTACAGCGCCGCGATGATTTTAATCTCAACTTTATATTTGGGGTTCATCAGCCCGGCCTGAACGGTGCAGCGCACCGGCGCATTGCCGGGCGATACCCACGCGTCCCAGGCGCGGTTCATCGCCGCAAAATCCTCTTTTTCCACCAAAAAAATCGTGGCGTCGAGGATCTTACTTTTATCCGAACCGACGCGCGTCAGCAGCGCGTCAATCACCGCCAGCGCGTTGGCGGTCTGCGCCTCAGCGTCGGCGTCGAGGTTTTCCGGCACGCTGGTGTAATAAACCGTTTGATCGTGGATAACGGCTTCAGACATACGATGTTCGGGATCGATACGGGTAATGGTCATTGTTTCTCCTTATTTTTCCAGCTGATAGCCTGGCACAGTCCAGGGGGCGCTGTCATCAGTTGTGGAGCCGCTGGTGGAATACTGACATAATTACAGTGTTTTTGCCGAAACGGGTGAGGAAGTGTGGCGGACGATTTTGCAGTAGATGGCGCGCTGGCGCAGGCGATTGCCGGCTTTAAGCCGCGCGAGGCGCAGCGTGAAATGGCGCAGGCAGTAGAAGAGGCGGTGAAGGCTGGCGGTGAACTGGTCGTCGAAGCGGGAACGGGCACGGGAAAAACCTACGCCTATCTGGCGCCCGCGCTGCGCGCCGGAAAAAAAGTGATTGTCTCAACCGGCTCGAAGGCGCTGCAGGATCAGCTCTACGGCCGCGATCTGCCGACCATCGCAAAGGCGTTAAATTTCACCGGTAAAACTGCCTTGCTGAAAGGGCGCTCCAACTACCTCTGTCTGGAGCGGCTGGAGCAGCAGTCGATGGCGGGTGGCGATCTTAACGCCCAGGCGCTGGGCGATCTGGTGACGCTGCGCGGCTGGTCGTCGCAAACCGTTGACGGCGATATCAGCAGCTGCGGCGGCGTCACCGAAGACAGTCCCATCTGGCCGCTGGTAACCAGCACCAACGACAACTGTCTCGGCAGCGACTGCCCGCTCTATAAAGATTGCTTTGTGGTCAAAGCGCGCAAGCGCGCGATGGATGCCGACGTGGTGGTGGTTAACCATCATCTGTTTCTCGCCGATCTGGTGGTCAAGGAGAGCGGCTTCGCAGAGCTGATCCCGGAAGCGGACGTGATGATCTTCGATGAGGCGCATCAAATCCCCGACATCGCCAGTCAGTACTTCGGCCAGCAGCTCTCCAGCCGCCAGCTGCTTGACCTGGCGAAAGATATCACTATTGCCTACCGCACCGAAGTGCGCGACGTGCAGCAGCTGCAAAAATCAGCAGACCGCCTCGCGCAGTGCGCGCAGGATTTTCGCCTGACGCTGGGCGATCCGGGCTATCGCGGCAATCTGCGTGAACTCTTCGCAGACAACAATGTGCAGCGCATGTTTACGCTGCTCGACGATGCGCTCGAGCTTTGCTACGACGTGATAAAAATGTCGCTGGGGCGCTCGGCGCTGCTGGACGCGGCCTTTGAGCGCGCCGCGCTCTACCGTGGACGCCTCAAACGCCTGCGCGCGATTAATGAACCCGGCTACAGCTACTGGTACGAATGCACCTCGCGCCACTTTATCCTCGCCTTGACGCCGCTCTCGGTCGCGGAGCGCTTCCGTGAGGTGATGGATGCGCGCAAGGCGGCGTGGATTTTTACCTCCGCGACGCTGGCGGTCAATGAAGAGATGCACCACTTCGCAGACCGCCTGGGCGTCAGCAGCGCAAAGACCCTGATCCTCAACAGCCCGTTTGATTTCAGCCGCCAGGCGCTGCTCTGTGTGCCACGCAATCTGCCGGAGCCGAACCGGCCCGGCGGCGCGCGGCAGCTGGCGCGCATGATGAAGCCGCTGATCGACGCCAATAAAGGCCGCTGCTTCTTTCTCTGTACTTCGCACCTGATGATGCGCGAACTGGCGGCGGAGTTCCGCGCCAGCATGACGCTGCCGGTGCTGGTACAGGGCGAAACCAGCAAAGGCCAGCTGCTGCGACAGTTTATCGAGGCGGGCAACGCGCTGCTGGTGGCCACCAGCAGCTTCTGGGAGGGGGTCGACGTGCGTGGCGATGCGCTGTCGCTGGTGATTATTGACAAGCTGCCCTTTACCTCGCCGGAAGACCCGCTGCTGAAGGCGCGTATGGAAGATTGTCGCCTGCGCGGCGGCGATCCCTTTAGCGACGTACAGCTGCCGGACGCGGTGATTACCCTGAAGCAGGGGGTAGGACGTCTGATCCGTGACACGGACGATCGCGGCGTGCTGGTGATTTGCGATCAGCGGCTGGTGTCCCGTCCCTACGGCGCGCTGTTTCTCAACAGTCTGCCGCCGACGCCGCGCACCCGCGATCTGGCGCGCGCCATCGCCTTCACGCAGCAGGCAAAACAGTAATTTTCCGTCGGCTGTGCTAACATGCGCGCCGTTTTAAATGACCCGAGGTTGTTATGTCTTCCCGAATCCTGGCGCTGGACACTGCGACAGAAGCCTGTTCAGCCGCGCTGCTTAATCAGCAGCAGATCGATGCCCGTTTTGAAATCGCGCCGCGCGACCATACGCAGCGTATTCTGCCGCTAATCGAAGAGCTGCTGCAGGCGCAGCAGCTGGCGCTGACGGCGCTTGACGCGCTGGCGTTCGGCCGCGGTCCCGGCAGCTTTACCGGCGTGCGTATCGGCATCGGCATCGCGCAGGGCCTCGCGCTCGGCGCCATGCTGCCGATGATCGGCATCTCCACGCTGGCGACGCTGGCGCAGGGCGCGTATCGCCAGCAGGGCGCGACGCGCGTGCTGGCGGCGATTGACGCACGCATGGGCGAGGTTTACTGGGCCGAATATCAGCGCGACGAACACGGCGTCTGGCAGGGTGAGGCGAGTGAATGCGTGCTGTCGCCGGAGGCGGCGCTGGCGCGCATGCAGGCGCTGGAGGGCGAGTGGTTTATCGCTGGCACCGGCTGGCAGGCCTGGCCGCAGCTGCAGCAGGGCCACGCCTTGATCCTCAGAGAGAGCGGCGTGGAACTGCCCGCTGCGGAAGATATGCTGCCGCTGGCGCAGCAGGCGTGGCAGCGTGGTGCGACCGTTCAGCCCGAGCATGCGGAACCGACCTATTTGCGTAACGAGGTGGCGTGGAAAAAATTGCCTGGCCGCTGAGAACCTGAGGCGCAACTTATTGCCACCGCGCCAGTCTAACAAACATCTTTTAGGAGAATGCCTATGTCACTATGTCATAAAGGAATGTCCGGGGTTTTGTTAGCCTGCGCGCTGCTGCTCAGCGGGTGCGTCACGGTGCCGGATGCAATCAAGGGAAGTTCCGAGCTTCCTCAGCAGGATTTGGTGCGCGTGATGAACGATCCGTCGCTCTATGTCGGTCAGGAGTCGCGCTTCGGCGGCAAAGTGGTTAAGGTCACCAACCTTAACGGCAAAACCCGGCTGGAGATCGCCACGCAGCCGCTGGACGACAGCGCGCGGCCGCGTTTAGGCGCCGCTTCCGTCGGGCGTATATACGCCGACATTAATAACTTCGTCGATCCCACCGATGTGAACAACCAGTACGTTACCGTGCTGGGCAACATCAAGGGAACGGAGAAGGGCACCATCGGCGCGGCCAGCTACAATTTTGTTGTGGTGGACGTGCGCGGCTATCAGCGCTGGCATCTGACGCAGCAGATCAATACGCCGCCGCAGCCGATCGATCCCTGGATCTGGTATGGCCCGACGCGTCGCCATCCCGGCTACTGGGGACCTAACCCTTACTGGGGCATGAATAGTGGCCCGGCGCAGGTGGAAACGATTCTGACGGAATAGGTGTAACAGACAATATTTCAGGCCCGGCCGCGCCTGTCGCGACCGGGCTTTTTATTGCCGCTGAAAAGCGGGGTGAAAATTAGTGATGCGCTTCGCAACCTCAGCAGGCCGAATCCGGCAAACTGGTACAATGAGTTAAAATATTGTTAATTGGCTGGGTGTTGAGGGTGCAATGGAACAACAACATATTAATCGAGGTGAACCCTTGAATAAGGTCTGGCTGAAACGCTATCCGGCAGATGTGCCCGCCGAAATTAACGCGGATCGTTATACCTCTTTGGTCGATTTAGTTGAACAGGCGACGCAGCGTTACGCCGATCAAACCGCTTTTATCAATATGGGGCAGCCGCTGAGCTATCGGCAGCTGGAGCAAAAGAGCCGCGCCTTCGCCGCTTACCTGCAGTCCGGACTGGGGCTAAAAAAAGGCGATCGCGTTGCGCTGATGATGCCGAATCTGCTGCAATACCCGGTGGCGCTGTTCGGCGTGCTGCGCGCGGGCATGGTCGTGGTCAACGTTAATCCGCTTTATACACCGCGTGAACTCAAGCACCAGCTCAATGATAGCGGAGCCAGCGCCATTCTTATCGTCTCGAACTTCGCGCATACGCTAGAGAAAGTAGTGGCGGAGACGGCGGTGAAGCACGTAATCCTGACGCGCCTTGGCGATCAGCTCAGGCCGGTAAAGGCCACGCTGGTGAACTTCGTGGTGAAATATATTAAAAAGATGGTGCCGAAATACCATCTGCCCGGCGCGGTGAGCTTTCGTCATGCGCTCCAGCAGGGCGAAACGCTGGCCTACCAGCGCCCTAGCGTGACTAACGACGACCTGGCGTTTTTGCAGTATACCGGCGGCACCACCGGCATCGCCAAAGGGGCGATGCTGACCCACCGCAACATGCAGGCCAACCTCGAACAGACCAGGGCAACCTATGGCAAACTGCTGCGCGACGGTAAAGAGAGCGTCGTGACCGCGCTGCCGCTCTACCATATTTTCGCGCTAACGGTGAACTGCCTGCTGTTTCTTGAGCTGGGTGGGCAGAACCTGCTGATCACCAACCCCCGCGATATACCCGGCTTCGTCAAGTCGCTGTCGAAGTTTCCCTTTACGGCGATCACCGGCGTCAACACGCTGTTTAACGCGCTGCTGAACGACGCGCAGTTTACTAAACTCGACTTTTCCACGCTGCGCCTGTCGGCGGGGGGCGGCATGGCGGTGCAGAAAGCGGTGGCGGAGCGCTGGGAAAAGCTCACCGGCCACTACCTGCTGGAAGGGTATGGCCTGACAGAGTGTTCGCCGCTGGTGTCGGTTAATCCCTACGACATCACTGAGCATACCGGCAGCATCGGCCTGCCGGTGCCTTCTACCGACGTGCGCGTGGTGGACGAGCAAGGCAACGATGTTGAACCTGGGGTGCCGGGCGAGCTCTGGATCCGCGGCCCGCAGGTGATGGCGGGCTACTGGCAGCGGCCGGACGCCACCGAAGAGGTGCTGAAAAATGGCTGGCTCCTCAGCGGCGATATTGTTACCGTTGACCCGCAAGGCTTTATTCGCATTGTGGACCGCAAAAAAGATATGATCCTCGTCTCAGGTTTTAACGTCTATCCCAACGAGATTGAAGATGTCTTGATGCAGCATCCCAAAGTGCGGGAAGCAGCGGCGATTGGCGTGCCGAGCGATCTCTCGGGCGAAGCGGTTAAAGTCTGCATCGTGAAGAAAGAGGCGTCGCTGACCAAAGAAGAGCTGCTCGACCACTGTCGGCGTCAGCTGACGGGCTATAAAGTCCCGAAAATTATTGAGTTCCGCGACGAGTTGCCAAAAAGCAACGTCGGGAAAATCCTGCGGCGCGAACTGCGTGATGAGGCCCGATCCGGCACACGCTGACGCTGATGTCAGGCAAGATTTCTGGTTGAACGCCGGCGAAGCCCGGCGTTTTTATTGATGATGAGATGGAGCGCCGCGCGCAGTCTGTCGCGGTGAAAATGAGATTTGAATTATTCCCTGATCGACCAAAATGAGCAGCTGGCCGTTGTCTGCCAGAAGGCCCGCCAGCATGCGGCCGTCGCGCTCGACACCGAGTTCGTCCGCACCCGCACCTATTACCCACAGCTGGGGCTGATTCAGCTGTTCGATGGCGAACAGCTGGTGCTGATCGATCCGCTGACCATCAGTGACTGGTCGCCGTTTATCGCGCTGCTGAGCGACACGCAGGTGAAAAAGTTTCTTCACGCGGGCGGCGAAGATCTCGAGGTTTTTCTGCACCGTTTTGGCGTGCTGCCGCAGCCGATGATCGATACGCAGATTCTGGCGGCCTTCAGCGGCCAGCCGCTCTCCTGGGGCTTTGCCGCGATGGTGGCGCATTTCACCCAGGTCACGCTGGACAAGAGCGAATCGCGCACCGACTGGCTGGCGCGCCCGCTGACGCAGCGTCAGTGCGACTATGCTGCGGCGGACGTGCACTATCTGCTGCCAATCGCGCAGCAGCTGATGACCCTGACCGAGGCGGCGGGCAATATGGCCGCGGCACTCAGCGAATGCGACCAGCTCTGCCAGCGACGTCTTGATATTCTGCAGCCGCAGGATGCCTGGCGCGACATCACCAACGCCTGGCAGCTGCGTCCGCGCCAGCTGGCGGCGCTGCGGCTGCTGGCCGCGTGGCGTCTGAACCTGGCGCGCGAAAAAGATATGGCGGTCAATTTTGTGGTGCGCGAAGAGAACCTGTGGAAGGTGGCGCGCTTTATGCCGGGCTCCATGGGCGAGCTGGATCATCTTGGCCTGTCAGGCCATGAAATTCGCTTCCACGGCAAAACCCTGGTGGCGCTGGTGGCTGAAGCGCAGGCACTGCCGGAAGAGGCGCTACCGCCGCCGCTGGGCAATCTGGTGGATCATCCGCATTATAAAAACGTATTCAAGGCGATTAAGGCGCTGGTGCAGGAAGTCAGTGAGGAGAGCGGCTTCAGCCAGGAGCTGCTGGCGTCGCGCCGTCAGATCAATCAGGTATTGAGCCAGTACTGGGGACTGAAGCCGCAAACGCGCGTGCCGGAGCTGCTGGCAGGCTGGCGCGGCGATCTGTTTAAAACCCGCATTGAGGCGATTCTGGCGCAGTACTGATTGAAAACATTCCCCTGCTCAACAGCAGGGGAATATCAGGAAACCGACACCGTCATTTGGCCGCTTCTTCCGTTTCAGGTAGCGTCACGTTCAGCTCCAGAATGGAGATATCATCGCCTTTCTGATCAAGCTGAACGGTGACCATATCTGGATCGATCTTCACATATTTGCAAATCACTTCCAGAATGTCGCGCTTAAGCTGTGGAAGATAGTGGGGCTCACTGTCGCCCCTTCTGCGTTCTGCCACGATAATCTGCAGCCTTTCCTTGGCTATGTTGGCAGTGTTCTTCTTCCGGGATAAAAAGAAATCGAGTAATGCCATGGTTTATCCCCCGAACAGGCGTTTCAGGAAACCCTTCTTCTCTTCTTCAATAAAGCGGAAGGGACGTTCTTCGCCGAGTAACCGATCTACGGTATCAGCATAGGCTTTGCCGGCATCGGAATTCGTGTCGAGGATCACTGGTTCGCCCTGGTTAGAGGCGCGCAGCACCGACTGGTCTTCCGGGATGACGCCCACCAGCGGAATGCGCAGGATCTCAAGCACATCTTCCATGCTCAGCATGTCGCCACGATTAACGCGGCCAGGGTTATAACGGGTCAGCAGCAGGTGCTCTTTAACCGGCTCCTGACTGTTTTCGGCGCGGCGAGATTTAGAGGCGATAATTCCGAGAATACGGTCAGAGTCACGCACCGACGATACTTCCGGGTTGGTGGTGATAATCGCTTCATCGGCAAAGTAGAGCGCCATCAGCGCGCCGGTCTCAATGCCTGCCGGGGAGTCGCAGACGATAAAGTCGAAATCCATCGCCGCCAGATCGTTGAGGACTTTTTCCACGCCTTCGCGGGTCAGCGCATCTTTATCGCGCGTCTGGGAGGCGGGCAGGATATGCAGCATCTCGGTGCGCTTGTCTTTGATCAGCGCCTGATTCAGCGTGGCATCGCCCTGGATAACGTTAACGAAGTCGTAAACCACGCGGCGTTCGCAGCCCATGATCAGGTCCAGGTTACGCAGGCCAATATCGAAATCGATGACGACCGTTTTTTTGCCTTTTTGCGCTAAACCGGTGGCGATGGCCGCGCTTGACGTGGTCTTGCCAACGCCCCCTTTACCGGATGTAACTACAATAATGCGTGCCATAAATATTGATTTCCTTAACAGAAGAAAAGGGGCCTAATTAAGTGTCTGGATAGTCAGCGCGCCCTCTTCGAGGCTAAGGCGCGCGGCTTTACCAAAAAATTCCGCCGGGATTTGATCCATGATCCAGTACTCACCGGCGATGGAGACCAACTCTGCTGCCAGGTTGGTACAGAAAATCTGGCTGTTGCGATCGCCACCGGCACCCGCCAGCGCGCGTCCTCGCATCATGCCGTAAATATGAATGTTGCCGTCGGCAACCAGTTCGGCGCCGGCACTCACGCTGTTGGTGACAATCAGATCGGCGTTACGCGCGTAGATCTGCTGCCCGGAACGCACCGGCGTGGTGACAATGCGCGTTTTGCTCGCTACCGGTTCAGCGGGCGCGGCAGGCTGCGCCGCTGGCGCTGGGGTTTCATTGCGCCGCACGCTCTCTTTACCTTCCGCCAGTACCGGCAGGCCGGCGCGGGCGATCATGCGTTTCAGCGCCTCGTCTTTACAGCCGCTGACCCCAACGATGCGCAATCCGGTCGCGGCGATCGCCTGCTGCAGCTGTTTCCAGTTGACGTTGCCGTTAAGCGTCGCCACGTTAAGGACGACCGGCGCGTTTTTTAAGAAATCCGGCGCCTGATCGATTTTGTCCTGAAGCGCCTTGCGAATCACTTCAGGTTCGGGATGGTGCAGATGAACAACAGACAGGGTAAAACTGCTACCTTTGAATTCGATTGGCGTTTGTGACATCTGTCCCACTCAGTCCTGTTTTCTCGCCCGGCGAACAAACGTCGATAAAATCATCATTTCAGTCCATCCGGTGAATATTCGAAGTTCTGCAAGCATGTTATAGTTACTGTTATTTCCAGGCAAGCCACCATCCAGGTTTATTCGAGTAAAAAATATGTTTTGTGTGATCTATCGAAGCCCCACCCGTGACCAGACTTATCTTTATGTTGAAAAAAAGGACGATTTTTCCCGTGTGCCTGAGGAGCTGCTGCGCGGCTTCGGCAAGCCGCAGCTGGCGATGGTGCTGAAGCTGGACGGACGCGATCGTCTGGCCAACGCCGACATCAATAAAGTTAAACAGGCGCTTATCGATCAGGGCTATTATTTACAAATCCCGCCGCCGGTTGAAAGTTTGCTGAAAGTTCATCTTGCGGCGGCAAAAAAAGATTAATTCAGATTCATCTGTAAATATAATCAGTGCTTCCTGCTTCTTCAGCATAATTATATATAACGATTTCCAGCAAAATAATGGCGCGATGACCGCGCCTTTTACTGTTCATTATTCTTTATTGCCCGCTTGCTGGCGATAAATTCACCGCCTCGGCAGCATATATTCACGCTTTTTTGACAATTTACGCACACTAATCTTTGCTAAAGCGTCTTATTATGGCCGTCACGGCGGGCTAAAGATCCGCTGAACCGCAAACATCAACGTGCCGGCGTCGCTGGCAACACATAAACCAGAGCAGGGGATTAGCATGTATCAGCATCGTAACTGGCAGGGCGCCTTGTTGGATTTTCCGGTTAACAAAGTGGTCTGCGTCGGCAGCAACTATGCGAAACACATTAAGGAGATGGGCAGCGCCACGCCAGCTGAGCCGGTGGTGTTTATCAAACCGGAAACCGCCATCTGCGATCTGCGTCAGCCGCTCTCTCTTCCCTCTGCCTTTGGTGAAGTGCATCACGAGGTGGAGCTGGCCGTGTTGATCGGTGCCACGCTTAAGCAGGCGAGCGAAGATCACGTGGCGAAAGCGATTGCCGGTTACGGCGTGGCGCTGGATCTGACGCTGCGCGATTTGCAGGCGGGGTTCAAAAAGGCGGGCCAGCCGTGGGAAAAATCAAAGGGCTTCGATAATGCCTGCCCGCTCTCCGGCTTTATTCCCTCAGCGGAGTTTCCAGGCGATCCGCAGGATGCCGAGCTGAAGCTGGTGGTAAACGGCGAGGTACGTCAGCTCGGCAGAACGTCCGATATGATCCATAAAATTCTGCCGCTTATCGCCCATATGAGCCAGTATTTCACCCTACGCGCGGGCGATGTGGTGCTAACCGGCACGCCGGAAGGGGTGGGTCCGCTGCGCTCGGGCGACAGGGTGGACGTGTCGCTGGCAGGCCACGGCATCAGCACGCGCGTGCTGTAAAGCTTGCAACACCGCGCCTGACCCGATATAAGGTGCGGTTTTGTGATTAATCCGGACGCAATCATCATGAGTGAACTTCCTTTCTGGCAGACGAAACGCCTCGATCAAATGAACGACGACGAGTGGGAATCCTTGTGCGATGGTTGCGGCCAGTGCTGCCTGAATAAGCTGCAGGACGCCGATACCGATGAGATTTATTTCACCAACGTCGCCTGTAACCAGCTTAATATTAAAACCTGCCAGTGCCGCAATTATGCGCGCCGCTTCGAATATGAAGAGGACTGCATCAAGTTGACGCGTGAGAACCTGACGCAGTTTAACTGGCTGCCGCGTACCTGCGCCTATCGCCTGCTGGGCGAGGGAAAAGGATTACCGGCGTGGCATCCGCTGGTGAGCGGCTCAAAGTCGGCGATGCACGCGCAGCGTATTTCGGTGCGCTATATCGCCGTGCGGGAAAGCGAAGTGCGCGACTGGGAAGACCATATTATCGATCGTCCCGACCGCAACGGATAAGCGATAAAAAGGCTGCCAGGGCAGCCTTTTTTTTAGCGGGAGAAAATCTCGCGGCGTTTTGGCTTAAACAGCTGCCCAATCACTACTGCGACGGCCACGATCAGGTAGGCGGCAAACACCACAATCATCCATTGCGGCATGCTCAGCGTCAGGAAGGTCCAGCTGCGTTCGGCGCAATCCCCGCTGGCGACAAACACCGACGGCAGCCACTTGTCCAGCGGCAGCCAGGTCGGGAAACGCGCGGCAAAATCGCAGGTGGTAAAGGGATTAGGATGAAGCTGGATCATCGTATGTTCATACGAGAGGCGCAGCCCTTCCCAGGCGCTGTAGATCCAGATAGCCAGGCCAGCCCAGCGCAGCGGCGAGTTAGGCGCGATGGCGCCGACGATGCCCGCGCCCATGACGCCAAACAGCGCGCAGCGTTCATAGATGCACATGACGCACGGCTTCAGGCCCACCACATGCTGGAACCACAACGCCGTCAGCTCCAGCGCCAGCGCCGTTAACGCCAGCAGCAGCCAGGCGGCGCGACCGCGCGAACATTGATTCAGATATCGCAACATCTTGCTTTCCCTGTAAACGGTAGTGCCACGCAGTGTAAACCAAAAGCGCGGCAGTGCCAGCCATGCACTGGCGAAAATCCTGGTCAATTTGGGCTTTACCTGATCCCGTTCAGGTATTTACATCGGCGGCGTCGCTATCCATCCCCACTGCTGCAGAATGGTCGTGACCGGCTCCAGCAGCCAGTAAAGTGAGGCAAAGCCGACCAGCGACATCACGATAGTGAAGGGCAGCGCCATCCACACCATACGCCCATATGAGAGACGGATCAGCGGCGCCAGCGCGGAGGTCAGCAGGAACAGAAACGCCGCCTGACCGTTAGGCGTCGCCACCGACGGCAGATTGGTGCCGGTATTGGTCGCCACCGCCAGCAGTTCATATTGCTGCAGATCGATCGCGCCGTGCGCAAACGCCTGTTTCGCCTCGTTGATAAACACCGATCCCACAAAAACGTTGTCAGATATCGATGAGAGCAGGCCGTTAAAGATGTAATACCAGCTCAGCTGGGCCTGCGGCTCAGCCTGCAGCACGAAGGCGATCAGCGGGCTGAACAACTGCTGCTCGACAATCACCGCCACCACGGCGAAAAACACCGTCAGCAGCGCGGTGAAGGGCAGCGCTTCGGTGAAAGCCTGGCCGATGGTGTGCTCGTCTGTGACGCCGCACAGCGCGGTGGCGAGCACGATTACCGACAGGCCAATCAGGCCAACCTCCGCCAGATGCAGCGCCAGCGCAATGATAAGCCACAGGCCAATCGCCGCCTGGATCCACAGCTTCAGCCGATCCTGGCGCGTGCGCTGCGCTTTCTCCTCGCGATCGCTCTGCAGCAGAATGACGCGTACCGCGTCCGGCAGCGTGGCGCCGTAGCCGAACAGGCGAAAGCGCTCGACCAGCAGGCTGGTGAGAATGCCGCACAGCAGCACCGGCACCGTAACCGGCGCCATGCGCAGGAAGAAGCTGGCGAAATCCCAGCTGGCCGCATGGGCGATGATCAGGTTCTGCGGCTCGCCCACCATGGTCATCACGCCGCCCAGCGCGGTACCGACGCCCGCCTGCATCATCAGGCTGCGCAGAAAGGCGCGAAACTGCTCCAGCGTAGCGCGCTGATCGGGATCCGCTGCGGCGTAGCCGGGGTCGGAAGAGACGCGATGGTAGATCTGATAGAAGCCGACAGCGACGCTGATGACGACGGCGACCACGGTCAGCGCATCAAGAAAGGCGGAGAGAAACGCGGCCGCCAGGCAGAAGGTGAGGCTGAGCAGCACCTTTGACCGCAGCGACAGCAGCAGCCGCGTAAAGACGAACAGCAGCAGCTGTTTCATGAAAAAAATGCCGGCGACCATAAAGATCAGCAGCAGCAGCACTTCAAGGTTATCCGCCAGCTGCTGCTTAACCTGTTCGGCGCTGGCCATGCCGATGGCGATCGCTTCCAGCGTCAGCAGGCCGCCGGGCAGCAGCGGGTGGCATTTTAGCGCCATGCCGAGCGTAAAGATAAATTCGGCAATCAGCAGCCAGCCGGCAAGAAACGGGCTGACGAAAAAGAACAGCAGCGGATTGATGACCAGAAACGCCAACAGCAGCTTTTTGTACCAGTCAGGCGACTGTCCGAGAAAGTTGCGATGCAGCGCCTGACCCCAGGTGATTTCCATGGCGTAATGTCCTGTGTGAAAAAAGATGGGAAAAGGGTAATCAGCGAACCAGCGTGGCGCAATCTTCCCTTGCCGGATTGCGTGCGGCTGCCGATTTTTGCGGCAGCCCGCGCTTTTAATCCCTGCTCTGTCTATACACGCCCAGGACGTCTGGTATGATGAGTGCTATTTTGACAAAGAAAGCAACGAGAACATATCGCTATGGTCATTAAGGCGCAGAGCCCTGCGGGATTTGCTGAAGAGTATATTATTGAAAGCATCTGGAACAGCCGTTTTCCTCCTGGGTCGATCCTTCCCGCTGAACGTGAGCTTTCTGAACTTATTGGCGTAACCCGCACCACGCTACGAGAAGTGCTGCAGCGTCTGGCGCGCGACGGCTGGCTGACGATTCAGCACGGTAAACCGACCCGCGTAAATGACTTCTGGGAAACCTCCGGCCTGAACATTCTGGAGACGCTGGCGCGTCTGGATCACGATAGCGTGCCGGTGCTGATCGATAACCTGCTGTCGGTGCGCACCAATATTGCCTCAATCTTTATCAGCCGTGCGCTGCGTCACCATCCCGACAAGGCGCGCGCGGTGCTGGAGAGCGTCGCCGGCATTGAGGATCAGGCCGATGCCTATACCGAACTCGACTACCGCGTGTTTCGCGGTCTGGCGTTCGCGTCCGGCAATCCTATTTACGGTTTGATTCTCAACGGCCTGAAAGGGCTTTATACCCGCGTAGGGCGCTACTACTTTTCTAACCCCGAGGCGCGCGAGCTGGCGCGCAATTTCTATTCGCGGCTCGAAGCGCTGTGCGTTAAAGAGCCGTCGCAGGATCAGATTGTCGATGCGGTGCGCGAGTATGGCCGTCGCAGCGGCGAGATCTGGCACAGCATGCAGAAAAGCATGCCGGAAGATTTGGGCAGCAAGCGCTAAAAGCGGAAAAACGGACAGCGTCCGGTTTTTTTACGCCTGTGAGTCAGGCGCGGTCGCGGGTAGCATGAACAGATCGCAAAGTCGCTCAAGGCGTCCCTGCGCGCTCGGCCCGCGGCATCCCTGCCGCGGGACGCTTTGCTCTTCTGTTCATGCTACCCACTTAATGAACAGAGGTGCGGCCTGAAAAAAACCGGACGCTGTCCGGTTTTTTCATTGTTTTTCCTTACAGCGCACTGCCGCGCGTCGGACAGCGGTCCAGCAGCTCGACGCTGCCGTCTTCATTCTGCTGTTCGAGGATCACATCAAACCCCCACAGGCGATGCACATGCTTCATTACCTCGCGGCGGCTCTTGTCGAGCGGCGTGCGGCTTTGCGGCACGTAGCGCAGCGTCAGCGAACGGTCGCCGCGCAGGTCGACGTTGTAGACCTGAATATTCGGTTCCAGATTGCTCAGGTTGTACTGCGCCGAGAGCTGCTGGCGAATGGCGCGGTAGCCCGCCTCGTCATGGATAGCGGCGATCTCAAGATAGTTGTTGCGGTCGTCGTCCAGCACGGTAAACAGACGGAAATCGCGCATCACCTTGGGCGACAGGAACTGGCTGATAAAGCTCTCATCCTTAAATTCGCGCATGGCGAAGTGCAGGGTCTCCAGCCAGTCGGAACCAGCAATATCGGGGAACCAGTAGCGATCCTCTTCTGTCGGCGACTGACAGATGCGCTTAATATCCTGGAACATCGCGAAGCCAAGCGCGTAAGGGTTAATGCCGTTATACCAGGGGCTGTTATAGGCCGGCTGGAACACCACGTTGGTATGGCTGTGAAGAAACTCGATCATAAAGCGCTCAGAAACTTTACCCTCATCATAGAGATGATTGAGGATGGTGTAGTGCCAGAAGGTCGCCCAGCCTTCATTCATCACCTGCGTCTGCTTCTGCGGATAGAAATACTGGCTCACCTTGCGCACGATGCGCAGGATCTCACGCTGCCACGGCTCCAGCAGCGGCGCGTTTTTCTCCATAAAGTAGAGCAGGTTTTCCTGCGGCTCCGACGGATAGCGCGCCGCCTCAATCTGCACCGCCTCTTTCTCGCGGCGCGGCAGGGTGCGCCACAGCGTGTTTACCTGGCTTTGCAGATACTCTTCGCGACTCTTTTGTCGCGCTTTCTCCTCCTGTAAGGAGATCTTCTGCGGACGCTTATAGCGATCGACGCCGTAGTTCATCAGCGCATGGCAGGAGTCAAGCAGCCTTTCGACCTCTTCGACGCCGTAACGCTCTTCACAGTCGGAGATATATTTCTTCGCAAACAGCAGATAGTCGACGATAGAGCTGGCGTCGGTCCAGCTACGGAACAGATAGTTATTTTTAAAAAATGAGTTGTGGCCGTAGCAGGCGTGCGCCATCACCAGCGCCTGCATGGTCATGGTGTTCTCTTCCATCAGATAGGCAATACAGGGATTGGAGTTGATCACAATCTCATACGCCAGCCCTTGCTGCCCGTGCTTATAGCGCTGTTCGGTTTCGATAAACTTTTTGCCGAACGACCAGTGAGCGTAGTTGATCGGCATGCCGACGCTGGAGTAGGCGTCCATCATCTGCTCAGAAGTAATGACTTCTATCTGATGGGGGTAGGTGTCAAGTCGGTAGAGTTTGGCTACGCGGTCAATTTCCGCAAGGTAGACATCGAGCAAATCGAATGTCCAGTCCGGTCCATCGCTGAGTCGTTTGCTGTCCTTAATCGGATCGTCAAAGATTGTCGTCATAGCGCACCTCTGTTTTGCAAACAGGCCTGCCCGCTGCGAGCAGCCGGTTTCGGTAATTTCAAGGCTCATCCCTAAGAAAGAGAACCCCAAACACGGAGCGAACACTTCAATGATAGTCCACTGTCACCTATCTGATCGCGGAACTCAACTGAATTATTCGGCACAAAATCATCTGAAAAAGAGCGCAAAAGCATTTGATGAACGCGCGGCGGCGTAAATGGCGAAAAGTCGGGATAAAATGCTGTTTATAAGTGGATTGTATGGCGTCGGCTTATTCTCCTGAAATAAGTGAATATTGCCTCATGCGCTATTATTAACTGCTGAGAAGCGGTAAAAAGGCGCATAAGTTACTGATTTTGTCTCTGACCAACGATTTTAGTGTCTGAAAAAGTGAAAAACATGTGAAATAAGTTAATGAGGTAAGGGCTGTTACCGGCAGGTGTGAATGCGCTGGTATTGCCCTGTAGTCTAGTGAATTATGCTTTTGATTTTGCCGGTGGGGGCGATATGCACGTAGTGATTCTCGGTAGTGGTGTAGTGGGGGTGGCGAGCGCCTGGTATCTGGCGCGTGCGGGCCATCAGGTGACGGTGCTGGATCGCCAGCCCGACGCTGCGCTGGAGACCAGCGCAGGCAACGCGGGGCAGATCTCGCCCGGTTATGCGGCGCCCTGGGCCGCCCCTGGCGTGCCGCTCAAGGCGGTTAAGTGGATGTTCCAGCGTCATGCGCCGCTGGCTATCCGCCTGGACGGCAGCAGCTTCCAGCTGGAATGGATGTGGAACATGCTGCGCAACTGCGACATGCAGCACTATCAACAGAACAAAAGCCGCATGGTGCGCATCGCTGAATACAGCCGCGACTGCCTGAAGGCGCTGCGCGAAGAGAGCGGTATCGCCTATGAAGGTCGGCAGGGCGGCACGCTGCAGCTGTTCCGCACTCAGCAGCAGTTTGACAGCGCCAGTAAAGATATCGAGGTGCTACGCGAGGCGGGTGTGCCTTACGAACTCCTGCACGCCCATGAGCTGGCGCGCGTCGAGCCGGCACTGGCCACCACGCAGCACAAGCTGACCGGTGGCCTGCGCTTGCCCAACGATGAAACCGGCGACTGCCAGCTCTTTACGCAAAAACTGGCGAAAATGGCGCAGGAGGCGGGCGTGGTGTTTCGCTTCAATACGCCGGTCGACCAGCTGCTGCGCGAAGGCAACCGCATTTACGGCGTGAAGTGCGGCGACGAAGTGATCAAAGGCGACAGCTACGTGGTGGCCTTTGGCTCCTACTCTACCGCGCTGCTGAAGCATATCCTCGATATCCCGGTCTATCCGCTGAAGGGCTACTCCCTGACCATTCCGGTGAAAAATTCCGAGGCTGCGCCGGTCTCTACCATTCTCGACGAAACCTATAAGGTGGCGGTTACCCGCTTCGACAACCGCATTCGCGTTGGCGGCATGGCGGAAATCGTCGGTTTTAACAACAAACTCTTACCTGCGCGGCGGGAAACGCTGGAGATGGTGGTGCGGGATCTTTATCCTGAAGGCGGTCATATCGAACAGGCCAGCTTCTGGAGCGGCCTGCGCCCTATGACGCCAGATGGAACGCCGATTGTCGGACCGACGCCGCTCAGCAATCTCTACCTGAATACCGGACACGGCACGCTCGGCTGGACCATGGCCTGCGGCTCCGGTCAGCTGCTGGCCGACCTTATCAGCGGCAAAACCCCGGCGATCGCCGCCGACGATCTGTCGGTGTTCCGCTACCTGCCGGGTTTTGCCCCGTCATCGTCACCATTACGCAACGCGAACGCCACGCGTTAACAGTCAGGGAGAGAGGTATGTCACGTCCAGTTTTCGCCACCATCGATCAGCAGGCGCTGCGGCATAACCTGGCGATAGTGCGCCAGGCGGCGCCCGATGCGCGCGTCTGGTCGGTGGTCAAAGCCAATGCCTACGGCCACGGGCTGGCCCGCGTCTGGGAGAGCCTGGCCCAGACCGACGGCTTCGCGCTGCTGAATATGGAAGAGGCGATCCTGCTGCGCGACAGCGGCTGGCGTAAACCGATTCTGTTGCTGGAGGGCTTTTTCCACGCCGACGATCTGCCGCTGATCGATCGCTACCGCCTGACCACCAGCGTGCACAGCAACTGGCAAATCAAAGCGCTGGCGGAAGCGCGGCTCTCCGCGCCGGTGGATATCTACCTGAAGGTCAACAGCGGCATGAACCGCCTCGGCTTCCGGCCTGAGCAGGCGCACGGCGCGTATCAAAAGCTGCGTGCGCTGGAAAACGTCGGCGACATTACGTTGATGGCGCACTTTGCCGATGCGGAAAACCCGGAAGGGCTGATCGCGCCGCTGCAGCGCATTGAACGCGCCGCAGAAGGGCTTGCGATTCCCCGTTCGCTCTCCAATTCCGCCTGCACGCTCTGGCATCCTGAAGCGCACTACGACTGGGTGCGTCCCGGCATTATTCTTTACGGCGCGTCGCCCAGCGGCGACTGGCAGGATATCGCCAGCACCGGCCTGAAGCCGGTGATGACGCTTAACAGCGAAATCATCGGCGTCCAGCAGCTGAGCCGCGGCGACGGCGTAGGCTACGGCTATCGCTATCGTGCGCAGCAGGAGCAGCGTATCGGCGTGGTGGCGTGCGGCTATGCCGATGGTTATCCCCGCCACGCACCCACCGGCACGCCGGTGTGCGTCGACGGCGTCATGACCCAGGTGGTTGGTGCGGTTTCGATGGATATGATCACCGTCGACCTGACGCCATGCCCGCAGGCGGGCATCGGTTCCGCGGTTGAGCTATGGGGCGAGCAGGTGAAAATCGATCAGGTGGCGAAAGCAGCCGGCACGGTCGGCTATGAGCTCATGTGCGCGCTGGCGCCGCGCGTGCCGGTCAGGGTTATTTAAGCGCGGTCAGCGAACCGCGCATCTTCTTACTGCAGCGCCAGGCGATGAGCGCCAGCGCTGCGCCCGCCAGCATCATCAGCGCCAGCGCGCTCTTTTCCGCCACGGGCAGCATAACAATCAGCAGGCTGCCCGCCGCGCCGCCCGCCATCTGAATAAACCCCTGCAGCGCCGCCGCGACGCCAGCCTGCTGCTGGTAGGGCTCTAGCGCATAGCTGGTGGCAGGACCGACGGTAAAGGCCAGGCCCGCGACCGAAACGGCGACCGGCAGCATATAGAGCGCCCAGTGGCTCTGCGCGCCCTGCGGCAGCAGATACATGCCGGCAAACAGCAGCAGCGCGCCCGCCAGCATGGTGACGAAGCCCATCGCAAGACAGAACGGCCGTCCCGCCTTGCGGATCGCTTTATTGACGAAGGCGCTGACCAGCATGATCCAGAAGCCGTTAGCGCCAAAGGCGAACGAAAACTGTAGCGGCGTCAGGCCGCCTTCCGTCATCAGCACGTGCGGCGCCAGTGAAACATAGGTCAGCACCATACCGAGCGCCCCCGCGTTGGCGAAAGCGAAGGCGAGAAAGCGCGGCTGACGCAGGATAGCGCCATACTGCGCCAGCGGCAGTCCCTTTACCCGCAGCGTATTGGCGGGGCGCGTCTCCGGTAGTCCGACGAGCACGATAACCGCGATAAGCAGGCCGTAGGCGCACAGGAACCAGAAGGGCGCGCGCCAGTCGAAGGCGCTGGCGAGCAGGCCGCCCAGCAAAGGCGCCAGCGCAGGCACGATATTCAGCGCGCCGTTTAGAAAACCGTAGGCGCGCGCCGCATCGTCGCCGCTCAGGCGATCGCGCACCCCGCTAAAGGCGACAACGGCGCTACAGCAGACTGCGCAGCCCTGAATCAGACGCGCCGACAGAAACAGCGGCCAGCTGGTGGCGGTCGCCGCCACTGCGCTGCCCGCCACGTAAAGCGCCAGCCCCAGCAGCGCAATCGGCTTGCGGCCGTAGTTGTCGACCAGTGGGCCGGTCACCAGCTGTCCTAAGCCCATTACCAGCAAAAAGACGGGAATGGTGGTCTGGATCAGGCTGACCGGCGTATTCAGGCCGACGGCGATGTCAGGCAGGGTTGGCAGATAGAGATCGATGCCCAGCGGCGCCAGCAGCACCAGGCTTAACAGCATCAGGGTAAATTTTTGCATAAAAACCAGAGGTGAACGTCTTGTTAAAACAAGCGGGAAGGGTAATGAGTTGAGGACGAAAAGAAAAGCGGAAAATAGGATGCCCGCCATAAAGCGGGCATCCTGAACGCGTTTAGTAGGCGCCGTCGCGACGCAGCACCACGCCGGCGGTTTTGAACAGAATGGCGATATCGGTCCACAACGCCCAGTTTTTCACATACCAGGAGTCGAAGTAGACGCGGGTATCGTAGTCGATATCGTTACGGCCGCTGACCTGCCACAGGCCGGTCATGCCCGGTTTCGCCATCAGATAGTAGTCAACGTCACCCGCATAGCGCTCCAGCTCCGCTTCGATTACCGGACGCGGGCCCACCAGGCTCATTTCGCCGCGGATAACGTTCCACAGCTGCGGCAGCTCATCAAGACTGGTTTTACGCAGGAAGCCGCCAATGCTGGTGATGCGCGGATCCTTTTTCAGCTTAAAGTCTTTGTCCCACTCGGCGCGTGCCTCAGCGCTGGTGGCCAGCAGTTGTTCCAGCACCTCTTTCGAGTTGGTCACCATTGAGCGGAACTTCAGGCATTTAAACTTCTCGCCGTTCTGACCGATACGTTCATGACCGTAGATGGCGTTGCCACCGTCGCGTTTTACCATATAGCAGAGCAGGCCAAAAACCGGCGCCAGGAACAGCAGCAGCAGCGAAGCGACTACGATATCGAAGCCGCGCTTCAGAAAGCGGGAAGAGCGCTTGGCGAGGCTGTTACTGACGCGCAGGATCATGACTTCATGGCTGAAGATAAATGACATATCGGTGCCGTAAAGCGGCACGCCGCGCAGCGTCGGGATCACGGAGATTGAGCGGCAGTTCATTTTCGACAGGAATTTCAGCCAGGTGTCGCGTATGACCTGCTGTTCAAATTCGGTAGCGACGATAAATTGCACGTTGTCGCGGTCAATGGTCTGCCAGTTAATGTCCTGCTGTTTAATAACGGGCACGCCGTTAACAGACGGCGGATGATTTTCGTCGTCGGTGCTGATAAACGCCTGCACGTTATAGCCGAGGATCTCTTCGCTCTGCAGCGCAGCATAGGCTTCCATGGCGTTTTTGCCCGACCCGATAATAATGGTCTCTTTTTGCCACTGACCGGCGCGGTTAATGGCGCGTTTGACGGCGGCGCGCATCAGCGGCAGCAGCAGCAGCGCGTAGCTCCAGCTAAACAGCCAGACCATGCGCGAAAAGTCCCACTTGGAAAAGGCGATCAGCGCCAGATCCAGCAGCGAAAACACAAACAGGGTTTTCACCACTTCTTTCAGTTCAAACCAAAAGGGTTTGCGGTAGGTGTAGTGACGCATGCGCATCCAGAAATAAGCGGTGCACAAAACGGAAAGCGCAAACTGCGCAATAAAACGGTATTCAATTTGATGAGGCGGAATAAATCCATCCAGGTCGCCCCAGATCCCCTGAATAGTGGCGGCGGATAAAAACAGCGCCAGATTAAGGGCAACCAGATCGGAAAAGCTTAACGCCAGCTTTGCGATGATATTTTTTCGCGTTCCGCTCCATGAGCGGCTCGCATCATTCATTACCAGTGTACTTGCCATAACACCTGCTCTCTTTTTTCTTAAGTAAAAGATGGCCTGACCAGAATCAAGTACGCGCTCAGGAGTGGACAACTGAAAAACCAGAACAATTATCTTCAGTTCATTACAGTCGTTAGAGCCATACAGGCTGCAGTGAAGAGATAAAACAATTGCGTGATTTTTGTCACGAAAATCTGCAGCAGCGATTAAGAGTATGCAGGAGATATTTGACAGAGTTAATACGGAACAAATCCTAAAAACGCTTTTTTGCCTAAAGTTTTTTAAATTTAAGGCATTGATTTGATTATTTAAAGTGAGGAAAGAGCGGGAGATAGGCCACTTTTTCAGGCAGATTTTTCAGAATTACCGCCAGGCGTAATCGCTGGCGGCGAAATGTGCGGTCAGGCAGGTTTTTTTAACACCCACTGGTCTTGCTGTTTATCATAATGTCCAATCTGTAAATCCACCGGCTCGCCATCAATCCATGCCGGCACGCTGGTCTCATGGTCCCAGCCGTCGAGCTGATAACTCAGGCCGGGATTAGTTTGACAGGGAATACTGACGGTCTGCAGATTATCGCTGTCGAGTTCGGCATCAATAATCTCATAACGACCAATTTTAACGACGTGTCCCATAACTCTCTCCCGTTTGCTGGACCAAATAATGAGCATAGCCGTTTCCGCTAAAATATCGAGCCGCAGCGCCTCAGATTATTCTCGCTCTTCTGCGACGCGCACCCCAATTTTAACGATGCGGTTATCTTCTTTTTCCGCCACCGTCCAGGTAATGTGATTCCACTCGACCTGATCGCCGACTACCGGCGTACCGCCAAGCATGCTCATGACCAGCTGGCCAAGGGACTGCAGGTCGTTGGTCTCTTCGCCCAGCTCCAGCCCGTAAATCTGCGCCACGTCGCGCAGGCGCGCCTCGGCGTCGAGGATGAAGTCGCCGAAAAAGCGCTGATCCAGCGAGACGGGCGGCGACTGGCTGAACATTTTGCCCAATGCCGGCAGATCGCGTTCGCGGCCGATAACGCAGATCACGTCGCCTTCCTTGAGCCGGGTATTCGCGTTCGGATGCATCAGAACGTTATCGCGGAACAGCGCGGCGATGCGGGTTTCGCGCGGCATCTGCAGATCGCGCAGCGCCGCCCCGACGCACCATTTGTCGGCGCTGAGCTGATAGACGAACTGCTCCCAGGGATTTTCCGGGTGGATATCCAGACCGACGCGGCTGACAGGCGACGCCGTGGGCGGCACCACAACGCGTGCTTTCTTTGCCGCAAAGCCGAGTGACGTGCCCTGCAGCATCAGCGATACCAGCACCACGAAGAAGGCGATATTAAAGTAGAGCGACGCATTCTCCAGCCCCGCCATCATTGGAAAGACGGCAAGAATAATCGGCACCGCGCCGCGCAGGCCGACCCAGCTGATAAAGATGCGTTCGCGGCCGGTAAAGCCGCGGAACGGCAGCAGCCCCACCAGAATTGACAGCGGACGCGCCACCAGAATCAGCCACAGCGACAGGAGCATCGCCGGTACCGCGATATGCCACAGGTCGGACGGCGTCACCAGCAGGCCAAGCACGATAAACATGCCGATCTGGCTGAGCCAGGCCATGCCGTCAAAGGTCTGCAGAATGCCATGACGGTTGCGAATCGGCCGGTTGCCGAGCAGAAAGCCGCAGAGATAAACCGCGAGAATGCCGCTGCCTTCCAGCATGGTAGTGAGGGCAAATACCAGAATGCCGCCGCTCAGCGCCAGCAGCGGGTAGAGGCCGGTGGCCAGGCTGATGCGGTTGATCAACTGCTGCAGCGCCCAGCCGCCGCCCAGCCCCAGCACGATGCCCAGACCGAACTGCTGCACCAGATGCACCAGGAACATCCAGTCGAGGCCGGTTTCGCCTTTCTGAATCATCTCAATCAGGGTGATAGTTAAAAACACCGCCATAGGATCGTTGCTGCCCGACTCAATCTCCAGCGTCGAGCTGACGCGCTCGTTCAGGCCTTTGTCACCCAGCAGTGAGAAGACCGCCGCAGCGTCGGTGGAGCCGATAATGGCGCCGATAAGAAAACCCTGCATCAAATCAAGCCGGAACAGCCAGGCGGCCGCCAGACCGGTCAGCCCGGCGGTGATCATCACCCCGACCGTCGCCAGCGAGAGCGCCGGCCCCAGCGCCACCTTAAAAGAGCTGGCTTTGGTGCGCATCCCGCCGTCGAGCAGGATCACCGCCAGCGCCAGGTTGGAGATCAGATAGGCGGCGGGGTAGTTGTCAAAGGCGATGCCACCGATGCCGTCGACGCCGGTCAGCATGCCTAAAGCCAGAAAGATCACCAGGATAGGGATGCCGAGCCGCGAAGAGAAAGAACTGAGTAAGATGCTTGACGCAACCAGCACAGAACCGATGATAAAAAGGCTGTAGACAATATTGTGGTTCAACGTGCTCTCCTGCAGTTACGACAGTGATAAGAAGTCTGGTGCGGGGAATGGCCGTGCATCGGAAAAAGAAGATGCGTAATCAGTAAGTTGTCAGCGTACAATCTCTAATTATGCCGATTGATTTTTCTGTCTGAACTCACTATTAATGTGCAAAAAAAAGGGCTTGTTCGTCAAGAGGATTAATGGCGGGTATTTTAGCAGGTATTCGCGGGATTAAATAAAAAAAGCCGGTCAGCGACCGGCTCAGAGCATCAGGCTTCCGCTGCCTGTTTGTGAAACAGCTCGCGAAACACAGGATAAATATCTTCCGGCTCGCGGATATGCTGGATGGCAAAATTATCAAACATCGCCTGCAGATGTTCATATTCGCGCCACAGCGTCTGGTGCGCACGTCGGGTAATCTCAATGTAGCTATAGTAGCGCACCACCGGCAGAATATTCTTCGCCAGAATTTCATGGCAGAGCGGCGAGTCGTCTGCCCAGTTGTCGCCGTCTGACGCCTGGGCGGCATAGATATTCCACTGCGACGGATCGTAGCGCTCCCTGACCACCTCATCCATCAGCTTCAGGGCGCTGGAGACAATGGTGCCGCCGGTTTCCTGCGAGTAGAAGAACTCCTGCTCATCCACCTCTTTTGCCTGCGTATGGTGGCGGATATAGACCACGTCCACGTTTTTATAGGTGCGGCTCAGGAAGAGGTAGAGCAGAATATAGAAACGCTTCGCCATATCCTTCGTCGCCTGGTCCATTGAGCCGGAGACATCCATCAGGCAGAACATCACCGCCTGGCTGGAGGGCTCAGGGCGTTTTTCGAAGTTCTTATAGCGCAGATCAAAAGTGTCGATAAAGGGCACGCGCTCGATGCGCGCGCGCAGTTCAGCGATCTCTTTACGCAGGCGCTCCTCTTCCAGCAGCTGCGCCGGCTCCGCTTTCTCAATCGCCGTCAGCGCCTCTTCCAGCTCATGCATCATACGGCGCTTGCCCGCGGTCATCGCGGTGCGTCTTGCCAGCGAATTTTGCAGCGACCGTACCACGCTGATATTGGCGGGCACGCCGTTAGAGGTAAAACCGGCGCGATGCGTTTTATATTCATTCAGCTGACGATGCTGATTTTTCCGCAGATTCGGCAGCGCCAGATCTTCGAACAGCAGGTCGAGATACTCATCTTTGGAGATCTGGAAAACGAACTCATCCTGACCCTCGCCATCCTGACTGGCGTTGCCCTGACCGCCGCCACCGCCGCCGCCGCCGCCCTGAGGCCGTTCAACACGGTCGTTCTGCACAAAGTGGTCGTTGCCGGGGTGGACGCGATGGCGGCTGCCGCCTCGGCCCTGATGAAAAATCGGTTCATTAATATCGTCGACGGGAATGGAAACGGACTCGCCACTTTCAACGTCGGTTACCGAACGCTTATTGATGGCCTCCGAGATAGACTGTTTGATTTGCGATTTATAACGGCGCAAAAAGCGCTGTCTGTTGACTGCGCTTTTATTCTTGCCATTAAGTCGCCGATCGATGAAGTAGGCCATAAAACTCCCCCAAACGTTGTAAGCAGGTCGGGCAGTGGCCCGACCTTATGGGTATTAATGCCAGCGCATCAACGTGCTTACGCGTTGTGATTAGGACGATTTACGCACGCGCAGATACCATTCGCACAGCAGACGCACCTGCTTGCGGGTATAGCCTTTCTCCATCATGCGCTCGACGAAATCGTCATGTTTCTTCTGTTCATCCGTGGAGGTTTTGGTATTGAACGAGATAACCGGCAGCAGCTCCTCAGTGTTCGAGAACATTTTCTTCTCGATAACGGTGCGCAGCTTCTCGTAGCTGGTCCAGTTAGGATTGCGGCCATTATTCTGCGCGCGGGCGCGCAGCACGAAGTTCACAATCTCGTTGCGGAAATCCTTCGGATTGCTGATCCCGGCCGGTTTCTCAATCTTTTCCAGCTCCGCATTCAGCGACTCACGGTCGAACAGCTGTCCGGTATCAGGATCGCGATACTCCTGATCCTGAATCCAGAAATCGGCGTAGGTCACATAGCGGTCAAAAATGTTTTGGCCATATTCAGAGTAGGACTCCAGATAGGCGGTCTGGATCTCTTTGCCAATAAACTCGGCGTATTTCGGGATCAAGTAGCCTTTCAGGTGCTCCAGATATTTCTCTGACTGATCCTGCGGGAACTGCTCGCGCTCGATCTGCTGCTCCAGCACATAGAACAGGTGCACCGGGTTCGCCGCCACTTCGTTGTGATCGAAGTTAAACACGCGCGACAGAATTTTAAACGCGAAGCGGGTAGAGAGGCCGTTCATGCCCTCGTCAACGCCGGAATAGTCGTGGTACTCTTGCCAGGATTTCGCTTTCGGATCGGTATCCTTCAGGCTCTCACCGTCGTAAACGCGCATTTTTGAATAGATGCTGGAGTTTTCCGGCTCTTTCAGGCGCGACAGGATAGAGAACCGGGCAAGGGTTTCCAGCGTGCCGGGCGCGCAGGGCGCGGTAGCCAGTTCGCTGTGATTGAGCAGTTTCTCGTAGATTTTTATCTCTTCGGAAACGCGCAGGCAGTAAGGCACCTTGACGATGTAGACGCGGTCAAGAAACGCCTCGTTGTTTTTGTTGTTGCGGAAGGTCACCCATTCCGATTCGTTAGAGTGCGCCAGGATAATACCGTTAAACGGCAGCGCAGAGATCCCCTCTGTACCGTTGTAATTTCCTTCCTGCGTCGCGGTCAGCAGGGGGTGCAGCACCTTGATCGGCGCTTTAAACATCTCGACAAATTCCATAATCCCCTGGTTTGCGCGGCACAGCGCACCGGAATAGCCGTAGGCGTCGGGATCGTTTTGCGCGTGGTTCTCCAGCTTGCGGATATCGACTTTACCCACCAGCGCGGAGATATCCTGGTTGTTCTCGTCGCCAGGCTCGGTTTTGGCGATCGCCAGCTGCTCAAGAATCGACGGCCAGACTTTGACCACTTTGAAGCGAGTAATATCGCCCCCAAATTCATGCAGGCGTTTCGCCGCCCAGGGCGACATGATGGTGCCGAGGTAGCGACGCGGCACGTTGTACTCTTTTTCAAGAATGTTGGCGTCTTCCTGCGGATTGAACAGGCAGAGCGGATGATCGTTGACCGGGCTGCGTTCGCCATCGGCGCTTAACACATAGATAGGCACGCGCTGCATTAGCGCTTTCAGACGCTCCGCCAGCGAGGATTTACCGCCACCGACCGGCCCCAGCAGGTACAGGATCTGTTTTCTCTCCTCCAGACCCTGCGCGGCATGCTTCAGATAGGAAACGATCTGCTCTATGGCTTCTTCCATGCCATAGAACTCTTCGAAGGCCGGATAGCGGCCAATCACACGGTTGGAGAATATTCTGGAAAGGCGTGGCTCCTGGGCAGTGTCGACCATTACTGGCTCACCTATAGCCATTAATAGTCGCTCTGCGGCGTTGGCGTATGCACTGCGATCCTGCTTACAGATTGCAAGAAATTCCTGCAGTGTGAACTCTTCGTCCTTGGCAGCTTCATAACGCTGACGATAGTGATCGAATATATTCATAGCGATGCCCGTCCTTTCGTTTTTAGCACAGGTAAAGGAGCGTAATTAAAGGCTCATGCAGCTCCCGGAAGATATTCTCATTGAGTACAGCAACCCTTATGCCAACCTGATGTATTGTTATCGGGGTACACACTTCTTATGGTCACTCTGCTCGTACTAAGACTCACGGCTTACTTTTAACTGTAGAAGGCATTTAGGAAATTTCCTCCGCTTAATTTTACTATTTGGCGATATATCAATAACAAAGTCAGATTGTTGCAAAGCCAGCTTTGCGTCAACCAAAGGGAAAAGAGAGAAGAATCCGGCAGATGTGCCGCTTTCAGCCGCTCTGTTAAAGAGCACCTCAGATAATGGTTAAACCGGCGAGCAAAAATCGTTAAACTTCCTGGTGATTTTTATATTTATGGAAGAAATAAATTGTGAACCAATTCAAACTTAACGCGCCCGGCGCGATTATTTGTGCTCTTTTTTTTGCTCATACCGCTGCGGCCGAGTCCCTGTCGGTTGGCGCATCAGTGATTTACGCGCAGTCTCCCTATCGTGGCGGA
This sequence comes from Pantoea phyllosphaerae, assembly GCF_051025595.1. Taxonomy (NCBI): domain Bacteria; kingdom Pseudomonadati; phylum Pseudomonadota; class Gammaproteobacteria; order Enterobacterales; family Erwiniaceae; genus Pantoea; species Pantoea phyllosphaerae. The sequence continues at coordinate 566,806 of NZ_JBPFDE010000001.1, forward strand.
CAGGATCGCTATTTGCCGGTTCCCGTCATTAATTACGAAGGCGATAACTTCTGGTTCCATACCCTGCAGGGTGGGTATTACCTGTGGAAAGATCCGCAAAATCAGCTCTCTCTGACCCTGCTCGGGTCGCCGCAGCAGTACGATCCGGGCGACAATGACCTTGGCGACATGAAAGGCCTCGATAAGCGCCGTATGACGCTCATGGGCGGCGCCACCTACAATCACATGGCGCAATGGGGCATCCTGCGCACGGCGCTGCTGGGTGATGTGCTCAACAACAGTAACGGCATTATCTGGGACCTGACCTACCTTTATCGTTTCAACTTTGGCAGCTTCAGCCTGACGCCGGGTGTCGGCGCGATGTGGACCAGCGCCAATCAGAACCGCTACTACTATGGCGTTTCCAGTCATGAGTCGGCCCGCACCGGCATCAGCCGCTATCAGCCAGACGACAGCTGGTCTCCCTACGTCGAGCTGAGCGCCAGCTATCAGATCACGCCGCAGTGGAACGCCAGCCTGGTTGGGCGCTACACCCGTTTCGATAGCGAGATCAAAGACAGCCCGATGATCGATAAGAGCGGTCAGACCACGCTCTGGAGCGGCATTAGCTACAGCTTCTGATCGGCACCGTCGCGGGGCAAATTGTTAACCAGGCACCAAAAGGGTGCCCTGATTTGATGCAGGAGCAAACGGATGGACAAAGCGATCGCTTTTGATGACCACACGCAACTACCCGCGATAGGTCAGGGCACCTGGTACATGGGCGAAGAGGCCGCGCGTCGCAGTGAAGAGGTCGCCGCGCTACAGGCAGGACTCGATGTGGGCCTGACGCTGATTGACACCGCCGAGATGTATGCGGAAGGCGGCGCGGAAATAGTGGTCGGCGAGGCGCTGCGCGGGCGACGCGACAGCGCGTTTCTCGTCTCCAAGGTCTATCCGTGGAACGCGGGAGAAGCGGATATGGTCGACGCCTGCGAGCGCAGCCTGCGGCGGCTCGGCACCGACCGACTGGATCTCTATCTGCTGCACTGGCGCGGCAACGTCCCGCTTGAAGAGACCATTCGCGCAATGGAAACTCTTCAGCAGCAGGGCAAAATCCTGCGCTGGGGCGTTTCTAATTTTGACGTCGACGATCTGCAGGAGTTGCTGGAAGAACCAGGCGGTACAGGCTGCGCCACCAATCAGGTGCTGTATCATCTCGCGTCGCGCGGCATCGAGTTCGATCTACTGCCCGCCTGCCAGCAGCATCAGATGCCGGTCATGGCCTATTGCCCGCTGGCGCAGGCCGGAAGGCTGCGACAGGCGCTCTTTTCCGACGCCACGCTGGTGGAGATTGCACAACAGAAGGGCATTAGCGTCGCGCAGCTGCTGCTGGCGTGGGTGATCCGTAAAGAGGGCGTAATGGCAATCCCCAAGGCGAGTTCGCAGGCGCACGTGAAAGAGAACGCCGCGGCGCTGCACATTCGCCTGAGCGACGATGAGCTGGCGCGTATTAATAAAGCGTTTCCGCCGCCCCGGCACAAGATGGCACTGGATATCGTTTAAAGGGTAAGCTACGCCAGCAGTCGTTCTGCTGGCGCAGCGCGGTGGTGAGCGACGCGGAGCGATAACCAGACGCTCATGCTTCCAGCGCGGGACGTTTTGCCCTGCGATCCGTGTCGCCCAGCTCATACATCAGGCCGCCGCCTGACCTCTTTTAGGCTTTCTGCCGCAGACGGAAGGTGGTCGCCAGCCGCGCCGGTTTTTCGCCTGCGCTGTGCATCGGTTTGGAAATGCGCGCCGTCTCCACGCACACCATGGTTTTATAGCCGTCGTTGGCCATATCCGCCATGCTGCATGACAGCTCAACGCCAGGGTTCCAGGTCACCACGTCGCTGTGATGATGGTGATAGACCTCAATGACGCGCTGTCCCTGTTTATCCTGAATCAGCGCGCAATCTTCCGGCTGGGTAAAGACTCGGTCAATACGGCCCGGATAGGTCTGTTTACCGCTTGAGGTCTGCTCGCTGTTGTTGTCGACCTTATCGATAAAGTGCGAACCCAGCCCGCTGACCTCGACGCCAGCAATATCAGCCACCTGAAAGTAGCTGTGCAGCGCGCCGGTCGCGGTAAAGTCGCCGTGCGCTTCCAGCTCGATTTCACAGTGCTTGCCGAGGCGGAAACGGGCGAACAGGGTAAAGTCATGCGGCCATAATTTTTTCGTCTGCGCCGTACTCTCCAGCACGAAGGTCAGCATGACGCTCTCTTCGTTCTCATCGTGCGCCGACAGCGTCCAGGGTTGATTACGGGCAAAACCGTGCGCCGGTTCGCCTTCCGGTCCAAACCACGGCCAGCAGATGGGCACGCCACCGCGTATGGCTTTGCCAGAGGCGAAAAGCGACTTTTCGCTCAGCCAGATAACCGGCTTTTCTCCGCTCGGCTGCCAGGCAATAAGATGCGCACCCTGAAGGGTAATCGCAGCACGTACCTGAGGATGGCTCACCACAATCACCGGCAGATCGCCCAGCTGACGCTGCGAGAGGTAAGGGGAGATCTGCTTCACCACGGGCAGCGAGAAAATTTTATCTTGCATAACCGAATCCTTCCTGTTGCTACGAAAAAAAAGGGCGACCGAAGTCGCCCTTGTTGTCTGTCGTGACCGGTCTGCTTATTTAGCAACCAGCGCGATCAGGTCGAGAACTTTGTTTGAGTAGCCGGTTTCGTTGTCGTACCAGGAAACCAGTTTCACAAAGTTGTCGTTCAGCGCGATACCCGCTTTGGCGTCGAATACAGACGTCAGCACTTCGCCGTTGAAGTCGGTAGAAACCACGTCATCTTCAACGTAGCCCAGCACGTCTTTCATTTCGCCTTCTGCAGCAGCTTTGATCGCTTCACAGATTTCTTTGTAAGAGGCCGCTTTTTCCAGACGGACGGTCAGGTCAACCACTGACACGTTCGGGGTTGGTACGCGGAACGCCATACCAGTCAGTTTACCGTTCAGCTCTGGCAGGACTTTGCCCACGGCTTTCGCTGCGCCAGTAGAAGACGGGATGATGTTCTGAGAAGCGCCGCGGCCGCCGCGCCAGTCTTTGTGAGACGGGCCGTCAACGGTTTTCTGGGTAGCGGTGGTGGCGTGAACAGTGGTCATCAGACCTTCGACGATGCCGAATTTGTCATTGATGACTTTTGCCAGCGGTGCCAGGCAGTTGGTGGTGCAGGAAGCGTTAGAAACGATGTCCTGGCCAGCATATTTGTCGAAGTTAGCGCCGCGAACGAACATCGGGGTGTCGTCTTTAGACGGACCGGTCAGCACGACTTTTTTCGCGCCGGCAGTGATGTGTTTACGGGCGGTTTCGTCGGTCAGGAAGATGCCGGTCGCTTCAGCAACAACGTCAACGCCTGCTTCGTCCCACTTCAGGTTAGCCGGGTCTCTCTCAGAGGTAACGCGGATTTTTTTGCCGTTAACAATCAGCGCACCGTCCTGTACTTCAACGGTACCGTCGAAGCGGCCGTGCGTTGAGTCGTACTTCAGCATGTATGCCATGTAGTCCGCGTCTAACAGGTCGTTGATCGCAACGATTTCGATGTCAGAACGCTGCTGAGCAGCACGGAAAACGATACGGCCGATACGACCAAAACCGTTGATACCTACTTTGATAGTCATATATTCCACCAGCTATTTGTTAGTGAATAAAAGGTTGGCTGTAAAATTACAAAAACCTTACCAGGCGTCAAGCGGAATCGTGTCAATAGTTGCGACAGGTCAATCCGTTCAACAGGAATAATTTGCTGCGCAACCGCTTGCGCAACAAGCTTGCTGAGGTGATGCCGAAACCCGATTGCTGAATATAAAGGGATAGCGTTTGCAAAAGGTGATCGAGGTCACAAATCTAAGCTGTGAAAGGGAAGTCGGGTCGCTAAGCACGAAAAAAGCCCCGGCAATGTTATTCGTTTGTTAGAATAGTAGACGATTTTTTCAGAATGACACTCTCCGGAATCACTCAAATGGCTAAAGAAACCGCACCTGAAGCAAAAATTGCGCAATTGTCTGAAATGCAGCGCTATGTGACCCAGCAGCGCGGCACAGAGCCGCCTTTTAGCGGCGCGCTTCTGCACAATAAACAGGAAGGCATCTATCACTGCCTGGTCTGCAACGCGCCGCTGTTTCTCTCGGAAACGAAGTATGACTCTGGCTGCGGCTGGCCGAGTTTCTATCAGCCGGTAGGCGACGATGCGATTCGCTATCTGGAGGATGACTCGCACGGCATGCATCGGATCGAAATTCGCTGCAATAACTGCGACGCCCATCTGGGACACGTTTTCCCGGACGGCCCGCAGCCAACCGGCGAGCGCTACTGCGTTAACTCGGCGTCGCTGAGCTTTACCGACGAGCAGGGCGACGAACAGCAGGGGTGATGAATGAAACAACAGCTTGAGGCCATGGTCGACGCCATGACGCCTGAGGTCTACGAGCGGCTGGCGACGGCGGTGGAAATCGGAAAATGGCCGGACGGCGTGGCACTGTCGCAGGAGCAGCGCGACAACTGCCTTCAGCTGGTGATGCTCTATCAGGCGCGCCACAACGCGGCGCCACAGCATATGACCATCGGCAAGGGCGGCGAAATGGTGACGAAATCGAAGCGGGAGCTGAAAGAAGAGTTCGGCATCGACGCGGAGATTACGCGCATCAACCTGCACTGAATATCAGGCCGACATTGCGTCGGCCTTAAGCTATTCCGCTAAACCAGCACCGCGCCCTGCGCCTTCATCTGGGCGAAAGCGATATCGCTGTCTTCCGGGCTGAGATTGACGCCACGACAGCCTTCTTTTACCACCGTCACCTGATAGCCCAGCTCCAGCGCGTCCAGCACGCTGTACTTCACGCAGTAATCCGTGGCGATCCCCAGCATCACCAGATGGGTAATGCCGCGCGCCTGCAGCCAGCTGTCCAGCTCGGTTTTGCGCCGATGGCCGTTGTCGAAAAAGGCGCTGTAGCTGTCAACGTCGACATCCTGTCCCTTATGGAATACCGCGTCGATCAGGCTGCGATCGAGGCCGGGATGAAGTTCGGCACCGGCGGAACCCTGAATGCCGTGATCCGGCCACCAGATCTGCGCCAGCCCGTTGAGTTCGCCCAGCGTGTAGACCGGCTCACCGGATACCGAAGCGAAGCTGCCGTGGTTGGCCGGGTGCCAGTCCTGCAGCGCCAGCACGCACTCGCCGCGTGCGCGGAATTCGCGCGCATAGCGGTTGGCGACCGGCACGGTCATGTCGCCTTCATGCACGGCCATGGGGCCGCCCGGACAAAAATCGTTTTGAATATCGATGATAATGAGGGCCTGCTTCATAACAGGTGGCTCCGTAATTAGTCTTCGGTCAGTTCACCGCGCAAATTTTGCTGCATCCTGGCGCGGATCTCATCGCAGGAGAGCGACTGACTCAGTAAAAAGTGGAGCTTGGTTAGCGCGGCTTCCACCGTTAAATCAAATCCGCTTATCACACCGGCATGCTCAAGGGCATTGCCGGTGGCGTAGCCGCCCATGTTCACCTTGCCGGAAATACACTGGGTCAGGTTAACCACCACAATGCCGCGCTCGCTCGCCTGCTGCAGCTCGGCAAGAAACTCGGCGTTCTGCGGCGCGTTGCCGACGCCATAAGAGCGCAGGATCAGCGCTTTTACCGGCTGGCGTAAAAAGTTGCGCACCACATCCGCCGAGATGCCTGGGTAGATGGTGACGACGCCGATAGGCTGCGGCGTAATGGTATGCACCTTCAGCGGACCCTGGCCCTGCGGCGCGGGCGGCGTATTCAGCCGACGGATATGGATGCCGGCTTCCAGCAGGGCGGAAAGGTTCGGCGAGGCAAACGCATTAAAGCCGTCCGCATGCGCTTTTGTAGTGCGATTGCCGCGATAGAGCTGGTTGTTGAAAAACAGCGAGACTTCATTCACGGGGTAGTTCGCCGCCACATAGAGCGCGTTCAGCAGGTTTTGCTGGCCGTCGGAGCGCAGCTCCGCCAGTGGGATCTGCGAGCCGGTCACGATCACGGGCTTCGCCAGGTTCTCCAGCATAAACGAGAGCGCCGAAGCGGTGAACGCCATGGTATCGGTTCCATGTAGGATAACAAATCCATCGTAGCGATCATAATTTTGTCGAATATCCTCCGCGATCGCCTGCCAGTCTTCGGGCGTCATATCGGAGGAGTCGATCAGCGGATCGTATTCATGGATGGTGAAATCCGGCATCTCAGGGCGGTGGAACTCCGGCATATTCGCCAGCTGTTGCTGCAGGTGACCTGAAACCGGGATGTAGCCCTGCGCGGAGCGCTGCATGCCGATGGTGCCGCCGGTATAGGCGACATAGATGTTTTTCTTTTGCATCAGAAACTCAGACTTGCCGTAAAACGCGCAGTATAAGGGGAAAGCGGGGGAAAAGCAGCCCGGTCAAGGACCGGGCTGCGAGCTTCATCGCACTTCGCCGCAGTTCAGGCAGAACGCATAGCGATTTTGCGGATCGTTGAGGTTATTCAGCAGGCCGGGCTGCTGTTTCATCGCGCTCATTACGTCGAGCATCGGCGCGGGCAGGAAGGCTTTCAGCGTGGTCGGCAGCACCGCCTGCGCTGAGGCATTGACCTGGTTGAGCAGCATATCAAACATGCCCGGCTGATCCTGATACCAGGCGAGCTGCGGCTTCGCCACCTTGGCCAGTTCGCCCGCTTTCTTCACCGCATCGTCAAAGTCACCCAGCGCATCGACCAGACCGTTGGCTTTGGCATCGCTGCCGGTCCAGACGTGACCCTGCGCAATCGCGTCGATTTGCTCCGGCGTTTTATGGCGCGAAGCGGCGACCAGACCGACAAAGTTGCGGTAGCCGTTTTCAATCGTCAGCTGCATCAGCTGCTGCACTTCGTTCGGCAGCGCTTTGGTGGAGGCGACGTCCGCCAGCGGCGAGGTGGCGACGCCGTCCGTATGCACGCCGATGCTATCCAGACTGTTCTCCAGCGTATTGATGACGCCGAAAATGCCGATAGAGCCGGTCAGAGTGCTCGGGCTGGCGACAATGTAGTCCGCCGGCGTTGAGATCCAGTAGCCGCCTGAGGCCGCCATGCCGCCCATAGACACCACGACGGGCTTACCGGCCGCATGCGCCGCCGCCAGCTCTTCACGGATCGCTTCGGACGCCGTAACGCTGCCGCCAGGGCTGTTGACGCGCAGGATAATCGCCTTGATTTTAGGATCGAGGCGCGCATCACGGATTTGCGCGGCAGTGGTGTCGCCGCCGACATTGCCGGGGGTCTCCTCGCCGTCCATAATCGCGCCGCTCGCCATCACCACCGCAATATTGCCATCCTGCTGGGTTGGCTGTTTCACGTTGTAGTCATAGATGCTGACGCTGTGATAGTCGTTGCTGGCTTTATCCCAGCCGAAGGTTTTCACCAGCTCCTGGTCGGCCGCCGCACGGCTGTCCAGCACATCCACCAGCTTGTTGTTGAGCGCATATTTGGCGGTATCGCCGTTGACCGCCTCAAGACCGGCGATCACCGCCGCCGCGCCGGGGAACAGCTGATCCGGCGTAATCTGTCGGTTGCCCGCTACGGTATTCAGGTAGTTCTGCCACAGCTGACCGATCCAGCGGCTGTCGGCGTCACGCGCCGCCTGCGACATATCGTCGCGCAGGAAAGGTTCGACCGCGGACTTGTAAGTGCCGACGCGGAAGACGTGGGAGTTAACCTTCAGCTTATCCAGCAGCGTCTTATAGTAGAGGCCGTTGGTGGCGAAGCCGTGCAGATCGACCGTGCCCTGTGGCGAGAGATAGATTTTGCTGGCGTAGCTGGCGAGGTAGTACTGCGCCTGGCTATAGCTGTCGCCCAGCGCAAAAATGGGCTTGCCGCTGTCGCGGAATTCGCGCAGCGCTTTGCCAACGTATTGCAGAGAAGGCTGATCGCCGCCGGCGAAATCGCGCAGATCAAGCACCATGCCGGTGATGTTTTTGTCGCTTTTGGCCTGGCGGATGGCGTCCACCACGTCAAACAGCGAGTTCTCCTGCAGGCGATCGCTGCTTGCGCCCAGCAGCTGACGACCCAGTTTGCTCAGCCTGTTGCTGACCGAGGGTTTATCCACCAGCACGCCGGTGAGGTCGACTTTCAACGCACCTTGCTGCACCGGCGTCGAGCCGCTACCGGAACCGCTGACCTGCAGCCAGATACCGACGCCGACCAGGATTAAAAAGATCAGGAACAGATTGAGAATAAACTCCCTGATAAAATTCAGCACTCGCCATGTCCATCGGAACAGACCGGCAATAATTCGCCACAATGTGCGCATCAGACTCTCCATTTTCGCTAGCGGAAAGCGGTCGCCGCGCGGCTCCGCCTTCCATGACGTCCTCATCCTAAAGAGCAGCGTGGAAAATGTCAGCAGGAAATCGCGGCGGACTGTTACAAAAGATCAGGCTGTGCCAGGATTAGCCAACGCGTTATCTCATCAGGAGAAAATCATGGATGCACTTGAATTACTGATTAATCGTCGATCGGCCTCGCGGCTGACTGAGCCCGCGCCTGCTGGTGAAAGCCTGCAGAACATTATCCGCGCCGGAATGCGCGCGCCGGATCATAAGTCGCTGCAGCCGTGGCGCTTCGTTATCGTTGAGAATGACGGGCGCGATCGGCTGAGCGCGCTGCTGGAAGAGGCGGCGCGCGAGGCGCAGCTGGAGGAGAAGGCGATCGACAAAGCAGCGCGCTCGCCGTTCCGCGCGCCGATGATCATTACGGCGATAGCCCACTGCGAGGATCATCCCAAAGTGCCGCGCTGGGAGCAGGTGGTATCGGCGGGCTGCGCGGTGATGGCGATGCAGATGGCGGCGGTTGCGCAAGGCTTCAACGGCATCTGGCGCAGCGGCCCCTGGACCGATAACGCACGCGTGCGCAGCGCCTTTAACTGCCGTGAACAGGATGCCATCGTCGGTTTTCTCTATCTCGGCACGCCGCAGCTAAAATCAAGCACCACCGTGGTTCATCCCGATACCGCGCCTTTCGTCAGCTATTTCTAGCCGACGCCGTTTCTTTTTCCGTGCAGCGTAGCGGGTTGCGCGGATCCTGCGCGACCGATCCAGAAGTGACCCGCCAGCGCTTACCTCCTTATCAGGAAACGTCTAAGATAGCGCTGCGCCTCTGTCGCGTTAGCCAAATGGCCCTCATACCCTGAAGTAAAGGATCTTGCTGACTCATGCGTTTGTTTATTGCGGAAAAACCGAGCCTGGGCCGCGCCATTGCCGATGTGTTGCCCCAGCCTCATCGTCGCGGAGAAGGCTTTATCGCCTGCGGCGACGATCAGGTTGTCACCTGGTGCGTCGGCCACCTGCTGGAGCAGGCGCAGCCGGACAGTTATGACAGCCGCTACGCGCGCTGGTCGCTGGCCGACCTGCCGATCATCCCGCAAAAATGGCAGCTGCAGCCGCGTCCCTCGGTGGCGAAGCAGCTTAAAGTCATTGAAAAGCTGCTGAAGCAGGCCAGCGAAGTGGTGCATGCGGGTGACCCGGATCGCGAAGGTCAGCTGCTGGTGGATGAAGTGCTCGACTATCTACAGCTGCCGGCGGAAAAACGCAGCCGCGTTCAGCGCTGCCTGATCAACGACCTGAACCCGCAGGCGGTGCAGCGGGCAGTCAGCCGCCTGCGTGAAAACCGCGAATTTATTCCGCTCTGCGTCTCGGCGCTGGCGCGCGCGCGCGCCGACTGGCTCTACGGCATTAATATGACGCGTGCCTGGACGCTGCTGGGGCGCAACGCGGGCTACGACGGCGTGCTGTCGGTGGGGCGGGTGCAGACGCCGGTACTGGGTCTGGTGGTGCGCCGCGACGAAGAGATCGAAAACTTTGTTCCCAAAGATTATTTTGAAGTCAAAGCCCATATTGTTACGCCGGACCAGCAGCGCTTCGTCGCTAACTGGGTGCCCAGCGATGCCTGCGAACCCTGGCAGGATGAAGAGGGGCGGCTGCTGCATCGTGCACTGGCGGATCACGTCGTCGCCCGCATTGCGGGTCAGCCTGCGTTGGTCACCAGCTACAACGATAAGCGCGAAGGCGAGGGCGCGCCGCTGCCTTTCTCGCTCTCCAGCCTGCAAATCGAGGCGGCGAAACGCTACGGACTGAGCGCGCAAACGGTGCTGGACACCTGTCAGAAGCTCTACGAAACCCATAAGCTGATTACCTATCCACGTTCCGACTGCCGCTATCTGCCGGAAGAGCATTTCGCCGGCCGCCATGCGGTGCTGAAGGCGATTCAGACGCACGCGGGCGCCATGACGCCTCCGGATGACTTCAGCGCCGATCGCCGTAACCGCTGCTGGGATGATAAAAAAGTGGACGCGCACCACGCCATTATTCCTACCGCACGCGCCAGCACGGTACGGCTGACGGAGAACGAGCAGAACGTTTACGCGCTGATTGCCCGTCAGTATCTGATGCAGTTCTGTCCCGACGCCATCTTCCGCAAATGCGTTATCGAGCTGGATATCGCGGGCGGCAAGTTCGTCGCCAAAGCGCGTTTTCTTGCCGAAGCGGGCTGGCGCGCGCTGCTGGGCAGCAAAGAGCGCGACGAGGAAAACGACGGTACGCCGCTGCCGGTGGTCGCGAAGGATGACGAACTGCTGTGCGAGCGGGGCGAGGTGCTGGCGAAACAGACGCAGCCGCCGCGCCCCTTCACCGATGCGACGCTGCTCTCCGCCATGACCGGCATTGCCCGTTTTGTGCAGGATAAAGAATTAAAGAAAGTGCTGCGCGCGACCGATGGTTTAGGGACGGAGGCCACGCGCGCCGGGATTATCGAGCTGCTGTTCCGACGATCTTTTCTGGTGAAAAACGGACGTTATATCAACGCGACGCCTGCGGGACGGGCATTGATCCACTCGCTGCCGGAACTGGCGGCACGGCCCGATATGACGGCGCAATGGGAGTCGACCCTGACGCGCATCAGCGAAAAGGCGTGCCGCTATGAGGAATTTATGCAGCCGCTGGTCGGCACGCTGACGGAGCTGATCCATCAGGCGCGCCAGCAGCCCAGCGCGATGGCCTTTCGCGGACTGCCCGCTTCAGGGCAGAAGAAACGTCCCAAACGGACGGCGAAACGAAAAGTGAAGGAGAGCGAATAATGCGTTATGGCGCAGGTTTATGCTTTATCGCGGCGCTGGTAAGCGGCGCTGCCGCCGCCAGCCCCTCGCACGGGCATCAGCAGGAGTACAGCGCGGGCGGCAATGCGGATGTGGTGGTCGATATGCCGCCTGAAGTCTGGACGCAAAATCAGAGCAGCGCGCCCAGCTGTCAGCAGTGCTGTATTTTCGAGAACCGCAGCTACAGCGAGGGCGCGGTGGTGAAATCGGAAGGGGTACTGCTGCAGTGCGCCCGAGACGAAAAGGTGCTTGGCACCAATCCGCTGATCTGGAAAATCGTGAAGTAAATAGCGTGGCGCCTGGCCACGCCGTCGCATCAGAACGCGAAAGTCGACCAGACCGGCGCGTGGTCAGACGGTTTTTCCATGCTGCGGATGTCGTAATCGATTCCCGTCTCCACGCAGCGGGCGGCCAGCGGCTGGCTGGCCAGCAGCAGATCGATGCGCAGCCCGCGATTGTCGTCGAACCCCTTTGAGCGGTAATCGAACCAGGAGAAACGATCGCTTACCTCAGGATTTTTTTCGCGGAAGGTATCCACCAGTCCCCATTTCAGCAGACGCGCCATCCATTCGCGCTCTTCCGGCAGGAAAGAGCATTTGCCGGTGCGTAGCCAGCGTTTGCGGCTCTCTTCGCCGATGCCGATATCGAGATCGGTGCAGCTGATATTCATGTCGCCCATAATCAGCACGGGCTTATCCGCCAGCAGGCTCTGCTCAAGATAGCTTTGCAGATCGCGATAGAACTTCTCTTTCGCCGGGAATTTGACCGGATGGTCGCGGCTCTCACCCTGCGGGAAATAGCCGTTGATCACCGTGATATCGCCTATCGGGCTCGGGATCTCCGCCATAATCAGACGGCGCTGCGCTTCCTCATCGTCGCCGGGGAAGCCGCGACGTACCGAAACGGGCTGCGCTTTGGTCATCAAGGCGACGCCATAGTGGCCTTTCTGCCCGTGATAAAAGACGTTGTAGCCGAGCTTCGCCACCTCTTCGAGCGGAAACATATCGTCATGGACTTTGGTTTCCTGCAGGCCGATAACGTCAGGCTGATGCTGTTCGACAAGCGCTTCGAGCTGATGGGGGCGGGCGCGCAACCCGTTGATGTTGAATGAAACAAATTTCATGGCGTAGACCAGTATGCTGAGAATGTTGCGCCGGATGGTAGCGATTTTTTAGCAAAAAGTCATGGGGAGGGGCGCGTTGTCTCGCTACGCTCGACCCAAACCTTCGGTCGAAGCTTCTCATCCTTCTCCCCGTAGTAGCGGGAAAATCAGGAGAGTGTATTTAGTAAAGGAGATGATGCAAGGATGGTGGTGGGAGAAGGATTATTCGGCGCATTGCGCCTCACCCTTCGGGCCGCGCGGTGCGCGTTGTCTCGCTACGCTCGACCCAAACCTTCGGTCGAAGCTTCTCATCCTTCTCCCCGTAATAGCGGGAAAATCAGGAGAGTGTATTTAGTAAAGGAGATGATGCAAGGATGGTGGTGGGAGAAGGATTCGAACCTTCGAAGTCTGTGACGGCAGATTTACAGTCTGCTCCCTTTGGCCGCTCGGGAATCCCACCTGGGAAATGCTGATAATGACCGGTAAGGCAGAGAAACGATTCAGATGGTGGTGGGAGAAGGATTCGAACCTTCGAAGTCTGTGACGGCAGATTTACAGTCTGCTCCCTTTGGCCGCTCGGGAATCCCACCACTGGCCTGAATCATTGTGCCTTAAAGCGGGGCGCATCATATCAAATGCGGTCAGCGTGTAAAGCACCCAGCTAAAAAATGTGAACCGTTTGCCCACTTTTTGCCCGTGGCGCTGAATTCACAAACAATTCAGCGCCCGGTGCGCTTAAAGAATAATCGTACGGTTGCCGTAAACAAATACGCGCTGCCCCAGCACTTTATAGAGCGCGCGGCTTAACACGTTCTTCTCTACGTCGCGTCCAGCACGCATCATCTCTTCGGCCGTATAGCTGTGATCGACGTTGATCACGTCCTGCATGATGATCGGACCTTCGTCCAGATTATCGTTCACGTAGTGCGCCGTTGCGCCGATGATCTTTACGCCGCGCTCGTAGGCCTGATGATAAGGACGTGCGCCGATAAACGCCGGCAGGAACGAGTGGTGGATATTGATGATTTGGTTCGGATAGCGCTGCACAAAGGCTGGCGTCAGCACGCGCATATATTTCGCCAACACCACGTAATCAGGCTGGTAGCGGTCGATTTCGTCCGCCATCAGGTTGTCGTGCTCTTCACGCGACAGCCCTTCATGGCTGACCAGCACGAAAGGAATATCAAAACGCTCAACCAGCGAACGCAGCGTGTCATGGTTGCCGATAACCGCGGCAATTTCCATATCCAGCCCGCCGAACGCGCTCTTCATCAGCAGATCGCCCAGGCAGTGCGCCTCTTTGGTGACCAGCACCACCACGCGACGGCGGCCAGCGCTGTTCAGTTCGCGCGTCGATCCAGCGGGAAGCGCGCTGTCTAAATCCGCCAGCAGCGTATTATCGTTGAAAATGCCTTCGAGTTCGGTGCGCATGAAAAAGCGACCGGTACGATGATCAACGAATTCATTGTTTTGCACGATATTCAGCTCGTGCTTGTAGCAAATATTGGTGATTTTAGCGATCAGACCTTTCGCGTCAGGGCAAATGGTACGTAAAACTTTTCGTTGCAGTGTTTGCGCTTGCATCTCGATCAGAGTCCTGTCAAAGCGATTGGGTAAAACCGTTGGGCCGTATGCTGTTCAGCCGCAACATTTCTTGTATTTTTTATCGGCGCCACAAGGACAGCGATCGTTGCGCCCTACGGCGGGCGCTGTTCCATCGACATAGTACCAGCGGTGGTCCTCGCGAAGAAAGCGAGAACGCTCGTGGATTGCGCTTATCTGCGAATTTTCGCGGTATCGCGCAAAAAAGGTGACGAAAGCTTCATTATCATGGCTTCCATGATTACAACAGGTTACATTCAGGCTTAGCCACTCAGTACCGGCGAAACTTTCGGATAATCGCTGCGCCATATCGGGCAGACGCTGGTCGGGATGCCAGCTGGCGACCAGCCAGTCGCTGTTTTGCATGGCATAGGCGGTATAGCGCGAGCGCATTAACTGTTCAGCCGACTCAGGCAGTTGTTCGCCAGACAGAAAGGGCGCGCAACATAAGCTATACTGCTTCCCGCTGCAGCAAGGACAGGGTTCGGACACAATAACTCCTGTGAGCGATAAAGTAAGTTGACGCCATATGGTAGCCGACCTGGCGCAGTGAAGCTATGCACAGTCGCTGGCGACAGAGGGTAAATGAGAAAGGTTAAAATCGGGCTGGCGTTAGGGTCAGGCGCTGCCAAGGGATGGGCGCATATCGGTGTTATTAACGCCCTGACGCGAGCGGGCGTCGAAATCGACGTGGTAGCGGGGTGTTCCGTGGGCGCGCTGGTTGGCGCGGCTTATGTCAATGACCGCTTGCCGCAGATGGAGAAATGGGTCAGCGCCTTTCGCTACTGGGATGTTATTCGTCTGATGGACCTCTCCTGGCAGCGCGGCGGTCTGCTGCGCGGCGAGCGCGTCTTCAGCCACGTGCGTCAGCTGATTACGCAACATCGTCTTGAGCGCTGCGGCAAGCCGTTCGGCGTGGTGGCGACCAACCTCAGTACCGGCCGGGAATTATGGCTGACCGAGGGCGATCTACATCAGGCTGTGCGCGCATCCTGTAGTATGCCAGGCTTATTGCCGCCGGTCGGCTACAATGGTTACTGGCTGGTGGATGGCGCGGTAGTGAATCCCGTACCCGTTTCGCTTACCCGAGCGTTGGGCGCGGATATCGTTATCGCTGTCGATCTTCAGCATGACGCGCATCTGATGCAGCAGGATCTCCTGTCTGTCACGCCGCAGAACAGCGACGAAGCGGTTTCAGCCGCAGCCCTGAGTTGGGCTAAAAAAATACGTCAGCGGCTGGTGGGATTGACCCATCGCCGCACTACACAAACGCCGGGTGCGATGGAGATTATGTCAACATCCATCCAGGTGCTGGAAAATCGCCTGAAGCGTAACCGTATGGCAGGCGATCCTCCCGATGTGCTGATTCAGCCGTTTTGTCCGCAGATTTCGACGCTGGACTTTCACCGCGCAGAAGAGGCTATCGAGGCAGGCAGGGCCGCCGTTGAGAAAAAAATGGATGAACTATTACCGCTGGTGCGAAACAGATAATCAGGTTGTTCATTCACAGGTGTTACTTCGGCTAATTCTGAAAGGCGCAACTGCGTTTTATGAACCACTATTGATTGATCTGGTACGCAGGGGGAAAGAATGGAGAAACCACTAATCGGCAAAAAGATACTCATTGTCGAAGATGAGGTCGTTTTCCGTTCTCTGGTAAACAACTTCTTGCTGGCGCTCGGCGCCAGCACGTTTGAAGCCGGCGACGGCATTGATGGCATTGGCTATCTGCAGCAGCATGATATGGATCTGGTGATATGCGATCTGGAGATGCCGCGTATGAACGGCATTCAGTTTGTCGAGCATATCCGCACGCGCGGCAACAGCGTGCCGATTCTGATTATCTCAGCGACGGAAAATATGGCGGATATCGCTCACGTTTTGCGCCTTGGCGTGCAGGACGTGCTGCTTAAGCCACTGAAAAATTTCGAACGCTTCCGTGAAGCGGTCTATGAATGTCTCTATCCTTCGATGTTCACCTCTAAAGTGGAAGAGGACGAACAGCTGTTTCAGGACTGGGACGCGCTGGTGCGCGATCCGGTCGCTGCCGCGAAGCTGCTTAAACAGCTTCAGCCGCCGGTCCAGCAGACGGTGGCCAATTGCCGCGTTAATTACCGACAGCTTACCATGGCCGAACAGCCGGGACTGGTACTGGATATCGCGGCACTCTCCGACAACGATCTCGCTTTTTACTGTCTTGACGTTACCCGCGCAGGCGATAACGGCGTGCTGGCGGCACTGCTGCTGCGCGCGCTGTTCAACGGTCTGCTGCAGGAGCAGCTTTCCGGCCAAAAACAGCGGCTGCCAGAGTTAAACGGTTTGCTGCGTCAGGTGAATCTGCTGTTGCGTCAGGCTAATCTGAGCGGGCAGTTTCCGCTACTGGTTGGCTATTACCATCGCACCTTTCAGAACCTGATTCTGGTTTCTGCTGGATTAAACGCCACACTGCATGTTCACGCCCACCAAATTCAACTCAGTAACGGCGTTCCCCTTGGCACTATGGGAAGCACGCATCTCAATCAAATCAGTCAGCGGGCTGACAGCTGGCAATGCCACGTCTGGGGCGCCGGAGGCAGGATCCGTCTGATGTTATCGGCTGATGAATAGGCGAAAAAATTTAATTTCGTCGCGGTCTGAAGACAGGTCCAGAGGTTAGCTTTACACTTGGGTAATAGTCTTAAATTCGGCGGATTGACTCCTTCCAGGATAAATCCGTTCGATGGTAGCTGATATACTCATTCCCGAATTTCAACCGACATATCAAGTATTAACTTGAACGGCCTATAAGAGAGGTATCTTGATGTCTGCCTATAAGTCCAAAGTAAAAAAAGCGGTAATCCCTGTAGCAGGTTTGGGCACCCGTATGCTCCCTGCGACAAAAGCGATTCCGAAAGAGATGTTACCGCTGGTCGATAAGCCGTTAATTCAGTATGTCGTTAACGAGTGCATCGCAGCAGGAATTAACGAAATTGTGCTCGTAACGCACTCATCCAAAAATGCTATCGAAAACCACTTCGATACCAGCTTCGAACTGGAATCCATGCTGGAAAAACGCGTCAAGCGTCAGCTGCTGGATGAAATCCAGTCAATTTGCCCGCCGCACGTCACCATCATGCAGGTTCGTCAGGGCATCGCTAAAGGTTTGGGCCACGCTGTGATGTGTGCGCACCCCCTGATTGGTGATGAACCCTTTGCGGTCATCCTGCCAGACGTCATTATCGACGAATATGAATCTAACCCAACCAAAGATAACCTGGCAGAGATGCTGAGCCGTTATGAAGAGTCTGGCCGCAGCCAGATCATGGTTGAGCCAGTTGCCGATGTGACGGCCTACGGTGTAGTGGACTGCCAGGGTGCAGAACTGCAGCCGGGCGACAGCGCGCCGATGGTAGGTGTGGTTGAGAAACCGAAAGCCACTGAAGCGCCGTCTAACCTCGCGGTTGTTGGCCGTTACGTTCTCTCTGCCGATATCTGGCCTCTGCTGGCGAAAACCCCTCCGGGCGCAGGCGGCGAAGTACAGCTGACCGACTCTATCGCCATGCTGATGGAGAAAGAGACCGTTGAAGCTTACCACCTGAAAGGCGTAAGCCATGACTGCGGTAATAAACTCGGCTATATGCAGGCATTCGTTGAGTACGGTGTACGCCATCCAGTGCTGGGCAAAGATTTTTCTCAGTGGCTCGATAGCGCAGTTGGCAACAAAAAGTAATTCATAAACACAGGATAACTCAATGAAAGTCACTGTATTTGGTATCGGCTATGTCGGTCTGGTTCAGGCTGCGGTGTTGGCCGAAGTCGGACATGACGTTCTCTGCATTGATGTCGACGCGAAAAAAGTCGAAAACCTGAAAAAAGGCATCATCCCCATTTTTGAACCCGGCCTTACGCCGCTGGTTATGTCGAACTATGAGGCGGGTCGCCTTAAGTTCAGCACAGATGCGGAAGAGGGCGTTAATCACGGCGTCATGCAGTTTATCGCCGTGGGTACGCCGCCAGATGAGGACGGTTCGGCTGACCTTAAATATGTGACCGCCGTTGCTCGTACCATTGCGCAGCATATGAAGGATCACAAGGTTGTGCTTGATAAATCCACCGTTCCTGTTGGAACAGCGGATAAAGTGCGTCGCGTGATGGAAGAGACCCTGCGCGATCGCGGCATCAGCCTGACGTTTGACGTCGTATCCAACCCGGAGTTTCTCAAGGAAGGCGCAGCCGTTAACGACTGCATGCGTCCTGAGCGCATCGTAGTGGGTACGGACAATGAGGAAGTTGAAGAGCTGTTGCGCGAACTCTATGAGCCGTTCAACCGCAATCACGACCGAATGATTGTTATGGATATCCGCAGCGCGGAGCTGACCAAGTATGCAGCGAACTGCATGCTGGCGACCAAAATCAGCTTCATGAATGAGATCTCCAACCTTGCCGAACGTCTGGGTGCGGACGTCGAGAAAGTGCGTCAGGGCATTGGTTCTGATTCACGTATCGGCTACCACTTTATCTACCCAGGCTGCGGCTACGGCGGTTCCTGCTTCCCGAAAGACGTGCAGGCGCTGATCCGTACTGCTGAGTCGATCGGCTATAAGCCGCGTCTGTTACAGGCGGTGGAAGATGTTAACGACAGCCAGAAAACCAAGCTGCCCGCTTTTATCAAGCGCCACTTCGGCGACGATCTGAGCGGTAAAACTTTTGCTGTCTGGGGTCTGTCGTTTAAGCCGAACACCGACGACATGCGTGAAGCCTCCAGCCGCGTGCTGATGGAATCGCTGTGGGAAGCTGGCGCAAGCGTTCAGGCGTTCGATCCGGAAGCAATGGACGAAGCGCAGCGCATCTATGGTCACCGCAGCGATCTGAAGCTGATGGGCACCAAAGAAGCGGCGCTGCAGGGCGCGGATGGCCTGGTCATCTGCACCGAGTGGCAGAACTTCCGTGCGCCGGACTTTGACGTCATTAAAAATTCCCTTAAAGAACCCGTGATTTTTGATGGTCGCAACCTGTATGATCCAGAGCGTATCAGCAAACGCGGTTTCGTTTATTATGCAATCGGCCGCGGAGCGTCTATTCAAATTGCGTAATTAACGAGGGAAGTATGAACATTCTGGTCACCGGCGCCGCAGGCTTTATTGGATTTCACGTCACTCAACGCTTGCTGGCTGCCGGTCACCAGATTGTCGGCATCGATAATCTTAATGACTATTATGATGTCGGCCTGAAACAATCTCGTCTTGATTTAATCGCACAGCACCCCAGCTTCAGGTTTATTAAAATGGAGCTGGGGGATCGCGCCGCCATTGCCTCGTTATTCGAACAACATGCCTTTCAACGCGTCATTCATCTGGGCGCGCAGGCGGGCGTACGCTATTCTATCGATAATCCTCACGCCTATGCCGACGCCAACCTGACGGGGCATTTAAATATTCTTGAAGGATGCCGTCATCATAAAATCGAGCATCTGCTCTATGCATCCTCCAGTTCTGTTTATGGGCTGAATCGTAAAATGCCTTTTTCGACGGACGACAGCGTTGATCATCCGGTTTCGCTTTACGCCGCGACGAAAAAAGCCAATGAGCTGATGTCGCATACCTATTCGCATCTTTATAATCTGCCAACGACCGGCCTGCGTTTTTTCACCGTATATGGCCCATGGGGCCGTCCGGATATGGCGCTGTTTAAATTTACCCGCGCCATGATTGCTGGTGAAGCGATCGACGTCTATAACCGCGGTGAAATGAAGCGCGACTTTACCTATATCGACGATATTGCCGAAGCTATTGTGCGTCTGCAGGATGTTATTCCGCAGCGTGATGAGAGCTGGACGGTAGAAACGGGTTCGCCTGCCACCAGTTCTGCACCGTACCGCGTATATAACATCGGAAACAGTCAGCCGACCAGTCTGATTAGCTATATTGAGGCGATTGAAAAAGCGTTAGGCGTTACCGCGAAGAAAAATCTGCTGCCGATGCAGCCCGGCGACGTGCTGGAAACCAGCGCAGATACCGAGGCGCTCTATCAGGCGATTGGCTTTAAGCCGCAGACCAGCGTAGAAGAGGGCGTAGCGCGCTTTGTCAGCTGGTATCGTGAATTTTACAACGTCTGATAAAAAAGGAAGCCTGCGCTTCCTTTCCCTGATTTATCCGGGGTCACCTAATCAGGGTGACCCAAATGATTGAAGCACTATCAGTTATTACAGCAGAAAGCTGTCCAGCTGTTTACCTTCTTCTTCGATCGCTTTTTTGATTACCGCAGGCGTGCGACCCTGACCGGTCCAGGTGCGGGTTTCGCCATTTTCATCCACATACTGATATTTAGCCGGACGCGCAGCGCGTTTAGTTTTACCTGGCGCTTTGGTTTCAGCCATTGTACTCAACAGCTCATTGGGATCGATTCCATCCGCCAGCAGCATTTCTCTGTATTGCTCAAGTTTGCGCGTGCGTTCTTCACTTTCTGCTTTAGCATGCGTCTCTTCTTCGCGGCGCTCATTAACCACGACGTCGAGTTTTTCCAGCATTTCTTCCAGCGTTTCCAGTGAACACTCTCGAGCCTGTGCGCGTAATGTACGGATATTATTAAGGATTTTTAGTGCTTCGCTCATTGTCCTGATCTCTGAATATATTAATGAAGAGGTGTTCTGCCAGCTAATAATAGTGGCGGCAAAAAATTACTGCAATAGTAAAATAAGTGAAGCGGTAAACAATGGTAATTTAAATTTACGCTGAGGTTTAATCAAATGAAACGTTAAGGCGGTCGATATTCGCACGTCGCCACGTTATGAAAAATCGAAACGTTAAAGTAAGCAGTGCTTTCAGAGTAACCTAAGGCCAGGCCGACATGCCAGAGTACCGTTCAACAATAAAGTTCAGGTACAAATGATTAAAAAAGAGTAAAGCCCACGCGCGTTTTTCTCTTGCTGGCTAAGTTGTAAACAGCCTGCGCCAAATAATCGCCGCCATAATTTGCGTTTATCTGTGATAGAATTCCGCCTATTCTGTTTGCAATGCTTTGAGAAACCACGCTAATGGCTCAGCTCTATTTTTATTATTCCGCAATGAATGCAGGGAAATCCACCGCGCTATTACAGTCCTCTTACAATTATCAGGAGCGCGGCATGAGGACCCTGGTCTATACCGCTGAAATTGACGATCGCTTCGGCGCGGGCAAGGTTAGCTCCCGTATTGGTCTTTCGTCGCCTGCCGCCCTGTTTAATGCGCAAACGCAGCTCGATGCGGAGATCGGAGCGGAACATGCGCGCCAGCCGGTGCACTGCGTACTGGTAGACGAATGCCAGTTTCTGACGCGCGATCAGGTCAAGGCGCTCTCGGACGTCGTGGACAATATGGATATCCCGGTGCTCTGCTACGGACTGCGCACCGACTTTCGCGGCGAACTCTTTGGCGGCAGCCAGTATTTGCTTGCATGGGCCGACAAGCTGGTGGAATTGAAAACCGTCTGCCACTGCGGCCGTAAGGCGGGTATGGTGTTGCGGCTCGACGGCGAAGGCCGACCCTACAGCGAGGGGGAGCAGGTGGTGATCGGCGGCAACGAGCGTTATATCTCGGTATGCCGTAAGCATTACAAGCAGGCGATAGAGCAGGGGTCGCTGGCCGCCATCTACGGCCAGCAAAAACCTGGCTGACGCCGGCTCCCGACAGCCATAAAAAAACCCGCCAAAGCGGGTTTTTCCTTACAGGCCGGTTATCAGGCTTTTTTCGCTTTCTTCTCGGCTTTCTCCACTTTCACCGGCTGTGCGGCCTGCGCCTGCGCCACATCGGCGAAGGGCTCGGCGTATTCGCGGCCGTAGAAGGTATCCATCATAATCTGTTTCAGCTCGGCGATCAGCGGATAGCGCGGATTAGCGCCGGTGCACTGGTCGTCGAAGGCATCTTCGGCCAGCTTGTCGACTTTCGCCAGGAAGTCCGCTTCCTGTACGCCGGCTTCACGGATAGAGGTGGGAATACCCAGCTGAGTTTTCATCTCATCCAGCCACGCCAGCAGCTTCTCGATTTTCTGCGCGGTGCGGTCGCCAGGCGCCGCCAGACCTAAATGGTCTGCGATTTCCGCGTAGCGGCGGCGCGCCTGCGGGCGGTCGTACTGGCTGAACGCCGTCTGCTTAGTCGGGTTATCGTTAGCGTTATAGCGGATAACGTTGCAAATCAGCAGCGCGTTGGCCAGACCGTGCGGAATATGGAACTCGGAACCCAGCTTGTGCGCCATGGAGTGACAGACGCCAAGGAAGGCATTGGCAAAAGCGATACCGGCGATAGTAGCGGCGTTGTGCACGCGTTCACGCGCCACCGGGTTTTTCGCCCCTTCCTGATAGCTGGCTGGCAGGTTCTCTTTCAGCAGTTTCAGCGCCTGCAGCGCCTGGCCGTCAGAGTATTCGTTAGCCAGCACCGAAACATAGGCTTCCAGCGCGTGCGTTACCGCATCCAGACCGCCGAAGGCGCAGAGCGAACGCGGCATCTCCATCACCAGATTGGCGTCGACAATCGCCATGTCCGGGGTCAGGGCGTAGTCCGCCAGCGGATATTTCTGACCGGTGGCGTCGTCCGTCACGACGGCAAACGGCGTCACTTCTGAACCGGTGCCTGAGGTGGTGGTGATGGCGATCATGCGCGCTTTCACGCCCATTTTCGGGAATTTATAGATACGTTTGCGGATATCCATAAAGCGCAGCGCCAGCTCTTCGAAATGGGTTTCGGGATGTTCATACATCACCCACATGATTTTCGCGGCATCCATCGGGGAGCCGCCGCCCAGCGCAATAATCACGTCAGGCTTAAAGCTGTTCATCTGCTCGGCGCCTTTACGCACGATGCTCAGCGTCGGGTCAGCCTCAACTTCAAAGAAGACTTCGGTTTCAATGCCGTGCGATTTCAGCACGCGCGTCACCTGATCGGCGTAGCCGTTATTGAACAGGAAGCGGTCAGTGACGATAAAGGCGCGTTTCGCACCGTCGGCGGCCACCTCTTCCAGCGCAATTGGCAGCGAGCCGCGGCGGAAATAGATGGATTTCGGAAGTTTATGCCACAACATGTTTTCTGCTCGCTTAGCCACGGTTTTCTTGTTGATGAGGTGTTTCGGTCCCACGTTTTCAGAAATAGAGTTGCCGCCCCAGGATCCGCAGCCCAGCGTCAGAGAAGGCGCCAGCTTGAAGTTGTAGAGGTCGCCGATACCGCCTTGTGAAGCCGGGGTGTTGATCAGAATACGCGCGGTTTTCATGCGGTCGCCGAAGAAGTTGACGCGCGCTTTCTGATTGTCCTGGTCGGTATAGAGACAAGAGGTGTGGCCGATACCGCCCATCGCCACCAGCTTTTCCGCTTTCGCCACGGCATCTTCGAAATCGCTGGCGCGGTACATCGCCAGCGTCGGCGAGAGCTTTTCATGGGCAAAGGGCTCTGATTCATCTACCCGCTTCACTTCACCAATCAGAATCTTGGTGCTGCTCGGCACACTGATGCCAGCCAGTTCAGCGATTTTGTACGCTGGCTGACCTACGATGGCTGCGTTAAGCGCGCCGTTTTTCAGGATAACGTTCTGAACCGCTTTCAGCTCCTCGCCCTGCAGCAGATAGCCGCCGTGGCTGGCGAAGCGCTCACGCACCGCATCATAAACGGCGTCAACCACGATAACCGACTGCTCGGAGGCGCAGATAACGCCGTTATCGAAGGTTTTGGACATCAGGATAGAGGCAACGGCGCGTTTGATATCGGCCGTTTCGTCAATCACCACCGGCGTATTGCCCGCGCCGACGCCGATAGCGGGTTTACCGGAGCTGTAAGCGGCTTTCACCATGCCGGGGCCGCCGGTCGCCAGAATAAGGTTGATGTCAGGGTGGTGCATCAGCTGATTAGAGAGCTCGACGGAGGGCGCGTCGATCCAGCCGATAATATCTTTTGGCGCGCCGGCGGCGATGGCGGCCTGCAGCACGATATCCGCCGCTTTATTTGTGGCGTCTTTGGCGCGCGGATGCGGTGAGAAGATAATGCCGTTGCGGGTTTTCAGGCTAATCAGCGCTTTAAAAATTGCCGTTGAGGTTGGGTTGGTTGTGGGAACAATACCGCAAATCAGTCCGATGGGCTCAGCGATGGTGATGGTGCCGAACGTATCGTCGGTGTCCAGCACGCCACAGGTCTTTTCGTCTTTATAAGCGTTATAGATATACTCTGAGGCAAAGTGGTTTTTAATCACTTTATCTTCGACGATACCCATGCCAGATTCGGCGACCGCCATTTTGGCGAGAGGGATGCGGGCGTCAGCGGCGGCGAGGGCGGCGGCGCGGAAGATGGCGTCAACCTGTTCTTGAGTGAAGTTGGCGTATTCACGCTGTGCTTGTTTTACGCGTTCTACCAGTGCGTTAAGTTCAGCGACATTAGTAACGGCCATGGTGCTCTCCTGAAGGAAGTTAAACTCTGTTAGTAAACCTGCCCGGAGTCCTGATTATAGCCATGCTGCGCTAATATTTTGGCCTAAGCCAAAAGGTCAGAATATTCGTTGGCTTACTGAAAGAGTTTTCGCACGGAGCAAATAACCTTGCTGATAACTTTCGTTGGAAAAAGATTACCTGGAATGGGGTAGAGGAATGTTGATTCAGATCAATTTAACCCCAAGCTGACACCTTTCAGCAGCCATTTTTGTCTAAAACAGGCGGGCTAAGCGGGTCGCCCGCTTGTGCGCCTGCTCTGCCTGTCGCGCGGGCGCAAGAGGCGCTCTGCGTTGCCCTGAAGCAGCAGAATTTTCTGTTTAGTTGACTGGTTTACGCGGCAGTTTTTGCGTAAATTAAGCGCGATTTCTTTATCCTCATCGGAGCGAACCGTGAACCCTGCGTTGCTTGATCTTTCGGGCTATATCAAATTCTTTGTTGGCCTGTTCGCGCTGGTGAATCCAGTGGGCATTATTCCCGTCTTTATCAGCATGACCAGCTATCAGGCGGCGGCTGAGCGTAATAAAACCAATATGACTGCGAATCTGGCAGTCGCCATTATTCTCTGGACCTCGCTGTTTCTCGGCGACGCCATCCTGCATATTTTTGGCATTTCTATCGACTCCTTCCGCATCGCAGGCGGCATTCTGGTGGTCACTATCGCTATGTCGATGATCAGCGGCAAGCTGGGGGAAGATAAGCAGAACAAGCAGGAGAAATCGGAAACCGCCATTCGTGAGAGTATCGGCGTGGTGCCGCTCGCGCTGCCGCTAATGGCCGGTCCTGGCGCTATCAGCTCCACGATTGTCTGGAGCACGCGCTACCATAGCTGGCAAAACCTGCTGGGCTTTAGCGTGGCGATTGCGCTCTTCGCCTTTTGCTGCTGGCTGCTGTTTCGCGCCGCGCCGCTGATGGTGCGCGTGTTGGGTCAGACCGGCATTAACGTGATCACGCGTATTATGGGTCTGCTGCTGATGGCCCTCGGCATTGAGTTTGTCGTCACCGGCATCAAAGCGCTATTTCCCGGCCTGGTGAATTAAGACGGCTTAATTTCCGGCACAAACGCTGTTATGTCTCTTAATGGTGCAATGGCAGACTTTTTTGCACCATTAAGATGCAATTATTCCTGTGGCTTAATCTGCTGCAAAAATTATTAAGTAAATTACTTGCCCGCCTGGCGCTCCGGAAGCGTTTGCATCCTGCTGTGACTATTTTCACATCATAAAATGTCATTACTTGCTGAAACGGCATCATAAACTGGCATGAAAGCTGCAATTATCTGTTTTTTGTTTTCACAATGAAGATAAAGACAGAAGGGTTGCGCATTCTTACCGGCACGAAAGGGAGAAAGCGCGAGTTGAAGCCGAAAAACAGGTAAAGTGCTGTATAAACAGGGTGATAATCCTTATTTCTGCGCAAAAATTAACGCTGTTCTCCTGCATAAAGACGTGATAAAAGAGAATCAGGTAACATTTTTGTTATTTTTACTTTGTCGGCAGAGGCGGCGTTCTGCTAATTTTCGGCGCAACAGTTTTTCATTTGGTCTCAAAGTGAGAACGCTTCTTGCTTATGAGCTAAAGGGCTTATGAAGAAGGGTTAACTTTTTTGATGAAATGGAAGATTACGCCGCTGTCACTCAGCTTGATGATACTCTCCGGCGCGGCGCACGCCGCGACTGTTCCCCCAGGCACCGAACTCGCCGCCACGCAAAATATCGTGATCAATAACGGCACAGAGGTCTCTTCGCTCGATCCGCAAAAGACGGAGGGCGTGCCGGAATCGCGCATTATCTCCAACCTGCTGGAAGGGCTGGTAACTACCAACAACAGCGGCGTTATCGTGCCGGGCGTGGCGCAGTCGTGGCAAAACGAGGGCGGAAAGGTCTGGACCTTCACTCTGCGCGACAACGCGAAATGGAGCAACGGCGCGCCCGTTACCGCGCACGATTTTGTTTACAGCTGGCGACGTCTCGCCGATCCTAAAACCTCCTCGCCCTATGCCAGCTACCTTCAGGCGGCGCACCTCAGCAATATCGACGCGATCGTGGCCGGTAAAGCCGCGCCCGACAGCCTCGGCGTCAGGGCGCTGGACGATCGTCATTTGCAGGTCATCCTGAGCGAACCCGTGCCCTATTTTATCTCAATGCTGGCAAACACCGCGCTGTCACCGGTCAACGCCGCGACGGTAGAGAAGTGGGGCGATGCCTGGACGCGTCCCGAGCACTACGTCGGCAACGGCGCCTATCTGCTGAGCGAATGGGTGATTAATGAGAAGCTGGTGCTAAAGCGCAATCCTGGTTACTGGGATAACGCGCACACGGTGATTGAACAGGGGACTTTTCTGCCGATCGAATCGGACCATAACGACGTCAACCGCTATCGCAGCGGCAATACCGATATGACCAACAGCGTGGTGCCGCCCGAGCTGTTCCGCAAGCTGCAGGGCGAACTAGGCGATCAGGTGAAAGTCAGCCCGCTGCTCTGCACCTTCTACTACGAGATCAACAATAAAAAGCCGCCGTTTAACGACGTGCGCGTGCGTACCGCCATTAAGCTGACGCTGGATCGCGATATCATTACGCAGAAAATCATGGGGCAGGGCCAGATCCCGGCTTATAGCCTGACGCCGCCTGCGACGGCGGGGGTGACGCTGACGCCGCCAGCCTGGTTCAGCTGGAGCCAGGCGGAACGCAATGCGGCCGCGAAAAAACTGCTGGCTGAAGCAGGCTATAACGCCCAGCATCCGCTGCGCTTTACGCTGCTCTACAACACCTCCGATCAAAACAAAAAGCAGGCGATCGCCGCCGCCTCGATGTGGCAAAAGAATCTCGGCGCGCAGGTCAGCCTGCAGAATCAGGAGTGGAAAACCCTGCTGGAGACGCGGCATCAGGCACAGTATGACGTGGTGCGCGCCACCTGGTGCGCCGACTACAACGAGCCCTCCACCTTTTTGAATATGCTGATTGGCAACGCCTCCATTAACACGGCGTTTTACCACAGCGAGAAGTATGACCGTCTGATGGCGCAAACCCTGTCCGCCAGCAGCGAAGCGGCGCGCGCCGCGCTCTATCAGCAGGCTGAAGCACAGCTCGACAATGACTCGGCGATTGTGCCAGTTTATTACCGCGTCAGCGTGCGGCTGGTGAAACCCTGGACAGGCGGTTTTACTGGCAAAGACCCGCTCGATATGACCGATTTGAAATATTACTTCATTAAAAAGCACTGAGGCTGACCTGGCAACATAAGCCGGGAAGCCCGCGCGGTGCTGAAGCCTTTCGGGGCAAACAACTATCCTCAGCCAAAATGAGGAACCCGCTAACGGGGGACGCCGACACGGTTTGCCGCGTCGGTGAAGATAAAAAACTGGAGTGTAATAATGAACAACATCACGAAAAAAAGCCTGATTGCTGCTGGCGTTCTGGCAGCACTGGGCGCCCTGGCAGGGAATGCACTGGCAGCCAACGTTCCGGCTGGCGTTGAACTGGCGGCCAAACAGGAGCTGGTACGCGGCAACGGCGATGAGGTGCAGTCGCTCGATCCGCACAAAATCGAAGGCGTGCCGGAAGATAACGTCGCGCGCGACCTCTATGAAGGTCTGCTGGTCAGCGACAGCGATGGCCATCCGGTGCCCGGCGTCGCAGAAAAGTGGGAAAACAAAGATTTCAAAGTCTGGACCTTCCATCTGCGCAACAACGCTAAATGGTCCAACGGCGAGCCGGTAACCGCACAGGATTTCGTCTACAGCTGGCAGCGTCTGGCCGATCCGAAAACCGCATCGCCCTACGCCAGCTATCTGCAGTATGGCCATATTGAAAACGTCGACGACATCATCGCCGGCAAAAAACCGACCTCCGATCTGGGCGTAAAAGCGCTGGACGACCATACGCTACAGGTCACGCTGAGCGAACCGGTTCCCTATTTTTATAAGCTGCTGATCAATGCCGTGATGTCGCCAGTCTATAAACCAGCGATTGAAAAATTTGGCGATCAGTGGACGCAGGCGCAGAACTGGGTCGGCAACGGCGCGTTTAAGCTGGAAGCGCACGTGATCAACGAACGCATTACCCTGGTGCGTAACCCGCAGTACTGGGACAATGCGCATACCGTGCTCAACAAGGTCACCTTCCTGCCGATCAACTCTGAAGTCAGCGACGTAAACCGCTACTTCTCGGAAAACGGCAGCGACATGACCTACAACAACATGCCGATTGAGCTGTTCAAAAAGCTGCAGCGCGAGAACGGCAAAGAGCTGCATGTCGATCCCTATCTCTGCACCTACTACTACGAAATCAACAACCAGAAAGCGCCGTTTACCGATCCGCGCGTGCGCGCCGCGCTTAAGCTGGGTCTGGACCGCGACATTATCGTGAACAAAGTGCTGGCGCAGGGCCAGCTGCCAGCCTACAGCTATACGCCGCCAGCCACCGACGGCATGGATATTCTGCCGCCGGACTGGTTCAAGTGGTCGCAGGAGAAGCGTAATGAAGAGGCGAAAAAGCTGCTGGCCGAAGCGGGCTACACGGCTGACAAACCGCTGACCTTCAATCTGCTCTACAACACTTCAGATCTGCATAAAAAGCTGGCGATCGCCGCCTCGTCAATCTGGAAGAAAAATATCGGCGTCAACATCAAGCTGGAAAACCAGGAGTGGAAAACCTTCCTGGATACGCGCCATCAGGGCAACTTTGACGTTGCGCGCGCCGCGTGGTGTGCGGACTACAACGAGCCGACCTCCTTCCTGAACACCATGCTCTCCGACAGCAGCAACAATACCTCGCACTATAAGAGCGCGGAATTCGATAAAGTCATCCACGATGCGATCAAGGCGGCAGACGATAAAGCGCGCGCGGCGGATTATGCCAAAGCTGAGCAAATTATGGATAAGGACAGCACCATCGTGCCGGTTTACTACTACGTGAACGCGCGCCTGGTGAAACCTTATGTTGGCGGCTATACCGGCAAGGATCCGCTGGATAAAACGCTCGACAAGAATTTCTACATCATCAAACACTAATAGCAAACAGGCTATCGGCAAGGGCGGCGCGTGGTGCGCCGCCTTTATGTACTTTGTCCGCTTTGTGAAGCAATAAGCCTGGTAGGTACGGCAATGTTAAAATTTATCCTGCGTCGACTGCTCGAAGCGATCCCCACGCTTTTCGTGCTGATCACCATCTCCTTCTTTATGATGCGCCTCGCGCCCGGCAGCCCTTTCACCGGCGAACGCACGCTGGCGCCGGAAGTGATGGCGAATATCGAAGCGAAGTACCATTTGAACGATCCCATGGGCAAGCAGTATCTGGACTATCTGATCCAGCTGGCGCACGGCGATTTCGGCCCGTCGTTTAAATATAAAGACTATACGGTTAACTATCTGGTCGGCCACGCCTTCCCGGTTTCGGCCAAACTCGGCCTGGCGGCCTTCGTGCTGGCGGTGATCCTCGGCGTGACGGCGGGCGTCATCGCGGCGCTGAAGCAGAACAGCCTGTGGGATTATGCGGTGATGGGGGTCGCCATGACCGGCGTGGTGATACCCAGCTTTGTGGTGGCGCCGCTGCTGGTGCTGCTTTTCGCCATCACCCTGAAATGGCTGCCCGGCGGCGGCTGGAACGGCGGGCAGCTGCGCTATATGCTGCTGCCGATGGTGGCGCTGTCGCTGGCCTATATCGCCAGCATCGCGCGTATCACCCGCGGCTCGATGATTGAGGTGATGCACTCTAACTTCATCCGCACCGCGCGCGCCAAAGGACTGCCGCTGCGCCGTATTGTGCTGCGCCATGCGCTCAAGCCCGCGCTGCTGCCGGTACTCTCCTATCTCGGCCCGGCGTTTGTCGGCATTATTACCGGATCAATGGTGATCGAGTCGATTTACGGCCTGCCCGGTATCGGTCAGCTGTTCGTCAACGGCGCGCTGAACCGTGACTACTCGCTGGTGATGAGTCTGACCATTCTGGTCGGGGTCCTGACCATTATTTTCAACGCGATCGTCGACGTGCTCTACGCCGTGATCGATCCGAAAATTCGTTACTAACGCTGGAGCTCGCCATGATGTTAAGTAAGAAAAACAGCGAAGCTCTTGACGCCTTCAGCGAAAAGCTGGAGGTAGAAGGGCGCAGCCTGTGGCAGGATGCGCGTCGCCGTTTTATCCACAACCGAGCGGCGCTGATCAGCCTGCTGGTGCTGGTGCTGATCACGCTGTTTGTTATTTTCGCCCCGATGTTCGCGCAGTTTAGCTATGACGACACCGACTGGGGCATGATGTCCGCGGCGCCGGACACCACCTCCGGCCACTGGTTCGGCACCGACTCCTCCGGGCGCGACCTGCTGGTGCGCGTCGCCATCGGCGGACGTATCTCGCTGATGGTGGGCATCGCGTCGGCGCTGATCGCGGTAATTGTCGGCACGCTTTACGGCTCGATTGCCGGCTATCTCGGCGGCAAAATCGACTCGGTGATGATGCGTATTCTGGAGATCCTGAACTCTTTTCCGTTTATGTTCTTTGTGATCCTGCTGGTGACCTTTTTCGGCCGCAATATCTTGCTGATTTTCGCCGCTATCGGCATGGTCTCCTGGCTTGATATGGCGCGTATTGTGCGCGGCCAGACGCTGGGGCTGAAGCGTAAAGAGTTTATTGAAGCGGCACACGTTGGCGGCGTCTCTACCGCCAGCATTGTACTGCGCCATATCGTGCCGAACGTGCTGGGTGTGGTGGTGGTTTACGCCTCACTGCTGGTGCCGAGCATGATCCTGTTTGAATCCTTCCTGAGCTTTCTCGGCCTCGGCACGCAAGAACCGCTGAGCAGCTGGGGCGCGCTGCTCAGCGACGGCGCCAACTCGATGGAAGTGTCGCCGTGGCTGCTGCTGTTCCCGGCTGGTTTTCTGGTGGTGACGCTGTTCTGTTTCAACTTCATCGGCGATGGCCTGCGTGACGCCCTCGACCCGAAAGATCGTTAAGGAGTTTCCCGATGACCATTCATGAATTTCAGCCGGCAATGGCTGCCCGCGCGGGAAGCGAGCTGTTACTGGAGGTAAAGGACTTACGCGTTACCTTTCAGACCCACGATGGCGATGTGACGGCCGTTAACGATCTGAACTTTTCGCTGCGCGCCGGGGAAACCCTGGGCATTGTTGGCGAATCCGGTTCCGGCAAATCGCAGACGGCGTTTGCGCTGATGGGGCTGCTGGCGAAAAACGGTCGTATCGGCGGTTCTGCGCTGTTCAATGGCAAAGAGATCCTCAATCTGCCGGAGAAGGCGTTGAACAAGCTGCGCGCCGAGCAGATTGCGATGATCTTCCAGGATCCGATGACCTCGCTCAATCCCTATATGCGTGTTGGCGACCAGCTGATGGAGGTGCTGAAGCTGCACAAGGGGCTGAGCGGCGCGCAGGCGTTCGAAGAGTCAGTGCGCATGCTGGACGCGGTAAAAATGCCGGAAGCGCGCAAACGCATGAAGATGTTCCCGCACGAGTTTTCGGGCGGCATGCGCCAGCGCGTGATGATTGCGATGGCGCTGCTCTGTCGGCCGAAGCTGCTGATCGCCGATGAGCCGACCACGGCGCTGGACGTCACCGTACAGGCGCAGATCATGACGCTGCTAAACGAGCTGAAGCGCGAGTTCAACACCGCGATTATCATGATCACTCATGATTTAGGCGTGGTGGCAGGCATCTGTGACAAGGTGCTGGTGATGTACGCTGGACGCACCATGGAGTATGGCCGCGCGCGCGATGTTTTCTATCAGCCAGCCCATCCTTATTCTATCGGCCTGCTGAGTGCAGTGCCGCGTCTGGACGCCGAGGGCGAAAGCCTGACCACCATTCCCGGCAACCCGCCGAACCTGCTGCGCCTGCCGCAGGGCTGCCCGTTTCAGCCGCGCTGTCCGCATGCGATGCCCGTCTGCACCCAGGCGCCGCCGCTGCTGCCGTTTGGCGAAGGGCGCCTGCGCGCCTGCTTTAAGCCGGTTGAGGAGTTAGTATGAGTACCGTCGCTGAGAAAAAAGTGCTGCTGGAAATCGCCGATCTCAAGGTGCATTTCGACATTAAAGATGGCCGCCAGTGGTTCTGGCAGCCGCCGAAATCCCTCAAGGCGGTGGACGGCGTCAGCCTGCGTCTTTACGAGGGCGAAACCTTAGGCGTGGTCGGCGAGTCCGGCTGCGGCAAATCGACGCTGGCGCGCGCGATTATCGGCCTGGTGAAGGCCACTGACGGACGCGTCGCCTGGCTGGGGCGCGATCTGCTTGGGCAGAGCGAAGAGGAGTGGCGCAAGGCGCGCAGCGATATCCAGATGATCTTCCAGGATCCGCTGGCCTCGCTTAACCCGCGCATGACCATCGGCGATATTATCGCCGAGCCGCTGCGCACCTATCATCCGAAGATGCCGCGTCAGGAAGTGAAAGACCGCGTCAAAAATATGATGATGAAGGTGGGCCTGCTGCCGAACCTGATCAACCGCTATCCCCATGAGTTCTCGGGCGGACAGTGTCAGCGTATCGGCATCGCACGCGCGCTGATCCTTGAGCCTAAGCTGATTATCTGCGACGAGCCGGTCTCGGCGCTCGACGTCTCGATTCAGGCGCAGGTGGTGAATCTGCTGCAGCAGCTGCAGCGCGAGATGGGGCTGTCGCTGATCTTTATCGCGCACGATCTGGCGGTGGTGAAGCACATCTCCGACCGCGTGCTGGTGATGTACCTCGGCCACGCCGTCGAGTTGGGCACCTATGACGCGGTCTACAACAACCCGCAGCATCCCTACACGCGCGCGCTGATGTCGGCGGTGCCGATCCCCGATCCCGATCTGGAGAAGAATAAGCAGATCCAGCTGCTGGAAGGGGAACTGCCGTCGCCGATCAACCCGCCGTCAGGCTGCGTATTCCGCACCCGCTGCCCAATCGCTGGCCCCGAGTGTGCGAAAACGCGTCCGCTGCTGGAGGGGAGTTTCCGCCATGCGGTCTCCTGCCTGAAGGTCGATCCGCTGTAATAAAAAACGCCGGGCAGTTGCCCGGCGTTTTGCCAGTTGATTATCCCTGCAAGCGGCGCAGGTCGCTTATTCGCGCCAGAGAATATGACACAGCTTGTGGTCTTTCTCGCGGCAGAGCAGCACGCGGGCGAACACATCGGTAATCGGCTCGCCGTCCGCTTCGCCCAGCCCAATTACCACTTCAGAGAAGAAGTCCGGATTAAGATCGAAATCGACGTGCTCTTTCCAGTCTTCCGAAGGGTCGAACAGCTCTGCGCCGCCGCGCTCTTCGAACTGGAGGTTGAAAAGAATAATATCCGCCGGATCGAGGTTGTCGCCTGCCAGTTCCAGAAAAATGTCGTAGGCCTGTTCCAGCGTTTCGTCTTCGGTAAGGCGATTATTTAAATCCATGATCGATCCTGTCTGCCCTGAGGCGCGTTGCAATTTCCGCTCGTTTTACAGTAAAGGACTAAAGAAGTAAAACAGTCGTTCAACGATACGCTGCCACCAGGCACGTTTTGACCATCGTTTCCCGTCCAGCAAACGCGAGCGCGCGATATAGTCGTCCTGCACGCAGGCCAGGTCGCTGCCGAAACCGGCGTCATCAACCACCAGCGTGATTTCAAAGTTTAGCCACAGGCTGCGCATGTCGAGATTAACCGTGCCGATCAGGCTGAGCTGGCCGTCCACCAGCACGCTCTTGGTGTGCAGCAAACCGTCCTCAAACTGATAGATCCTGACGCCCGCTTCCAGCAGCTCGGTGAAAAAGGCGCGGCTCGCCCAGCCCACCAGCAGCGAATCGTTATGACGCGGCACGATAATGCTTACCTCGACGCCGCGCAGCGCCGCCGTGCAGATGGCGTGCAGCAGGTCGTCACTCGGCACAAAGTAGGGCGTGGTCATAATCAGCTGCTCGCGCGCCGAATAGACGGCGGTCAGCAGCGCCTGATGGATCATATCTTCGGGGAAGCCCGGCCCAGAGGCGATGACCTGTACCGTATGGCCGCTCTCGCGTTCAAACGGCATGATATTGCCGTCGGGCGGCGGCGGCAGAATACGCTTGCCGGTCTCAATCTCCCAGTCGCAGCTGTAGACGATGCCCATGGTGGTGGCGACCGGGCCTTCCATACGCGCCATCAGGTCGACCCACTGACCAACGCCTGCGTCCTGCTTGAAATAGCGCGGATCCACCAGGTTCATGCTGCCGGTATAGGCGATGTAGTTGTCAATCAACACCACTTTGCGGTGCTGGCGCAGATCCATACGGCGCAGAAACACGCGCAGCAGGCTGACCTGCAGCGCCTCGACCACGTCAATGCCAGCGTTGCGCATCATGCCGACCCAGGGACTGCGAAAAAAGGTCACGCTGCCCGCCGAGTCAAGCATCAGACGGCAGTGCACACCGCGCCGCGACGCCGCCATCAGGGATTCTGCCACCTCGTCCGCCAGCCCGCCGGGATGCCAGATATAGAACACCATCTCAATATTGTGGCGCGCCAGCTGGATATCGCGGATCAGCGCCTGCATCACGTCGTCCGAACTGGTGAGCAGCTGCAGCTGATTGCCTTTCACGCCAGCGATGCCCTGGCGATTCTCGCAGAGCTGGAACAGCGAGCGCGCGACGTCGCTGTGCTCCGTCGCAAAAATATGGCTGCGCTGACGCAGATCGCTCAGCCATTTCGCGGTAGCGGGCCACATGGTGCGCGCGCGCTCCGCGCGGCGCTTGCCCAGATGAAGCTCGCCGAAAGAGAGGTAGGCGATAATACCGACCAGTGGAAGGATGTAGATAATCAGCAGCCAGGCCATGGCGGAGGTAACCGTGCGGCGCTTCATCAAAATACGCAGCGTGACGCCGGCAATCAGCAACCAGTAGCCAAACAGCAGCAACCAGCTGATAAGAGTGTAAAAGGTGGTCATTAAGTGGACATCCCGTTCGCGCTTGGTCAGAGAAGTTTACGTGCTGGCAGGCGACAACGAAACCCCCAATCGCCACCGCGATCGATAAGAGATCCGAGTTGGCATTAGCGTGAAGATCTCTATAATGCGGCCGCGTGATGTCGAAGCAGGAGAGAAGGTGATGAGAAAAAGCAGAAATGAAGTCGCGCGCTGGAGAATGTTACGGCAGGTGCATCGCCGTCGCGCCCGCTGGCTGGAGGGCCAGTCGCGTCGCTACAGCCGGATCCACGCGATTCGCCATCAGCTGGCGCAGCAGCAGCGCCGTTCGATTCTGTTTATCACACAGAATACCTGACCAGAGCCGCCCCAGAGGCGGCTTTTTAGTGGCCTCTGGCGACCAGCACCACATTCACCAGCTGCGCCGCCGCGGCAATGACAATCAGCATCACAATAAGCTGTTTTTTCTGTTTCCAGCCGTCACGCCGCCAGATCAGTAGCGCCTTAACGATCAGCCCGAGGGCCAGCATCAGCAGCGCAATCACCAGCCATTGCATCCTGTTTACTCCACGCTAAGAAATAAAAATGGCTTCGGCGCGAACGCGGAAGCCAGGGTAACAAAATCGGTCGGGGAATCAGAAAACGCGTTTGAAGGGTTTTACCGCAACATTTTTGTAAACGCCAGCCGCGATATAGGGATCGGCCTCTGCCCATGCCTGCGCCGCTTCCTGCGAGCTGAACTCCGCAATAATCGCTGAACCGGTAAAACCGGCGACGCCAGGATCGTTGCTGTCGACAGCCGGCATCGGGCCCGCAACGATCAGACGGCCTTCATCCTGCAGCAGCTGCAGGCGCGCCAGGTGGGCAGGGCGCACCGAAGTGCGTTTTTCCAGAGAATCAGCGTTATCTTCGGCGTAAATGATGTACAGCACTTTGAAGCCCCCATTGGCTCATCATATTTTCGCAACACGGTAAGGGATCGTAAATAAGAGTGCAAACGAAAGATGGTGTAATGCATGTGGGGCAGCAGGTCAGGTTAAAAAACGGCGATATCTGCCCATTTTTCAGCAGTTATTGAAACTGATTGCTATTTGCATTTAAAATCGTGGCTTCATTTTCTGACTGCGACTGCTATGACCACGTTGACGATGCCCTTTTTAAAACGTACGCCTGTTTCTGTGCTGCTCTCCGTTGTCCTGCACGGTTCCGTTATCGCCGGCATTCTCTATGCCTCGTTTCATCAGGTCGTCAACGTTCCTGAGGTATCACAGCCGATTAGCGTCAGCCTGGTCGCGCCGGAAGTGCAGCCTGAACCCGCACCTGTAGTGGAACAGCCGGCGCCTCAGCCAGAGCCGGAGCCAGAGCCTGTTCCGGAACCTCAGCCGGTGCCGGAGCCGCCTAAAGCTGAGCCGGTGCCAATTCCGGTGCCGCAACCCAAACCTAAGCCGAAGCCGAAGCCGAAACCAAAGGTAGAGCACAAACGCGAGGTGAAGCCGCGCCAGGAGGCGAAGCCGCAGGCGAATCCGTTTAAACAGGAGGCGCCAGCCACCCAGGCGAAACCCACAACCGCGCCGAAATCGACGCCCTCGCCATCGCCCTCGCCGTCGACCTCGCAGGGGCCGAAGGCGCTCAGCGTGTCGAAACCAGGGTATCCGGCGCGTGCGCAGGCGCTGCGAATTGAGGGACGCGTGCAGGTGCAGTTTGACGTCGGCGACGACGGGCGCGTGGAGAACATCGCTATTCTTTCCGCACAGCCGCGCAATATGTTTGAGCGCGAGGTGAAACAGGCGATGAAGCAGTGGCGCTATCAGCCAGGCCGGCCTGGCAAAAACCTGAAGATGACGATCGTCTTCAAAATGAACGGCGGCTCCAGCATCGAATAAAAAAAGCGGTCATCTGACCGCTTTTTACTACTCCGTCGGTGCGAGATTCGCGCGTCCCGGCGGCAGCGGGCGCGATTTCCCTTCATTATCTACGGCGACATAGATAAATACCGCCTCGGTGGCGCAGTAGGTCTGACCGATGGGTTCTGATGAGACCTTCTTGATCCACACTTCGACATTAATGGTCATAGAGCTGTTGCCGGTGCGAATGCAGCGCGCGTGACAGCTCACCACATCGCCTACCGCGACCGGTTTGAGAAACGACATGCCGTCGACGCGCACCGTCACCACCCGTCCTTCTGCAATCTCTTTTGCCAGAATAGCGCCGCCCATATCCATCTGCGACATCAGCCAGCCGCCGAAGATATCGCCATTGGCGTTGGTGTCCGCCGGCATCGCCAGGGTACGCAACACCATTTCGCCTTGTGGCAACTTATGTCTCTCGTCCATTGCTTCACTTCTTATGCAGGTGAAGGCGCGCTGCGCCCGTAAGGCCCGGCCAGGCCGGACCGCATTTATTTTTCGTCTTGTTGCGGCATCTGTCGCCAGATGTAGAGTCCGCTCAGCAGGGTAAACAGCAGGGTAAGCGCGGTCAGACCGAATACTTTAAAGTTAACCCAAAACGCTTCAGGTAACCAAAACGCGACATAGATATTCGCCAGGCCGCAGGCGAGAAAGAAGATTGCCCAGGCGACATTCAGGCGGCGCCAGCTGCTTTCCGGCAGCTGAATCTCTTTGCCCAGCAGGCTTTTGATCAGCGGCTGCGTCATAAAGAACTGGCTGTAGAGCAGTGCCAGCGCGAACAGGCTGTAGATCACCGTGACTTTCCATTTAATAAACTCATCGTTATGGAAAACCAGCGTCAGGGTGCCGAAGATCGCCACCAGGGCAAAGGTGAAGAGGGTCATTTTTTCCAGCTTGCGGTAGAGCACCCAGCTCACCACCAGCGCAAGGCCGGTGGCCACGATCAGCGCGCCAGAGGCAACGAAGATGTCGTAAAGCTTATAAAAAATAAAGAAGACCACTAAGGGAAGGAAATCGAGTAACTGCTTCATAGTCATTCCAGTTCAGCGAAAACAACATAAAACGGTGCGCCCCGCAGGGCGCAGCGCGCTTAACGAACCAGCATATAGAGCCGGAAAAGATAGATAACCAGCAGGGCGGAGATCAGGTTGCCAATAGCGGTGATGGCGATGGCCAGCACGTTATCTGGCAGCGCCGTCAGCGAGGAGGAGGCGAACAGCAGTGCCATTTTCGCCAGCAGCCAGAGAATAATCGCTGGCGCGATCAGCCTGACGTTTTTCCATGCCAGACGGCAGCTGGCGCGCATCGCGGCGAAAATGCCGCTCTTTTCGCTTGCCAGGATCACCGGCGACAGCGACAGCAGAATCGCCAGCATAATGCCCGGCACCATCAGCACCATAAAGCCCAGTTGCACCACCAGGGTAATCAGGAAGGTCTGCAGCAGCAGCTTTGGCAGCAGCGGCGCCGAGGCGCCGATCGCGCGCAGCGCGCTGATGCGCTGGCCGGCGGAGACCATCGGGATCAGACAGAGCATGCCGCCCAGCAGCAGCGTATTGCCAATCAGCGCGGAGAAGGTCCCGGCCGCAGAGGCGCGCAGCAGAATGCGCTGCTGCTCAGGCGACATATTTTGCACCAGCTCAAACAGCGAAGAGGCGCTGCTGTCGCTCTGCTGAAGCTGCGCCAGCTGATCGCCGCCGGGGGTAAAGGCGTGCACCAGAATGACCGTGATAAAGGCCGTCAGTAACGACATCAGCACGATGGTCAGCAGCTGGTGGCGGAAAAAATTTCCTGTGTCACGGTATAACGAGCTTGCCGTGATAGACATGTACTCTCCTTGGTGAAACCGGGTTGATTAACCCGGCGATTGTACATGGTCTGGCCCGGCGCTGGCACCCGCAGCGCGATAACTTTCTGTCATGGAAGGTAAAGAAGGGTGAAAAAGCGGCGGCAGGCCATAGCGAGCGCGGGCGCGATCGCAGGCTTCGTTATATACGCCGTTTTCGCCCGACATGGCGAACTCGCGGCAGGGCGAGGGGCGCTGCGTATAGATGCCGCAGGAGGTGCAGCCGCCCGGCTCGCCCTGCAGCGCCACACAGCGTGGCTCATGCGTATTGGTGCCGCGCATATTACGCATCAGCAGGCTTAACGGCTCGGTCAGCTCGACCGGAACCGCACCGCCGGCGTCATCGGCTTCAGCCCAGTAGAAAGAGACGCGGAAATGGGCGCAGCAGGCGCCGCAGGTCATGCAAGGGTTTGGATTATCGCTCATTTGATCGCCCGCCACTCCTGAGGCATCGAACCAAAATCAACACGGGAAAAAAGCAAAATAATCACGCCGCTAAATTTCTTCAAGCGATATTTCAGGCGGCTCTCCAGGGCTAAAATTGATCAAGATCAATACCATGCGCTTTATGTGGTTTTTCTTGATTGATTCAGATGCATTTTTTGCCAAATCCCGTTAGAACGTTGCCCACAACGTCACACCCTAATTTCCCCCGTTTATCTTGTGCAAAGGAGTGATCATGAAACTGACAAAATGCGCTTTCTTACTGGCAATGGCTCTACCGCAACTGGCACTGGCTCATGAAGCAGGCGATTTCTTTATGCGCGCCGGCAGCGCGACGGTGCGTCCTACCGAAGGTTCCGATAACGTGCTGGGTATGGGCGGTTTTGACGTCAGCAACAATACCCAGCTTGGCCTGACCTTTACTTATATGGCCACCGACAATATCGGCGTCGAACTTCTCGCCGCCACGCCGTTCCGTCACAAAGTGGGGCTGGGCGCGACCGGCACGCTGGCAACGGTGCGTCAGCTGCCGCCGACCCTGATGGCGCAGTATTACTTCTTCGACAGCCAGAGCAAGGTGCGCCCATACGTGGGCGTTGGCGTCAACTACACCACGTTTTACGATGCCGACTTCAATCAGACCGGCCGTGATGCCGGGCTGAGCGACCTGAGCGTGAAAGATTCCTGGGGCGTGGCGGGACAGGTCGGTCTCGACTACCAGATTAACCGCGACTGGATGCTGAACGCCTCGCTCTGGTATATGGATATTGATACGGAAGTGAAGTTTAAGGCGGGCGGCAAGCAGCAGAATATCGATACGCGCATCGATCCTTTCGTCTTCTTTTTCGGCGCAGGCTACCGCTTCTGATAAAAAAGGCCGCGAATCGCTCGCGGCCTTTTATTTTTTTGCGTCTGCGTTATTTAATCTGCATGTTGTTCACAACAGACTTCACGCCTTTCACGGTACGGGTCACTTCTACCGCGCGGCTGGCCATCTGCGGCGAGCTGACAAAACCGCTTAGCTGCACGCGGCCTTTAAAGGTCTCAACGTTAATCTCGCGTGATTTGAGCTCATCGTCATTCAGCAGCTGTGCTTTGACTTTGGTGGTGATCACCGTGTCGTCGATATAACCGCCGGTACCTTCCTGCTTCGCCGTCGGCGCACAGGCGCTCAGCGTTAGCGCAACAACCACGGCGACCAGCGCGCCTGCAAGGACTTTAAACAGTTTCATTGCTTCTCTCCCTGTCTCGAACAAGATGCGCCGTTACCATAACGGCGCGCAAATCAAGTGTGGGCGGGAAAAGCGAAAGCGGCAACGTCGGGATGTAAAAAAGAGTGAAAAATCATGCTCCCTCAGCGGAGAGAGCATGAAAAGATCAGCGGGTGGCGGCTTTCAGGCTGCTGACAAAGGCGGTGAGTTTCGCCAGCATCTCTTCCGGCTGCGCATGGTGCTGCTCAATGATTTTCACGATCGCCGAGCCGGAGATGGCGCCCGCCGCGCCCGCGCTGAGCGCCTCTTTAACCTGCGCCGGTTCAGAGATGCCGAATCCCTGCAGCGGCGGCGCGGCGTTATATTCGCGCAGTTTGTCGATCAGGCGCTGCAGCGGCAGGCTGCTGGCGCGATTTTCCGCGCCGGTTACGCCCGCGCGCGACAGGAGATAGGTGTAGCCGCGGCCGTGAGAGGCGATTTCACGCAGCAGATCGTCGCTGGCGTTAGGGGGGCAGATAAAGATCGGCGCGATACCGTGGCGCAGCGCCGCCTGGCGGAACGGCGCCGACTCTTCGACCGGCACATCCGCCACCAGCACCGAATCCACGCCCGCTTCGGCGCAGCGCGCATAGAAGGCGTCGAGGCCGTTGGCGAACACCAGGTTGGCGTACATCAGCAGGCCGATGGGCAGATCGGGATATTTTTGCCGCACGCTGCTGAGCAGTTCGAAACAGTGCGCGGTGGTGGTGCCCGCCGCGAAGGCGCGCAGGGTGGCGTTCTGAATGGTTGGACCATCCGCCAGCGGATCGGAGAAGGGAATGCCCAGCTCCAGCGCGTCGGCGCCGCCCGCGACCAGCGCGTCGATCACCTTGAGCGACAGCGCCGGCGAGGGATCGCCCAGCGTCACGAACGGCACGAAAGCGCCCTCTTTGCTGGCCTGTAAACGCGTAAACAGCTGTTGGTAACGCTCCATCAGATTTCTCCCTGCGCAGTCAGAATATCGTGAACGGTGAAGATGTCTTTATCGCCGCGGCCCGAAAGGTTAACCACCAGCAGCTGCTCTTTCTCTGGATTCTCGCGGATCAGCTTTAGGGCGTGGGCGAGGGCGTGCGACGACTCCAGCGCCGGAATAATGCCTTCTGCGCGGCAGAGTTCCTTGAAGGCGGCCAGCGCTTCATTATCGGTAATGGATACATAGTCGGCGCGGCCGATGCTGTTGAGGTGCGCATGCTGCGGGCCGACGGAGGGGAAGTCGAGACCGGCTGAGATCGAATAGGACTCTTCAATCTGACCCTCTTCGGTCTGCATCATCGGCGACTTCATGCCGAAATAGATGCCGACGCGGCCATGCTTGAGCGGTGCGCCGTGCTCGCCGGTCTCAATGCCGTGACCGGCAGGCTCGACGCCGATCAGGCCGACGTTCTCATCGTTGATAAAATCGGCGAACATGCCAATGGCGTTTGAGCCGCCGCCGACGCAGGCGATAACCGCATCGGGCAGGCGTCCCTCTTTTTCCAGAATCTGCGCTTTTGTCTCTTCGCCGATCATGCGCTGGAACTCGCGTACAATCGTCGGGAAGGGATGGGGGCCTGCCGCGGTGCCAAGCATATAGTGCGCGGTTTCATAGCTGCCGGACCAGTCGCGCAGCGCCTCGTTGCAGGCGTCTTTTAGCGTGGCGGAGCCGCTGTGCACCGGGATAACCTCGGCGCCCATCAGTCGCATGCGGAAGACGTTAGGCGACTGGCGTTCGACATCCTTCGCGCCCATATAGATGCGGCACTTCATGCCGAGTAGCGCGCACGCCAGCGCCGAGGCGACGCCGTGCTGGCCCGCGCCGGTTTCCGCGATGATCTCATTTTTGCCCATGCGTTTCGCCAGCAGCGCCTGGCCCAGCACCTGGTTGGTTTTGTGCGCGCCGCCGTGCAGCAGATCTTCGCGCTTCAGATAGAGGCGCGTTTTGGTGCCTTTGGTGAGGTTGCTGCACAGCGTCAGCGCCGTCGGGCGTCCCGCATAGTTTTTCAGCAGGTCGGTGAATTCCGCCTGAAACGCCGGATCCTTCTGCGCCTCGACAAAGGCCGCTTCCAGCTGTTGCAGCGCCGGCATCAGGATCTGCGGCACATACATGCCGCCAAAGTCGCCAAAATAGGGGTTCAGTAGAGTCATGGTTTTATCTTCCTTTTAGGCCCGCCGCAGCGGGCCTGACAAATCAGTAGGCGCGCAGCGTGCGGAAGACCGCCGCAATTTTGCTGGCATCTTTAATGCCGGGCGCGCTTTCTACGCCGGAGTTGAAGTCGAGGCCCGCGCAGCCGAGGCGCGCCGCTTCCACGCAGTTGTCCGCGCCCAGGCCCCCAGCAAGCAGCACATCGCTTAAGTCTTGATCCTGCAGCAGCGACCAGTCGAAGCGTTCGCCGCTGCCGCCGTTGCCGTTGTCAAAGACGTAGCGGTCAACGTGCGGCCAGTCGCGCGCGGGCAGCGCATTTTTAATGCTCAGCGCTTTCCAGATGGCGACGGCGGCGGGCAGCGCGGCGCGCAGCGCTGCGACATAGGCGCGATCCTCATCGCCGTGCAGCTGAACGGCGCTCAGCTGCAGCGTATCGGCCAGCGTGACAACGTCACTAATCGTGCTGTTGCGGAATACGCCGACGTAGCGCAGCGGCGCCGCGGCAATGACCTGCTGCGCCTGTGACGCGTCGAGCTGGCGCGGCGAACCCTCGGCGAAGATGAGTCCGCCGTAAAGTGCGCCAGCCTCGAAGGCGGCGCGCGCGTCTTCCGCTCGCGTCAGCCCGCACACTTTGTTGTCGCCCAGCAGCACGCGACGCACCGCGGCCGCCAGGTCCGGCTCTTCCATCAGCGCCGAGCCGATCAGGAAGCCGTTGGCGAAGTGGCTCAGCTCGCGCACCTGCGCATAGTTATGGATGCCCGATTCGCTGATTACCGTCACGCCGTGCGACAGGCGCGGGGCCAGCTGACGGGTGCGGTCCAGATCGATCGACATATCGCGCAGATCGCGGTTATTGATGCCGACCACTTTCGCCTCCAGCGCAATAGCGCGCTCCAGCTCCGCTTCGTTGCTGACCTCGGTCAGCACGCCCATCTTCAGGCTGTGCGCCACGGCGGCCAGTTGACGATACGCTTCATCGTCAAGCACCGAGAGCATCAGCAGGATGGCGTCAGCCTGATAGTGGCGCGCCAGATAGATCTGATAAGGGTCGATAATAAAATCTTTGCACAGCACCGGCTGCGTCAGCGCCGCGCTAACGATCGGCAGAAAGTCGAAGCTGCCCTGGAAATATTTCTCGTCGGTCAGCACTGAGACGGCGGAGGCGTAGTGGCGATAAACGCCCGCGATGGCCGCCGGATCGAAATCGTCGCGGATCAGCCCTTTGGAAGGGGACGCTTTTTTGCACTCCAGAATAAACACGGTGCGTGCGCCCTGCAGCGCGTGATAAAAGCTGCGGGAAGCGGGCTGCACGTCATTCTGAAAGGCGGCGAGCGGCTGTTGCGCCTTGCGCGCCTCGACCCACTGCGCTTTATCCTGAACAATCTTCTCTAAAATCGTACCTTGCATGGTTATCCTCTTGCTGCCAGAGCGACAACGCGTTCATAGGCTTGTCCGCTGCGGATAGCCTGAAGCGCACGCTGCGCGTTTTCACGCAAATCTTCATGACCGAATACTTTTAACAACATCGCCACGTTGACGGCGACCGCTTCCTCATGGGCCTGCTGGCCATTACCCTGAAGTAAACGGGTCAGAATGTCACGGTTTTCTTCCGGCGTGCCGCCCGCCAGCGCCTCTTTGGGATGGAAGCCGAAACCGAAGTCCTCTGGCGTAAGCTGATAGCGGGTGATCTCGCCGTCGCGCAGCTCGGCGACGTGGGTGTCGCTGTGCAGCGCCACCTCGTCCATGCCGCCGCCGTGCACCAC
Source organism: Pantoea phyllosphaerae (assembly GCF_051025595.1). Lineage (NCBI taxonomy): Bacteria > Pseudomonadati > Pseudomonadota > Gammaproteobacteria > Enterobacterales > Erwiniaceae > Pantoea > Pantoea phyllosphaerae. The sequence continues at coordinate 611,241 of NZ_JBPFDE010000001.1, forward strand.
CGCGGCGCGCTGGTAGCCCAGCACCTTCAGCGTCTGAGCCATCGGCAGTACCAGTTCCGGGCTGTAAACGCCAATGACCGCCAGCGGCGGCCGCGCCGGGTTGATCAGCGGGCCAAGCACGTTGAACAGCGTGCGGGTTTTCAGCTGCTGGCGTACCGGCATCGCATGGCGAAAGCCGGTGTGATACTGCGGCGCGAACAGAAAGCAGACGTTGAGCTCGTCCAGCGCCGCGCGCGCCTGCTCAGCAGGCATATCCAGGCTGATACCGAACGCCGCCAGCAGATCGGAAGAGCCGGACTTGCTGGAGACGCTGCGGTTGCCGTGCTTCGCGACTTTCAGCCCGCAGGTGGCGGCGACGAAGGCGCTGGCGGTCGAGATATTGATGCTGTTGCTGCCGTCGCCGCCGGTACCGACGATATCGGCAAAGGCGTAGGTCGGGCGCGGAAAAGGACGGGCGTCTTCCAGCAGCGCGCTGGCTGCACCTGCGATCTCCTGCGGCGATTCGCCGCGCACCTTCATGGCGATCAGCGCGGCGGCGAGCTGCGTTGGCTCCAGCTGGCCGGTAATAATGGCGCTAAACAGCTGATGGCTTTCGCCCTGCGTCAGCGACTGCGCCTGATAAAGTTTTTCCAGGATGGCATGCATGATCATTCTCCCTGTGATGTCGCCAGCGCCCAGGCCAGCGTCTGCTCCAGCAGACGGGCGCCCTGAGTGGTCAGGATGGATTCAGGATGGAACTGGAAGCCGCAGACGCGATCGGCGTCGTGACGCACCGCCATCACCATGCCGTTGTAGCTGGCGTTGACCGTCAGCTCCGCCGGCGTATTACTGCCCACCAGCGAATGGTAGCGTGCGACCGGCAGCGGATTACTCAGTCCGGCGAACATCGCTTCACCGTCGTGGTTCACGGCGGAGGCTTTGCCGTGCAGGATCTCGCCCGCCTGGCCGACGTGACCGCCGTAGGCTTCGACAATCGCCTGATGGCCAAGACAGATGCCGATAATCGGCAGACGTCCGCGCAGGTTGCGCAGCAGCTCCGGCATGCAGCCGGCGTCTTTTGGCGCGCCCGGGCCCGGCGACAGCATCAGCACCGGATTCTCCATGCGCTGCAGGCGTTCGGTCAGTACCGCCGCCGGCACGCTGTTGCGGTAGATCACCACGTTGTGGCCGAAAGCGCGCAGCTGATCAACCAGGTTATAGGTAAAGGAGTCGATGTTATCGAGCAGCAGGATATCGGCCATCAGAAAATCTCCTTGCAGTGATGGGCGGTCGCGATGGCGCGCAGCACGGCGCGCGCTTTGTTGCGGCTTTCGTCCGCTTCAGCCTGCGGATTGGAGTCGAGCACCACACCGGCACCCGCCTGTACGGTGGCGACGCCGTCCTCCACCCAGGCGGAACGAATAACGATGCAGGTGTCGAGGTCGCCGTTGGCGGTGAAGTAGCCGACCGCACCGCCGTAGCTGCCGCGGCGCGTGCCTTCCGCCGCGGCGATCAGCTGCATGGCGCGCACTTTCGGCGCGCCGCTCAGGGTGCCCATGTTCATACAGGCGCGGTAGGCGTGCAGCACGTCAAGGTCTTCGCGCAGCGTGCCAACCACGCGCGACACCAGATGCATCACGAATGAGTAGCGGTCGACCTTAGTCAGGTCAGCGACGTAGCGGCTGCCCGGCACGCAGATGCGCGCCAGGTCGTTGCGCGCCAGATCTACCAGCATCAGATGTTCGGCCAGCTCTTTATGGTCGGTGCGCATCTCCAGCTCAATGCGGCTGTCGAGATCGCGATCCAGCGAGCCGTCGGCGTGTCGGCCGCGCGGGCGCGTGCCGGCGATCGGGTAGATCTCAATCTGGCGCGTGGCGGCGTCATATTTCAGCGAGCTCTCCGGTGAGGCGCCAAACAGCGCAAAGTCGCGATCCTGCATAAAGAACATATAGGGGCTGGGGTTGCTGTTCTTCAGCGTGTCGTAGGCGGCGAGCGGCGACGGGCACGGCAGCGAAAAGCGGCGCGACGGCACCACCTGGAAAATCTCGCCGATGCGAATCGCTTCCTGCATCTGACGCACGGTGTCGCAATAGGCTTCGTCGCTCTGGCTGACGCTGAGCGTCATCTGCTCGACTTTCTGCACCGGCAGCGCTGGCGCGGGCTGCAGCATCTGGCCGTGCAGCTGCTCGATACGGCTTTGCAGACGCTGAAATTCGCTGGTAGAGGGGCAGAACAGGCTCGCCTGCAGCGTGGCGCTGCGCGTCTGATGGTCGAGCACCAGCAGCGTCTCCGCCAGGTAGAAGCAGTAGTCGGGGCAGCGCTGCTGATTTTCCAGCGCAGGCAGCGCCTCAAAGCCCGCCACCAGATCATAGGCGAACAGGCCGCCCAGCAGTACCGCTTCGCGCTCGTCCGCAGGCGCGTTCACCAGACGGGGAATCAGGCGCAGCGCGTCGAAAACCGACAGCGCCTGCAGGCGCGAGTCTTCATCCTGCACCGCATCGGCGGATGGAAAGTGCAGCTCGCGACCGTCCGGACGCGGTTCGATTTTCACGGCGGCGGGCAGCGCCGCGTCGAGCAGCGGCAGCAGCGCGCGACCGTTTTCCGACAGGGCCTGCACCGTTACGCAGGATCCCAGCGCGCTGACGCGCAGGGCGCTGTCGACGATCAGCAGGCTCTTCAGGTTCTGTTTGCTGTCGATATCCGCCGACTCGAGCAGCAGCGTTGCCGGACGTGCGCCGCATAACTGATGAAACACTGCGGCCGGATCTTCGCGGTAGGGCGCGGTGCCGGTAATCAACTTCACTGTAGGTTTCGCATTTGGCATGATGTTCTCTCTGAAATTCGCCTAAAAAAAAGCCCGCTTTAAGCGGGCTCGGGTCTCTGCACTGCGTTACGCAAGGGGTGCTGGACGTTGCCCGTCAGGGGAAACATCGCGCCACCAGCCTGCAGAAAGCATCAAAATCATCGCCATGAGAGAAAACCCGTTTAGTTGTGAACTTGTGTACTAGTTAACGGGTTCAGGGCATAAAAGTCAATACGCTTTTTCACCCGCGCATAAAATCGTTATCATGCTGGCCGCTTCATCGTGCAGCAGGAGTGCCATTTGAACGAGATTGCCCGTTTTCCTCTTTATGATTTACACAGCCATACCCGCGCCTCTGACGGGCTGCTGACGCCCGAGGCGCTGGTCGAGCGCGCCGTCGCCATGCGCGTTGGCGTGCTGGCGATCACCGATCACGACAGCGTGGCGGGCGTCGCCGCGGCGCAGCGTGCCGTCAGCGAGCAGGCGCTGCCGCTAAAGGTGCTGGCGGGGGTAGAGGCGTCGACGCTGTGGGAAAACCATGAGATTCATATCGTCGGGCTGAACATTGATATCCGCCATCCGGCGATGATCGCTTTTCTCGCGGAGCAGGCGCGCTGCCGTCAGGCGCGCGCTGAGCTGATCGCCGAGCGGCTGGATAAGGCGCGCATCCCTGGCGCGCTGGCGGGCGCCGCGCGGCTGGCGGAGGGCGGTGTGATTACGCGCGGCCACTTCGCCCGCTTTTTAATTGAGCAGGGCAAAGCCGACACGGTAGCGCAGGTGTTCAAAAGCTATCTGGCGCGCGGCAAAACCGGCTACGTTCCGCCGCAATGGTGTACAATTAAACAAGCCATTGATGCCATTCACCATTCTGGCGGCTGTGCGGTGCTGGCGCACCCAGGCCGCTACGGTTTGTCGGCGAAGTGGCTGAAGCGGCTTATCGCGCATTTCCGCGACGCGGGCGGCGACGCTATGGAAGTGGCACAGTGTCAGCAGGCGCCCAATGAACGCGCGCAGCTGGCGCAGTACGCCCGCGATGCCGATCTGGCTGGATCGCAAGGTTCCGATTTTCACCAACCCTGCCCGTGGATTGAGCTGGGCCGCAAACTCTGGCTGCCGGCCGGCGTCGAGCCGGTATGGGAACGTTTCCCGGCGCTGGCGCCCGCAGGCTCTGACGCGGACAGGTGATACGAGGTTTGTTATGAGTCAACTGTTTCACATTCACCCGGACAATCCGCAGCCGCGCCTGGTTTCCCAGGCGGTCGACTATCTCAATAAGGGCGGGGTGATCGTCTATCCGACCGACTCCGGCTATGCGCTGGGCTGTCGCCTGGAAGAGAAAAACGCGCTGGAGCGCATCTGCCGCATTCGTCAGCTGGACGGCAATCACAACTTCACGCTGATGTGCCGCGATCTGTCGGAAATCTCTAACTATTCTCAGGTGGATAACAGCGCGTTTCGCCTGCTGAAAAACAACACGCCGGGCAGCTACACCTTCATTCTGAAGGCGACCAAGATTGTGCCGCGTCGTCTGATGAACGAGAAGCGTAAAACCATCGGGCTGCGTGTGCCGTCCAACCCGATTGCGCTGGCGCTGCTGGAGGCGCTCAACGAGCCGATGATGTCGACCTCGTTGATCCTGCCGGGCAACGATTTCACCGAATCGGACCCGGACGAGATTCAGCACAGCATCGGCAAGCTGGTCGATTTAATTATCGACGGCGGCACGCTGGGACAGCAGCCGACAACGGTTGTCGATCTCACCAGCGATGCGCCCGTCATTGTGCGCGAAGGCTCAGGCGATACCCGGCCTTTCCTGTAACAGCCTGGTCAGGCGCCGCTCTGCGCCGCCTGACCAATATTCTGTTTCAGCCAGTTTTGAAAGTCGGAATAGGGAATATAGAGCGACACATCTTTCAAAACGATTTTGCCGCTGCTGCTACTTTTTATTTCATCGCTAAAACCGACAATCACGCCGCCCAGCGTATTATCCGCATTATAGACCGCCCCGCCCGACATTCCTTTAACAACGCCTGCATTTGACGCCATCGCCATACAGGGTTTTTTATTCCAGCTGTTGCGGATAGCGGTGCGCGCTAAATTACTGCCCGACGATTCAACCGGCATGGCGGAAATAAAACTGTAGCCGTACATTTTAACCGGATCGCCGATGGCGCCGCTGCGGAATTTCGCCAGCGTGGTTGCGTCATTTTTGTGGTAGATGATCGCCAGATCGCAATAGGGGTGATAAGCCTTAACGCGCTGCACGGCAAACTTCGCCACGTGCGCCGCCGTCAGGCTGTATTCGGGGGTGATGGGAATGCTGCTGCCCAGCGTGCCGAGCCCGAGAATCGTAGGAATGCCGGTGAAACTCATGTCCACGTGCTGCATTGCCGTACGGCTATATTCGGTATGGCCCACAGAGCAACCGCTCAACGCCAGCGCAGCAAAGGCTGGCCATAAGAACAGTTTTCTCATGGTGATTATCTTCATACTGGCATGTCGGAAAATCCCTGGTGAAGACTTTTGACATGCAATTTCAGACTCATCATTGAGCCGTATTAACGCTGCATTTCCGGTAGCGCCGGTTTATTTTTAAAGAAACTGCAATGAGTGGGTTAAAATCTCGTTAATAACTTTCGCTGGAGTAACGCTATAAGATTAATAATGCGAAAGTGATTATTTGCGTTTCTGGCTCTGATTTTACCTGTAATTAATCCGCAGACAATCGATTAAGATTAATCTTAAAATGAAATGTGCATAAATAGGGTAGTAAACCAATCTGTGGATTAAAAACCGGGTTTAAAGTGCGATGGCCACTCAGGAAGCGCGTTGCGCGTCAAATTGTCAGAATAAACCACTACCAATGTTCTTCTTGTAAGATGAAAAAATGCATCCCACAGGCGGCTAAAGATTAACGCTCTTTTAATTTTCTTGTATGGCTAATGAATCCTCTGCTGCCGCCATACATTAGCGGCAGCAATAAGAGTCTGAGGCGCATAAAAATATCTCTGCTTCAGCAGCTTGGTGAAAGCCGCCCAAAAAGCGCCGATGTGTGTGTCAGACTAATCAATGCCCTCCGTGAAGAGGGCTCTTAGCAGCAAACAGGGCGAGTTAGCGCCGCTGCCAGCTGTGATATTCCGCTTCGCGCCTTCCCGGTGCGGTTTCTGGCAACCGCGCCAGACCCACCAGAGAGAGCACGCCCAGCACCCCGACATAAATGGCCAGCCCATACCAGTGGCCGTCCGTGACCTGCAGAATTTTAACCGCGGCCAGGCCGAGAATGCCGCTGCCGATCAACGAACCGATTTGCCAGATCACCGCGATGCCGCTGCAGCGAATATGAGTGGGAAAAAGCTCGGGGAACCACGACGCCTGCGGTGCGTAACACATGCTGTGGCCCAGCGTCAGCGCGACAATCATGGCAATCTGCGTCAGCCAGTAGCTGTTCTGCTGCAGGGCGAGGAAAAAGGGCACGATAGAGAACACGATCAGCAGCGCGCCCATCAGATAAACCGGCTTGCGCCCGATGCGATCGGAGAGTGCGCCCATCAGCGGAATGGCGAAAATTTCCAGTATCACCGCCACAATCATGCTCTCCATCAGAATGTTGTTGTCGAGCTGGTTCGCTTTACCCCAGGCCAGAATGATCACCGTGAAGAGCGCAAAGGCGCAGGCTTCGATCAGCTTTGCCGCCACGCCGTTCAGCACCAGCCCCGGACTGGTCTGGATGACCTCTTTCAGCGGCCGCGATTCTGCCGCTTTCGTGGCGCGGATCTCGGCGAACACCGGCGACTCATCAATGCGCAGGCGAATAAACAGCCCGACGATCACCAGCAGGGCGCTCAGCAGAAAGGGCACGCGCCAGCCCCAGCTCATCATCTGATCCGCCGTCAGCAGGACATTCAGAAGCGCAAACAGCGCCAGCGGCAGCAGAAAGCCGGTCGGCGCGCCGATCTGCACCCAGCTGGCGAAATAGCCCCGCCGCGTGGGCTGCGCATACTCTGCGGTCATTAGCACCGCGCCAGCCTGCTCGCCGCCCACGCCAAAACCCTGCAGCAGACGGATAACAATCAGGGATACTGGCGCCCAGATACCGATGGTGGCATAGGTTGGCAGCAGGCCGATACAAAAGGTGCCCAGGCCGACGATAAGAATAGTGACCACCAGCGCTTTTTTACGGCCTACCTTATCGCCGATATGGCCAAAAATAATTCCGCCGACCGGACGCGCCAGAAAGCCGACGGCGTAGGTGGCGAAGGCGGCAAGGGTGCTGACCAGCGGATTTTCGCTGGGAAAGAAAAGGTGGCCGAAGAAAAGCACCGCAGCAGTGCCGTAGGCGAAAAAGTCATAATACTCCGCGGCGGTGCCGATGGCGGAAGCGCTGGCAACCCGGCGTATTACGCTTTTATTGTCGATGTCAGTGACACTGTCACGTGAGGCTGAAGGCGAAAGAGAAGTCATAGCGGTATCCCTTTATAGAGCAGTAGCGCTACCATACAAGTCTGCAGGGAAGAGTGATGCGAAGAGGATCACAGTTGTTCAACGGCTCGTCCGGCAGCTAGCCTGATTAAGCAGGTTACAAAACCGTAAATTAAAGGTATAATAGGCGGAAAGTAATAACTTAAGTTATTGATTTTAAAGAATTTTAACCAAAATGACGCCTGGGAAGGCGACAGTGAGGCCGCTATGAGCGAAAAGTTACAGAAAGTCCTGGCACGCGCAGGCCACGGTTCCCGTCGTGAAATTGAAGCAAAAATCGCCGCCGGTCGCGTCAGTATCGACGGCAAACTCGCCACGCTGGGCGACCGCATTGAAAATGATAAATCCCTGAAAATCCGCATCGACGGTCATCTGGTCTCTATCGCCGAGTCGGCGACGGAGGTTTGTCGCGTACTGGCTTACTATAAGCCTGAAGGCGAACTCTGCACCCGCAGCGATCCGGAAGGCCGTCCAACGGTGTTTGATCGCCTGCCGCGCCTGCGCGGCTCCCGCTGGATTGCGGTCGGACGTCTTGACGTTAATACTTGCGGACTGATGCTGTTCACCACCGACGGCGAGCTGGCCAACCGTCTAATGCATCCGAGCCGCGAAGTTGAGCGCGAATACGCCGTGCGCGTGTTTGGTCAGGTTGACGACGATAAAATTCGTCAGCTGAGCAAAGGGGTGCAGCTGGAAGATGGCCCGGCAGCCTTTAAAACGCTGCGCTTTGCCGGCGGCGAAGGGGTCAACCAGTGGTACAACGTTACCCTGACCGAAGGACGCAACCGTGAAGTGCGTCGTCTGTGGGAAGCGGTCGGCGTGCAGGTCAGCCGCCTGATGCGCGTGCGCTACGGCGATATCACGCTGCCGAAAGGTTTGCCGCGCGGCGGCTGGATGGAGATGGATCTCACTGCGGTGAACTACCTGCGCTCGCTGGTGGGCATGGATGACGAGACGGTCACCAAGCTGGCGGTAGAAAAAGATCGCCGCCGCACCAAGGCGAATCAAATTCGTCGCGCGGTTAAGCGCCACACGCAGGTGAGCGGCAGCGGTCGACGCAGCAGCAACGGCGGTGGCAACAAACGCGGCTAATAAAAAACGCAGCTTACGGGCTGCGTTTTTTTTGCCTACCAGTCGATGCCTTGCTGTGCCTGGATCCCGGCGTCGAAGGCGTGCTTCACGGGCCGCATTTCGGTCACGGTATCCGCGCGCTCAATGAGCGCGCGATGGCAGCCGCGCCCGGTCAGGATGACGCTCTGATGCGGCGGGCGTGCCGCCAGCGCGCGTTCCAGATCGTCCAGCGGCAGATAATCCATACTCACCATATAGGTGATCTCGTCGAGCAGCACCAAATCTAAGGTATCGTCCGCCAGCATGCGCATGGCGTGCTGCCACACCGACTGACAGGCGGCGGTGTCGGTGGCGCGGTTTTGCGTCTCCCAGGTAAAGCCGGTGGACATCACCTGAAACTCCACGCCGTGCTGCGCCAGCAGATTGCGCTCGCCGTTGGGCCATTCGCCCTTAATAAACTGGATAACGCCCACCTTTTTGCCGTGCCCGACGGCGCGCAGTGCGGTGCCGAAGGCGGCGGTGGTTTTGCCTTTACCGTTGCCGGTAAAAACCATCATGATGCCGCGCGTTTCCGTCGCGGCGGCGATGCGCGCGTCAACCTGCTCTTTCAGCCGCTGCTGTCGCTGCTGGTGGCGATCGTCGCCCATTATTCCGCCGCTCCTGGCTTGCGTCCGGGCTGCGCATCGAAACTGATGCCGGTTTTGCGGCGGCTGTCGTCGCCCATGACGTAGAGATAGAGCGGCATCAGATCGGCCGGGGTTTTCAGCTTGTCAGCATCCTCCTGCGGAAAGGCAGCGGCGCGCATTTTAGTGCGCGTGCCGCCAGGATTGATGCAGTTGACCCGCAGCGGCTGGTTCTTATACTCATCCGCCAGCACCTGCATCATGCCCTCGGTGGCGAACTTCGACACTGCATAGGCGCCCCAGCCAGCGCGGCCGGTGCGGCCCACGCTGGAGGTGGTGAAGACCAGCGAGCCGGCGCTTGATTTCAGCAGCAGCGGCAGCAGCGCCTGGGTCAGGAAAAAGGTGGCGTCGAGGTTAATCCGCATTACCTGCTGCCAGACCTGCGGATCCAGCTCGGCGAGCGGCACAATCTCACCCAGAATGCCGGCGTTGTGCAGCACGCCGTCCAGACGCGGAAACTGCTGCGCCAGCCGATCGGCCAGCTGCTGACAGGATGCCGGCGTCGCCTGCGCCAGATCGCACACCAGGCAGTGCGCCGGACGCAGACCCAGCTGAGCGATCGCCTGCTGCGTTTGTTCCAGCCGCGCCAGGTTGCGGCCCAGCAGGATCACCTCCGCGCCGTAGCGCGCATAGGTGATGGCGGCTTCGCGGCCAATGCCGTCGGAGGCGCCAGTGACAAGAATGATGCGGTTTTGCAGCAGATCGCTTTTCGGTTGATAGTGCACGGCGGTTTCCTTGAGCGCGTAAACGGGTTGTTGGCTTTATGCCTCAATTCGCCGGAGGGTGCAATCATCCGCAGGCGCTTTCTGTGCCAGGCGCTGGCATTTCAGGCGACGTGCGGCGCTAAACCCGGTAAACTCTCCGACCAGTGCTAATTCTCTGTTTAATAAGGCGGCAGAATGGATTTTCTCTCCAGCTATGGATTATTTCTCGCGAAAGCGGTGACGGTGGTGGTAGCCATCGCCGCCGTGGTGGCGATTATCGTTAACGCGGCGCTGCGCAAGCGCGGGCAGGCGGCCGGGCAGCTGCGGCTGACGCATCTGGGCGACGACTATCAGCAAATGAAGGACGATCTGCAGCTCGCTAAAATGAAGCCGCAGGTGCAGAAGGTGTGGCTGAAGCAGCATAAAAAGGCGGAAAAGCAGAAGGCGAAGGCGGAGAAGCGCGCCGCGAAGCAGGGCGCCGTCGAGCGCCAGAAGCCAACGCTTTACGTGATCGATTTCAAAGGCAGTATGGATGCTGGCGAAGTCTCGGCGCTGCGCGAAGAAGTCTCCGCCGTGCTGGCCGTGGCTGAGAAGGGCGACGAGGTATTGCTGCGGCTGGAGAGTCCGGGCGGCGTGGTGCACGGCTACGGCCTGGCGGCGTCGCAGCTGCAGCGCCTGCGCGATCGCGGCCTGCGCCTGACGGCGGCGGTGGATAAAGTGGCCGCCAGCGGCGGCTACATGATGGCCTGCGTGGCGGATCGCATTGTAGCGGCCCCTTTCGCCATTCTCGGCTCCATCGGTGTCGTGGCGCAGATCCCGAACTTCAACCGTCTGCTCAAGCGCAATGATATTGATGTCGAACTGCATACCGCCGGGCAGTACAAACGCACGTTGACGCTGTTTGGCGAGAATACTGACGAAGGCCGCGAGAAGTTTCAGGAAGATCTCAACGAAACGCACCTGCTGTTCAAAGAGTTTGTGCATCAGATGCGGCCATCGCTCGATATTGACAAGGTTGCGACCGGCGAACACTGGTATGGCCGCCAGGCGCTGGCGTTAAATCTTACCGACGATATCAGCACCAGCGACGAGCTGATCATCAGCCAGATGGATCTCTTCAACGTGCTGGGCGTGCACTATGCGCGTCGCCGCAAGATGATCGACCGCGTCACCCACAGCGCCGGTTCGGTCGCGGAACGCCTGCTGATGAAGTGGTGGCAGCGCGGCGAGAAGCCGCTGCTTTAACGGCCTGACATCCGCCTCGGCATCCTGCTGCAAACAACCCGGCTGACGCCGGGTTTTTTACGCCAGGTGATAGCGCGACGAGAGCGTCAGCGCCAGATATTTAAAGACGTTAAATACCGCTGTGGTTTTCGCCGTCGGCAGCCCTTCGTCATCAAGAAAAAATGGGCCGCGAAATACCAGCACGTCGCCCTGCTGAATCACCTCGTCCGCTTCCAGACCGGCAAAATAGTCGTCGTGTTCCTGAATAAGGCTATTGGCTTTTTCCAGTAGGGCCTGGCGTGTAATGGGTTGCGTACTTTTCTGCATTGAATATCGCCTTTTTGACATCCCTAAAATCCTTTCTATATTACGTGCCAAAATCGCTGCGCGGCAAATCGGCAAAACGGATGAAAATCTGGCGCAAAATTCAACTGAGTGCTAATTAAGTTGCGTAACGAATTTTATCAGGTAGAGTGTGGGCGATTCAGATTTCAGGGAGATCACACCGGGAAGTGTGATTGTGTCAGATGAAAAAGTCGCTCTTATTCATACCCTTGCATAAACTTATGCCAGCTGGCCCGAGATTGACCCCGCAGCCTTGAAAAGCAAAAAAGGCGCAACAATATTGAACCCACTGGGTTTCTGGGCATCAAATCCTCTCCCGTTTATCAGGACGTTTTCATTAGGTAAAGGTACATATGGGTAAAGCACTCGTCATCGTTGAGTCCCCGGCAAAGGCCAAAACAATCAATAAATACCTCGGTAGTGACTACGTGGTGAAATCCAGCGTCGGTCATATCCGTGATTTGCCGACCAGTGGTTCAACCGCGAAAAAGAGTGCTGACGGGGCCGGCGACAAAAAAGCGAAAAAAGTTAAGAAAGATGAAAAGGCCGCGCTGGTCAGTCGAATGGGCGTCGACCCGTATCACGGCTGGAAAGCGGATTATCAGATTCTGCCAGGCAAGGAGAAAGTTGTCTCCGAACTGAAAGCGCTGGCGCAGAACGCCGACCACATCTACCTCGCAACCGACCTTGACCGCGAAGGGGAAGCCATCGCCTGGCACCTGCGGGAAGTGATCGGCGGCGACGACAAGCGCTTCAGCCGCGTGGTGTTTAACGAAATCACTAAAAATGCGATTCGTCAGGCGTTTGAAACGCCGGGCGAACTGAATATCGACCGCGTCAACGCTCAGCAGGCGCGTCGCTTTATGGACCGCGTCGTCGGCTATATGGTTTCGCCGCTGCTGTGGAAAAAAATCGCGCGCGGCCTTTCTGCCGGACGCGTCCAGTCCGTGGCGGTGCGTCTGGTGGTTGAGCGCGAGCGGGAAATCAAAGCGTTCGTGCCGGAAGAGTACTGGGAGCTGAATGCCGATCTGCATACCGCGAAAGGCGACCTGCTGGCGATGGCGGTCACTCACCAGAACGACAGCCCGTTCCGTCCGGTCAATGGCGAACAGACCCAGGCCGCCGTCGCGCTGCTGGAAAATGCCCGCTACGAAGTCGTGGATCGCGAAGATAAACCGACCAGCAGCAAGCCTGGCGCACCCTTTATCACCTCGACGCTGCAGCAGGCAGCAAGTACGCGGCTCGGCTTCGGCGTCAAAAAAACCATGATGATGGCGCAGCGTCTCTATGAAGCGGGCCACATTACCTACATGCGTACCGACTCCACCAACCTGAGTCAGGATGCGCTGGCGATGGCGCGCGGCTACATCGACAAAAACTTCGGCAAAAAGTATCTGCCTGAGACGCCGAACGCCTACGCCAGCAAAGAGAATTCTCAGGAAGCGCACGAAGCGATTCGTCCTTCCGACGTCAACGTCGTGGCGGAGAAGCTCAAGGATATGGAAGCGGACGCGCAGAAGCTCTACCAGCTGATCTGGCGTCAGTTCGTCGCCTGTCAGATGATGCCGGCGCAGTACGACTCCACCACGCTCACCGTCGCGGCCGCTGGCTTCAGGCTGAAGGCGAAAGGGCGCACGCTGCGCTTTGACGGCTGGACGCGCGTGATGCCTGCGCTGCGTAAAAACGATGAAGACCGCACGCTGCCGCACGTTGCCAAAGGTGAGACGCTCGATCTGCAGCAGCTGACGCCAGGCCAGCACTTCACCAAGCCGCCAGCGCGCTTCAGCGAAGCCTCGCTGGTGCGCGAGCTGGAGAAGCGCGGTATCGGCCGTCCGTCTACCTACGCCGCCATTATCTCGACCATCCAGGATCGCGGCTACGTACGCGTTGAGAATCGCCGTTTCTACGCTGAGAAGATGGGCGAGATTGTCACCGATCGCCTGGAAGAGAACTTCCGCGATCTGATGAACTACGATTTTACCGCCACCATGGAAGACAGCCTGGACCGCGTCGCTAATAATGAGGTGGAGTGGAAAGGCGTGCTGGATAACTTTTTCAGCGACTTTACTCAGCAGCTGGACAAAGCGGAGAAAGATCCAGAAGAGGGCGGCATGCAGCCGAACCCGATGGTGCTTACCTCGATTGACTGTCCGACCTGCGGACGCAAAATGGGCATTCGCACCGCCAGTACCGGCGTCTTCCTCGGCTGTTCGGGCTATGCGCTGCCGCCGAAAGAGCGCTGCAAGCAGACCATAAATCTGATCCCTGAAAACGAAGTGCTGAACGTGCTGGAAGGCGACGACGCTGAAACCAATGCGTTGCGCGCCCGTCGTCGCTGCCAGAAGTGCGGCACAGCGATGGACAGTTACCTGATCGATCCGCAGCGCAAGCTGCACGTTTGTGGCAATAACCCTGAGTGCGACGGCTACGAGATTGAACAGGGCGAATTCCGCATCAAAGGCTACGACGGTCCGGTGGTGGAGTGCGAAAAATGCGGGTCGGAAATGCACCTGAAAATGGGGCGCTTCGGCAAATATATGGCCTGCACCAACGACGAGTGTAAAAACACGCGTAAAATTCTGCGTAACGGCGAGGTTGCGCCGCCGAAAGAGGATCCGGTACCGCTGCCCGAGCTTCCGTGCGAGAAATCGGACGCCTACTTCGTGCTGCGCGACGGCGCGGCAGGCGTGTTCCTCGCCGCTAACACCTTCCCGAAATCGCGTGAAACCCGCGCGCCGTTAGTGGAAGAGCTGCAGCGCTTTAAGGATCGTCTGCCGGAAAAACTGCGCTACCTGGCTGAGGCGCCTGCGACCGATGCCGACGGCAACAAGACAATGGTGCGCTTTAGCCGTAAAACCAAACAGCAGTATGTCGCCTCTGAAAAAGAGGGCAAAGCGACAGGCTGGTCGGCGTTTTATATCGACGGCAAATGGCAGGAAGCGAAAAAGTAATCTCCTCTCTTTATCCAGGGCCAGCACTGCTGGCCTTTTTCTTAGCCTTATATCAAAACGTTCTACATTCCTCCCCGCGATGATATAGTGGTTATAGCATTTCCGACATGTTCCTGTGCTTTGCCTCTTTTCTCACCGATCCGGCGAAAATACGTCAATCGGGGATGCTGCTCTGTAGCTTACTGGGATGGAACAGATATGAAATTGCAGCAGTTGCGCTATATCGTCGAAGTGGTTAATCACAACCTGAACGTCTCTTCGACAGCAGAAGGGCTTTATACGTCACAGCCGGGCATCAGCAAACAGGTGCGCATGCTGGAGGATGAGCTGGGCGTGCAGATCTTTGCACGCAGCGGCAAACATTTAACCCAGGTCACGCCAGCGGGCGAGGAGATCATTCGCATCGCCCGTGAGGTGTTGTCCAAAGTAGATGCCATAAAGTCGGTGGCGGGAGAGCACACCTGGCCAGATAAGGGCTCGCTCTATGTGGCGACAACCCATACCCAGGCGCGCTATGCACTGCCTGGCGTCATTAAGGGCTTTATCGAGCGCTATCCGCGCGTCTCCCTGCATATGCATCAGGGTTCACCAACACAGATCGCCGAAGCGGTCTCTAAAGGCAACGCCGATTTCGCTATCGCTACCGAAGCGCTGCATCTCTATGACGACTTAATTATGCTGCCCTGCTACCACTGGAATCGCGCCATTGTGGTGACCCCCGATCATCCACTGGCGGGCAAGGGCCAGGTCTCAATTGAAGAGCTGGCGGAATATCCGCTGGTAACCTACACCTTCGGCTTTACCGGGCGGTCGGAGCTGGATACCGCCTTCAACCGCGCCGGGCTGACGCCGCGCATTGTGTTCACCGCAACCGACGCAGACGTAATTAAAACTTATGTTCGCCTGGGGCTTGGCGTCGGCGTAATCGCCAGCATGGCGGTCGATCCTGTTGCCGATCCTGACCTGGTTCGCATTGAAGCAGCGGAAATTTTCACCAACAGCACCACTAAAATCGGCTTCCGACGAAGCACCTTCCTGCGTAGCTATATGTATGATTTTATTCAGCGCTTTGCACCGCACCTGACCCGCGACGTAGTGGACGCGGCGGTTGCACTGCGCTCTAACGAAGATATCGAAGCGATGTTCAAAGATATCAAGCTGCCGTTTAAGTAACGCCGCGGTTCGTTTAGCATTGTTAAAGGCTGCCTCTGGCAGCCTTTTTTATCCGTAGCCGTTAGCGCCATCTTAATGTCGAAAAAAGTTATTATTTTTTTGTAAATGAAACATCGATCACATGTTTTTCTGTTTGGGTTACTTAAATGAGAAACAGTACACAATTTTAACTTTGCCGCTTTGCGCCCTGCCAGGATTATTCCCATACTCCAGTTAAGACCTGATGTGAAAGCGCTTTTTATCAGGGGTTACATAGTTAACTCAAATTTGAAATGGTCCTAATTGCAAATTAACTCAAATTTGCAATCTAATAATTCAATTAAGGAAATGTGTCGCGGTTCATTATTCCTTAAGTTTTTCAGGCCGCGTTGATTAATAGCGTTAATCGTTGTACTCAATAAAAATAACTGGATTTTCGGCCTTAATGCGTTTAGGATTCGTCCTAAATCTTAATCGATGTTATCAATCGTTTTATTGAGAGTGATTATCAAAAACTATGGCTACGAGACTGACTGTACAACCGGACTTCCGGGCAAAAAGCACCAAGGTTGAGCGCTCTGGCAACATCCGTCGCAAGGCCTGGTTAACCGTAATAGCTGCTTCTGCGCTGTTCTGGGTAGTTGTAGCATTGATGATTTGGCGTATATGGGGCTAAGCCATGTGGGCAAACACACTCAGCCGTAAACAGTCGTTATCCGCGCCTCAGATTCAGGCGCCAGCCTGCAAAGGCAAAGAGAACAGCGTGACGGAACGCAAAGTGACTATCCCGGATAGCTGGGAACTGAGTGAAAATCAGCGTCACTTCATCGAGTCTTTCATGGACACGAAAGCTAAATAAGCTGTCAGCATTACTGGCTTCGCCAGCGCAATACTTCTTTCCGGTTATCCGGCGGGCAAATGAAAAGCCCACTCTTTTACACTCAGCATAAAAAAGGTGTCATCAGCATGATGACGGCAGGATTTTTTACGCCCGAATTCGGGAGGAGTGATGTATGAATATGACTATCAATAGCATTAAAATCTCCTGGCTGAGCGCATATGCCTTCTCGTTTGCAGTGTGGGCCGCGGCCGTCTGGATCGCTGTATAACCTGAAAGCGGTATTTCTCCTTATTCTTTTCGTCAACGCCCCGCCTGATTGCGGGGCGTTTTCGTTTGTCTGCGCAATGGTGTAGCATTTCGTGTTGTAATCAAAACGTTAAAGAAAATGTAGTCTATCTTTAACATAAACCTTGTTCTCTTTGAGGTTACCGCGATCACGATAAGAAAAGGAGGAGCTATGTCGGACACCCTACGCCAGCAGAGTCAGGACACCCTGCAGGTCGACAAGCAGCAGTATCATATTTTCAGTCTACCCCGCGCCGCCCAACACCTCGGCAACATCGACCGCCTTCCCAAATCATTAAAAGTGCTGCTGGAGAATCTCCTGCGCTGGCAGGACGGCGACTCCGTGACGGAAGAAGATATCCAGGCGCTGGTCGGCTGGCAGCAAAATGCGCATGCCGACAGAGAGATTGCCTACCGTCCTGCGCGCGTATTGATGCAGGATTTTACCGGCGTGCCGGCGGTGGTGGATCTGGCGGCAATGCGCGAAGCGGTGAAGCGCCTCGGCGGCGACGTCGCGAAGGTTAATCCGCTCTCGCCGGTCGATCTGGTTATCGACCACTCTGTTACCGTGGATCGCTTCGGCGACGACAGCGCATTTGAAGAGAACGTCGAGCTGGAGATGGCGCGCAACCATGAGCGCTATCTCTTTCTACGCTGGGGTCAGAAGGCCTTCAATAAATTCCGCGTCGTGCCGCCGGGCACCGGCATCTGCCATCAGGTAAACCTGGAGTACCTGGGCAAATCGGTCTGGCATGAGCAGATCGACGGCAAGCAGTTCGCCTGGCCTGATACGCTGGTCGGCACCGACTCGCATACCACCATGATTAATGCGCTCGGCGTGCTGGGCTGGGGCGTCGGCGGCATCGAAGCCGAGGCGGCGATGCTCGGACAGCCGGTATCGATGCTGATCCCGGATGTGGTCGGCTTTAAGCTGACCGGCAAGCTGCGTCCCGGTATTACCGCCACTGATTTAGTGCTGACCGTGACCCAGATGCTGCGCAAGCACGGCGTCGTCGGCAAGTTTGTGGAGTTCTACGGCGACGGTCTGGCGGATCTGCCGCTGGCTGACCGCGCAACTATCGCCAATATGGCGCCGGAATATGGCGCCACCTGCGGATTCTTCCCGATCGACGACGTCACGCTGGGCTATCTCACGCTTACCGGGCGCGATGCCGAGCAGGTCGCGCTGGTGGAAGCCTATGCCAAAACCCAGGGGCTTTGGCGTAACCCAGGCGACGAGCCGATCTTCACCAGTTCGCTGGCGCTGGATATGGATAGCGTTGAATCGAGTATCGCTGGCCCGAAACGCCCGCAGGATCGTGTTTCCCTCGGCGACGTGCCTGCGGCGTTCAACGCCAGCAACGAGCTGGAGGTGAATCACAGCCAGCCCGCCCATAAATCCGTGACCTATACCGATAGCCGCACCGGCCTGAGCCATGAAATTGAGGATGGCGCCGTGGTGATCAGCGCCATTACCTCCTGCACCAACACCTCTAACCCGAGCGTGCTGATGGCGGCGGGGCTGCTGGCGAAAAAAGCGGTTGAACGCGGCCTGAAGCGTCAGCCCTGGGTGAAAGCCTCGCTGGCACCGGGATCGAAAGTGGTTTCCGACTATCTGGCGGTTGCGCAGCTGACGCCCTATCTCGATAAGCTCGGCTTTAACCTGGTGGGCTACGGCTGCACCACCTGTATCGGCAACTCCGGCCCGCTGCCCGACGAAATTGAAGCCGCGATTAAAGAGGGCGATTTAACCGTCGGCGCCGTGCTCTCCGGCAACCGCAACTTCGAAGGCCGCATTCATCCGCTGGTGAAAACTAACTGGCTGGCGTCGCCGCCGCTGGTGGTCGCCTATGCGCTGGCGGGCAATATGAAGATTAATCTGCAGACCGAGCCGCTGGGGCAGGATGCGCAGGGCAGGGACGTTTTCCTGAAGGATATCTGGCCGTCGCCTGAAGAGATCGCTACGGCGGTGCAGCAGGTGACCAGCGACATGTTCCATAAAGAGTACGCCGAGGTGTTCTACGGCACCAAAGAGTGGCAGGCGATCAACGTGAGCGAAGCGGCCACCTATGCGTGGGACGAGGGCTCCACCTATATTCGCCTGTCGCCGTTCTTTGACGATATGGCGCGCGAGCCGAAACCGGTTGAAGACATCAAAGGCGCGCGCGTGCTGGCGATGCTGGGTGATTCTGTCACCACCGACCATATTTCGCCTGCTGGCAGTATCAAGGCGGACAGTCCGGCCGGGCGCTATCTTCAGTCTCACGGCGTCGACCAGGCTGACTTTAACTCCTATGGCTCAAGACGCGGCAACCATGAAGTTATGATGCGCGGCACCTTCGCCAACATCCGTATTCGCAACGAGATGGTGCCCGGGGTTGAAGGCGGCTACACGCGCCATATCCCCAGCGGCGAGCAGCTGGCGATTTACGACGCGGCGATGAAGTATCAGCAGGAGGGCACGCCGCTGGCGGTGATTGCCGGCAAAGAGTATGGCTCTGGTTCGAGCCGCGACTGGGCGGCGAAAGGCCCGCGTTTGCAGGGCGTGCGTGTGGTGATCGCCGAGTCGTTCGAGCGTATCCACCGCTCTAACCTGATCGGCATGGGCATTCTGCCGCTGGAGTTCGCGCCGGGCGTGACGCGTAAAACGCTGCAGCTGACCGGTGAAGAGCTGTTTGATATCGGCAACCTGTCGCAGCTGCAGCCGGGCTGCACGGTGCAGGTCACGATGACGCGCCCGGACGGCACGCAGGAGGTGCTGGATACGCGCTGCCGCATCGATACCGGCAACGAACTGACCTATTACCGCAACGACGGTATCCTGCACTACGTTATTCGCAATATGCTTAACTAAACGCAACGCCGGGGAAACCCGGCATATAGCGACTGGATAGCCACGCGGGCGGAGGAGGAGGAGGCTTTGCTCCTCGATCCTTTCCGCCCGCGTCTCAGCGTTGAGGCTGACTAAGCTGCTATTCCGATTTTGGCAGCAGATGGCCCATTTTCGCGGCTTTGGTATCCAGATAGTGGGCGTTCTTCGGGTTGCGGCCGACGACCAGCGGCACGCGCTCAACGATATTGATGCCCGCTTCGCTGAGGATCTCCACCTTACGCGGATTATTGGTCAGCAGCCGCACCTCGTTTACCCCCAGCAGCTTAAACATATCGGCGCAGAGCGTGAAGTCGCGCTCGTCCGCCGCAAAGCCGAGCTGGTGGTTGGCCTCGACGGTGTCGTAGCCCTTATCCTGCAGCGCGTAGGCGCGGATCTTGTTCAGCAAGCCGATATTGCGGCCTTCCTGACGATGGTAAATCAGCGCGCCGCGACCCTCTTCAGCAATGGCGTTGAGCGCCGCTTCCAGTTGAAAACCACAATCGCAGCGTAAACTGAACAGCGCGTCGCCGGTCAGGCATTCCGAATGAACGCGCGCCAGCACGGGCGTGTTATCGCTGATGTCGCCGAAAATGAGCGCGACGTGATCGTGACCGGTTGCCAGTTCTTCAAAACCGACCATGAGGAAATCGCCCCAGGGCGTGGGCAGTTTGGCTTCTGCCACCCGTTTAAGCTGCATGTGACTCTCCAGAACCTTCAGAGGATGCGCTATTCTAAAACAGCGCACAGGCCAGTATGGCCTGAAAAAATTGGCAATATTGTGCCACAACGTGAAGTTGGGCTGGTAATTTGTCAGAGCGATTGTAGTGATAAAGCACGATTATCCAATGCGCAACAAGTTATGTTATTATTTTTTAAGATAAAGTTATTTGCAAGCGGCAATATGATGCCGTACCAGAGGAGAAAGGATGCTGCAGATTTTGCGTCGTACTACGGCAGGCATGTTGCTGCTGATGATCATTCCGCTCGTAGTCTGGGCGTCCGGCTGGCGCTGGCAGCCCGGCGAAAGCGACGCGCTGCTGCGTTTCCTCTTCTGGATGACCGAAACCGTGACGCGCCCCTGGGGCACCCTGACCAGCCTGTTGCTCAGCCTGTGGGTGCTCTGGTGCCTGCGTTTTCGCCTCAAGCCTGCGCTGCTGCTGCTGCTGATCATGAACGCCACTATTCTCACCGGGCAATACACCAAATCCTATATCAAGGACCAGGTCCAGGAGCCGCGCCCCTATGTGGTCTGGCTCGAGCATAACCACGGCCTCGACGAACGCGAGTTCTACAGCATGACGCGCAAAGAGCGCGGTCAGCGCGTCGATCAGCTGCTCGCCAGCGACCGCATGCTGCCAGGCTGGCTGAAGCGCCACTGGGCGTTTGAAACCGGCTTCGCTTTCCCTTCCGGCCATACGCTGTTCGCCGCCAGCTGGGCGCTGCTGGTATTGAGCCTGCTCTGGCCGCGCCGCCGCTATGTCACCATCGCGGTGGTCGGCGTCTGGGCGGGAGCGGTGATGGCCAGCCGTTTGCTGCTGGGCATGCACTGGCCAGGCGATCTGGCGGTAGCGGTGGCGCTCTCCTGGCTGCTGGTCTCCTGCGCCACCTGGCTGGCGCAGCGCTTTTGCGGCCCGCTCACCTTGCCGCCTGAAGAGCGAAATGAAGTGGCGCAGCGGGAAAACGGATTGTAATTCCGCGCTTTATCCCCATATTATTGATTGCGCTTGCGTAAACGCGATGCGCCTGGCGCTGCAGGGAGCAGTATTGTTGCCGCTTTTTTGGCATACTTCCACCGGATAACCTCACAACAGGATGCACTGTGAAATATTTGCTGATTTTCTTAGTGGTATTGGTCATTTTTATCATTTCCGTCACCTTAGGCGCGCATAACGACCAGGTCATCACCTTTAATTATCTGCTGGCGCAGGGCGAATTCCGTGTCTCTACGCTGCTGGCTGCGCTGTTCGGCGCGGGATTTGTGCTGGGGTGGGCCATCTGCGGTCTCTTCTGGCTGCGTGTCCGCGTCTCGCTGGGCCATGCGCAGCGCAAAATCAAACGCATGCAGGCGCAGCTGGATAAAAGTGCGCCACCTGCGGCCGCATCGACCCCCGTTGCGGGCCGGGAATAGTTCTCCATGCATGAATTGCTGTTTCTGTTATTGCCCGTCGCTGCGGCTTACGGCTGGTATATGGGGCGACGCAGCGCGCAACAGAGCAAGCAACAGGAAGCGAGCCGCCTGTCGCGGGATTACGTTGCAGGCGTTAACTTTCTGCTCTCTAACCAGCAGGACAAAGCGGTCGATCTCTTCCTTGATATGCTGAAAGAGGATAGCGGCACGGTGGAGGCGCACCTGACGCTGGGCAATCTGTTTCGCTCGCGGGGCGAAGTGGATCGCGCGATACGCATTCACCAGTCGCTGATGGAGAGCGCCTCGCTCAATTACGATCAGCGCCTGCTGGCGGTCCAGCAGCTGGGGCGCGACTATATGGCCGCCGGGCTTTACGATCGCGCCGAAGATATGTTCAAGCAGCTGACGGATGAAACCGACTTTCGCATCAGCGCGCTGCAGCAGTTGCTGCTGATCCATCAGGCGACCAGCGACTGGCATCAGGCGATAGAGGTCGCCGAGCGGCTGGTGAAGCTGGGCAAAGATAAGCAGAAAGGGGAGATCGCTCACTTCTACTGCGAGCTGGCATTGCAGGCGATGAGCAGCGACGATCTCGACCGCGCGATGACTCTGCTGAAAAAGGGCGAGGCAGCCGATCGCCAGAGCGCGCGCGTATCGATCATGATGGGGCGTATTCTGATTGAAAAGGGCGAGTACGCGAAAGCGATCGATCATCTGCAGCGCGTACTGGATCAGGATAAAGAGCTGGTAAGCGAAACGCTGCCGATGCTGGAAACCTGCTATCAGCGTCTGAGTCAACCTGACGCCTGGGCGGCGTTCCTGCAGCGCTGCGTGGAGGAGAACACCGGCGCGGCGGCTGAGCTCTACATGTCCGATATTCTCGAGCGCCAGGAAGGGCCGGAAGCGGCACAGCTCTATATCAATCGCCAGCTGCAGCGCCACCCCACCATGCGTGTTTTCCATCGCCTGATGGACTTCCACCTGCACGAAGCGGAAGACGGACGCGCCAAAGAGAGCCTGATGGTGCTGCGCGACATGGTTGGCGAGCAGATCCGCACCAAGCCGCGCTATCGCTGTCAGAAGTGCGGCTTCACCGCCCATGCGCTCTACTGGCACTGCCCCTCCTGCCGCACCTGGTCTTCAATCAAACCGATTCGCGGGCTCGACGGTCAATAGCCGACCGTCGCGCTGTTGCATACGGCACCTTTCTTAGTTACAACATACTAAAGAGCGGCCGAAGCATCAACGCGGCACTGTGCAACTTGTCGCCTGACAGGAGGCGAGGGCGCCGCAAACGTTGTCCCTGGCGGAAGCCGCGGGTAGAATGCTTGCCGTTTGTCCCCTTTGCCTGTCGCCGTCAACTACGAGGAAATGCTATGCCTTTATCGTCAACCGCGATCGCGTCGCCTGTTGTGGTGGCGCTCGATTATCACGATCTCAACAGCGCATTGCGTTTTGTCGACCAGATTGATCCGCAGCACTGCCGCTTAAAAGTCGGCAAAGAGATGTTTACGCTGTTTGGCCCCGCGCTGGTGAAGGATCTGCAGCAGCGCGGCTTTGAGCTCTTTCTCGACCTTAAATTTCATGACATCCCTAATACTACCGCCCATGCGGTCGCCGCGGCGGCCGATCTTGGCGTCTGGATGGTGAACGTGCACGCCAGCGGCGGCGCACGCATGATGAACGCCGCGCGCGAAGCGCTGCTGCCGTTTGGCAAGGATGCGCCGCTGCTGATCGCTGTCACGGTGTTAACCAGCATGGACGCCGAGGATCTGCGCGGCCTCGGCATCACCCTGTCGCCCGCCGAACAGGCGGAACGGCTGGCAAAATTAACCCGCGAGTGCGGCCTCGACGGCGTCGTCTGTTCGGCGCATGAAGCCGCGCGTTTCAAAACCGCGTTCGGCGCCGATTTCGCGCTGGTGACGCCGGGCATTCGTCCGGCAGGCAGTGATGCTGGCGATCAGCGCCGTATCATGACGCCGCAGCAGGCGCAGCAGGCGGGCGTAGACTATATGGTGATCGGGCGTCCGATTACCCAGTCGGCCGATCCCGCCGCCACGCTGTCCGCTATTT
The DNA here is from genome assembly GCF_051025595.1 of Pantoea phyllosphaerae. NCBI lineage: Bacteria > Pseudomonadati > Pseudomonadota > Gammaproteobacteria > Enterobacterales > Erwiniaceae > Pantoea > Pantoea phyllosphaerae. The sequence goes on from NZ_JBPFDE010000001.1 coordinate 634,831, forward strand.
TAACCTCCCTTAAGGAGTCCTCATGAGCCGCGACAATCCGCTGGTCTACTCCACCGATGTGGGCCGCATCGAGCAGCCGCAAGAGAAAGCCGAACGTCCGAAAGGCGACGGCATTGTGCGCATTCAGCGTCAGACCAGCGGCCGCAAAGGCAAAGGCGTCTGCCTGATTACCGGGCTCGATCTTGACGACGATGCCCTGAATAAGCTGGGCGCGGAGCTGAAGAAAAAATGCGGCTGCGGCGGGTCGGTAAAAGAGGGCGTTATCGAAATCCAGGGCGACAAACGCGATCTGCTTATACAGCTGCTGGAAGCCAGGGGGCTGAAGGTCAAACTGGCGGGCGGTTAAATAAAAATCGGGCTACGTCTGTAGCCCGATGGTTATGTTAATACGCTGTGTAGCCTTTTATTATTTAAACGGCTTTGCGGTCATTAATGGACCTGATGACCGATAACGCCGCCCACCGCCGCGCCGCCCAGCGTGCCGAGCGCGCTGCCGTGCGTTAACACTGAGCCACCAATTGCGCCGGCACCGGCACCGATAGCGGTGTTACGATCGCGCTTGGACCAGTTTGAACAGCCGCTCAGCGCGACAACTAAAGTGGTAGCCAAAACAGCTGTGGTGATACGTTTCATGGTTGTTGTCATAAACTTCTCCTTGATTGTGCTCACAGAGGCAACACACTCAGTATAGGTGTTTTTTTCCTCTGTTCTTATATCCACCCGTATTACGCCATCGCTTCTTCCCTGAAGGTGCCGATATGCCTTTCACTATGGACAATGTTGTCTCGGGCAGATAAATGCAGTCGGCAAACAGATCCGCCCATTGCATGAGTGAATTCTAAGCCTTAAGCAAATTTTCCGAAGAGGGAAGATTCCTAATTCGCGCCACATTTTTTATTTATCAGCCGTTTTCCGCCTCTTTTCCAGCCAGTCTCTCCATAAGCTTTTTAGCCAGCACCTGCACAATTCAGAGATCAATCTGAGCAGGAGAAAACAATGCTGGAACAACTTAAACAGCAGGTTCTGGAAGCGAACCTGGATTTGCCGCGCTACAACCTTGTCACCTTTACCTGGGGCAACGTTAGCGCAGTGGATCGCGAGCAGGGGCTACTGGTGATCAAGCCTTCGGGCGTCAGCTACGCCAGCATGCAGCGCGACGATATGGTGGTAGTCGATCTCGCCAGCGGCGAGGTTGTAGAGGGAAGCAAGCGTCCTTCATCCGATACCGCCACCCACCGCGCGCTCTATCTGGCCTGGCCGGAAATTGGCGGCATTGTGCATACCCATTCGCGCCACGCCACTATCTGGGCGCAGGCTGGCCGTGCGATCCCCGCCTGGGGCACCACGCACGCGGACGATTTTTATGGCGAAATTCCCTGTACCCGCGCCATGCGCGATGACGAAATTCAGCACGACTACGAGTGGAACACCGGCGGTGTAATTATCGAGACGTTTGCTCAGCGCGATCTCTCGCCCAGCGCCATTCCGGCGGTGCTGGTGAATTCGCACGGGCCGTTCGCCTGGGGGCGCGACGCCCATGCGGCGGTGCACAGCGCCGTAGTGCTGGAGGAGGTGGCCTATATGGGGCTGTTCAGCCAGCAGCTGCGCGCTGACCTGCCGCCGATTAACCAGACGCTGCTTGACCTGCACTACCTGCGCAAGCACGGCAAAAACGCCTGGTACGGCCAGAAAGAGTAATCTGCCGCGCCAGCGCTGTTAAAGATAAGGTAAGCATCGACACGCAGGCGGCATCACCGAAGGTGAGGGGCCCCACATTAGGGGAAACGCCACCCTTTACCTTCGGCTGATGCCGCCTGTGTTTACTCTGGACGTTCACTCCTCCTCTTAGTCATTCTCCTGGTATGGCGACGCAGATCAAAATATCGAAACATACCGGCAACCAAAAATAAAACAGCGTTTCATTTTTACGATGCGATCACTGTTTTCCCTCGCCGCGACCCGTACTTTGCTGTCAGGCCTTCGGGCATAAAAACGCACCTCCCTCTGGACAGCAAAGGTGATCCCTTATGCATATCAAACGTGCTATCGATAAAATCCCTGGCGGTATGATGCTCATCCCGCTCTTTCTTGGCGCGCTATGCCACACGCTGGCGCCAGGTGCTGGCAAATACCTGGGCTCCTTCAGTAATGGCCTGATGACCGGCACGGTGCCGATCCTCGCCATCTGGTTCTTCTGTATGGGCGCCTCTATCAAGCTCAGCGCGACCGGCGCGGTGCTGCGCAAGTCGGGCACGCTGGTGATCACCAAAATCGCGGTGGCCTGGATAGTCGCGGCGATCGCCTCACGCGTGGTGCCGGAAAACGGCGTTGAGGTCGGCATGTTCGCCGGGCTATCGACGCTGGCGCTGGTGGCGGCGATGGATATGACCAACGGCGGCCTCTACGCCTCGATCATGCAGCAGTACGGCAGCAAAGAAGAGGCGGGCGCCTTTGTGCTGATGTCGCTGGAGTCGGGACCGCTGATGACCATGGTCATCCTCGGCACGGCAGGCATCGCCTCTTTTGAACCGCACGTCTTCGTTGGCGCCGTTTTGCCGTTCCTGATCGGCTTTGCCCTGGGCAATCTGGATCCGGAGCTACGGGAGTTTTTCGGCAAGGCAGTGCATACGCTGATTCCCTTCTTCGCCTTTGCGCTGGGCAACACCATTGACCTGACCGTTATTGCGCAAACTGGCCTGCTGGGCATTTTGCTGGGCGTGGCGGTCATTATCGTTACCGGCATTCCGCTGATTATCGCCGACCGGCTGATTGGCGGCGGCGACGGTACTGCAGGCATCGCCGCGTCGAGTACGGCGGGCGCGGCGGTGGCGACGCCGGTGTTGATAGCAGAGATGCTGCCGCAGTTTAAACCGGTTGCGCCAGCCGCCACTGCGCTGGTGGCAACCTCGGTGATTGTCACCTCGGTGCTGGTACCAGTCATAACTGCTGTTTATTCAAAACGCGTTAAGCGTTCTCGCGTTGCGGTTGGACAACGCGCGGCGATCAAGTAACCCCGCTTAAGCATCCCCGACCGCTAAGTCGGGGATATCTCTGGATTTTACTTTACAAATCAATCTCTCATTTGGTCTGGCCTCTCTCTGCATTACGCTGATGTGGCGTTTAACGCATCAAATAAACAGAGGATGAGACGATGACAGTAATTAACCAACCAACCTGCCGACTGTTCACCGAAGTGGGACAGACCACCCAGCTTGCCGCCTACTATGAAGAGGGCCGCCGCACCATGTGGATGATGCTGCGGGCGCAACCGCGCCCCAGTTTCAACCACGAATTAATTGAGGAGATCATGAACCTGAGCTATGCGGCCCAGCGTTCCGGTCTGCCGATCGATTTCTGGGTTACCGGCTCGCTGGTGCCGCAGATGTTCAACGCGGGCGGCGATCTGCGCTTCTTCGTGGAGTGCATTCGCAACAACCGTCGCGAGGCGCTGCGCGCCTATGCGCGTGCCTGCGTCGACTGCATTCACTCGGCGGCGCGCGGCTTCGATACCGGCGCGGTCACCATTGCGATGATTGAGGGCAGCGCGTTAGGCGGCGGCTTTGAGGCCGCGCTGGCGCACCACTTTATCCTGGCGCAAAACAACGCGCGGCTCGGCTTTCCGGAGATCGCCTTCAACCTGTTCCCCGGTATGGGAGGCTACTCTTTAGTGGCACGTCGGGCCGGGATGAAGCTGGCGGAAGAGCTGATATGCGAAGGGGAGTCGCACAGCGCCGAATGGTATGAGACGCGCGGCCTGGTGGACAAAGTCTTCCAGCCCGGCGAAAGCTACCGCTGCACGCGCACCTTTATCGATACGCTGCGGCCGAAGCTGAACGGCGTGCGCGCCATGCTGAAGGCGCGCCAGCGCGTTCTGCAGCTGTCGCGCGCGGAGCTGATGGACATCACTGAGGACTGGGTCGATTATGCCTTCACGCTGGAGCCGAAAGACATCGCCTATATGGAACGTCTGGTGCAGTTACAAAACCGCCATAGCGCATCCTTGCGTAAAGCGGGCTAATCACGCGGAGTTTTAAACGCGGGCAGGATGCTTAGCCAGCCAATGCCCGAACTGTTCTGCGGGCATTGGTTTTGCGTAGAAATAGCCCTGACGCCCGTCCACGCCGTTGAGGAGAACAAATTCTTCTTCCGCTTTCGTCTCGATGCCCTCGGCGATGACCTCCAGCGTCAGCGCCTTAGCAACGGCGACAATTGCGCGCACCAGCGACTGAGAGACCGGCTGCTCATTAATATTGCGAATAAAACTTTGATCGAGCTTGATGGCGTTGATCGGCACGCGCGCCAGCTGCGACAGCGAGGAGTAGCCCGTGCCGAAATCATCAAGATGCACCTGCGCGCCCAGCTCCTGAAACTGCTTCATCAGGGTCAGCGCCTGCGCTTCGTTTTCAATCAGGCAGCTTTCAGTCAGCTCAATATCGATTGGGCAGGTTGCCAGTCCGCTGTCCATCAGCGCCAGCTTGAGATCGCTGTAGATGCTCTGGTCGATCAGCTGTCGCGCCGAGACGTTGACCGCCACGCGCAGGTTGATGCCCTCTTCGCGCCAGGCCAGAATCTGCCGCAGCACGGTCAGCATTACCCAGCGGCCGAGCGGCACAATCAGCCCCGACTCTTCGGCATAGGGAATAAATTCGGCGGGCGAGACCATGCCGCGCTCCGGCGAATTCCAGCGCACCAGGGCTTCCGCGCTGCGCACCACGCCGTCTCTGTCGAGCTTCGGCTGATAGAACACCGTCAGGTGATCCTGCTCGAGCGCCTTGCGCAGGTTGGTGTCGAGCCAGAGATACTCAAACACGCGCTGATTCATCTCAGCGGCGAAGACGCAGAACTTGCCGCGCCCGTTCTCTTTGGCATGATACATCGCGGTGTCGGCATTGCGGATCAGGCTTTCGCGATCCTCGCCGTGCAGCGGCGCCAGCGCGATACCGATAGAGCAGCCGCTATAGACCTCAATCAGGCCAATACGGAAGGGCTGGCGCAGACGCTCGAGAATGCGTGACGCCATCGCCTCCAGCGCCGCCTGGCTGGTATGCTCCGCCAGCACCACGAACTCGTCGCCGCCGAGGCGCGCCAGCGTCTGGTCTTTGCCCAGGCAGCTGAGGATCGCCAGCGACACCGCCTGCAGCAGCTGATCGCCAAACATATGGCCGTAGGCGTCGTTCACCTTCTTGAAATTATCGAGATCGAGGTAGACCACGCCGGTCTCATCCTCTTTCGCCAGCTCCAGCGCCAGGCTAATTTGCTGGTGGATGGCGTTGCGATTGGGCAAACCGGTCACGGTATCGGTGTTCGCCATCACCCGCAGGCGCTCCTGAGCCCGCCGCTCCTCGGTTATGTCCGTTCCGGAACAGATGAGGAAAATTTCATTTTTCCCGCTACCGCTGTGAACGAACTTATTACGAAACAGAAAGAGTCGCTGGCCCTTACGGGTCTTCACCCAGCGCTCCACCTCATAGGAGTTGCCATCGCGGAAGAAGCCCGCGATGTTACGGCGTGAGGCAGCGGCCTCCTGCTTGGTCATAAAGAGCTGAAAAACGTTGCGGCCGATCACTTCATGCTCGTGGAGGCCGGTGTACTCCTCGCTGAGGCGGTTGAAACGCTGAATATTGCCGCGCTGATCGACAATCACGATCACCGAGTTGGCTTCGGAAACCACCTGTTCGGCAAACGAGAGCCCGAGCGTCAGATCGCGCGCGACGGCAGAGGTGTCACCCCACGCCGAGGCGGTACCAGCCCAGCTCGACTGGTTTACCTTACGACCGACAAAATGCATCGGCACCGGCGTGCCGTGGAGCGGTAGCGTCAGGTTGACGCTGGAGGTGATCACCGGCATAGCGCGCAACAGGCTGGCCTGCGCGGGCGTCAGCGCGACAGCCATATTGGTGTGTGCGGTTTCATCTTCTGCTAATTGCAGGGCATCGCTGTCGGTGGTCAGGCGCCAATGAGGGCTGGTCGTGCCAAACAAGGTATACAGCAACGTTTGCCCTTGTTCATCGGTCATGGAAAGGTCCTCCGGGGGAGTGCTCTACTGGCGTTATCTCATTATTTTATCAACAGTATTCGGCATCTCACTTCAGTACAAGATGCCAGCCAAATATATTTTCCAGTCTGGTAAAGAATGGCACAAAAAAGCCCCGCGTCGCGGGGCCGATTTACCTGCTTAGCAAGGACATTTTCCCAGCTTGCCAGCCTGACTGGGGAACCGGGCATCAAGACAGTAACGATGAAAATCGCGCTCGCTCATCGGCACCAGATCCGGGTGCTGACGCTGCATATGCTGAAGATAATTTTGATAATCCTGAACCCCTACCATGAGACGAAAGCTTTGCTGCACGCCGCGCCACAGCGTGCGCCAGCTGAAGCGCCTGGGGGCGTCGAGCGGGCGGCAGCGGGTAATGGTGTCAAGACGCGCCGGGCGCGCGGCGCGGCGAATGGCATCAGACATGGCGAACCTCCTTACGCAGCGACGGCTCCGCTTCGTGCGTGGTCGGCACCCTGCTGCGCAGGGCGCGGCGAATCACGAAGAAGGCGGCGATCAGCATGGTAACCGCCACCAGCATAAAGAAGCCGCACAGCACGGCGTTAATCTGGTTACTGAAAACGATAGTTTGCATATCCGCTACGCTTTTCGCCGGGGCGATAATCACACCCTCATCGATGCCTTTGCGGAACTTGTTCGCCTGCGCCAGAAAACCGATAGAAGGTTTCTCATGGAAAATTTTCTGCCAGCCCGCCGTCATCGAGGTGATAAACAGCCAGGCGGTGGGGAGAATCGTCACCCAGGCGTAGCGCTGCTTCTTCATCTTAAACAGCACCACGGTGCCGAGGATCAGCGCCATTGAGGCGAGCATCTGGTTGCCGATGCCGAACAGCGGCCACAGGGTATTAATGCCGCCCAGCGGATCGACCACGCCCTGATAGACGAAAAAGCCCCAGCCGGCGACCGCGACCGCCGTGCCCGCCATATTGCCCACCCATGAGCGGTTATTCGCCAGCGACGGCACCACGGTGCCGACCAGATCCTGCACCATAAAACGACAGGCGCGCGTCCCGGCATCCACGGCGGTCAGGATAAACAGCGCTTCGAACAGGATGGCGAAGTGATACCAGAAGGCCATCATTGCCCGGCTGTTGAAGACGTCGGTGATGATATGCGCCATGCCCACCGCAAAGGTCGGCGCGCCGCCTGCCCGCGACAGCACTGACGCCTCGCCGACGTCGCGCGCGATGCCTGAGAGCATCTCCGGCGTCACCACGAAGCCCCAGCCGTTAATCACCTGCGAGGCGCTCTCGACCGTGGTGCCGATCAGCGCCGCCGGGGCGTTCATGGCGAAGTAGACGCCAGGATCGATAACCGACGCGCAAATCAGCGCCATGATGGCGACGAAAGATTCCATCAGCATTGCGCCGTAGCCGATAAAGCGGATATGGCTCTCGCGCTCGACCAGCTTCGGCGTAGTGCCGCTGGAGACCAGCGCATGAAAACCGGAGATGGCGCCGCAGGCGATAGTGATAAACAGGAACGGAAAGAGCTGACCGGCGAAGACCGGGCCGCTGCCGTCGATAAAGCGCGTCACCGCCGGCATCTTCATCTCCGGCATGGCGAAAACGATGCCGACCGCCAGCCCGACGATCACGCCGATTTTCAGGAAGGTGGAAAGATAGTCGCGCGGCGCCAGCAGCAGCCAGACCGGCAGCACTGAGGCAACAAAGCCATAGATCACCAGCACCCAGGTCAGCGAGGTGCCTTTCAGGGTAAAGAAGGGGCCCCAGTAGGGATCCTGCGCCACGTTGCCGCCGAAGATAATCGCCGCCATCATCAGCACAAAGCCGATCAGCGACACCTCGGCGATTTTACCGGGACGGATAAAGCGCATATAGACGCCCATCAGCAGCGCAATCGGAATAGTCGCGGCGATGGTAAAGAGCCCCCACGGCGAGTTGGCCAGCGCTTTCACCACCACCAGCGCCAGCGCCGAAAGAATGATGATCATCACGCCGAGCGCGCCGAGCATGGTTATCACGCCAGCAAAGGCGCCCAGCTCCTGACGCGCCATTTCGCCCAGCGAGCGGCCGTCGCGGCGGGTTGAGATAAACAGCACGAGGAAATCCTGCACCGCGCCCGCCAGCATAACGCCGACGAGGATCCAGAGAGTGCCAGGCAGAAAGCCCATCTGCGCCGCCAGAATCGGCCCGACCAGCGGCCCGGCGCCAGCGATAGCGGCAAAATGGTGGCCGAACAGCACCCACTTATTGGTCGGCACATAGTCGAGGCCGTCGTTGAAGCGCTCGGCGGGCGTACGGCGGCGATCGTCCAGCTCGAAAATATTGCGGGCGATAAACAGGCTGTAAAAGCGATAGGCAATGCTGTAGCAGGCGACGGCAGCCACCACCAGCCAGACGGCGTTGACGTGCTCGCCGCGGTTTAACGCCAGCATGGCGAATGCGCCCGCGCCGACTAACGCCACCGCTAACCAGACGGCACTGGTTTTGACGTTCTTCATGACCTCACTCCTTGTATGAACCGAAAGGGACGTTCAAAGACAACGAGTCAAAGGTAATGTAATGGAATGTAAGTGAAAGTTAATGTGTTGAGAAGTGTGAAGCGGGGAACAAATTTAACATTTGTGTAAAGAGAGAGGTGAAAATGCGGGATAACAGCGATTATCCCGCCTCTTTTCATGCTCAGACGGCCGGACGGGCCACCACGCTACGCGTTTCCATGCGCACTTCGGCGATGGTCACGTCGATCACGTCGGTCACGCGGAAAGCGACTTCGCCTTTGATCTGTACGGTGCCGCTCTCCTGGCTGCACACCAGCTCGTCGCGTACCGCGTGGATAAAGGGCGCCGGAATAAAGGCAACCGCGCCGTTCTCCAGCAGGCGCACGCGCATGCCGCCGCGCGAGACGTCGATAATCTCGGCGCTGAACTTGCGGTCGGTGCCGGCGTGCGGCGCCAGCCAGCGCGCGTAGAGCCAGTCGCCGACGTCGCGCTCCGCCATACGGTTCAGGCGACGACGTTCGCCCATGGTCGCCGTCAGCGCCTCATCCGGACGCGCGCCTTGCTCGCCGCGGATAATCGCTTTCAGCAGGCGATGGTTGATCATGTCGCCCGATTTACGGATCGGCGAGGTCCAGGTGGCGTACGCCTCCAGGCCCAGACCGAAATGGGGACCCGGCTCGGTGCTGATCTCGGCGAAAGACTGGAAGCGACGGATGCGGCTGTCGAGGTATTGCGTCGGCTGCGCGTCGAGCTGACGGCGCAGCTGGCGGAAGCCCTCCAGCGTGGTGATGGCGGCGGCATCGACGGTGACGCCGTGGCCGGCCAGCACGGCGGCGGCCTGCTCGGCGTTGGTGGCGTCGAAGCCGGTGTGCACGTTGTAGACGCCGAAGCCCAGCTTCTCGCGCAGCACCTTACCGGCACAGACGTTAGCGAGGATCATCGCCTCTTCCACCATGCGGTTGGCGATGCGGCGCGGCTCGGCGACGATATCCAGCACTTCGCCTTTCTCGCCGAGAACAAAGCGGTAATCCGGGCGATCTTTGAACACCAGCGCGTGGTTCTGACGCCACTCGCTGCGCGCCAGGCAGATGCGGTGCAGCAGACGGATCTGCTGGGCGATCGCTTCGCTCTGCGGCTGCCACTCGCCGCTCTTCTCCAGCCAGTCGGAAACCTGGTCATAGACCAGCTTGGCTTTCGATTCGATCCAGGCGGCGAAAAAGTGGACGTCGTCGCCCAGTGAGCCATCCTGCGCCACGGTGACGCGGCAGACCAGCGCCGGGCGGCGCACGTTGGGACGCAGCGAACAGACGTCGTCGGAGAGTTCGCGCGGCAGCATCGGGATATTGAAGCCCGGCAGGTAGTTGGTGAAGGCGCGCTGCGCCGCCAGCTTGTCCAGCTCGCTGCCTTCCGCCACGTAGGCGGTGGGGTCTGCGATGGCGATAGTCAGACGCAGCGTGCCGTCGGCATTCTCTTCGACGTAAAGCGCGTCATCCATATCTTCGGTGCTGGCGCTGTCGATGGTGACGAAATCGAGCGCGGTCAGATCCTCGCGCGTCAGCTGCTCGTCCAGCATCTCGCCAAAGCCGATCTGCGGCGCTTCGCGCTCCAGGTTATGGCGCGACAGGGTGACCCACCACGGCGCCAGATGATCGTCGGCTTTAACGATAAATTCGGTCAGTTCGGCGTAGAAGCCGCGGTCGCCTTTCAGCGGATGGCGGCGCATTTCGGCAACGGCCCAGTCGCCCGCCTGGAAATCATGGCTCAGGCCACGCACCGGACGGCAGGGGATCGCCTCTTTTAACAGCGGATGGTCCGGAACGATGGAAAGACGGTCATCTTTCTTCTGCACGCGGCCGACAAAGCGGCTAAGGAAAGGTTCGATCAGCGTTTCAGGCTCGGCGCTTTCACGATCTTTATCGCTGTGGATGATGGCGGATACCCGGTCGCCGTGCATCACTTTCTTCATTTGCGGCGGCGGAATGAAATAGCTTTTCTGCGCGTCGACTTCAAGAAAGCCGAAACCTTTTTCGGTGCCTTTAACGACACCTTCTGCGCGGGGCGTCTGCGCGTGGAGCTTCTCTTTAAGCTGCGCGAGCAGCGGATTATCCTGGAACATAGTCAGTTTAGTTTCGTGGCCTAAGAGCGGCTGCTAGTTTTACGCGAATCAGGGGCGCGCGGCAAGGCAAAAGAGGGCAAAAAAGCCGGATTAACCGGCTTTTTACTAAGGAAACTCTGCGCTTACGCGATGCGTTGCGTCGGCAGAGAAACCGACAGTTCCAGCTTCACCGGCACCGATTTCGAGGTCGGCGTGCCGCTGATGTCGCCGAAGCTGTTCAGCGGAACCAGCGGGTTGGTTTCCGGATAATAGGCCGCGAGGTTGCCGCGCGGAATATTATAGGGCACCAGTTTAAACCCGCTGACGCGACGCGAAACATTGTCGTTCCACAGGGTTTCGATATCCACCAGCTGACCTTCGGTAAAGCCGAGCGCCTGCATATCTTCCGGGTTGATAAACACCACTTCGCGCTGGCCGTAAACGCCGCGGTAACGGTCATCGAGGCCGTAAATCGTGGTGTTGTACTGGTCATGCGAACGCAGGGTCTGCAGCGTGAAGGGCACCTCCGCCACGTCCATCGGGAAGAGCGAGGCGGGCAGCGCCGCGCTGCTGAACTCCGCTTTCTGCGTCGGGGTATTGAAGCGCAGGTCCGCCGCCGCGTTGCCCAGGTAGAAGCCGCCCGGCTGGTCGCACTTCTCGTTGAAGTCGGCGAAGCCCGGAATGGTGGCGGCGATATGGTCGCGGATCAGATTATAGTCGGCGGCCAGCTTCAGCCACTGCACCTTCTCGTCGCCCAGCACCGCGTGGGCGATGCCCGCCACGATGGCGGTTTCCGAGCGCTGCGTCTCCGCCAGCGGAATGCCGATGCCTTCGGAGGCGTGCACCATGCTGAAGGAGTCTTCTACGGTGATGAACTGGTTACCGGTCGCCTGGGTATCGCGCTCGGTGCGGCCCAGCGTCGGCAGAATCAGGCTCTCCGCGCCCGGCACCAGATGGCTGCGGTTGAGCTTGGTGCTGATATGCACCGTCAGGCCGCAGCGCTGCAGCGCCTCTTCGGTGCGCGGGGAGTCGGGCGCCGCCGCAGCGAGGTTGCCGCCCAGGGCGATCAGCACTTTGATCTCGTCGCGCAGCATGGCGTTCAGCGCTTCAACGGTGTTATGGCCGTGCTCGCGCGGCGGCTCGAAGCCGAAGTGGCTGCCGAGCGCGTCGAGAAACGCTTTGCTCGGCTTCTCGTCGATGCCCATAGTGCGGTTGCCCTGCACGTTACTGTGGCCGCGCACCGGGCAGAGGCCTGCGCCTTTCTTGCCAAGCTGGCCGAACAGCAGCTGCAGGTTCACGATTTCGCGTACCGTATCCACCGAGTGTTTGTGCTGGGTGATGCCCATCGCCCAGGTGATGATAACGCGATCGGCGCTCTGGTAGATGGCCGCGGCTTCGCGGATCTGCGCTTCGCTCAGGCCAGACTGCTGCACGATCTGCATCCAGTCGGTATTGTCGACCGCGTCGAAATAGGCTTCGACGCCGTGGGTGGTGGCGTTGATAAAGGTTTCGTCGAACAGGCCTTTCTCACCGGCCGCTACGCGCGCGCGATGCGTCTCGAGCAGCGCTTTCACCATGCCGCGCACCGCCGCCATATCGCCGCCGAGATTCGGCTGGTAATAGGCGGAGCTGATGGTGCCCGCTTTAGAGGTGACCACCTCCAGCGGCTTCTGCGGATCGGCGAAGCGCTCAAGACCGCGCTCGCGCAGGGTATTAAAGGTGACGATCTTCGCGCCGTGATCGGCGGCGTGACGCAGGCTGTGCAGCATACGCGGGTGGTTAGTGCCCGGGTTCTGGCCGAAAACGAAAATCGCGTCGGCATGGTCGAAATCGTCGAGGCGGATAGTGCCTTTGCCGACGCCGATGCTGCGCTTCAGACCGGCGCCGCTCGCTTCGTGGCACATATTGGAGCAGTCCGGGAAGTTGTTGGTGCCCGCCAGGCGGCCGAACAGCTGATAGAGCCAGGAGGCTTCGTTGCTGGCGCGGCCCGAAGTATAGAGCTCCATCTGGTTCGGGTTGTCCATCGCCTTGATATGCTGCGCGATCAGCGCAAAGGCGTCATCCCAGCTTACCGGCTCATAGTGGTCGGTTTCGGCGTTATAACGCATCGGGTGGGTCAGACGGCCCTGATACTCCAGGAAGTAGTCGCTCTGCGCATAGAGTTTGGTGACGCTGTGCTGGGCGAAGAAATCGGTGTCGACCACGCGGCGCGTCGCTTCCCAGGTCACCGCTTTGGCGCCGTTTTCACAGAAGCTAAAGGTACTTTTATTGTCGTCGCCCCAGGCGCAGCCCGGGCAGTCGAAGCCGCGCGCTTTGTTCATGCGCATCAGGTTGCGCATATTTTTCAGCGCCGCTTTGCTGTCTAAAACGAAACGGGTTGTGGCTTCCAGCGATCCCCAGCCGCCCGCAGCGGCGCGGTAGGGCTTAATTTTACGTTTGAATTTCATGGTGAGTGCAGGCTTATGTTTTTTGTAGGAAGTTTGTTATCAGGATATATCCTGACGGTGAGGGAAGTGTGCGACTGCAATCATAAGTTGTCTAATTGATTGACTTAATGGTGCGATAGCCGCCGTTTATCGCGCCGACTGCAAAATTGTGATGCTGCTCAAATTTTACTCTCTGGCAACCTGTTGATAACGGGAGTTACGGGCGTATCGAGTCAATACTTGCACCTTCATCTCTTAAAGGGCGCACCTCATGAAACAGCTCACCAGCCAGATCCATGCGTTTGGCAAAGCGTTGATGATGCCAATTTCGGTGATTGCGGCGGCGGGGATCTTCCTCGGCCTCGCGGCCGCGATGCAGAACCCGGCGATTACCGGCGACGCCTTTGCCCAGATGCAGGTGCCGCAGCTGATTATCGGTTTCATTCGCAAAGTGGCGGGCGCGCTCTTCGCCAACCTGCCGGTGTTCTTCGCCGTGGCAAGCGCCATCGGCCTGGCGAAGGCGGAAAAGCCGACGGCGGCCTTCGCCGCGGTCATCGGCTACATCACCATGAACGTCGGCATCAGCGCCACGCTGGCGGCGAAAGGGCTGACGGCGGCGACCACCACGCCCGCTGCGCTACAGCAGGCGGGCATGGACCAGACCACGGCGATGATGACCTCGGCGGAGTATATCCAGATGCTCGGCATCTTCACCTACAACATGAGCGTGCTGGGCGGCGTGATTGCCGGGCTGCTGACGGTGCTGCTGCACAATCGCTTCTATACCCAGCAGCTGCCAACCGCCATCAGCTTCTTCGGCGGACGCCGCTTCGTGCCGATCGTCACCGTGGTTGTCCTGCCGCTGGTAGGGGTGCTGCTGGCGCTGATCTGGCCGACGCTGGGCGCGGGCATCGCCTGGATCGGTGCGATGATCGGCAAAAGCGGCCAGTACGGCGCCTTTCTGCTCGGCACGGCGGAGCGCATTTTGATCCCCACCGGGCTGCATCACATCCTTAATGAAACCGTGCGCTTTACCCCGATTGGTGGCGTCGCCATCGTCGACGGACAAACGCTGGTGGGGGCGCTCAATATCTTTAACGCCTCGCTGACCCATCCCGGCTCGGTGCCTGACGACGTGCTGCGCAACGCGACCCAGTTTCTCGCTCAGGGTAAAATCCCGGTGATGATGTTCGGCCTGCCGGCCGCCGCGCTGGCTATCTATCACACCGCGCGGCCTGAACATAAACAGCGGGTCAAGGCGCTGATGATGGCGGGCGCGCTGACCTCTTTCACGACCGGCATCACCGAGCCGCTGGAGTTCTGTTTTATTTTCGTCTCGCCGGTGCTCTATCTGCTGCACGCGCTGCTGACCGGTCTCTCTTTTATGCTGATGTCGATGCTGCACCTGATGATCGGCAACGTGCAGGGCGGCGTGATCGATCTGGTGGTGTTCGGCATTCTCGGCGGCAGCAACACGCACTGGTGGTGGACGCTGGCGCTCGGCGCAATCTATGCGCCGCTCTACTACTATGGATTCCGCTTTGTTATCACCCGCATGGGCGTCGAGACGCCGGGGCGCGAATCAGAAGATGAAAAGCCGCAGCAGGTGGCGGCAGACGAGCGTACAAAGGTGATTATCAGCGGCCTGGGCGGTCAGGCGAATATTGAAGATGTCGACTGCTGCTTTACCCGCCTGCGCGTCCGGGTGAAAGATATGAAAGAGGTGGTGGATCAGACGCTGCTCACCACCGGCGCCAACGGCATCAACCGCGTCAGCGAGCACGATATTCAGGTTATCTATGGGCCGCAGGTTGAGAAGATTGCCAGTGAGGTAAAAAGCGCGCTTGGCGTGGCCTGAAGGATTTACGTCTACACTTAACAGACTGGAAGCGAACGAGGAGACGGAAATGTTTAAACATAAAACCAACGAAGAACGTAAGCAGGAAGGGGACGTCAGCAAGAGCGCGCCCGAGAGCACACCGCACGTCCATAACGCCTGGGAAGAGGACGATCATCCGGCGGTCGATGCGCCCGCTGAGCACGGCGAAATCCCGCGCACCCGTGACGATCACAATGATGACAAGAACGATCCTTACGAGGATCGCGAAAAGAAATAGCACCACGCTGCATTCCCACCTTGCTGAGCCTGTAAAGGGAGGTGGGAATCTCGCTATCACGACTGTAGAGAGAACTGCCAGGAGCCGATTGCTTTGCGTTCCAGCACCATAATCTTTTCCTGGCCGTCGATAACCACGAAATATTGCTCTTTGACCTTCAGGCGCTTAGGAAAATGTTCATTTCCCTCATAGCGCACCGTGATTTTCTGACCAAATATCTCCGCATCCGCGCTGACATCAAACTGCGGAAGATAAATTTTGTTTTTCACCGCTTTCTCCTTCTTTATATTTAATTCATATTCTTAGCCGGGCGTCGCGTGCCGTAAAGAGTGTAACAGCAAAATTCTTTTTTACTTGCTTGCAATGGCAGGCCAGAGCATGCGTAAATAGGTGCCTGGCCTGAAAAGCAGGCAGCTTTATCCTCTGTTTCTGCCGTCTCTCATTTCCGGAAGTGCCGCGCTTAAGCCTCTCTTTTGAGTTTTATCTTAATCTTACCGATCTGCCTCTGCACTTCAGCTATGCTTATCTGCAGGCTAAAAGAAAGAGAGATTATTTCTCATGACACGCCTGGCACGATGAGAGGGATTAACGCAGAAAAAAGCGCCGGCTTTATGTGCCCGACGAGGAGGGCAGGCGCGGTTTGCACGCTTTTCCGCTCTTAAAAACAATGACCTCCGCACGCCCGATAAGGAGTGGAGGATAGAATTCACTGCGCAGAATGGCCTAAAGGTCCATTATCTGCCAACGTCACAGGACGCTAAAAATTATTTCAGCCATTATTTCTCTGCGCTGCCCACATTGTCAGGGCTCGCAATATCGCCGCTCCGTTTTTGACGTTAGCGTTAAAAATCCGCTTGGGGCAAAGTGCATTTTTTGTAAATCGGCCATGATCCAAATAGATCCGCAACCAATCGCTGCCTGATTTTCTTTTTGCTCATCCGATTTACCTTACTTATTCAAGGCCGCCATTGGGCGGCCTTTTCACGTTTTTAGCAGAGCAATCTGATTAGCGCTTATAACAGGGACGGGCCGGTGAGCGTTAAGAATAATCCTGGCCAGCAGCATTGACATCGCCAGCAAGGTACCTGAAGATCTTCTTCAGGATAAGTCACGTTTGAAGTCGGTACAGGGAAAGGTACAGCATTATATTTTTTCTATACGGCTATGCTGTTATGTTATTGACGGGTAAAGAAAATAGACATTAAACAATTAATTTACCTCTGCAACCTCGAGCGTGAACGCCACTTTGGCCGCGCGGCCGAAGCCAGCTTCGTCAGCCAGCCGACGCTCTCCATGCGCCTGAAAAACCTCGAACGCGAACTCGGCCTGTCGCTGATCAACCGCAGCAATAACTTCGTCGGCTTTACGCCGGAAGGGGATCGCGTGCTGGCGTGGGCCCGGGAGATCGTGTCGGTCTATCAGGGGCTGAAGCTGGAGGTGGAGTCGCTGAAGCACGGCGTCAACGGCACGCTGCGCATCGGCGTGATGCCGCAGTGCAGCGTGGCGCTGCCCGCGCTGCTGAAGAGGGTGCAGAGCCGCTATCCTCAGCTGAACTACCGTATCGCCGCGCTCAGCGCCGATCAGCTGCTGGAGGCGCTTAACAGTCATACCGTCGACGTCGGCATCGGCTTTTTCGAGCTGGCGACGCTGCGCGAACTCCATTTTCAGACGGCATTTCTGCCCGAGCGCGGCGTCGAAGCGATATTCGATCCGACGCAGTTTCCCACGCTGGTGGGCGATGCACCGCTCACGCTCGCCGATCTCGCCGCCGTGCCGCTCTGCCTCTCCGAGCCGACGCGCTATTTTCGCCGCTATCTTGATATGGCCTTTCGCGAAGCCGGGGTGACGCCGCAGGTCATGGTGGAGAGCGCCGCGATCCTCGAACTGGTGCAGAGCGCGCAGGTGGGGCTGGGGGTGCTGGTGTCGCCTGTCGGTCATCTTCTGCCGTCGATGCTGCAAGGCATGGCGCAGCGGCCAATTGCCATTACTCATATGGCGCGCCAGGCGGCGCTGGTGATTGCCGAACCGGGTCGCGCCTCGCTGCTGTCACAACACTTCTTCGACGAGGCGCGCAGCCACCTTGAGGGCTACGCCACTTCGCCCATGGCGTAAAACAGCCGGCTGTTCCAGTTGCCGATCGCCACCGCCTGAATCAGGGCGAAGAGCGCGTCCGGCTGCCACCCTTCGGTGACCAGCGGCTGCAGATGCGCCGCGCTGAAGCGTTCAGGCGAGCGGGTGAGCTGCGCCGCCAGCGCCACGACGCGGCCCTGCGTCGTGGTCTGATCGGCGGCGTCATCCACCGATTCCAGCAGCGCATTGCGCACCTCATCCGGGAAAAACTGAAACGCCCAGCGGCTGCCGAGCGCGCGCGCGCAGGTCGCCTCCGCCAGCGGGGTAAGGTCGGTCGGGGTAATGCGCTGGCGCAGGGTCTGCCAGCCGTAGAGCGCGGCGGCGTCGTGCGCCAGCAGCCAGACCGCCTCGGCGAGATCGGGACGCGGCTGACAGAAGGTCACGGCGGCCAGCTGTTCGGCGCTGGCGTAGCGCAGCTCCAGCGGCTTCACCCCCGGTTTCCAGCGCGGCTTTTCCTCAAACCCCTCTCGGTCGGCGTCGGGCGGCGGCGTCACGCCCGGCAGCCAGCGCACCGGCAGCGCCAGCAGCGCCTGCACACCGGCCGCTACGCGCGCCTGGTAGCTGACGAAGCCGACGATCTGATTCAGCGTCACGATATCCGGCTCGGTCAGGCCCACGGCATCCAGCGCCCTGAGCGCCGCCGCGTTGATCAGCGTCGGCTGCATCGCCAGCTGGCGCGCATACTGCGTCAGCTGCGTCAGGCGATTATTGCTCTCGCGTGACGAGTCGGGGCCGGGCAGCGGATTAAGGCGCGCCGAGTAGTGATTGCACAGCCGCTGCACGCCCGCGACCTGCGCCACGGTCAGCGCGGTGCTGAGGCGATCGTAAAGGGTAAGGGTATGGGTCAGCGTCGCCGCGACGCGATCGGGAAACAGCAGCTGGCAAAGATCGCGGGAGGCCAGCAGCATCGGCTGGCTCGTCTGCAACAGCGGCTGAAGCGCGCTCGCCTCCTGCTGCAGGCCGAGCAGGAAACGGTCGTTAATCAGGGCAGCTTCGGGAACCAGCGGCTCAGCCTGAAGGGCGTGGGGGCTGGTCTGGCTCTCGTAAAACCAGTGGTTGTGGCCAGGATAGCGGCGTTGTTCCATGGTTATTCCTTTTGCAAATAACTGGCACGTCGCGCATGGCGTGAATCCGAAACCGTGACGCGCGCCCGGGGGCTGGCTTATCGTCGCTTAACGGCGGGGAAGGGCAAAAGACCGATCGGTGATAATTAATAGCGCGAAGCTATAAGGCGGGGAAAGTGAGCAAAAAAAAGGGCGAGCCAGGCTCGCCCTCAGAACTTATTTCAGTTCCAGTTCGTTCATGGCGGCGATGCTGAAGCCGCCGTCAACGTGAACGATCTCGCCGGTGATGCCGCCGGCCAGGTCAGAACAGAGGAACGCCGCCGAGTTGCCAACGTCCTCGATGGTGACGGTGCGGCGAATCGGGGTAACCGCTTCGCAGTGCGCCAGCATCTTACGGAAATCCTTGATGCCTGACGCCGCCAGGGTACGGATCGGACCGGCGGAAACGGCGTTCACGCGCACCCCTTCCGGGCCCATCGCGTTCGCCATATAGCGCACGTTGGCTTCCAGCGACGCTTTCGCCAGACCCATCACGTTGTAGTTCGGGATGGCGCGCTCTGCGCCCAGGTAGGAGAGCGTCAGCAGAGCGGAATTGGGGTTCAGCATCTCGCGGCACTCTTTCGCCATCGCCACAAAGCTGTAGGCGCTGATGTCGTGAGCAATCTTAAAGCCTTCGCGGGTAACGGCGTTCACATAGTCGCCATCCAGCTGGTCGCCCGGGGCGAAGCCGATGGAGTGAACGAAACCGTCAAATTTCGGCCAGGTTTTTGCCAGTTCAGTAAACAGCGATTTGATGCTCTCGTCTTCGGCCACATCGCATGGCAGCACAATCTCTGAACCCAGATCTTTAGCAAACTCTTCCACACGACCTTTCAGTTTGTCGTTCTGATAGGTGAAAGCCAGTTCTGCGCCCTGCTTGTGCATCGCCTGCGCAATTCCGTAGGCAATAGAGAGTTTACTGGCAACGCCAGTAATCAGAATGCGCTTACCGGAAAGAAAACCCATAGCTGTAATCCTTATGGTCATTGTTGTTGGCGGCCGAGTTGGTTAAAAAACAGGCGGCCGCGTTAATCGACGTGCGGATTCTAGCACGTCTCAGGAAAATGGGGTAAACCAACCTGATTCAGGCTTTGCGACGCCAGGCTTCTGCCGTCAGCGCTTCGCCGAAGTGGCTCGAAATGAGCCGCTTAGTCAGATCGTGCAGCGGTGAAGCCAGCACGTCGGCAGTACCGCCGCGCTCCACCACCTCTCCCTGGTGCATCACCAGCACCTGATCGCTGATGTGCTTCATCATGCCGAGATGCTGCGTCACATAAATATAGGTGATGCCGTGCTGCTCCTGTAGCTCCAGCATCAGATTCACCAGTTGGGAGCGCATCGTCATATCGAGCGAGGCGAGGGCTTCGTCGGCGATAATGACCTTCGGCTGCAGGATCAGCGCGCGCGCAAGGCCGAGGCGCTGCTTCTGGCCCGGCGCCAGCATATGGGGATAGTAGCCGGCGTGGTCACGCAGCAGCCCTACCTGGCGTAGCGTGGCGATAATGCGCTTTTCGCGCGCCTCAGGCGTCAGATCGCTGTTGAGGCGCAGCGGCAGGTCAAGGATCTGGCTGACGCGCTGGCGCGGATTGAGTGAGGTGGAGGGGTCCTGAAAAATCATGCGGATGCGCTGGCTGCGGTAGCCGTAGTCGCCGAATTCAAGCGGATGGTCGTTAATCAGGATTTCGCCGCTGCTCGGCGCCACCATGCCGCTCAGCATTTTCGCCAGCGTCGATTTGCCAGAGCCGTTCTCGCCGATGATTGCCAGCGTCTGCTTTTCGCGCAGAATAAAGCTGACTGATTTCACCGCCTCGACGTGCTGGCGGCGAAAGAGGCCGGTGCGATAGCGGAAAGTTTTGCTCAGATTGCGCACTTCAAGCAGCGTCTCCATCTACTGCTCCTCCATATTCAGCGGAAAGTGGCAGGCGAAAAGGTGCGTCTTGCTGCCGCTCAGGCGCGGGGTTTCCACGCATTTTCGCTGCGCATAGGGGCAGCGCGGGCCAAGCCGACAGCCAATCGGCAGGCTCTCCAGCGACGGGATCGCGCCGGAGAGCGTGTTCAGGCGGCTTTTGTGCGGCAGCGCGCGGCCGAAATCGGGCATCGCGCGGATCAGCGCCTGGGTATAAGGATGGTGCGGCGTGGCGATCAGATCGTCGCTGCCCGCCGTTTCCACGGTCTGCCCGCAGTACATGACGTTAATGCGGTCCGCCCACTGGCTCATGGTGCGCAGATCGTGGCTGATCAGCAGGATAGTGGTGTTGTTATTCTGGTTGAGGCGACTCAACAGGCGAAAAATTTGCGCCTGGGTGGTTGGCTCCATGGCGTTGGTGGGTTCGTCGGCGATCAGCAGCCGAGGCTGGTTGGCCAGCGCGATGGCAATCATCACCTTCTGGCACTCGCCTTCGGTCAGCTCGTAGGGAAAGCTGCGCATGATATCTTTATGATCCTTGATGCCGACGCGGTGCAGCAGCTCAATGGCGCGGGTTTTGCGCCAGAACCAGAAGCGTCCCATCCACGCACCTTTATAGGTCCAGCGCGGAATCGCCTGCATCAGCTGGCGGCCGATACGCTCCGAAGGATCGAGACAGGACTGCGGTTCCTGAAAAATCATCGAGACGTTGTGACCGACGATGCGGCGACGCTCGCGCGGCGACAGGCGCAGCAGGTCAATATCGTCGAATACCATGCGATCGGCGGTGACGCGCCAGTTATCCTTGGTTACGCCGCAGATCGCCTTTGCCACCAGGCTCTTGCCCGAGCCCGATTCGCCCACTAATCCACGCACTTCGCCTTCCATCAGCGTCAGGTTGATGCGGTCCACCGCCTTGACGGGGCCGTCGGCGGTCATAAATTCAATGGTCAGATTACGAATATCGAGTAACGGCATTATTCCACTCCCGCCTCTACAGCACGGCGGATACCGTCGCCCAGCAGGTTAACAATCAATACGCTGACCATCAGCGCGGCGCCCGGCAGCATCACCGTCCAGGGGGCGACGTAAACCAGCTCCAGCGAATCGCCCAGCATGGCGCCCCATTCGGGCGAGGGCAGCTGCGCGCCGAGATCGAGAAAGCCGAGCGCGGCGATATCCAGAATCGCCAGCGACAGCGAACGCGTCACTTCGCTGATCAGCATCGGCAGCACATTGGGCAAAATCGCATGGCGCAGGATATCGACGTTGGTGGCGCCGTCGAGGCGCGCCGCCACCACATACTCTTTTTCCAGCTCGTCATGCACAGCGCTATAGGTGGCGCGCACCAGGCGCGGCAACAGCGCCAGCCAGATCGCCAGCAGCGCGTGCTCAAGGCGCGGGCCGAGAAAGGCCACCACGATAATCGCCAGCAGCAGCGTGGGGATCGATAGCAGGGTATCCAGCACATGGTTCATCACGGCCGAGCGCAAACCGTGCGTGATGCCCGCCAGCACGCCGAGCGCCAGCCCGCACAGCGTGGCGAAGAGCGTGACCAGAATCGCTGAACCCACGGTCGGCGCCACGCCGCTCAGCAGGCGGCTTAACACGTCGCGTCCTAAATCGTCGGTGCCGAGGAAAAAAGAGACGTCGCCGTAGCGCGACCAGGAGGGCGGCAGCAGCTGATAGCCGAGAAACTGCTGGTCGATACCGTAGGGGGCGAGTAGCCCGCCGAACAGGCAGAGAAACAGCAGTGCGCCAAAGCCGTACAGCCCAATCATGGCCGTGGTGTTGCGATAAAAATGGTGCCAGCTGCGGCGAAAGGCGCCGGGCAGCCGTTTTTCGGCATAGACGTTATCGTAGGGCATGAACACTCGCCTGAAGAGGAATCAGCGTGGTTTGCAGCGCTTTACATTTTTTACTCATATCAATGCGTTGCCTAAATTTTCAGCGTTGGGGTGTCGGGCTGCGGCATCGCCGCGTCAGCATGACGAAGTTTGTAAGGATTATCCGTCGATAACCCGCTTACAGGCAAGGAAAGGGCGGCAGCAATTTCGCGCCGGGCTCATGGAAGGTGAGAATTTGCGCCGTCAAGGGGGCAGGACCGCACTGACAGGAAGGGAAAAGAGGGCGGGAAAAGTCTTTCAATATTTTTGTGGTTTAAATGCAAATATGTCCGCTTTCAAACCGTCCCCCCCAGGCGCATGATGTCTACATCGAGGCAGAACGCCTCACCAGCTGAAATCAACTTTAAGGAATTGACCATGAAAACCATCAAAAACTTCGTTGTAGTTGCTGCGCTCTCTTTCGCGTCATTCGGCAGTTTCGCCCAGAGCATTACTGCTTCTGCCGCCACCCTCGACGCAGCGGAAGCGCAAATCGCCGCGCAGGCGCACCAGTCGGGTGCCGCTTACAAAATTACCGGGGCTCGCTTTGATAACGGCGCCTACGTTTCCGCTGAACTGATTAAATAACGCTGTCGTAATAGCTGTTTCAGAGGCCGCTTAGTGCGGCCTTTGGCGTTTCTGGCGCCTCCCGTCCGCTACACTCTGTTCAGACTCACGAACAGGAGAAACCATGACGGAGAAAAAAAACCGCTCAGACCCGCGCGCCACCGAGGTTACGCACCAACAGGTATTGCAGAGCGGCAGCGCCTGGAATGACCAGCCTTATCAGGCTTACCCAGTCGGCAAGCCACAGATAACGGTGATGCGTATGTCATTACCCGCCCACAGCGAACTCCCCTGGCATACCCATCCGGTGCCTAATACCGCCTTTGTGCTTTCCGGGCGCCTGACCATTGAGGACAAAGAGAGTGGCGAACGGTTTCACGCTGGCGCGGGAGAGGCATTGAACGAAACACTCAACCGCGCGCACCGTGGCTACACCACCGACCAGCCAACCGAGTTAGTCATTTTCTACGCAGGCGTGGAGGGAGAGGAACTTTCTCTGCCACTGCCGGGAGAGGAAGCGGAGTATTAATCGTAAAATCAGCAGAGGCGGTGGCGCAGCGGTGGCCGTTTTAGCTGTTGCGCTGCCGGCAACGTTGGGAGTAATACTTTTTTCTTAAACGAAAGATAAACCATTACGCGATTGTGATGATAAGAAGGCGGGAATTAATGCGTTATTTTGCGTGTCGTATCGTTGCAGCGCTATATCTGCGGCATAAAATAATGCCCGATTTTTCGCCCGCTCCATTCAATTGCGCATTTCTGCAAAGCCGTTTTTCTGCTGGCGGCTTTTAGCAGGCCAGTTAAGTTCATGACATCTGTAAGAGATTTCTCTTTGAAAAGGCAGCAATGTCATTCCGCGAGCAAGATATATCATTTCTGGATGCATTCAAATTAAGCTATTGTTTTTAATAATTATTATATTGTTATTTATGCCCATTTTGTTAAGGTGTTAATAATTGGCTGTGGAAAGCTCCCTGTTTTTTTCTGGTAAAAACTTGATCTCGATAAGCGCTGATATAGACTCATAGCGCATAGCCTGCACCTGAATAATAAGAAAAGCAGTGGCCGCTTTACTATTTGCGCTCCTCCTCTTTGTTGCTCTTGCTCTCCCTCCACACCAGATGAAATGAGGCGTCAGCCTGTTTAAGGCTGTCTTAAGGTTTGGTCAGCATTATTTTTCCCATCCTGTCCTTAAGCAGGGTTGGCGAGATTCACTAAACCTACGTCGAAAGGAAACAATTCTTTCATATTTGTAAGCGTTATTTTTTCAGGCGGCGCTTGCGTATTTATTTCGAACATCTGGAACGGATGGGGTTTTATTATGTCATTTCTCCCTTTTTCGCGGCCTTCGTTAGGTGATGAGGAGCTGGCGGCGGTCAAAGCGGTGTTTGAATCCGGATGGATTACCACCGGTCCGCAGAATGCGGCGCTGGAACAGGCTTTTTGTCAGCTCACCGGCAATCAGCACGCCATTGCCGTCAGCTCGGCGACGGCAGGCATGCATGTCACCCTGCTGGCGCTCGATATTCAGCCCGGCGACGAGGTGATTACGCCGTCGCTGACCTGGGTTTCCACTATTAATATCATCACGCTGCTGGGCGCGACGCCGGTGATGATCGATATTGACCGCGATACGCTGATGGTAACGCCCGAACAGATTGAGGCCGCCATCACGCCACGCACCCGCGCCATCATCCCGGTGCACTATGCCGGCGCGCCCGCGGATGTCGACGCGATTCGCGCCCTTGGCGCACGCTATAACATTCCGGTGATTGAAGATGCCGCGCATGCGACGGGCTGCTATTACCGGGGACGCCATATCGGCAGCGCGGGCACCGCCATTTTTTCGTTTCACGCCATCAAAAATATGACCTGCGCCGAAGGCGGCCTGATTGTCACCGATGACGCGCAGCTGGCGGATCGCATGCGCAGCCTGAAGTTCCACGGGCTGGGGGTCGACGCCTACGATCGCCATACCCACGGCCGCAAGCCACAGGCGGAAGTGATCGCGCCTGGCTTTAAGTACAACCTGCCCGATATCAGCGCGGCCATTGCGCTGGTGCAGCTAAAAAAACTGCCTGATTTTAACGCGCGCCGCGCCGCCATCGCCGGGCGCTATCTGCGCGAACTGGCCGACACGCCGTTTTTGCCGCTGACGCAGCCAGGCTGGCCGCATCAGCATGCCTGGCATCTGTTTATTATTCGCGTTGACGAGGCGGCGTGCGGCATCAGCCGCGACGCGCTGATGGAGGCGCTGAAGGCCCAGGATATCGGCACCGGCCTCCATTTCCGCGCCGCGCACACCCATAAATATTACCGCGAACGCTACCCGCAGCTCTCACTGCCCAACACCGAGTGGAACAGCGAGCGCATCTGTTCCCTGCCGCTCTTCCCGGATATGCACGACGAGGACGTCACTCGCGTCGTCAGCGCCTTGCGTCAGCTGGCAGGAGTCTGAAATGCAGCAAGAAAAAGCGATTCGCAAAGTCTCCGTGGTGATCCCGGTCTACAACGAAGAGGAGAGCCTGGCAGAGCTGGTGCGCCGCACCGACGCCGCCTGCGCCACGCTGGGGCTGGCGTATGAAATTCTGCTGGTGGACGATGGCAGCGCCGACCGCTCCGCCCAGATGATCGGCGAGGCCGCCGCTATGCCCGGCAGCCATGTGGTCGGCGTCTTGCTGAACCGCAACTACGGCCAGCATTCGGCGATTATGGCTGGCTTCAGCCATGTCTCCGGCGATCTGATCATCACCCTGGACGCCGACCTGCAAAACCCGCCGGAGGAGATCCCAAACCTGGTGCGCGCCGCGCAGCAGGGCTATGACGTAGTCGGCACCGTGCGCCAGAACCGCCAGGACAGCTGGTTTCGCCGCCGCGCCTCGCGCGCCATCAACCATTTGATCCAGCGCGTCACCGGAAAAGCGATGGGGGATTACGGCTGTATGCTGCGCGCCTATCGCCGCCATATCGTCGATGCAATGCTCAACTGCCACGAGCGCAGCACCTTTATTCCCATCCTCGCCAACACCTTCGCGCGGCGCACCATCGAACTGCCGGTGACCCACGCCGAGCGTGAATTCGGCGACTCCAAATACAGCTTTATGAAGCTGATTAACCTGATGTACGACCTGGTGACCTGCCTGACCACCACGCCGCTGCGTCTGCTGAGCATCGTCGGCAGCCTGATCGCGCTGGCCGGTTTCGCCTTCTCGCTGGTGTTGATTGTGCTGCGCCTGTTTCTCGGCGCCAGCTGGGCGGGCGACGGCGTCTTTGTGCTGTTCGCCATCCTGTTTATTTTTGTCGGCGCGCAGTTTATCGGCATGGGGCTGCTCGGCGAATACATTGGCCGTATCTACAACGATGTGCGCGCGCGGCCTCGCTACTTTATCCAGCATGTTATCTACCCCCAGCAAACAGCCTCTTCTGTACAGGAATCTGAGCAATGAAAACCATCGTCTTCGCCTACGCCGAAATGGGCTGTGCAGGCATCAGCGCGTTACTGAACGCTGGCTATGAAATCAGCGCCATCTTCACCCACGCCGACACCTCGCCGGAAAGCCACGCCTTTCCCTCCGTGGCGCGCCTGGCGGCGGAGCAGGGCATTCCGGTTTTCGCGCCGGAAGATGCCAGCCATCCGCTGTGGGTCGACCGCATCAAAGCGATGCAGCCCGACTTTATCTTCTCGTTCTACTACCGCGCGCTGCTGAGCGACAGCATCCTCCGCACCGCCCGTGTGGGCGCCTTTAACCTGCACGGCTCGCTGCTGCCGAAATATCGCGGCCGCGCGCCGCTCAACTGGGTGCTGGTCAACGGCGAAACGGAAACCGGCGTAACGCTGCACCACATGGTGAAGCGCGCCGACGCGGGGGATATCGTGGCGCAGCAGCGCGTGGCGATCGATGCGCAGGACAACGCCCTGACGCTGCACCGCAAGCTGGTCGCCTGCGCCACCGAACTGCTGGAAGGGGCGCTGCCGGCGATGAAGCGCGGCGAGATCGCCGCCCGGCCGCAGAACCACAGCGAAGCGACGGTAGTCGGCCGCCGCACGCCGGAGGACGGGCGCATCAACTGGGAATGGCCGGCGCAGCAGGTGAACAATCTGGTGCGCGCCGTTACCGATCCCTGGCCAGGCGCCTTCGCCTTTGCCGGCACGCTAAAGTTCGTGGTGTGGAAAGGGCGCGTGCACGCCGACGCGCCGCAGGCGAAACCTGGCACGGTCTTATCTGTCGAGCCCTTCCTGATCGCCTGCGGCGACGGTGCGCTGGAGGTGCTGACCGGACAGAGCGACAACGGCGTCTATATGAACGGCAGCCAGCTGGCGCAGAGCCTGGGGATGGTGCCGGGGGCGCTGCTCTATTCGAAGCCGGTTGCGGCGGTTAAGCGCCGTACCCGCGTCTTGATCCTCGGCGTCAACGGCTTTATCGGCAACCACCTGACCGAGCGCCTGCTGCAGGATGACAACTTTGAGGTCTACGGGCTCGATATCGGCTCTGACGCCATCAGCCGCTTCCTCGACCAGCCGCGCTTTCACTTTGTCGAAGGCGATATCAGCATTCACTCCGAATGGATTGAGTACCACATCAAGAAGTGCGACGTGGTGCTGCCGCTGGTGGCGATCGCCACGCCGATTGAGTATACCCGCAACCCGCTGCGGGTGTTCGAGCTCGACTTTGAAGAGAACCTGAAGATTATTCGCGACTGCGTGAAGTACAAAAAGCGCATCATCTTCCCGTCCACCTCTGAAGTCTACGGTATGTGCACCGACAGCCATTTCGACGAGGATTGCTCTAACCTGGTGGTCGGCCCGATCAACAAGCAGCGCTGGATCTACTCGGTGTCGAAACAGCTGCTGGACCGCGTCATCTGGGCCTACGGCGAAAAAGAGGGGCTGCGGTTTACCCTGTTCCGTCCGTTTAACTGGATGGGGCCGCGCCTCGACAACCTGAACGCCGCCCGTATCGGCAGCTCGCGCGCCATCACCCAGCTGATCCTTAACCTGGTGGAAGGCTCGCCGATCAAGCTGATCGACGGCGGCGCACAGAAGCGCTGCTTTACCGATATCCGCGACGGCATCGAAGCGCTGTTCCGCATTATTGAAAACAAAAACAACAACTGCGACGGCCAGATCGTCAACATCGGCAACCCCGACAACGAGGCCAGTATCAAGGAGCTGGCGGAGCATCTGCTGGCGAGCTTTGAGCGCCATCCGCTGCGCGATCGCTTCCCGCCGTTTGCCGGTTTCCGCGAAGTGGAGAGCAGCAGCTACTACGGCAAGGGCTATCAGGACGTCGAGCACCGCAAGCCCTCGATCAAGAACGCGCGCCGTCTGCTGGAGTGGACGCCGACGGTGGCGATGGACACCA
The DNA here is from genome assembly GCF_051025595.1 of Pantoea phyllosphaerae. Taxonomy (NCBI): domain Bacteria; kingdom Pseudomonadati; phylum Pseudomonadota; class Gammaproteobacteria; order Enterobacterales; family Erwiniaceae; genus Pantoea; species Pantoea phyllosphaerae. The sequence continues at coordinate 662,943 of NZ_JBPFDE010000001.1, forward strand.
CCATCGACAATACGCTTGATTTCTTCCTGCGCACCGTCGAGCTGCAGGAGAAGCCATGAAGAGAGTCGGGCTGCGCGTCGACGTCGACACCTGGCGGGGCACAAAGCTGGGGGTGCCGGCGCTGCTGGAGCAGTTCAGCCTGCACCAGCTGCAGGCGAGCTTCTTTTTTAGCGTCGGGCCAGACAACATGGGACGCCACCTGTGGCGTCTGATGAAGCCGCGTTTCCTGTGGAAGATGCTGCGCTCGCGCGCGGCGTCGCTCTACGGCTGGGACATCCTGCTGGCCGGCACCGCCTGGCCAGGGCGGCATATCGGGCACGGCCTGGCGGATACCCTTCGCGCGGCGGCTGAACACCATGAAATCGGCCTGCACGCCTGGGACCACTTCGCCTGGCAAACCTGGGCGGGCGTCTGGCCGCAGGAGAAGCTGACGGAGCAGACCGCGCGCGGTAAAGCGGCGCTGGAGGCGATATTGGGTGACGTTGTCACCTGTTCCGCCGTGGCGGGCTGGCGCGCGGACACGCGCGTTATCGCCGCCAAAGAGGCGTTCGGCTTCCGCTATAACAGCGACTGCCGCGGCAGCGGGCCGTTTATCCCGCTGCTGGCCGACGGCAGCCCGGCGACTGTGCAAATCCCGGTGACTCTGCCTACCTGGGATGAGGTGGTCGGCCAGAAAGTGAGCGCGGCGCAGTTCAACGACTACATCCTCGAACAGATGCAGGCCGCCAGCGGCTCGCCGGTCTACACCATTCATGCCGAGGTCGAAGGCATCGTGGGACTGTCCGCCTTCCGCGAGCTGCTGACGCGCGCCGAACGGATGGGCATTCGCTTTTGCCCGCTCAGTGAGCTGCTGCCGGAAGATCTCACGACGCTGCCCCAGGGCAAAGTGGTCCGCGGCGAGATCGCCGGGCGCGAAGGCTGGCTGGGCTGCCAGCGTTAACTTAAAACAGGACGCTACGCTATGTGGACACCGATGCGCGCCGGAACGAAAACGGCGCTGCTGCTGGCGCTTTTCGCCCTCTACTACCTGATACCCATCGAATTTCGCAGCCTGTGGCAGCCGGATGAAACGCGCTACGCCGAGATCAGCCGCGAAATGGTGTCGGGCGGCAGCTGGGTGGTGCCGCACTTTTTCGGCCTGCGCTACTTTGAAAAACCGATCGCGGGCTACTGGGTCAACAACATCGGCCAGCTGCTGTTTGGCCATACCCTGTCTGGCGTGCGCGCGGGCGCTATTTTCAGCACCGCGCTGAGCGCGCTGCTGCTCTACTGGCTCGGCGTGCGGATGTTCGCCAGCCGCGCCGTCGCGCTCAGCGGCAGCGTGATTTTTCTTACCTCGCTGCTGGTCTACGGAGTCGGCACCTACGCAGTGCTCGATCCCATTCTGCTGCTGTGGCTGGCGGCGGCGATGTGCAGCTACTGGCTGGCGGCGCAGGCGGGCAGCACGCGACAGCGGCTGTGCGGCTATCTGCTGCTCGGCGTCGCCTGCGCCATGGGCTTTATGACCAAAGGCTTTCTGGCGCTGGCGGTGCCGGTGCTGGCGATTGCGCCCTGGGCTATCTGGCAGCGGCGCTTCGGCGAGCTGCTGCGCTGGGGAATGGTAACCGTTGCAACGGCGCTAGTGATTAGCGCGCCCTGGGCGCTGGCGATCGCGCGGCAGGAAGGGGACTTCTGGCACTACTTCTTCTGGGTGGAGCATATCCAGCGCTTCGCCGAGGCGGACGCGCAGCATAAAGCGCCGTTCTGGTACTACCTGCCAATCCTGCTGGCAGGCTGCCTTCCCTGGCTGGCGCTGCTGCCCGGTGCGCTGGCCACGGCGTGGCGTCAGCGCGAACAGCAGGCCGGTGCCGCCTACCTGCTGAGCTGGGTACTGCTGCCGCTGCTCTTTTTCAGCATCGCCAAAGGCAAGCTGCCCACCTATATTCTGCCGTGCTTCGCGCCGCTGGCGCTGCTGATGGCGCGCTACGCCCACAGCGGCGGCGCGCGGCTCGGCAAGGTGTTCCGCATCAACGGCGGGATCAATCTGCTGTTCGGCCTGATCGCCACCGCGGCGGTCGTGCTGTTTCTCGCGCCCTGGGGGCTGGCGCACCATCCGCTCTATGCGCGCGACGAGACGCTGCGCGTAGCGGCGGCGGCGGCGGCCTTTGCTGGCTGGGGCCTTGCGGGCTGGCTCAGCCTGCGGCCAGGCGACCACCGCTGGCAGAGGGCGGCGCTCTGTCCGCTGGTGCTGGCGCTGCTGGTGGGGTACGCCATTCCGCAGAAGGTGCGCGATTCGAAGCAGCCGCTGGGCTTCGTCAGCGCCGTGCGCGAGCAGCTGGCGGGCAGCCGCTATCTGCTGGTCGACAATCCGGGCGTCGCCTCAGCCATCGCCTGGACGCTGCGCCGCAGCGACATCACCCTCTACGACGCTAAAGGCGAAGTGCAGTATGGCCTGAGCTACCCCGATGCGCAGTCGCGCTACGTTGATGGCGCGGCCTTTGCCGACTGGCTGCGAGAACATCGTCGCCAGGGGCGGGTGTCGGTGGTCATGATGCTTAACGCGGGCGAGAAGACGCCTGACGCGACGATGCCGACGCCGGACGAGGTTTATCGTCAGGGGCGGCTGCTCTACTACGGCTACGAGGCCAGGCCATGAGCCTGTTGTTGATTGCGCTGGTGAGTCTGCTGAGCTGTCTGGCGCAGCTCTGCCAGAAGCAGGCGGCCACCCTCGGCGCGCGCCACGGTAAACGCCGCCTGATAGTGTGGATTGCCTTGAGCCTGCTGCTGCTGGGCGTCGCAATGCTGCTCTGGCTGTGGGTGCTGCGCCTGGTGCCGGTCAGCCAGGCCTATCCCATGCTCAGCCTCAATTTTGTGCTGGTTGCGGTCGCCGCGCGTTTCATCTGGCAAGAGACTTACACGCTGCGGCAGTGGCTCGGCACGCTGGCGATTGTGATCGGCGTGGCGCTGACAGGGAGTCATCTTTGAAAGGTCTAGGGCTTGCGCTCGGTTCAGTTTTACTGGTTACGCTGGCGGAGCTGGCGCTTCGCCTGGCGATGCGCGATTTTCCACCCGTCGCTGACTGGCTTCACATCGACTGGTCCCGCTACGCTACGCTGCTGGTGCTACTGGGCGCGGGGCTGTTCGCTTATGGGCTCTCTATGCTCTGCTGGATGCTGGCGCTGCGTCATCTGCCGCTCAACCGGCTCTACCCGCTGCTGAGCCTGAGCTATGTGCTGGTATGGCTGGCAGCGGTGCTGCTCCCGGTATTCGGCGAGCCCTTTCGCTGGAGCGGTCTGGCGGGCGTGCTGCTGATTGTGCTGGGCCTGCTGGCGATTGCCGTCCCGCCGCGTCGCAAAAAGTTATAACAGGCAGATGCCGTTCGTCCCGGCGATGCAGTTGCGTCCCGCTTTTTTCGCCACATAGAGCGCCTCGTCGGCGGCCAGCTTAAGCGAGTCAGGCGAGTCGCCCGGCGGCGCGGCGCTGATACCCGCGCTGAGGGTGACGATTTTGTCCGGCAGATCGCTCGCCGCATGGGGCAGCGCCGCGCGGCGAATCGCCCCCAGCGCCCGGTGCGCGACATTCTCCGCATCACGGGCGTGGGTGCCCGGCAGAATAATGGCGAACTCTTCGCCACCGTAGCGCGTGACCCGGTCGGTGCCGCGCAGCGGCAGGTGTTTAAGCAGCGTCGCCACCTCCTGCAGGCAGCGGTCGCCAGCGATGTGGCCATAGGCATCGTTGTAGCGTTTGAAAAAGTCCACATCAAACATAATCAGCGAGACGGGCGAGGCGACGCCCTGCAGGCTCTTCTCCAGATAAAAATCGAACTGCCGGCGGTTGCCCAGGCCGGTCAGGCCATCCAGCATCGCCAGATCGCTCAGCGTGCCGTTGAGCCGCGTCAGCTCATCCTGCGAGCGCATCAGCGCCTGCTGGCTGCGCTGGTTGGCGCGCAGCTGACGCAGCACCAGATAGCCGAACAGCAGCACCAGCAGCCAGGTGAAGATATTGACGCCGATGCCGGTGATATTACTCTTCCACCAGGCGTGCCGGATCGCCCGGGTTTCATAGCCGACCGCCACCACCAGCGGATAGCGCTCCAGCCGGGCGTAGCCAAAAAGACGCTCCTCGCCGTCCAGGTGACTCTCCCAGGTAGCGCTGCCGATGCGCGACTGGCTCAGCAAGCGGGTGAACAGCGGGCTGGAAGAGAGGCTGCGGTTGAGCATGCTGTCGGGAAAGGGGCGGGCGTAAAGCAGGACGCCGTCGGTGTTCATCAGGGCCAGAAGATCGCCTGGGCTCTGTTCATACCAGCCGTAAAACTGGCGGAAAAAAGCGACTTTAACCGAGCCGAGCGCCACGCCGCGAAAATTGCCCGCCGCGTCGTTGAGTCGCAGAGAAACCGGGATCACCAGCTCGCTGGCGCTGCGGCTGCGAATGACGTGGCCGATATGTACGCCCGGATCGGCATGGTCGCGGTGCCAGATAAAGGATTCGCGGTCGGCGTTATTCATCTGCTTAAACTGCATGTCGCGCGAGGTGGCCAGCCAGTTGCCCTCTTTGTCATAAATAAACAGCCCGGCCAGCTGCGGCAGCGGCAGCGCGAGTCCGGCGAGAATGCCGTTTCTGCCGCTGTAAGCCCCGGGATGGCTAAACACCTCATCTCCCTGGCGGGCGATCTCATCCAGCGCGATATTGACCTGTAGAAAGGTGTCCTGGGCCTGACGGGAGAGCGACAGCGACTGGTTGCGCGCCTGCACCGAGACATCCTGCAGCCGGTTCTGCCACGACTGCCAGAGCGCCCAGCTGCAGGCCGTCACGATAAAAACGCTGATAAAAAGCAGAAACAGCAGCACAAAGCGCTCTGTTTTTCTCGAGCGGGGCAATGGCAAAGTCTCTCTCCGGTAAAACAACGGGTTATCCGTAAAAGGTAGCAGTAAAAAGCGGACCTGGCGGCGGGCGGGAAGCGAGAGAGAGCTGGCGCGTCGGGAAGCGCAGCGGCAAAGCGGACCGCGCCGCGGCGGGTTGGCGCCCGCCGGGCGTAGTGAGCCCGCGACAGGGCGTTACGGCTGAGTAAAATCTGGCGTGCTTTTCAGGACCTTGACCGCCAGGTCGATATCGGGCGCCAGCCAGCGATCCTGCTGCCAGTTGGCCACCACACCCCGCAGGCGGTGCAGCGCACGCCGCGTGCCCGAGGCGAGCGCCGCGTCGCCGTGAAAATCGAGCGCCTGGGCGGCGAGCAGATACTCAATAGCCAGAATATGCCAGACATTTTCCAGCAGCTTCAGCAGCTTGAGCGCCGCGCCGGTGCCCAGGCTCAGGTGATCTTCCTGCAAGCCTGAGGTGACATAGTTATCCAGCACCGCAGGCTGCGCCAGCTGGCGGTTCTCGGCGCAGAGCGACGCCGCTACATACTGCGCGATCATCATGCCGGAGTTAACGCCCGGCTGCGCCACCAGAAAGGGCGGCAGGCCGCTCACCAGCGGATTAACCAGCCGGTCGAGCCGCCGCTCGGCGATGCTGCCGATCTCCGCCATGGCGATCGCCAGCAGATCCGCCGCCATCGCCACCGACTCGCCGTGCGGGTTGGCCTGCGACACCACGCGCCAGCTCTCCGGCGTGCCGAGCACCAGCGGGTTGTCGGTGCAGGCGTTGAGCTCGGTCTCGATCTGGCGCGCGGCGTGCGCGAATTGATCGCGGCTTGCGCCGTGCACCTGCGGCATCGAACGCAGGCTGAGCGCGTCCTGCGTGCGGACGCCGACGCTGGCCGCCAGCAGCGGACTGTCGCCCAGCAGCTGACGCAGCCGCTGGCCGCTGATCTGCATGCCGGGACTCGCCTTAAGCGCCAGCACCTCAGGGTCGAACGCCGCCAGCTGGCCGCGTAGCGCCTCGAAACTCATCGCGCCGGTGACGTCCGCCCAGTTCAGCAGGGGCGCGGCATCGTCCAGCGCCAGACAGGCGAGACCGGTCATGCAGGGCGTACCGTTCACCAGGCTCAGCCCCTCTTTGGCGCCAGGGCGCCAGGGCGCCAGGCCAGCGAGCGCGAGCGCCTGGGCGGCGGGCATGCGCTGGTTTTGATACTCCACCTCGCCGACGCCGATCAGCGCCAGACCGATATGCGCCATATGGCTCAGGTAGCCGACCGATCCCTGCGACGGCACCTGCGGCGTAATCTGATGATTCAGCAGCGCCAGCATATGCTGCACCAGTCCGGCCGATACGCCCGATTTGCCGTGGCTGTAGTTGGCGATCGCCGCGCACAGAATGGCGCGCGCCTGCTCGCGCGTCAGCCGCGGGCCGACGCCGCAGGCGTGGCTCAGCAGGGTATTGCGCGACAGCTGGCTAAGCTGCTCGTCCGCCAGCGTGATATTGCACAGCGCGCCGAGGCCGGTGTTGACGCCGTAGGCGATCTGCCCGCTGGCGACGATCTCATCGACAATGGCGCGCCCCTGGGCGATACGCTGCCAGGCGCTGGCGCTTAGACTTAACTCCGCATCGTGCCGCGCCACCGCGACCAGATCCTGCCACCGTAGCGGCCCGTCGCCCCAGACCAGGATCATGACGGTTGCCCCGTGGCGTGGTGGCTGGAGATAAACTGCTTAAAGCGCTGCGAGCCCTGCTGGCCGAACATTGCTTCGGGTTCGCCCTGACAGTCGATGGTGCCCTGATGCATAAACACCACGCGGTTGGAGACGTTGCGCGCGAAGCCCATTTCGTGCGTCACCACCAGCATGGTGCGTCCCTCTTCGGCCAGGCTGCGCATCACCTTCAGCACTTCGCCCACCAGTTCAGGATCGAGCGCTGAGGTCGGCTCGTCGAACAGCATCACCTCGGGGTCCATCGCCAGCGCGCGGGCGATCGCCACACGCTGCTGCTGACCGCCGGAGAGCTGCGCCGGATAGAAATCTTTGCGGTTGAGCAGGCCGACGCGATCCAGCAGCTGCTCCGCCTGGGCGATGCAGCTTTTTCTGTCGCGCTTCAGCACGTAGTGCGGTCCTTCGATGACGTTTTGCAGCACCGTCATGTGCGACCAGAGATTAAAGCTCTGAAACACCATGCCGAGGCGGGAGCGCAGGCGCTCGATCTGCCGGGGATTGGCCGCCAGCTGATGGCCGCGCGCATGGCGCTTCATCTCGATGGTTTCGCCGCCGACGCTGACCACGCCGGCGTCGGGCGTCTCCAGCAGGTTAATGCAGCGCAGCAGGGTGCTTTTTCCCGAGCCGCTGGCGCCGAGAATCGAAATAACATCGCCTTTGCGCGCCTGCAGCGAAATGCCTTTCAGAACTTCCATGGCGCCGAAGGATTTATGAATATCCGTGGCGGACAGGGTAACGGGGGATGTGGAATGCATATTACTCTCCGACAAGCGGTTTAACGGCGGATAACGGCTTTTTTGCCGTGCGATGCACCGGGGTCAGACGACGCTCCAGCAGCGCGTAGAGCTGGACGATAATAAAATTCAGCAGCAGGTAGATCGCCGCGGCGCAGAGAAACACCTCCATAGTGCGGTAGGTGCGCTGGATGATTTGCTGCGCCACGCCCGTCACATCCCAGACGGTGACGAGGCTGGCCAGCGCGGTGGATTTCACCAGCAGAATCGCCTCGGTGGAGTAGGCGGGCAGCGCATAGCGCAGCATCACCGGCGCGATAATGCGGCGCAGCAGCAGCCAGCGCGACATGCCGCAGGCGAGGCCGGCCTCAACCTGACCGGCGGGCACGGCGAGCAGCGCGCCGCGCAGGATCTCCGCCGTATAGGCCGCGGTACAGAGCGACAGCGCCAGCACCGCGCAAATAAAGGGCTCGCGCAGGAACGGCCAGACGATGCTGTGGCGGATCACGCCGAACTGCCCAAGCCCGTAGTAGATAAGGAAGAGCTGGATCATCAGCGGCGAGCCGCGAAACACCAGAATGTAGCCGCGCGCAAACCCGCTCAGCAGCCGCCAGCGGCTCATGCGCAGCGCCAGAATGCCGATCGCCAGCACGCCGCCGCACAGAAAGGCGCTGATAAACAGGCCGAGGGTCACCGGCAGGGCGGCGCTCAGCTTAAGAAAGGTGTCGGAGAGAAAGGCGAAATCAATCATGCTGCTGCTCCTTAATGCTGTGCCGCGGTGCGGCTCTGCCACGCGCGTCCGAGGCGCGATTCCGCCCGACGAAAAGCCTGATTAGACAGCAGCGTCAGCACCAGATAGCAGGCGCCGCCGACCAGGTAAAAGGTGAAATAATCGCGGGTGGAACCGGCCGCGACCTGGCTGGCGCGCATCAGTTCGACGATGCCGGTCACCGAGACCAGCGCCGAATCCTTCAGGCTCATCTGCCAGACGTTTGACATGCCGGGCAGGGCGTAGCGCACCACCTGCGGCAGCAGAATGCGTTGCGCGATGCGCCAGCGCGGCATGCCGATCGCCACTGCCGCCTCCACTTCGCCTTTGGCCAGCGCCAGGCGCGCCGCGCGATAGACTTCGCCCTGATAGGAGCCGGAGATGAGCCCGATCGCCAGCGCGCCGATCAGGAACGGCGGCGCCTCGATAAAGCCGTCCGCGCCGAAGAGCTGGCCTACCAGCGTAATCAATCCGGAGCCGCCGAAATAGAACAGGTAGATCACCAGCAGTTCCGGAATGCCGCGAAACACCACCGAATAGCTCTCGCCCAGCCAGCGCAGCCAGCGCTGGGGAGAGAGCTTGGCGGCCGCCACGCCGGAGCCGACCACGGCGCCAATGATTAGCGCTGCCAGCGACAGCAGCAGCGTGGTGCAGGCGGCGCTCAGGATCAGTCGGCCCCAGCCGTCCGGGCCAAAACTCAGCAGGCTCATCATCTTTTACCTCTCTTACGGGGTGACGTCGGTTTTAAACCATTTTTCGCTCAGCTTTTTCACCGTGCCGTCGGCCAGCGCGGCATGAATCGCTTCGTCGAGTTTGGTTTTAAGATCGTTGTCAGCCATGCGCACGCCCATCGCTTCGCCTTCGCCCCAGATCGGACCGCCCAGCTGCGGACCGCTAAAGCTCAGGTTGGCGTTCTCTTTGCGCGCCAGCATCGACTGGGCGAAGGTGACATCATCGAACACCGCGTCGATGCGGCCCGATTGCAGATCGAGAATGGCGTCCGCCGACGAGGTGTATTCCCGCACCTCAGTGTCGCCTTTGAAGTATTTATCGATAAAGGGGGTATAAACGGTGCCGGAGGCGATACCGATGGTTTTGCCTTTCAGCGCTGCTTTGAGCGGGGCGATCGCCGCGTTGATCGCGGCCTGGTCGTCGTGCAGTTTAATGATGTGGCTATCGGCCGGCAGCAGCGGGTTATCTTTGCTGGTAATAAAGGTGGCGGGCGTAGAGGCGTACGGCGTGGTGAAGTTGACCACTTTTTTCCGATCTGGCGTAATCACGATCGCATCCATGATCACATCATATTTGCCGGCATTGAGTCCGGCGATCATGCCGTCCCAGTTCTGCACCACCAGCTTGCACTGAACGCCCATGCGCTTGCAGAGGTCTTCCATCAGTTCTGGTTCAAAACCGCCCAGCTTGCCGCCAGGCAGCGTCAGGTTCCAGGGTTCATAGCTTCCTTCGGTCGCTATGGTAATCGATTTCCACTCTTTGGCCTGCGCGGCCGCGCCGCTCAACATCAGCGTGGCGAAAAGGGTGGTAAGGCAAAAAAGGCGAACGGGTGCGCGTTGCGTCATGCGGCTTCTCCTGGTGAGTAATCGATTCAGGCCATCTCATGGTGAAATCTGTGCAAATGACATTTCATGTATATACAAGCAAATCCGTTCTGATACCTCGTTGATTTGCCCAGTTTGTGAGCATCACTTGATAAAATTTTGTTAAATGCAGAGCAGGATTAACTTGTACATACAAGTAGCAAAAGTTGTGCCAGCAAATGGGCAGGTAAAACCGGTAAAACAGGCGCAAAAGCAGAGGCCATACCACGCTTCTGCACGAAAAAAGCGCATGGCTGCCTGAAAAAAGTGCAAAAGAGGCGCGGCGGAAGTTAATGCGAGCCGCTTATTTATTTTCATCTTAAGGTCAGCCTAATCATAGAGATGAACCTTAAGATTTCAGGCGTTGCGAGGTGCGCACTGTCGGCATTATGCCGACTTAAGCCATGCTGGCAGCAGAAAATGCTAACTTTTATTGATAGTTGAAACCTTTCCCAGCGATAGTTTTTACTGATGTATCAATATATTTCAGGATGTTTGATAGTGCATTTACGATACCACTTTCAACCAGTAACCCCGATGAGTAGCTTTTACTACCTTACCCTGGAATGCGATCCCTCAGGCTGTTTTGTTCTGCACACCAAAGCCTGCGCCCGGCTTCCCGACGTGGCGCTACGGGTGTTTATCGGCACCTTTTATCATCCGCGCGACGCGATGCTGACCGCAAAGAACAGAAAGGTGAATTCAAAACCTTGCCGTGAATGTCTGACGCATATTTGCCGTTAAAGGCGGCACTGGCAGCCGCCTGGCCAGCGTCGCCGCGCCGCTACTGAAAAAAGCGCAGCAGCGCTGCGCTCAGCTCTTCAGGCGCCTCTTCCGCCATATGATGACCGCTGTTAATCGCGTGGCCGCGCACATCCGGCGCCCAGCGCCGCCAGATGGCGAGGATATCGCCGTACAAATCTTCCAGATCATCCTGCTTCGACCATAAACATAAGGTTGGGCAGGTGATAAGACGTCCGGCCTGGCGATCCTGCGCCTCATGCTCTCTGTCTATCAACAAGCCTGCGCGATAGTCCTCAATCATCCCGTGCACGGTGGCGGGATCGTGAATGGCTTGCCGGAACGCCTGATACTCCTCATCGCCCATCGTTTTCGGCTGCGGACCGTACCACTCGTCCGGATCGGCCAGAATCGCCCGTTCAGGCTTTTCAGGTTGGGCAAAGAAAAACCAGTGATACCATTGACGCGCAAACCTCTCGTTACAGCGTTCCAGGGCTTCAATGATCGGAACAGAATCGAGAAGCGCGAGGCGAGTGATGCTGTCGGGATAATCGAGCGCGGCGCGATAGGCCGTATAACTCCCTCTGTCATGGCCGGCCAGCGCAAAGCGCGCAAAGCCAAGATGGCGCATCAGCTCAACGCAGTCTTTCGCTTTCGCTCGTTTGGCAGAGCCTGCGTGATCCGGTAAATCGGCAGGTTTTGACGAGCAGCCGAAGCCGCGCAGGTCTGGGCAGACCACGGTAAAGAACTTAGCCAGCTGCGGCGCGACTTTTGACCAGGTGACATGGGTGCGGGGATGGCCATGCAGCAGCATAAGCGGCGGACCTCTTCCGCCATAACGTACGTTGATTATCGCGTCGGAAAGCGCTATTTCTGTATGAATAAATCCTTCAAACATATTTATTTTCCTGGCAGGCGGGTTGTACAAATTATAGTCACGGTCGGCCGCGATCCATCTGGAGCATAAAGAGAGGCGGCAATGGAATTTCAGCATATGCGTATCGCCAGGCCCGTAAGCCTGCTGAGCAAAAGCGGGGAGATGTACGCCAGCGGGCTGGATCTGCAGGTCATCGGCGAATTTCGCGATCATGAGGGATTTAGCGGCTGTATGTTAGGGCGCGACGATTTGCCCTGGCATCTTGAATTTACGCAGGCTCATTTTCATCCTGTCACACCGTCTCCATCCGCCGAAGATCTGCTGGTGCTCTATGTGCCTGACCAGGCTGACTGGGCGACGCGCTGCGCGAAGATGGATCTGGCTGGCTTTGCCCGTGTGGCATCGTTCAATCCCTACTGGGACAGAAGAGGCGTGACATTCCAGGATGTCGATGGCTATCGCGTCGTGATTCAGCAGATGCGCTGGGGCGAGCGCTGATGCGCCCCTGCCGAGATAACCAACCGACAGAGAAAAGAACAAGGAAAAACGATGAGGGTGAGACGCGCGCAACCTGATGAAGCGGAACAGTGCTGGCTCGTCAGAAATTTGGCTATCCGCGACGGGTGCCGCAACAGCTATACCCCTGAGATCCTTCAGGCCTGGACGCCAGACAGGATGCCTGAAAGTTTTCGCGAGGTCATCAACGCCAATCCCTTCTTTGTGATTGACGGGCCGGACAGCTGCCCGGTGGCTACGGGCTTTCTCGACCTCTCTTCCGGCAGTGTCGAGGCAATTTTTACCTTGCCCGAACATGCTGGAAAAGGGTTAGCTGGCAAGATTATCGAGGAGATAAAAGGCGAGGCGCGCCAGCAGGGGTTTACCCGGCTAACGCTCGCCTCGACGCCTAATGCGCAAACCTTTTATGAGCGGCACGGCTTTCGCTTTGTGCAGGAAAATATCTACCATTCCAGGCTCGCCCAGGCCGGGCTGCGCTGCATCGATATGGATATCGCGCTTTAACGTTGATCGCGCGGCCAGATTAAGCAGCATTGCTTTGATGGCTGCTTTATTTAACCGTCGCGCCACGAATCATATTAAAAGAGAGGCTAACGCTAATCCTTAATATCGGGGTTTCGGCCAGGTAGTTATTTATTTACAGGGGATGCCCATCTTTAAATCCTCTGGTTTGAGTTAACTCATTATTTAACTTTTTGCCAGGGCAGACCAGGATGACATTATTTTTTTATACAGTTAACCGGAACTTTCCCATTGTTTAAGTGATATTCTGTGTCGCAGGGAAGAACAGACACAGACAATTAACTTAACTTAAGTTTTTGATAATGGCTAAAACAGGGATGTTACTGACGCTATGCGTCAGCTTATTAGCAACTCCGGCTATTGCGGCACCGTTAAATCCCGCCGACCGCGATTATATTCAAAATCAGCAGCAGCAGCGGCTGGAGCAGGATCGGCAGCAGCGCGACGCCCTGTGGCGCACGGTGTCGCCTGAGCGCCCACCCGCTGCGGCCTCGTCGCAAAGCGGCCCCTGTTTCCCGGTGCACGCCATTGATATTCGCCACGCCTCGCTGCTCTCTGCGGGCCAGCGGGAAAGGATTACCGCGCCCTATATTAATCGCTGCCTTAACTTAACGGAAATAAACGCGCTGGTGCATAGCATATCCGACTGGTATATGCAGCGCGGCTATATTACCAGCAGGGCATTTCTCACCGAACAGGATTTATCAACGGGCGAGCTGACTATTCCGGTGCTGGAAGGCAAACTGGATGACATTCGTCTTGAGGGCCAGCATCCGCGCGCCCTGACGATGGCCTTTCCCGGGCTGGAAGGCAAAATCCTTAACCTGCGCGATATTGAGCAGGGCATGGAACAAATTAACCGGGTGCGCAGTACGCCGGTGCAGATCGATATTCAGCCGTCGCCCAGAGCGGGCTATTCCGTGGTTAATCTCACCGCGAAGCCGGAATTTCCGCTGAGCGCCGCTGTGGGCTTTGACAACAGCGGGCAGAAAAGCACCGGCGTCGGCCAGCTCAGCGCCTCGCTTACCGGCAATAACCTGCTCGGGCTGGCGGACCGCTGGTTTATCAGCGGCGGCCGCAGCAGCGCCTTCAGCGACTGGCGCGACGCGCAGAACCTGCAGGCGGGCCTCAGCGTGCCGTACGGCTACGGCCTGCTCGACTACAGCTACAGCTGGAGCAGCTATCACAGCAGCTTCGTCAACAACGGCTTTACCTGGCTGAGCAACGGCGACAACGTCGCACACCGCCTGAGCGGGTCCTGGGTGCTGTTTCGCAACGGCGATATTAAAACCGGCGTGCAGCTCGGCCTGAACCACTACCGCAGCCATAACTTCCTTAACCATACGCTGCTCTCCGGCAGCAGCCGCAAAATCACCAGCCTGCAGCTGGGGCTGAACCACACGCAAAAAATGTTCGGCGGCGTGGCCACGCTGAATCCGACCTTCAGCCGCGGCATGCCCTGGTTTGATGCCGAAAGCGACGCGGGCAAAAGCAGCGAGCTGCCCAGGGCGCAGTTCCGCAAATGGAGCGTAGGCGGCAGCTTCCAGCGTCCCCTGACGACCGATCTCTGGTGGCTCAGCAGCCTCTATGGCCAGTGGTCGCCTGACAGGCTTTACGGCAGCGAGCGCCTGACGCTCGGCGGCGAAAGCTCGGTGCGCGGCTTCAAAGAGCAGTATCTCTCCGGCGACGCCGGCGGCTACCTGCGTAACGAGCTCAGCTACCGCCTGTTCACGCTGCCGGTCATGGGCGAGGTCAGCGCGCTGGCTGCGGTAGACGGCGGCTGGCTGAAAAGCGACGCGCAGAACCGGGAAGCGACCGGCACGCTGTGGGGCGGCGCGGTCGGGCTCGGCACGCGCGGCCGTGACTTCTACACCCAGTACACCCTCGGCATTCCCCTCAGCTATCCCGGCTATCTGCAGCCGGATCGCATCAGCATTTACGCCCGCGTCGGGCTGGCTTTCTAAAAGGTAAAGATTATGGACGATCGTCAACCTGTTTCCCTTGCCCGCCGCGCGCTGAGCTACCTCATCTGCTATCTGGTGGCCGTGCAGCCGATGCTGCCCGCCGCGGCGGCGCAGATTACGCCAGTCACGCCCGGCACGAAGATGGATGCCGCGGGCAACGGCGTGCCGGTGGTCAATATCGCCACCCCGAACGGCGCAGGCGTGTCGCATAACCAGTACCAGCAGTACAACGTCGGGCAGGAAGGGCTAATCCTTAATAACGCCACCGGCCAGCTTAATCAGACGCAGCTGGGCGGCCTGATCCAGAACAACCCCAACCTGAAAGCCGGGCAGGAAGCGCGGGCGATCATCAACGAAGTCACGGGCGCGAACCGCTCCCAGCTGCAGGGCTACACCGAAGTGGCGGGCAAAGCCGCCAACGTGATGGTCGCTAACCCGTACGGCATTACCTGCAACGGCTGCGGCTTTATCAACACCCCGAACGTCACGCTCACCACCGGCAGGCCGCAGCTGGACGCCAACGGCAACCTCGCCGCGCTGGAGGTGAGCAAAGGCGCGGTGATCGTCGAGGGCAAGGGGCTGGACGGCAGCAGCGCGGACGCGGTGTCGATCGTCGCGCGCGCCACGGAAATCAATGCCGGCATTCATGCGAAAGATCTCTCGGTGACGGTGGGCGCGAACCGCGTCGGCGCAGATGGCTCGGTCACGCCGATCGCCGGCGAGGGGACCGCGCCGTTGGTAACGGTGGATACCGGCGCGCTGGGCGGCATGTACGCCAACCGCATTCGCCTGGTCTCCAGCGAAAAGGGCGTGGGGGTCAACCTCGGCAACCTGGTGGCGAAACAGGGCGATATCCAGCTCGACAGCAGCGGCCAGCTGACGCTGAATACCAGCCTGAGCAGCGGCGCGCTGACGGCAAAAGGCGCGTCGGTCGCGCTGGGCGGCGATAACAAAGCGGCCGGACAGATTGCCGTCAACGCACAGCAGGATGTCGCCATCGGGCCGGGCGCGCTGGTGAGCGATGCCGTCATCGCCGTGTCGGCCAGCGGCAATCTCACCACGCAAGGCGCCAGCCTGACGGCGGGGCGGGATATCCGCTTAAGCGGCGGCACGCTGTCGGCAGACCAGGCCAGCCGGGGAAATGCGGGCGAGACGATTCAGCTGCAGGCGGCTACGCAGCTGAGCAATGCCGGGCAATTTACCGCGGGCAAGATGCTTTCGGCGAGCGCGCAACAGCTCGATAACCGCGGTTCACTTGCCGCGGCCGCCACCACGCTCAGCGCGGACACCGTAACCAACCACAGCGGCGCGACCCTTGTCGGCACCGGCAGCCTGGCGGTGCGCAGCGGTTCCCTGCTCAACCAGGGCGTGATCTCCGCGCCTGCGCTGACCCTCGACAGCGCGCAAACCGACAACAGCGGGCTGCTGCAGGGCGCGGATGCGCTCAGCTTCAGCGGCAGTCAATTCAACAACCTGGCGGGCGGCACCCTCAGTTCAAATAACGACTTCTCACTCAATTTCCAGACTCTGGACAACGGCGGCCTGATCAGCAGCGGCGCGACGCTGACGCTGGGCGGACGCAGCCTGATCAACCGGGGTGAAATCAACGCCGCGAACCTGACGGCGCTCAATGAGACGATCGGTAACGGCCAGAGCGGATCGCTGCTCGCGGAGCACCGCCTGCAGCTAAACAACAACGCGCTGCACAACAGCGGAAAAATCGCCGCCGAACAGCTGGCCATTAACAGCGGCGCAGTGAGCAACAGTGGGACGCTGCAGGCTAAGCAGACGCTGGAGACCCAGGGCCAGCAGCTCGACAACCGCGGAACGGTGCTGAGCGACGGGCAGCTAACCCTCAATGCCGACACGCTCAGCAACGCAGGCGCGCTGCAGGGACAGCAGGTAACCGTCATCGCCAACAGCGGGCTGAACAGCGGCAAAGTGCTGAGCCTGGGGGATGCGTCGTTTACGCTAGGGCATCTCGATAACCGCGGCAGCCTGCTCAGCCAGCAGGCGCTGCGGCTGAGCAGCGGGGAAACCGACAACAACGGGCTGATTCAGGGCACCCGCGCGCTCAGTCTGACGGGACAGCGCCTCGCTAACCTGGCGCAAGGCACGGTCAGCTCTGAGAACAGCTTTGGGCTGAATCTGCCTGAGCTGAACAATCTGGGCCTGATCACCAGCGGCGGCACCCTGACGCTGGCCGGCACCAGCCTGACCAACGGCGGCGAGATCAACGCGGCAGGTATCCTTGCCAGCAACGACAGCTTCAGCAACCAGCAGGGGGCGCGGCTGCTGGCGGATAACGCCCTGCAGCTCAGCAACGCCAGGCTGACCAACGGCGGAGAGATCGCCGCCAGCCAGCTGAACATTAACGGCGGCACAATCGACAACAGCGGCACTCTACAGGGCAAGCAGGCGCTGCTCGCCGCAGGCCAGCAGCTCAGCAACAGCGGCACCCTGCTGAGCGGCGGGGAGCTGAAGCTGGACGCGGGCAGACTGGCAAACAGCGGCCTGATGCAGGGCGAACGGCTGAATTTGACGGCCGCCGACTGGCAAAACCGCGGCAACGCGCTCAGCGTCGGCGACGCGCAGCTGAAGGCTGACAGCCTGAACAACAGCGGCAAGATCCTGGGACAGCAGGGCGTGCAGCTGCAGGCGGGCAACACAGACAACAGCGGCTGGCTGCTGGCGCAGGTGCTGACGCTGCAGAGCGATCTGGTGAACAGCGGGCTGATGCAGGGCACGGATGCGCTGACGCTCCAGGGCAACCAGCTCAGCAACCAGGCGGGCGGTCAGCTGATGAGCGCCGGTACGCTGGCGGTGCAGGGCGATAATCTGGTTAACCAGGGCAGCCTGCAGGGCGATCGGCTCGACCTGCGGGTAAACCGCTGGCAGAACCCGGGCAGTGCGCGCGCCGCCTCGCAGCTCACTGCAGAGGTCAGCGGCCTGCTGGATAACGGCGGCGCGCTGCTGAGCGAAAAGCGTGTTGACCTGACAAGCGGCGAGACGCGCAACGTCGGAACGCTGGCGGCGGATCAGCTGGGCATCACGACGGCGAATCTCTCCAACTCGGGTCTGCTGCAGGGCAACAGCGCGCTTACTCTCAACAGTGCGACCATTACCAACGCGATCGGCGGTCAGCTTATCAGCGGCTCCTCGCTGCTGCTCTCGCCGGTGACGCTGACCAACGCCGGACTGCTGCAGGTTGCTGGCGACCTCGACTTAAACGGACGCGACTTCAGCAACAGCGGACGGGTCACGGCGGACAGCGTCACCACCCGTCTGACCGGCACCTTCAGCAACGGCGACGCCGGGGTGCTGCTGGCGCGCCAGCAGGCGACGCTGCAGGCCGCGACGCTGGACAACGCCGGGACGCTGGCCGCGCAGCAGCTCGCCGCCTCAGGCGATACGCTGACTAATCGCGGTCTTGTGCAGGGCGACGCGGCGCTTTCAGCCGGGTTTGGTCAGATCAACAACCTGAGCGCGGGCACGCTGCTGAGCGGCGGCGATCTCGGCCTGCAGGCAAACAGCGGCAACAACGCGGGTGCGATGCAGGGCAGCGATCTGCACTATCAGTTCGGCGCCCTGACCAACAGCGGCACGATAAACGGCCTCGCGACGCTGACCGGCACCACAGCCGGACTGCTCGACAACAGCGGCACGATGGTGACAACAGGCAGCGCCAGCCTGACGGCGGGCCGTCTGGACAACCGCGGCAGGCTGATGGCGGATAGCCTGACGCTGCGCGGCGATACGCTCAGCAACGGCGGGCTGTGGCAGGGCAGCACGCTGCTGGACGCGCAGGCGACGGACGCCGTTATCCAGACAGCGCCCGGTAAAGCCCTGAGCGGCGGCGATCTGCTGCTCACTGCGCGCGACCTCAATACCGACGGCACGCTGCAGGGCAACCGCGTGCAGCTCGACGCTGAGAGCTGGCAGCATCAGGGCTCGCTGCTGAGCAGCGGCGACCTTACGGCGTCGATCAGCGGCGCGCTGCGCAACGGCGGCGCGGTGATGTCGCAGGGCAGTTCGCTGATAACCGCGCAGGATGCCGTGAACAGCGGCTCGCTGCTGGCAGAAAAAGCGATGACGCTGCGGGGCGGCGCACTCAACAACGGCGGTACCGTGCAGGGCGAGACGCTCACCATTACGCCCGCCAGCGTCACCAATCAGGGCAGCCTGATTGGTCTGCAGTCGCTGACGCTGGGCCCGGCCGCAGCGGTGCGCGGCCTGCGCCTGCTGGCGGTACAGGCGCAGCCCGCGCGCGTCTTGATCAATAACCCCGGCGGGCAGCTGCTGACGCAGGGCACGCTGAGCATTACCGGCGACAGCGTCACCAATAACGGGACGTGGCAGGGGCAGCAGATCCTGCTGAACGCCGCGAGCCTCGCCAACGGCGGCGCGATCCAGAGCGCCGACACCCTGCAGCTCAGCCTGCGCGACCGGCTCTCATCCTCGGCGGGCAGTAAAATCACCGCGAACGGCGCCGCCGCGCTCAGTGCGCTCAGCCTCAGCAATCAGGGAGAGTGGATAGCGAAAAACCTGACGCTGAACGGCAGCACCTTAGATAACGGCGGAGAGATTTCCGGCGTTAACGGGCTGACAACCCTGCTCGGCAACACGCTGACGCAGCAGCAGAACGGCGCGCTGCTGAGCGGCGGTCGGCTGGAACTGCAGGCCGCCGACGTCAATAACGCCGGACGGGCGCAGGGCGCGGATCTGATCATGACCACCGGCGCCGTCACTAACAGCGGGCGCCTGCAGGGCGACAACAGCCTGCTGCTCACCGCCGGCGGCCGCGTCACCAACGAGGGCAGCGGCACGCTGCTGAGCCAGAGCGGACTGACGCTCACCACGCCGGAGCTCTATAACTACGGCCTGATTCAGGGCGCGAACAGCCGCCTCACCGCCACCAGTTCGGCAACCAACACCGGCAGAGTGCTGTCGGCCGGGGAGCTGACGCTGAACGCGCCGCAGCTGACCAACAGCGGCTGGCTGCAGGCGACGCAGCTGACGCTGAATGCGACGAATGCCAGCAACAGTGGCACGCTGCTGGCCGACGGGCAGGGCACGCTGACCGGCGCGCAGCTGCAAAACCAGGGCACCGCGCAGGGCGGTAGCCTGACGGTGAACTACGCGCAGCTCACTAACAATGGAACGCTGCTGGGCGTCAGTCAGCTTAACGTGAAGGCGTCGCAGGTGACGCAGCAGGCGACCGGCAGACTCTTCAGCGGCGGTAACCTGCTGCTGGAGAGCGGCGGCTTCGATCAGTTGGGTCAGGTAGTGGCGCTCGGCGACGCCGCCCTCAACCTGATTAACGGCTTTACCGCCCGCCACACGCTGGCGGCAGGCAATCGGCTCAGCATCAGCAGCAACGGCGCGATCGATAATCAGGGCACCCTGCAGGGCCAGGCGCTGACGCTGAGTGCGGGCGGCGATTTGACCAATAACGGCCAGATCACCACCGGGAGCGGCGACAGCAGCCTGAGCGGCAACGGCATCACCCTGAACGGCAGCGGCACGTTACAGGGCGGCGGCAACGTCAGCCTGAACAGCCGCAGCGACATCACGGTTAATGGTTTTACCGGTACGCTGGGCAGCCTGACCCTGAGCTCGCCGGGCAGCATCGTCAACGCTGCGCTGATTTATGCCGGGCAAAACCTGGCGCTCTACGCGAACAGCATCCGCAACCAGCGCGGGGATATGCTGGCGGGCAACAGCCTGTGGATGCAGGGCGATGCGGCGGGGAATGCTAATGGCGAGGTGATTAATACGTCGGGAACGATTGAGTCGCAGAATGGCGATATTACTATCAGGACCGGGCATCTGCTGAATACGCGGGATGGGCTAAGTACTCATGATGAGGTCACTCAGTTAGCTACACCCTCATGGGCGAATGGTCCCAATGTCAGGATCCCGTTTACGTGGTTTAAATCCAGCGATTACAGTCAATACGTTAGTGGTACCCAATATCATCACGGTCATGGGGATGACTGGGAAACCCATACATACAGCTACAGACCAAACGCTGATGTTCAGGTGCAAAAGGTGGCGTATCAGTCGATTGCCGTGACCGCTACTGCTAATGGAGGAGCAGGACGTATTGCGGCGGGCAGGGATCTGAATGTACAGGCCGCGCAGCTGGACAATTCCGCGTCCACTCTGCTTGCCCGTAACAATATGGCGCTGTCAGGCAATCAGCTAAATAACCAGAGCTGGACGGATGGCACGACAACGGTTTATCAGATCTACCGTTATAACGGCGGCGCGTCCTCAAGCTCATTTGGCTACACGCTTGATGGCAGCCCGGTATACGAAACGACCGGCAGTGGCAACGTCTACCGCAGCGTCATTCAGGCGGGGAATACCATTACTGCTGACTTCAGTCAGAACATCAGCAACACCTCCACCGATCCACATGTTAGCGGAAGCGTAAACACGCTTAACGCACCGGTATTAAACACGCTGACTCAGCAGACGATAGGTGGAACGGCTCAGAAGCAATTACCTGTAACAGCAGACAAAGTCGCGGTGACCTCACCTGCGTGGAAAGACCAGGTTCAGAACGCACTTCTGCAGATCAACGGCACTGGTGCGCTGGCAGCGGAAAGCAATGATACTAAAGCCCTTGCTGACAGGTCCGTTAGCGAGAAAGGCCGCGTCGGTTTTGGTGTGTCAAATGCCCTGAAAGATGCCGGGTCTGAAGCCAAAGGAGCCACGCTGAAAAAATTTCAGGGCAGAGCGGTTGATATTAGCGCGTATCCGATACCAGTCAGTGACAACGGCTATTTTGTTGTTTCCACCAGCTCCTCAAGTCCTTATCTCATCACGGTCAACCCGAAGCTGGATGGGATGGGTCAGATGGACACTCGTCTGTTTAGCGATCTCAATACGCTGCTGGGCAAACAGCCTGGCAGCGCACCAAAAGAAATTCGCCAGCAGTATACGGATGCGAATGCTTTTCTTGGCTCTTCATACCTGCTCAACCGCCTCAATCTGAAACCTGAGCGAGACTATCGATTCCTCGGCGATGCGGCTTTTGATACCCGTTACGTCAGCAATGTGGTGCTAAACCAGACCGGCAGCCAGTATCTGAATGGCATCGGGTCGGACCTGGAACAGATGCAGTATTTGATGGATAACGCCGCGGCGGCTAAACAGTCGCTGGGGCTGCAGTTTGGCGTCTCACTTTCCGCCGATCAGATTGCCTCTCTCGACCATAGCATTCTGTGGTGGGAGTCGGCGACCATTAATGGCGAAACCGTCATGGTGCCTAAACTTTACCTTTCAGCCAAAGATACAGCCGTTAATAACGGTAGCGTGATTGCAGCTAAAAATGTCAACGTGACCGCCGGCTTATTAACTAACAGCGGCAGTACGCTGCTGGCATCGGACAGTCTGTCTCTCGATAGCCAGAACAGTATCAGTAACCTGAATGATGGGCTTGTGAAAGCGGGTAACAGCCTGAATCTCAGCGCAATTGGTGATATCAACAATGTCAGCAGCGTCCTTCAGGGCAAAACCGTCGCACTGGAAACGCTGAATGGCAGCATCAATAACATCACGTTATCTAATCCGCTTGGGATAGTCAGTAATAGCCTGAAAAACGTTCAGACTGGCAGCATTGCCACCATCACTGCAGACCAATCCTTAATACTCAATGCGGGTAAAGATATTACGCTTGATGGAGCATCCATCTCCTCAGGCAGCAATCTGTTAATGAGCGCCTGGGGCGACATTGCCCTTAATGCCAATCAGCTAGCCACAACATCCGGCAGTGGTTATAAGCCAGTTCAGAACGACAAAGTTTTCTATCAGGGAAGCCGGGTCAGTGCTGGCGGTAACCTTCTTATTGAGGCCGGACACGATGTGGCGATTACGGCCAGTGATGTTAGTGCCAAAGGCAATGCCACCCTCAGCGCGGCAAACAATCTGCAGCTTAACGCCGCACAAACCAGTGAGAGCAGCAAGCAGAGCAAGGGGAACAAGGAGACGCATAGCTCTGGTTCAGATCGCACGACAGTTTCTTCGGGTGGGGATCTGGTGCTGGCTGCAGGTCAGGATCTCACTAGTCAGGCAGCCGCAATCGTTGCAGACGGCGATGTCGGGCTGCAGGCCGGACGCAATATCAACCTGAACGCGGAAGAGAGCCGAACCGGCAACAGCGAACGCGGCAGCAAAAAAACCGTTATTAATGAAACGGTACGTCAGCAGGGCACCGAGATTGTCAGCGGCGGCAGCGCTACGCTGGTGGCTGGAAACGATATCACCAGCCAGGCAAGCACTCTCACCGCGAACAACGATCTGGCGCTGCAGGCTGGTCACGACGTGAATATCACGACCGCCACGGAGAGCGATTACGCCTACAAAGAAGAGACGAAAACCAAAAAAAGGCTGTTCAGCAAAAAGACCACCCACACCATCAGCGAAGAGAGCGACACTGCTGAAAAAGCCTCGCAGCTGAGCGGCGATCGCGTTTCAATCATCGCGGGCAATGACCTGACGGTGAAAGGATCCTCAGTGATTGGCGAAGGCGATGTGGGCCTGAAAGCCGGGAACGATCTCACCATCGCGGCGGCTACCGATACCCAGACCAGCTATCGCCTGAGCGAAACCAAAAAGAGCGGCATGTTCAGCGGCGGCGGCCTTGGCGTGACCTTTGGCAGCGCATCCACGAAACAGCAGCTGAAGCAGGACGGTACCACCCAGAGCCAGAGCGCCAGCACCATCGGCAGCACCGGCGGCAACGTGACGCTGGTTGCCGGTCAGGATGCGCGCGTGGCAGGTTCCGACGTGATCGCGAAGCAGGATATCAGCCTGGCTGGCGGATCGGTTACTATCGATCCGGGCAACGACACGCTGACGCGACGCCAGAGCTATGAGCAGAAGCAGAGCGGCCTGACGCTGCAGCTCACCAGCCCGATCACCGACGCGCTGCTGAGCCTGGGCTCGCAGGCAAAAGAGGCGAGCCAGGCAGGGGACGATCGCCTGAAGGCGCTTAACGCCGTGAAGATGCTGGAAAGCGGCTGGGCGATGTCAGACGCGGTCCAGGATTCTGCCTCGGCGCTGGCTAATGGCAAAATAGACGATGTCGGCATTAAAATCGCGCTTAACGTCGGGTCCAGCAAGAGCAAATCCTCATCGGAATACAGCAGCAATACCGTCAGCGGCAGTTCGCTCAGCGGGGGCGGTAGCGTGGCCGTCGTCGCCACCGGCGCGAACGGCGCCAGCGGCGATCTGACGCTGGCAGGCAGCGGTATCACTGGCAAAAACGTAACGCTGGCCGCCGCGCACGACCTGAACCTGATCGCCGCCAGCAACCATACCGAACAGAAGAGCAGCAACAAATCATCCGGCTGGAGCGCCGGGGTGCATGCCGCCATCGGCAAAGAAACCGGCTTCGGCGTACAGGCCAGCGGCTATATGGCCAGCGGCGGAGAGAACGGAGACAGCACGACCCACGTCAACAGCCGCGTCAACGCGAAGGATAACCTGACGCTCAGCAGCGGCAACGACACGCTGCTCTCCGGCGCGCAGGCGCTGGGCAGCAGCATCAGCGTCAGCGCGGGCAATAACCTCACGCTCACCAGCCTGCAGGATACCGATAACTATCAGAGCAAACAGCAGAGCGCCAGCGGCGGCTTCAGCTTCACCTGGGGCACGGGCGGTTCGGCCGGGCTGAGCCTCAGCAAAAGCAGGATAAACAGCGAGTACGCCAGCGTCGGCGACCAGAGCGGGCTGTTTGCGGGCGACGGCGGCTATGACATCTTTGTCGGCAACCATGCGCAGCTTAACGGCGCGGTCATCGCCTCTACTGCGGATGCGGCGAATAACCGCCTGTCTGCCGGCACGCTGGGCTGG